>NZ_JBVILC010000005.1:0-416468 GCF_055580545.1 Streptomyces sp. NPDC031670 | reverse complement strand
TTCGTTTGAGCATTTTTTTTTGGAGGGGAAGGAGGAGGGAAAAGAGGGGGGCCCTCCCCCCCCCCCCCCCCCCCCCCCCCCCCCCCCCCCCCCCCCCGCCCCTTGTCCCCCCTACCTCTGCTGCTTCCTGGCGGCCTCGATGAAGGCCTCGAAGAGGGGCAGGGTGTCGCTGCCGAGCTCTCCGTGGGCCTGGAGCCCGGCGAGGAACGGGGCCGAGGGATCCTCGGCCTCGGCGCCCTCGATGACCCCGTCGTCCGACCAGGCGGTGGCGACCAGACCGGCGCCGAGCTTGTCGATGCCCTGGTGGTGGTGGCAGTAGACAGTGGCGGTCGGCCCGAGGGCGCTGCCGAGCAGGGAGTCCGGCTTCACCTGGATCTCGCGCGGCTCGTACTTCCCGGGCACCACCGGCGAATGCTCGGGCAGGTGCTGGTCGAGCGTGCCGCCGCGGATGATGGAGATCAGCTGGAGGCCGCGGCAGACGCCGAGCACGGGAATCCCGCGCCGCTCGGCGACGGCGAGCGCCGCGAGTTCCGCGGTGTCCCGCGCCTGGTGCGGCGGGAAGGTGCACTTCTCGCGCTCGGCACCGTAAAGAGCGGGGTCGATGTCGGCCCCACCGCTCATCAGCAGCGCGTCGGCGCGCGCCATCACGTCGTCGACCGCGTCCGGAATCGGCGGTACGAGGACCGGAGCCCCGCCGGCCTGATGCACCTTCTCCATGTACTCCCACGGGAGAAGGGCCACATGTACCTCTCCCCAAATGTTCCAATTCACCGTTGTCAGGTCGGCGGTCACCGCCACGACGGGCCGAGTCATCGAATGTCGTCCTTCCCAATTCCAGCGAAATGGAGTTTCACTAGAGCGTCACTTGTGCGCTTCTCGAATGAACCGGACCTGCTCCCGGCGTAGATCAAGAATTGCACAGAGCCCGGCTCTGTGGAAGAAATAGAAAAATAGGTACGGTGGAAACACGGTCGCCTTTCGGAAGAAAGCGACGGGAACCGCGTGCGTTCAACTGCGGGCTGATCGCAGTCGAACACCCCTATGGGGCGCGCGGCGCCTTTGCGTACCCTCGCGGCAGTGATCGGTCCATTAGCGTCAAATAACTGGGGGATACCAGACATGACCGCCGCGACAGACAACCCGGGCGCCCGTATGTATCAGGAGTTCCTCGCCGTGCACGCGATCCTGCGGCGGGGAACGGAACTGGTGGCGAACGCTTTCGAGCGCCTGGGCGAGGGCGACCGGGTCAGCGTCAAGGAACTGATCGACACGACGCAGTGGCTGATCGACTTCACCCACCACCACCACGAGTCGGAGGACGAGCTGTTCTGGCCCGCCCTGCACGGGCTGTACCCCGACTCGGTGGCGGCGTTCGACACGCTCAACGAGGAGCACGCGGAGCTGGACCGGGAACTGGGCGGCCTGAGCCGGGCGGTGGAGCTGCTGTCCGCCGCCAACGAGACGGGCGAGGAGGCGGGTTCGGCCGCGGTGACCCGGGCGGCGGAGGCCGGCACGGCGGCGGCGCGCAAGGTCCGCGACATCCTGGCCGGGCACCTGGAGACCGAGGAGCCGGTCGTCCGCGACCTCTTCCCCGGCGTCCCCGCCGACGAGATCGACCGCCTCCGCACGGCGATCACCGAGGGCAGCCCCAAGTCCGGCGGCCACCTGGTCTTCGGCCTCCTGGAGGACCCCGAGGAGGCGGAGGGCTACGACGAGATCCTCGCGAGCTTCCCCCTCGCCTTCCGCTCCCACCGGCCGCAGCTGGTGCAGATGTATGTGGAGAGCAAGAAGGCGTTGGGGCTGCTGTAGGTGGGGGTGGGGCGGGGGACGTTCCCGGCGGCCCGGTATTGCCCGCCATGATCGGGATATGACAGCCCCCTCACAGCGTTATGTGGGTACGGGACCACATACCGGAGGTGACCGCTCGTGTTCGGATCGGCCATGAACGAGCTCTTCGCGCCTGGCAAGCGGCACGAGGAGGAGGAGCGGCGGCGGCTGGAGATCACGCTCGACGAGGTCGGGGACGCCGACCCCGGGCGGGGTCCCATAGACCTGGCCAGTGGGGCCGTCACCATACGGGTGCCGCCCAAGCCCGATGCGGACGCGGACGAGGTCGGGGACGGGGACGCGGGCGACGGCGGCGGCGAGGACGGAAGCGGGGGCGGCGCCTGACGGGCGCGCGTACGCCGGAGGGCCCGGCACCCCGATTCCCCGGGGTGCCGGGCCCTCCGTACAGCCGCGGCCTCAGCCGTGGTCACAGCCTCACGGGCAGGCGGCTACGCGTCGAAGACCTCGGCGCACAGCTGCTCCTGCTCCTGCTCGTGCCGCTTCTTCGAGCCCACCGCGGGCGACGAGGAGTGCGGGCGCGAGATGCGGCGCAGCCGCTCGCCGTGCGGGACGTCCGCGCCGACCGCCAGGTCCAGGTGGTCGATCAGGTTGAGCGCGATGAACGGCCAGGCACCCTGGTTCGCCGGCTCCTCCTGGGCCCACAGGTACTTCTCGGCGTTCGGGTACTTGGCGATCTCGGCCTGGAGCTCCGCACCCGGCAGCGGGTACAGGCGCTCCAGACGGATCAGCGCCGTGTCCGTCGCACCGCGCTTCTCGCGCTCGGCCTTCAGGTCGTAGTAGACCTTGCCGGCGCAGAAGACGACCTTGCGGACCGCGTTGGCGTCGACGAACTCGTCACCGATCACCGGACGGAAGCCGCCCGTGGTGAACTCCTCCACCTTCGACGCCGCGGCCTTCAGACGCAGCATCGACTTCGGGGTGAAGACGATGAGCGGCTTGTGGTGCGGGTTGTGCACCTGCCAGCGCAGGAGGTGGAAGTAGTTCGACGGGAGCGTCGGCATCGCGACCGTCATGTTGTTCTGCGCGCACATCTGCAGGAAGCGCTCGGGGCGGGCGGACGAGTGGTCCGGGCCCTGGCCCTCGTAGCCGTGCGGAAGCAGGAGCGTGACGCCGGACGTCTGGTTCCACTTCTGCTCGGCCGAGGAGATGAACTCGTCGACGACCGTCTGCGCGCCGTTGACGAAGTCGCCGAACTGCGCCTCCCACATCACCAGGGACTCGGGACGGGCCAGCGAGTAGCCGTACTCGAAGCCCATCGCCGCGTACTCGGAGAGCAGCGAGTCGTAGACGTTGTACCGCGCCTGCTCCTCGGTGAGGTACATCAGCGGGGTGTAGTCCTCGCCGGTCTCCTGGTCGACCAGGACCGCGTGGCGCTGGCCGAAGGTGCCGCGGCGGGTGTCCTGGCCGGAGAGGCGCACCGGGGTGCCCTCCATCAGCAGCGAGCCGATGGCCAGGGTCTCGCCCATGCCCCAGTCGATCGTGCCGTCGTCGACCGAGGCGGCGCGGCGCTGGAGCTGCGGCATCAGCCGCGGGTGGACCTTGATCCGGTCGGGGATGTTCACCTGCGACTCGGCGATGCGCTTGACGACCTCCTGGGAGACCGCGGTGCTCACCGCCGCCGGGAACTCGGCCTGCGGCTCCGGGGACTGGATCTCGCCCGCCTGCGCCGTGGTGGCCTCACGGACCTCCGCGAAGACCTTCTCCAGCTGGCCCTGGAAGTCCTGGAGCGCCTGCTCCGCCTCTTCCAGCGTGATGTCGCCGCGACCGATCAGCGACTCGGTGTACAGCTTGCGCACCGAGCGCTTCTTGTCGATCAGGTTGTACATCTGCGGGTTGGTGAACTGCGGGTTGTCGCCCTCGTTGTGACCGCGGCGGCGGTAGCAGATGAGGTCGATCACGACGTCCTTGTTGAACGTCTGGCGGAACTCGAAGGCCAGCCGCGCCACGCGGACCACGGCCTCCGGGTCGTCGCCGTTCACGTGGATGATCGGGGCCTCGATCATGCGGGCCACGTCGGTCGCGTACATCGAGGAGCGGGAGGACTCCGGCGCCGCGGTGAAGCCGACCTGGTTGTTGATGACGATGTGGACCGTGCCGCCGGTGCGGTAGCCGCGCAGCTGCGACATGTTCAGGGTCTCGGCCACCACGCCCTGGCCCGCGAAGGCGGCGTCGCCGTGCAGGGCGACCGGCAGGACCGTGAAGTCCGTGCCGCCCTTGTTGATGACGTCCTGCTTGGCGCGGACGACACCCTCCAGGACCGGGTCGACCGCCTCCAGGTGCGAGGGGTTGGCGACCAGCGAGACCTTGATCTGCTCGCCGTCCAGGCCCGTGAAGGTGCCCTCGGCGCCCAGGTGGTACTTGACGTCGCCGGAGCCGTGCATCGACTTCGGGTCGAGGTTGCCCTCGAACTCGCGGAAGATCTGCGCGTACGACTTGCCGACGATGTTGGCCAGGACGTTCAGCCGGCCGCGGTGGGCCATGCCGATGACGACCTCGTCCAGGCGCGACTCGGCCGCGCTGTCGATGACCGCGTCGAGCAGCGGGATGACCGACTCGCCGCCTTCGAGGCTGAAGCGCTTCTGTCCGACGTACTTGGTCTGCAGGAACGTCTCGAACGCCTCCGCCGCGTTCAGACGCCGCAGGATGCGCAGCTGCTCCTCGCGCTCCGGCTTGGAGTGCGAGCGCTCCACCCGGTCCTGGATCCACTTGCGCTGCTTGGGGTCCTGGATGTGCATGAACTCGATGCCGGTGGTGCGGCAGTACGAGTCGCGCAGCACGCCGAGGACGTCGCGCAGCTTCATCAGGGACTTGCCCGCGAAACCGCCGACCGCGAACTCGCGCTCCAGGTCCCACAGGGTGAGGCCGTGCTCGGTGATGTCCAGGTCGGGGTGCTTGCGCTGGCGGTACTCCAGCGGGTCGGTGTCGGCCATGACGTGGCCGCGGACCCGGTAGGAGTGGATCAGCTCGAAGACGCGCGCGGCCTTGGTGACGTCGTCGTCGTGCGAGGCGTCGATGTCCTTGAGCCAGCGGACCGGCTCGTAGGGGATGCGCAGCGACTCGAAGATGCCGTCGTAGAAGCCGTCCTCGCCGAGGAGGAGGTTGGCGACGATCCGCAGGAACTCGCCGGAGGCGGCGCCCTGGATGACGCGGTGGTCGTACGTCGAGGTGAGGGTCATCACCTTGGAGATGCCCAGCTTGTTCAGGGTGTCCTGGGAGGTGCCCTGGAACTCGGCCGGGTAGTCCATCGAGCCGACGCCCATGATGACCGACTGCCCGGGCATCAGACGCGGCACGGAGTGGACGGTGCCGAGGCCGCCCGGGTTGGTGAGGGAGACCGTCACGCCCGAGAAGTCGTCCATCGTGAGCTTGCCCTGGCGGGCCCGCTTGACGATGTCCTCGTACGCCTGCCAGAACTCGAAGAAGTTGAGCGTCTCGGCCTTCTTGATGCCCGCGACGACCAGCTGGCGGTCGCCGTTGGGCTTCACCAGGTCGATGGCGAGACCGAAGTTGATGTGCTCCGGCTTGACCAGGGTGGGCTTGCCGTCCTTCTCCGTGAAGGAGTAGTTCATCGACGGCATGGCCTTGATGGCCTGCACCATCGCGTACCCGATGAGGTGGGTGAAGGAGATCTTCCCGCCCCGGGCGCGCTTCAGGTGGTTGTTGATGACGATCCGGTTGTCGAACAGCAGCTTCACCGGCACCGCGCGCACCGAGGTGGCCGTCGGGACGTCGATGGAGGCGTGCATGTTCTTCGCCACGGCGGCGGCGGGGCCGCGCAGGGTGACGTACTCCGGACCGGCCGGGGCCTCGGTCGCCGGGGCGGCCTTGGCGGCGGCGGGCTTCGCGGCGGGCGCCGGAGCGGCCTTCGCGGGAGCCGGAGCCGGGACCTGGGTCTGCGCCGGAGCCGGGGCCTGCGCCGGAGCGGCAGCCGCGGGCTGCGCGGGCGCGGCCGGAGCCTGGGCGGCGGGGGCAGGGGCGGCCGGGGCGGCGGCGGGGGCGCTTACCGCAGCCCCCGCGGCTGCGGCGGGAGCACCCTCGACAGGCTTGTCCGCCGCGCCGGAGGCACCCGGCTTGTAGTCGGCGAAGAAGTCCCACCAGGCACGGTCGACCGAATTGGGGTCCTGGAGGTACTGCTGGTAGATCTCGTCGACGAGCCACTCATTGGCACCGAAGCCGGCTGCAGGGTTCTTGCCCTGCCCGTCTTGGTCGGTCGAGACGCTCGAATTACTGGGGGACTGAGACGACACGGCGGCAACCGCCCTCTTCCGCTTCACAAGGTGATGGACAGCGGGAATCAAGGCTACGCCTCCCTGGCCTGGAGGTGCAGACCGGGCGTGCCACAGTCGCGTAAGTCACACCGGAAAGCGAGTTTCAGGGCAGGATTTGGCGGGAAACAGATCAGGTTCTGCTTCCTATGGGTACGCCTCGCAGCGGCCACGACCCCGAGGACCGTGTGCCCCACGGCCCGAAGACCATGTGCTCGTACCTACCCACACGCAGAACGTGTGCTTCCGGTTCGAACCCTACGTCAATTCGCCGCCCGGGGCGCTCCCGGAAGGGTGACCTGGATACGGCATCCGCGCGATGATTCGGCCACGCCGATCCGGCCGCCGTGCAGATCCACCGCCCAGCGGGCGATCGCCAGGCCCAGGCCCGTGCCGCCGTCGCTGCCCGGCCCGTGCGGCGCCGAGGCGTCGCCCCGGTTGAACCGCTCGAAGACCCGGTGCCACTCCGACTTCGGGATGCCCGGACCCTCGTCCAGGACCTCCAGGTCCAGCGACTCGGGCTGCGGGCCGCGCCGGGCCCGTACGGTGACCCGGCCGTGCGGCGGCGAGTGCTTGACCGCGTTGTCGATGAGGTTGGCGACCACCTGGTGCAGCCGCTCCCGGTCCGCGTACGCGATCAGCTCGGGCGGCGACACGTCCAGGTGCAGATGGACGTCGGTCCGGGTGTGGTTGCCGGAGCCGGAGGAGAGCCCGCGCCGGGAGGCCGCGAGGTTGGCCTCCTTCAGCACCCCCGACAGATACGGCCAGACCTCGAAGCGGTGCGCCCGCAGCGGTACGACGCCGTTGTCCAGGCGGGAGAGGTCCAGCAGGGTCTCCACCAGGCGGCCGAGGCGTTCGGTCTGCTTCAGGGCGGTGCGCATCGTCTCGGGGTCGGCGGCCGAGACGCCGTCCACCACGTTCTCCAGGACCGCCCGCAGCGCCGCGATCGGGGTGCGCAGCTCATGTGAGACGTTCGCCACGAGCTCCTTGCGGTGGCGGTCCACGGCCTCCAGGTCGTCCGCCATGCGGTTGATCGTCGAGGCGAGGTCGCCGAGCTCGTCGCGGCGGTCGGCGCCGCGCACCCGCCGGGTGTAGTCACCGTGCGAGATCGCCCGGGCGACGGTGTTCATCTCGTCCAGCGGCGCGGTCAGGCCGTGCGCCACGAACTGGGTGATGAGCAGGGTGGCGATCACCGAGAAGACGGTGATGAACCGCAGCTCGGTACGGGTCTGCACGGCCACCATCAGCAGCCCGGTGGTGATGAAGACCGAGACCACGACGAGCGAGCCGAGCTTGGTCTTGATGGAGATGGAGACCTCCCGCAGCCCGCCCCGCAGCCGTTCGCGCACCCGGTCGCGGGCCCGGCCGCGGGGCCCGTCCCGCCGGGTCCGCCCGTGCACCGCCCCGGCCGCCGCCCGGCTCATGGCGCCGGGGTCTCCAGCGCGTATCCCACGCCGTGGACGGTGCGGATGCGCTCGGCCCCGATCTTCCGGCGCAGCGCCTTGATGTGGCTGTCCACGGTCCGGGTGCCGGAGGCGTCCGCCCAGTCCCAGACCTCGGCGAGCAGCTGCTCGCGCGAGAGCACCGCGCGCGGGGTGTTCGCCAGACAGCTCAGCAGGTCGAACTCGGTCGGGGTGAGGTGGACGTCCTCGCCGCGCACCCGGACCCGGCGCTGCGCGTGGTCGATCTCCAGCTCGCCCAGGCGCAGGATGCCGGTGCGCGGGGTGGCCGCGGCCAGCGTGGCCCGCTCCACCCGGCGCAGCAGTACGTGCACCCGGGCCGCCAGCTCCCGCATCGAGAACGGCTTGGTCATGTAGTCGTCCGCGCCGACGCCGAGCCCGACCAGCATGTCCGTCTCGTCGTCGCGGGCCGTCAGCATCAGCACCGGGACCGGCCGGCGGGCCTGCACCCGGCGGCACACCTCCAGGCCGTCGAAGCCCGGCAGCATGATGTCCAGGACCATCAGATCCGGCTGCCACGCCTCCGCGGTGTCGACGGCCGCGGGTCCGTCGAGGGCGGTCTGGACCTGGAAGCCCTCGGCCCTCAGCCGCGCCGCGATGGCGTCGACGATCGTCGTGTCGTCCTCGACGACCAGCACCCGGCGCTGGGCGCCGGGGGTGGCCGCTACGCCGTTGTGGGTGGTGTGTGCCTGCTCCATCGCCCCGCCCTGATATTGCTTCCGGGGATCCGTGGGGTGATCCCCTGTGTCGGTCAGAGACTAGAGGCACCGGCCGCGTCCCGGCTACGCAGGGCGAACGGCGAGATGGACCACGTCAGGGACGCCCCGGGCAACTGTGATCTCTTCGGTCCTAACCCCGTGGAATCCGGCATTACGGAGAGCTTCCTCGAAGGCGGGCGACGGCTGCGCCGACCAGACGGCCAGTACTCCGCCGGGGGTCAGCCGGTCCCGGCAGGCCGCGAGGCCGGTGGGGGAGTAGAGGCTGTCGTTGCTCCGGGTCACGGTCCAGTCGGGGCCGTTGTCGATGTCCAGGCAGAGCGCGTCGAAGGTGTCCGCGGTGCTCGTCAGATGGGCGATCAGATCGGTGTGCAGGACCTCGGTGCGCGGGTCGGCCAGAGCGGCTTCGGAGAGGGGGGCGAGGGGGCCCGAGCGGTGCCAGTCGATGACCGCCAACTCGCGTTCCACCACGGCGATCCGGCCCCACCGCCGGTCCGCGGCGGCGTGCGCCAGGGAGAAGCCGACGCCGAGCCCGCCGATGAGCACCGAGGGCCGCTCGCGGCCGTCCGCCAGCGCCTCGTACGCGGCGTCCACCAGGAGCCGCTCGGAGCGTCCGTCGGAGGTGTCCATCAGGAACGTGCCGTTGGCGATGATCTCGAAGTGCGGGCCGCGCCGGCGCAGCACCACCTCCCCGTACGGCCCCTCGCGCCGGTCGAGGACGACCGGGGCGGCGATCGGGTCGGCGACGGACATCGGAAGACCTCCTCGGAGAGCGGAGCGAACGGCTCGGAGGCCGACGCACGGCCTGCGTCAAAGGTTGTCCGATGTGGCACAAGTCATAGACGCGGACGGGAGCGTTCGCAGAGGGTGAGCGTTGTACAAGCGTAAGCGGCAAGGCCGGACGATCACCGGCGTGGCTTGTGGTTCCGGGTGCGAGCGTGGCGCCCGGTGGAAGGGGCCTCACCGGTGCACCCTGAGAGAACACGCGAACAGGCGGGGCTGCTCGACGGCATCCCGCAGCAGCGCCCGACGGCTCCGGAGAGGACGGCCGACGTGGCGCCGGAGGGCGGGGGCAGCACAGGGACCCCGGTGACGGCCGCCGCGGGCCCCGGGCCGGCCGCCGGGCCGGGCGGGCGCGCCCGTCTGCGCCGCGCCGCCGGCCTTGTACCGACTCCCGTCGGCACGCCCTTCACCTTCGTGTACACCCTGCTGCTGCTTCTGACCTCGCTCTACATGGAGTTCGGCGACCCGGACACGGTCCGCACGCTCCTGGAGGGCTCCAGCACCGATGTGCAGCATCTGACGCGTACGCCGGTGCTCGTGCTGGTGGCCAGCGCGCTGTGGATCGCGGGCGGCATCTCCTCGCCGTGGGCCGTCGGCTTCGTCTTCGTCCTCACCGCGCTGGAGCGCCGCGTCGGCGGGCTGCGCGCGGCCGGCGTGTTCCTGCTCGGCCATGTGGTGGCGACGCTGGTCACCGAGGTACCGGTGGGCGTCTCCGTCGCGGCGGGGCAGTTGCCGGACTCCTCGCTGCACCGCCTGGACTACGGCATCAGCTTCGGGCTGATGGCGAGCGTCGGCGCGCTCGCCGGGCTGCTGCCCCCGCTGCTGCGGTGGCCGATGCTAGGGGTGATGGCCGTGCTGCTGACCCAGGACCTGCTGGACATGGCGGACCCGCTGGCCAGTTGGGGCCATCCCACCGCCCTCGTCGTCGGCGTCGTCTGCTGGCCGGTGCTGCGCCGGGCCGCCCGGTCCGGCGGCCCGTCAGCGGTAGCCGACGGGCAGCTGGGCCCGTACGGCCCGTAGCCCCGGGGTCTGGTGCACGTCGTCGGTGAGGACGACGTGTCCCTCGTACGTGAACCGGTACATCAGCGCGTCGGCGATCGGGCGCCCGGTCGGGCGCGGCGGCAGCTGCGCGAAGTCCGCGTCCTGGAGCGCCTCGCGCAGCTTGGCCAGGGCGTCCGGCGTCAGCGTGCCGGTGGTCTTCTGCCCGTCCCGGCGCGTGGAGGTGTACGAGCCGTCGTCCTTGACCACCAGCTCGTTGTGCACCCCCGCGAACCCGCCGCTCACCACGAGCCCGAGCAGCTGCCCGTGCCGGACGGGCGCGGTGGACGTGCCCGACGGGGAGGTGTCCGGCGTCGGAGCGGTGGACGGGGGCTGGGCGCTCAGGGTCGTGCTCGGCGCCGGGGTGGGCGACTTGGACGCGCCGTCCGCCGTCGAGTCGGCGGAGTCGCAGGCCGTCGCCGCGAGCAGGGTGGCGAGCAGCAGTGCTCCGGTGGTGGTGGTCCTGCCCAAGAGGCTCATGGAGCCGAGGATGCCGGATCGGTGGGAGCGAAGTACAGGCTGGCCATGGGTGAGCGCGTCGTCCAGCCGAGCGCCTCGTACAGGTCCCGGCCCTCGGGGGTGCCGACCAGGACGCCGGTGGTGGCTCCCGCCGCGTGGGCGCCGCTCTGGAGCGTCCGCATGACGACGCTGCCCAGGCCGCGGCGCCGGTGCCCGGGCGCCGTCTCGATCTGGTCGGCCACGGCGGTCGCGCCGGTGGGGGCGATCTGGCCGCGGGCGGCGAAGTGGCCGTCCCCGGTGCGCACCAGGACGCGCAGGACGCCGCCGGTGGTCCAGCGGGTGAGTGTGTAACCGGCCGGGACCCGCGCCTCGTGCGGGACCAGCGGCACCGTCATCAGGAAGCCGGGCTGGTCGTACGCCCAGCCGGGACCGAGCCACGGCCGGACCGTGTCGTCGTCCGCGAAGAGCTTCAGCCAGGTGCCGGGCAGGCCGGCCATGTCGGCCAGCTTGCGCACCGAGGCCTCGTCGGGCTCGGGCACGACGTACCGGCACACGTGCTTGACCTGGCCGACGTCGATGCTCCACCCCCAGGGCTCGGCGACCGGCGCCGCCGCGCCGCGCGAGACGACCCACCCCTTGGTCCAGGCCTCGACGAGCTCCGGTACCGACTCCATGACCGCCCCCTTGGTGAAGTAGCGAGGAGGTAATAGTCCCGGACACCCTATGACTCTTACAAGAGATGATCGCTCAGAGCGAACACGGCCGGGGGAACATTCCCGGGCTCACATGCATTGAGTCGGCATAGCTCAACTTGACTGCCGAAGGGGAGATCATGGCTCACTCGTCCGCACCGCTCACCCTGCCTGTGCTGCCGCTCGACGACGAGGTCGTGCTGCCCGGGATGGTCGTGCCGCTGGACCTGTCCGACACCGAGGTGCGCGCCGCCGTGGAAGCCGCTCAGGCGGCGGTCCGGGCCGACGGCCCCTCGGCGGGCAAGCCCCGGGTGCTGCTCGTCCCGCGCATCGACGGGGCCTACGCCGCGACCGGCGTGCTCGGCACCGTGGAGCAGGTCGGCCGGCTCTCCGACGGCGACCCCGGCGCGCTCATCCGCGGCGTGGCCCGGGTGCGCATCGGCGCCGGGACCACCGGCCCCGGCGGCGCCCTGTGGGTGGAGGGCGCCCAGGTCGAGGAGAGCGTCCCCGACCCGCTGCCCGGCCAGGTCACCGACCTGGTCAAGGAGTACAAGGCGCTCGCCACCGAGTGGCTCAAGAAGCGGGGTGCCTGGCAGGTCGTCGACCGGGTCCAGCAGATCGAGGGCGTCTCGGCCCTCGCCGACAACTCGGGCTACTCGCCGTTCCTCACCACCGCCCAGAAGGTCGAGCTCCTGGAGACCGCCGACCCGGTCGCCCGGCTCAAGCTCGCCACCGAGCACCTGCGCGAGCACCTCGCCGAGCAGGACGTGGCCGAGGCCATCGCCAAGGACGTCCAGGAGGGCGTGGACAAGCAGCAGCGCGAGTTCCTGCTGCGCCGCCAGCTCGACGCCGTCCGCAAGGAGCTGCGCGAGCTCAACGGCGAGTCGGAGGGCGACGAGTCCGACGACTACCGGGCCCGGGTGGAGGCCGCCGACCTGCCCGAGAAGGTCCGCGAGGCCGCTCTCAAGGAGGTCGAGAAGCTGGAGCGCTCCAGCGACCAGTCCCCCGAGGGCTCCTGGATCCGCACCTGGCTGGACACCGTCCTGGAGCTGCCCTGGCGGGAGCGCACGGAGGACGTCTACGACATCACGGGCGCCCGCGCGGTCCTGGACGCCGAACACGCGGGCCTCGAGGACGTGAAGGAGCGCATCACCGAGTACCTGGCGGTCCGCAAGCGCCGCGCCGACCGGGGCCTGGGCGTGGTCGGGGGCAGGCGTGGCGGCGCGGTGCTCGCCCTCGTCGGGCCGCCCGGTGTGGGAAAGACGAGTGTCGCGGAGAGCGTGGCCCACGCCATGGGCCGCAAGTTCGTCCGCGTCGCCCTCGGCGGCGTCCGCGACGAGGCCGAGATCCGCGGCCACCGGCGTACGTACGTGGGCGCCCTGCCCGGCCGGATCGTCCGGGCGGTCAAGGAGGCCGGGTCGATGAACCCGGTGGTGCTGCTCGACGAGATCGACAAGCTCGGCTCCGACTTCCGCGGCGACCCGGCGGCGGCCCTGCTCGAAGTCCTCGACCCGGCGCAGAACCACACCTTCCGCGACCACTACCTGGAGGTCGAGCTCGATCTGAGCGACGTCGTCTTCCTGGCCACGGCCAACGTCCTGGAGGCCATCCCGGAGGCGCTGCTCGACCGGATGGAGCTCGTCCGCCTCGACGGCTACACCGAGGACGAGAAGGTCGTCATCGCCCGCGACCACCTGCTCCCGCGCCAGTTGGAGCGGGCCGGACTGGACGGCGGCGAAGTCGTCCTGGAGGAGGGCGCGCTGCGCAGGCTGGCGGGGGAGTACACCCGCGAGGCGGGCGTGCGGAACCTGGAGCGCTCGCTCGCCCGGCTGCTGCGCAAGGTCGCGGCCCAGCACGAGACCGGCGAGCGCGAACTGCCCTTCACGGTCACGCCCGACGACCTGCGCGCGCTGATCGGCCGCCCGCACCACGTCCCCGAGTCCGCCCAGGACCCGGCGGAGCGGCGCACCTCGGTGCCCGGGGTGGCCACCGGCCTCGCCGTCACCGGCGCGGGCGGCGACGTCCTGTTCGTCGAGGCGTCCCTGGCCGACCCGGAGACCGGGGCGGCGGGCCTGACCCTCACCGGCCAGCTGGGCGACGTGATGAAGGAGTCGGCGCAGATCGCGCTGAGCTTCCTGCGCTCGC
This sequence comes from Streptomyces sp. NPDC031670, assembly GCF_055580545.1. Classification (NCBI taxonomy): domain Bacteria; kingdom Bacillati; phylum Actinomycetota; class Actinomycetes; order Kitasatosporales; family Streptomycetaceae; genus Streptomyces; species Streptomyces sp. NPDC031670. The sequence goes on along the minus strand of NZ_JBVILC010000005.1, from coordinate 403,062 downwards.
ACGGCGCCGAGCTGGAGCTGCCGGTGGCCGACCTCAAGGACCGGGGCGTGCACGTCCACTTCCCCGCGGGCGCGGTCCCCAAGGACGGCCCGAGCGCCGGCATCACGCTGGTCACCGCGCTGTCCTCGCTGCTCAGCGGCCGGCTGGTGCGCACCGATGTGGCGATGACCGGCGAGGTCTCGCTCACCGGACGGGTGCTGCCGATCGGCGGCCTGAAGCAGAAGCTGCTCGCCGCCCACCGCGCGGGCATCACCACGGTGGTGATCCCCAAGCGCAACGAGCCGGATCTGGACGACGTCCCGGCGGAGGTCCTGGAGAAGCTGGAGGTCCACCCGGTCGGTGACGTCCGCCAGGTCCTGGAGATCGCGCTGTCCCCGGCGCAGGTGCCGGTGGCGGTCGCGGTGTGAGCCGGACGCTGTGAGAGGGCCGCGCGGGCGCTACGCCCGCGCGGCCCTCTCGTACAGCCGCCGGGCGCGCGCGTCGAAGAGCACGGCCGTGGAGGCCACATCGGTGTCGCCGCCGCTCAGCACACCGATGAGCCGGCCGGGGTGGTCCGGCCCCCGGTGGTCCGCCAGCCACGGGCTGCCGCTGGTGCCGGTCCAGAACCCGGCGCAGTCGATCCGTACGTCGCTCGGCAGATCGGGGTCCGGGCGGGTGTCGGTGGTGCAGGCGATGGGCCGGTTCTCCGGGTTGTGGTCCTCGTCCGGATAGCCGAAGACAGTGACCCGGCGCCGCGGCCCCGAGCCCCAGTCGGGCTGGGCGGCGCCCACCACGCTCTGCACACTGCGGCCCCGGGCGTCCGGCTCCAGGGTCAGGAAGGCGTAGTCGAAGGAGTCGTCGCCGCTGTCGGACCAGCGCTCGTCGGTCTGCACGGACCTGACCTTCCAGGTGCCGTACGGCAGGGAGCCCTTGACCGCGCCGGAGTACCCGGGCGCGAACGCCATCGAGCCCGCCGACCCGGCGTCCGCGCAGTGCGCGGCGGTGGCGACGACGTTGCCCCGGGGGCTGGCGACGACACTCGCGGTGCACCAGTGCTTGTCGCCGTCGACCAGGACGCCCACGAACGGCAGTCCGGCGCCGGTCACGGCCGAGGACTGCGGGGCGGGCGCGGGCGGCACCTCGTCGGGCCGGTCCTGCTGCGGCGCCGACGCGGCCGGTCCGCCGCACCCCGTGACCAGGCCCAGTATCCCGGCGGCGGTCACCCGCCCCACCGTTCGCAGCACGCGCATGGTGACCATCCTGTCGTATGACGGGACGCGGCAGCGGCAGGCCCCCGGCGCGCGTCGGCGCGCCGGGGGCTGTCGGTCCGCTCCTCCCTAGCCGTTGGCCAGGGCCTGGAGCCGGTCGTACGCCCCGTTGAACCGGGAGTGGTCGCCGACCGTCGGTCCCGAGGAGGTGTACTGCCACATCGTGTAGTAGCCCCAGCCGGCCGGCAGGCCGCCCGGGTCGGTGTTGTAGCGGGCGATCCAGAGCGGGTTGGTGGAGCCGAAGGCGGCGGAGTTGCCGGTGCACTGGGTCCACCAGCTGGTGGCGGTGTAGATGACCGCGTCACGGCCGGTGCGGGCCCGGTACTGGTTCACGAAGTCGCGGATCCAGCTGACCATCCCGGCGGCGGACTTGCCGTAGCAGGCGGCGCCGTAGGGGTTCCACTCGATGTCGAGCGCGCCCGGCAGCGTACGGCCGTCGCGCGACCAGCCGCCGCCGTGGTCCACGAAGTAGTCGGCCTGGGCGGCGCCGCTCGTGGTGTCGGGGGTGGCGAAGTGGTACGCGCCCCGGATCATGCCGACGTTGTACGAGCCGTTGTACTGCTGGGCGAAGTACGGGCTGGTGTAGTACGTGCCCTCGGTGGCCTTGACGTAGGCCCACTTCACCCCGCTGTTCCACAGGGTGCTCCAGGCCACGTTGCCGTTGTGGCTGCTGGTGTCGACGCCCTCCAGCTGCACGGTCTGTACGGTCCGGGTGTCGCGCGGGAGAGGGCCGGTGCCGTCGTGGGCGGCGACGCCCATGCCCATGGTGGCGGAGCCGCGGGCGGGGAGCCCGGCCGCGGCCGAGGTGCCGGGCGCGGTGAGCAGGAGGGTGAGGGCGAGGAAGAGGATTCCGGCCGCGGTGAGGGGAGCGCGGCGGGCCGTTCCGGGTCTGTGCACGGGCATTGCGTGCCTCCGAAAGGCGAGGGTGGGGGGACGTGCCGGGGGATCGACATGTCGTTGTGGACATGTCATACGGGAGAAGCTACGCACGTAGACCGTGACGCGAAAGAGCCTGCCGGACTGTCATTGGCCCAGGCCTCTGGCGGGGTGGCCGGGGCGGTCGCGAGCTGGGCCGACCGGTCCGGGCCGCAAGTAACTTTCAGCCGTGGGCAGTTGGCCGCCGGGCGCCGCGGCCCGGCCGTGCCGCCCGGCTCCCGGCGGATGCCCCGGGTCGCGTTCACGCCAAAGATCCCCTGCCAACGCAGAGGCCCCGTTGAGGAGTTCGGGCCCCACCGGCTTGCATGGTCATGACCAGTCGGCGCCCACCGGCGCCACCGGCCTCCCGCGCGGCCGACGCCGTCCGCGGGAGGCGACCCGCATCGGCCCGTGGAGGAACGACCTTGCACAAGCCCAGAGCAGGCAGAGCCGGAGCAGGCAGCACCCGGGGGAGCAGGACGGCCGGTTCACCGGCCCGGGGCGCGGGGGTCGCCGCCGTCCTCGGGGCCGCCGCCCTCCTCGCCACCGCCGTACCGGCCGCCCAGGCCGCACCCGCGCGGCAGGCCCCGGCCGTCGACGTGGTGCCCGGCGCGGGCACCGAGACGCCCGCCCTCGTGGACGGCCTCCACGAGCGCGCCGACGCCGAGGCCGCGCCCGCCGACGCGGCCCGCCGCCACCTCGCCGCCGAGGAGAGCCGCTACCGGATAGCCGACCCCGGCCGCGACCTCACCCCCGTCCAGACCCTGCGGCAGGGCGCGGACGAGACCGTACGGCTCCAGCAGAAGCACCACGGCGTGGAGGTGCTTGGCGGCCAGTACGTGGTGCGGATGGAGAAGAAGGACGGCAGGCGCGTCGTCACCGGCACCTCCGGCAAGTACTTCACCCAGCTGACCACCACCACGACGGCGACCGTCACCGAGGACCTCGCCGTGCGCCGGGCCGTCTCCTCGGTCGCCGCCCGCCTCGGCGGCGCCACCCTCGGCAAGAAGGACGCCCGGCCCGCCGGGAACGCGAAGACCCCGGCCGCCGCCGCGCTCAGCGGACGGGCCAAGGGCCTGGTCGTCATCCCCCGGGGCGCCGGCGTGCTCACCTACCGCGTCACCGTGCGCGGCACCGACACCGCCACCGGCCGGCCGGTCCTCCAGGACGTGTACGTCGACGCCCGCGCGGGCTTCCCGGTGCTCCAGTACAGCCTGATCAGGACGCTCACCGGGGACCTGCCCGCGCGCCCGGCGGCGAGCAGGGCCGCCGTACGGCAGGCACCCGCCGCCGTACCGGGCCCCGGCACCAGCGGCACCGGCGTCCGCTCCAACGGCGACCGGGTCCCGCTGGAGGTGGCCTTCGACCAAAGCGCCCGGCAGTACAGCCTCGTCGACTACGCGCACATGGCGGCCACCAGCAAGAACACCCTGCACACCTGGGACGCCCGCGCGGTCGACGTCGACGACGCCTCGGGCCGCTGGCCGGACGGGCTCAAGGAGTTCACCAACCCGTCCCCCGACTACAGCGGCGACGCGACCGAGTCGGGCGCGGTCGACGCCCACTGGGCGGCCGGACAGGTCTACGACTACTACAAGAAGGTGCACGGCCGCGACAGCCTCGACGGGCGCGGTATGACCATCAACTCGCTGGTGGGCGTCACCTACGCGGGCGGCCCGTTCGTCAACGCCTTCTGGGACGGCCAGAAGATGGTGTACGGCGCGGGCGACGACCAGTACCGGACGCTCTCCGCCGACCTCGACGTCGTCGGCCACGAGATGACCCACGGGGTGGTCGAGAACACCGCGAACCTGGTCTACGCGGGCCAGTCCGGCGCCCTCAACGAGGCGCTCGCGGACTACTTCGGCAATGCCATCGACACCACCGCGAGCGGTACGAGGATGGACGACCCGGACTCCGGGCTCCTCGGCGAGAACCTGTGCCGCACCGCCAAGCCCCGCGACTGCGCCTTCCGCGACCTCAACGACGGCCGCACCACGGCCAAGGACTACCTCGGCGTCACCTTCTCCACCGACAACGGCGGCGTCCACCTCAACTCGACGATCTTCTCCGGCGCCCTGTGGGACATCCGCCAGGACCTCGACCCGAAGGATCCCTTCCTCGCGGACCGGCTCGTCTACAAGGCGCTCTCCACGTACATGACCCCGCTGGACGGCTACACCGAGGCCCGCAACGCGGTGGTCGCGGCGGCCAAGGACATGGGGCTGTCCGCCAGGCAGCAGAACGTGGTCAAGCGGTCGTTCAGCGCCCACGGCATCGTGCCCGGCTGGGAGAACGCCCTCGGCGTCGACTCCGACCGCCTCTTCGGCAAGCTCAACACCACCGGCACGGGCACGGCCGCGGGCGGCGGCTGGTGGGCCACCTCCCGGTCCAACGACGACGGCACCGAGGCCTACTCGGTCTACGCCGGACGCGTCGACGGCCGGGGCGCGCCCAAGCTGATCAGCCCCAACGACGGGCGCTACCACGTGTATCCGGCCACCGACGGCAGGACGGTGGTCTGGGCGGCGTTCGGCACCACGAGCGTCGACATCCTCTCCCGGCCGCTCGCCGGCGGCCCCGTCAAGACGCTCCACACCTCGTCCACCACCGTCCAGAACATTCGTGTCGACCACGGCACGGTGGTCTTCGAGGAGTTCGACACCTTCGGCGGACGGCACGTCGGCTTCCTGCGGCCCGGCGACCGCGAACCCACCCTGGTGGACGGCGGCAAGCCCGAGCTCGGCAGCGCGCTGCCCTCGCTGCGCGACGGCAGGATCGCCTACGCCAAGCTCTACACGAGCGGCGACGACTACAAGCTCGGCGTGGAGACGTACGACCTCGCCACCGGCACCACCGGGCTCGTGCGGCAGCTCGGTGAGCCGCAGGCGATCGGCCAGACCGGCATCACCGGCAAGAACGTGTTCTGGCTGGTCGACGAGAACCTGGCCGACCAGGGACAGCTGGCGGTGCGCCGCGCGGACCTCGACGGCACCAACGCGGTGGATCTCCAGGCCGAGGCCGGACCCGGCGCGCTGTTCCCGTTCGACCTGACGGCCTCGGACGACGCCGTCACGGTGAACAGCACGCTGCCGGACACCCAGTACCGCAACGAGACGCTGCCCAAGCTGTGGCAGCTGAGCGCCGACGGCACCCGCAGGGAGCGCCTGTCCTGCAACCGCGGGGAGCAGCTGTACCCGTCCGCCGCGGGCGGCCGTCAGGTCGTGTGGCTGGACGGCACCAGCGGCTGGACGGACCTGGTCACCCGGGAGCGGCCGGCCGGCACCTGCTGAACGCGCTCCGGGCGCGGCACGTGATTGAGCCAAAGGGCCCCCGGCGCACGACGCCGGGGGCCCGGGCCACAGGGGACTGGGAAATACTGTCCCGTCCAGGCAGCGTGGAATGGGAGCTGATGTGCACGGTCCGGACCAGGAGTTTCTCGCACTCGAACGCGAGCTGGCGGTCTTCCTGAGGCGTGCCAGGGCATCTTCCGGCGAGATGGCCCGCGCGGTCCATCCCGAGCTGGAGGCCGCGGCCTACGGGCTGTTCGTGCGCCTGGAGGAGGGCGGCCCGCAGCGGGCCACCGAACTCGCCGCGTACTTCGGCGTGGGCAAGGCGACCATGAGCCGCCAGCTGCGCGCCCTGGAGGACCTGGGTCTGGTGGCGCGCGAGCCGGACCCGGCCGACGGGCGCGCCTCGCTGGTGCGCCTCACCGAGGAGGGCCTGGACCGCTTCCGCCGGGTCCGCGACGCCCGCCGCGCCCAGTACGTCACCAAGCTGGCCGACTGGGACCGCGGGGAGATCGCGGAGCTGGCGAGGCTGCTGCACCAGCTGAACGCGAGGGCCGACATGCAGGAGCCGGGCGCCCCGCGCCCCTAGCAGCGCCGGGAACCGTACGACACGCCCCGGCCCCGCAGCCCGAGCCTCAGAGCTCGACGTACACGGCGGTGGCGTCATCGTGCGTCTTGCCGCGCCGCAGATACGTACGGCCGGCGTCGGCGTCCGCGCGCTCCAGCTCCCGCACCCGGTCGATCAGGCCCTGCGGGCCCGTCTTGGCCGTCAGCGCCAGACAGTCCGCCCAGTCGCCCTCGCGGAAGGTCTCCACCCACCGCGTCGCGCCGTCCGTTAGCGCGGCCAGCGCGCGCACCTCCCGGACCGGGGTACGGCCCGTGACCGCCAGAGTGGCCACCGAGGGGTCCGCGGCGGCGGTGAAGAAGCCGCCCTCCTTGTTGCGGGCGCGGGCGTCGGCCACCTCGTCCGAGACGAGCAGGCCGGCCGGGAGGCGGTCGAGCCGGTCGTCCAGGACCGCCCGGACCGTACCGTCCGGGGACTGAAGGAGCAGCGCGGAGTCGGAGAGCACCAGATGCTCCACCGCCTCCTCGTCCCAACGCGCCAGGACCACGGTTGCCTGAGGGGTGCGCGGGTGAGAAAGGTCACAGGTACCCCGATGGGCGTCGGCGGTGCGCCGGATGGACTCCGCGAGGATCCGCGTCAGCGGCAGGTCGCGCCGCGAACCGGACAGTTCGGTCAGGGCGCCGCCGAGCCGGGCGGTGAACCAGGGCACGTCGTGCACACAGTCGCCGTTGCCCGGCGGCGGGGTCACCCCGTCGAGCACCACCAGCACCCCGCCCCGCCCGGCGGCGGGCAGCGCGGTGGCGGCCCAGTCCTCGTTGGGGCGTGCGGGGCCTCCGGGGGCCGTGGCGAGCTCGATGCGCATGGAGTCAGTCTGCACGACACCTTCACAGCGCCCCCATGACGGCCAATTGGCCTGGACCAGTTGACCGGTAGGCGCCCCGCGGCCCTGGCGAGAGGCCCGGGGGAAAGCTGTGGGCGGGCATCCTGCCAAAGCCCGCGCGGAAGTTCCAACCGGCCTCCCACACGAGCGGGGGCGGGCATTCCGCGGGAGTTGAAGGCCAACTCCTGAGTGTTGTTCACTCGTTCGGGTGGCGGAGTGGATGTTGCATGCCTCCTTCCCAAAACCACTGGAATGGTCGGAAGCCGTGCAGAGGTGGGAACGCGTCGCACACGACGCACGAGACGCATGACCGGTCGTCACCTCGGCTTCATGGTGGACGAGTCAAGATTGAGAGCACCGGTGCAGAACAAGCGGCCTCGGGGCAAGGACGGCGAGACCGTCAAGGGCACCGAGCACGCCACGACGGAACCCGTCGCCGGGCGCCCCGTGCGCGTACGGACCCGGCTGGTCACCTCGGTCGCCCTGGTCTCCCTCACCGTCCTGGGGGCGGGCACCCCCGCGCTGCTCACCGCCTCCTCGGACCTCAACGAGTCCCAGCGCCTGGTCACCCTGGCCGAGCTCGACCAGCAGGCCGTCACCCTGGCCCACGCCCTCGCCGACGAACGCGACGACGTCACCGCCTACATCGCCGGCGGGCGCGACCCCCGCGAGGACGCCGCCCTCAAGGACCGTGCCACCCGCGTCGACCGCCGCGTCGACGAGATCCGCGCCACCGCCCCCGCCGCCCTCGGCCGCGACCTGGCCACCGTGCCCTCGCTCCGCCGCACCGCGCTGACCGGCAAGGGCACCGCCCTGGAGGCGCACCGCACCTACTCCGACGTCATCACCAAGCTGCTCGGCCTCGCCGACGAACTGGCCGCCCGGACCCCCGCGCGCGCCGCCGGCGCCGGCCGCGCCCCGGCCGACCTCGGCCGCGCCGTCGAACAGGCCTCCGCCGCCCGGGGCCTGCTGGTCGCCGCGCTCTCGGTGCCGCAGAAGGCCGCCACCCCGGTCTACGACCCGATCACCGGGCGGTACGTCCAGAAGGACACGGGCGACGGCGAAGAGGGGCGCACCCGGGACGCGTTGAGCGCCGCCGGGCAGCAGGCGCGGGTGCGTGAGCAGTCCGCGCTCGCCGACTTCGACCAGTCCGCCCCCGCCACCGCCCGCGAGAAGCTCTCCACCACGGTCACCGGCCCGGACGTGGACGCGGCCGAACGCTATCTGGCCCGCCTCACCGACCAGCCGCAACTCAGCCCCTCGGACCGCAAGCTGGGAGCCGACAAGGTCGCCACCGCGCTCACCGCCCGCATCGACCGGATGCGCGGCACCGAGTCGGCGCTCGCCGCCGCCGAGGTGAAGCGGTTCGAGTCGCTGCGCGACGACGACGTGACCGGCCTGGAGCTGCGGGTCGCCCTCATCGGCGCGCTGCTGCTGCTCGCCGTCGGCATCTCCTCCGCCACCGCCCGCAGCCTGACCCGGCCGCTCGCGGTGCTCCGGCGCGGCGCGGCCCGCCTCGCCGACGACCCCGAGACGCGGGAGCCGGTCCGCTTCACCGGCCGCAACGACGAGTTCGCCCAGGTCGTACGGTCCCTCAACACGCTCCACGAGCGGCTGCGCGAGCACGCGGACCGCGCCGACACCCTCGGCGCGCACCTGGACGAGGCCCGCGCGGAGCAGGTCGGCCTCGCCGCCGAACGCGCCGAACTGACGGCGTCCGTACGGGAGCTGACCGCGCGGCTGGAGCGGGCGCGCGGGACCATGCAGCACACCTTCGTCAACCTGGGCCTGCGCAGCCTCGGCCTGGTCGAGCGCCAGCTCGGCATCATCGAGGGCCTGGAGGAGCACGAGCAGGACCCGGAGCAGCTCGCCACGCTCTTCAAGCTCGACCACATGGCCACGGTCATCCGCCGCCACGGCGAGAACCTGCTGGTCCTCGCGGGCGCCGAGCACCACCACAACCACCCCGGACCGGTCCCGCTCGTCGATGTCCTGCGGGCCGCCGTGAGCGAGATCGAGCGGTACGAGCGGGTCGTCATCCAGGCCCTGCCCCCGCACGCCCAGGTGGCCGGGTTCGCCGCCGACGACCTCAGCCATCTGGTCGCCGAGCTCCTGGAGAACGCCACCTCCTTCTCCCCGCCGGACGCGCAGGTCCAGCTCTCGGGCTGGCAGCTGGAGAGCGGCGAGGTCATGCTCTCGGTCCAGGACGAGGGCATAGGCGTGAACCCGGCCCGCCGCACCGAGCTGAACATGCGGCTCGCGGACCCCTCCTCGTACGAGCCGGGGGAGCCCGGCACCGAGTCCGGCGGGCTCGGACTGCATGTCGCCGCGCTGCTCGCCCGGCGCCACGGCGTCCGGATCGAGCTGCGCGAGCAGAAGCAGGGCGGGCTGGCGGCGGTCGTCGTGCTGCCCGAGGCGATCCTGCCGAAGGCGCCCCCGGCGGCGCCGCACGTGGTACCGGCCCAGGGCGACGCGCCGCGCTTCACGCTGCCGGGCGCGCTGGCGGAGGCCAACTCCAACGTGCTGCCCGAGCGGGCGGAGCGCACGGCGCAGATCCCGCTGCCGACGCGGGCGCCCGAGCCGGTGCGGGCGCGGGAGCCGGAAGCGGCCGACGCGGAGCCGGAAGCGGAGGCGGAAGAGCACGGGCGGGTGGACGAGCCGACGTTCGAGATGCGCCTCCCCGCGACGCAGTCCGAAGAGACGGAGCCGGGGACGGAACCCCGACCGGAACCGCGACCGGAACCGGAGGCGGAACCCCGACCGGAACCGGAACCGGAGGCGGAGCCCGGCCCCACCGTCCCCGCCCAGCGCGTCACGGACAAGGGCCTGCCCAAGCGCACCCCTAAGGTGGTCAAGCAGGGCCCCGCCGCCCCCGCGCAGCGCAAGGGCGGCACCGAGATGGCCGACGCGCTCCGGCGGCGGCTAGGCGGGTTCCAGCAGGGGGCCCTGGAGGGCCGCAGGCACGCCGAGACCGAGATCCAGGAAGTACGGGAAACACCGAGCGAAGACGAGAAGAAGACCCAGAGGCCACAGACGGGGGAGACAGTCGAGGAGGCACGCAGTTGACCGCGACCGGCACCGGCACGTTCGGACTGAGCAGTGAAGCCCGCAATCTGCACTGGCTGCTGCGGAACCTGGTCGAGGAGGTGCCCGGCCTGCTGTCGGTGGCGGTCGTCTCCTCCGACGGCCTGCTCCTGCTCTCGTCCGACCCGGACCAGCGGCAGACCCGCACCGAGCCCCGCCGCGAGGGCCCGCGCGGCTCCAGCGCCGACCTCGCCACCATCGTCTCCGGCATCGGCAGCCTCACCCACGGGGCCGCGCGGCTCATGGACGGCGGCGGCGTCAAACAGACCGTGGTCGCGATGGAGGAGGGCAGCGTCTTCGTCATGTCGATCAGCGACGGCTCCCTGCTGGGGGTGCACGCCACCCCGGACTGCGACGTGAGCGTCGTCGCGTACCACATGGCCCTCTTCGTCGGCCGCGCCGGACATGTGCTCACCCCCGAACTCCGCAGCGAGCTGCGCCAGTCGATGGAGGCCGTCCAGTGACCTCGTCCGCCCCCAAACTGCCGATACGCGGAGCCGGCTCCAAACCGGCGCGGGTCCGCCCGTACAGCCTGACCGGCGGCCGTACCCGCTTCGGCCACGTCCTGCTCGTGGAGACCTTCGTGGCGGCCATCGAGGCCCCCGAGGAGCGCAGGGCGCTGGGCGGGTCGCCGCTGCGGCTGATGCCGGAGATGCGGGCGATCGTGGAGATCTGCCGTGCGATGCGTACGGTCGCGGAGATCTCGGCGCTGCTGCGCATGCCGCTGGGGGTCGTCCGGGTGCTGCTGAGCGACCTGGCCGACCAGGGAAGAATCCGTGTGTACGGGACCGGGCACGGCCCCGGGCGGCCCGACCGCGCGCTGCTCGAAAGGGTCATGAGTGGACTCCGCCGCCTCTGAACTCCTGGCGCCCGGCGCACCACCGGCGCCCGCGTCCGCCGAGGAGGAGCTGCAGCCCTGGCAGCAGGACCGCACCCGGGCGCCCATCGCCACCAAGGTGGTCGTCGCGGGCGGCTTCGGCGTGGGCAAGACGACGTTCGTGTCGTCCGTCTCGGAGATCACACCGCTCCAGACGGAGGCGGTGATGACCCGGGCGAGCGAGGACACGGACGACCTCTCGTCGACCCCGGAGAAGACCACCACGACCGTGGCCATGGACTTCGGCCGCGTCACGCTCGACGACGACCTCGTCCTGTACGTGTTCGGCACACCCGGGCAGCAGCGCTTCTGGTTCATGTGGGACGACATCGTGCGCGGGGCCATCGGCGCGGTGGTGCTCGCGGACACCCGCCGGCTCTCCGACTGCTTCCCCGCGCTCGACTACTTCGAGAGCTGCGGCCTGCCGTACATCGTGGCGGTCAACCACTTCGAGGGCACGGAGTCCTTCGAGCCGGAGGACGTCCGGGAGGCGCTGACGGTGCCGCCGCACATCCCCGTCGTGATCATGGACGCGCGCGACCGGATCACCGTGGTCGAGTCACTGCTGAGTCTGGTGGCGCACGCGCTGGAAGAGCTGCCGGAGTAGCGGGACGCGACCCATCGGAAGCCCGACCCGCGCTTCTCCCCTCCCTTCCTGTCTTCCCTCCTTCCCTGTTTCGTATCTGCTGACGTATCGGAGCACATTCGCATGCGCAGAATCCTGATAGTCGGGGCCGGTCAGTCCGGGCTCCAGCTGGCCCTCGGACTCCAGTCGAAGGGGTACGAGGTCACCCTGATGTCCAACCGCACGGCCGACGAGATCCGCTCCGGGCGGGTCATGTCGACGCAGTGCATGTTCCACACGGCGCTCCAGCACGAGCGGGACCTCGGCCTGAACTTCTGGGAGTCCCAGGCCCCGCGCATCGAGGGCCTGGGCGTCTCGGTGGCCGCCCCCGACGCCTCCCGCCCCATCGACTGGGTCGGCCGCCTCGACGGCTACGCGCAGTCCGTCGACCAGCGCGTGAAGATGGCCGGCTGGATGGAGACGTTCGCGCAGCGCGGCGGCCAGCTGGTGATCCATGGCGCGGCCGTCTCCGACCTCGACTTCTTCGCCCGCACCTACGACCTGGTGCTGGTGTCGGCGGGCAAGGGCGAGCTGGTGTCCATGTTCGGCCGCGACGCCTCGCGCTCACCGTTCACCGAGCCGCAGCGGGCGCTCGCGGTCAGCTATGTGCACGGGCTCGGCCCGCGCCCGGAGCACCCCGACTTCGACGCGGTCCGCTGCAACCTGGTGCCGGGGGTGGGCGAGCTCTTCGTGATGCCGACGCTGACCACGTCCGGCCGGGCCGACATCCTCTTCTGGGAGGGCATCCCCGGCGGTCCGCTCGACGTCTTCCAGGGGGTCACGGACCCGGGCGAGCACCTGTCGCTGACGCTGGAGCTGATGGAGCGCTTCACGCCGTGGGAGTACGCGCGGGCGACGAAGGTCGAACTGACCGATGCCGGTGGCACGCTGGCGGGCCGGTACGCGCCCACCGTCCGCAACCCCGTCGCCAAGCTGCCCGGCGGCGGCCTCGTCCTGGGCGTGGCCGACGTGGTCGTCGCCAACGACCCCATCACCGGCCAGGGCTCCAACTCGGCGGCCAAGTGCGCGGCGTCCTACCTCGCGTCCATCGTGGAGCACGGGGAGGAGGCGTTCGACGAGGCGTGGATGCGGGAGACGTTCGAGCGGTACTGGACGACCGCGCAGCCCGTGGTGAAGTGGACGAACGCGATGCTGGGGGTGCCGCCGGAGCACGTCCTCCAGCTGATCGGCGCGGCGTCCGAACTCCAGCCGGTGGCGGACCGCTTCGCGAACGGCTTCGACGACCCGTCGGACTTCGAGAACTACTTCTTCGAGGAGGAGAAGGCACGGGCGTACCTGGCGGAGGTCTCCGGGGCGTAACCCCGGGCCCGGGAGTTCGTCTGCGGGTGGATGGTTGGCCGGCCGCGCAGTTCCCCGCGCCCCCGCGGGGGTACCGGCGAGGACGGGCGCGAGGGCGCGGCCGAGCCTTTCAGGGGCGCGGGGAACTGCGCGACCGGCCCCCACCGGCCCGCGGACGAACACGAGACGGGGTCCGGGGCGCGGCGGGGGCTACTCCTCCGGCGGCGCATCCGCCGCGTCCCCCTCGTCCGAATCCCCCGCCCCCGCCCCCGGATCCGGCCGCACCGCCCCCAGCAGAGGGTTCGACGCGATCGGCGAGACCGTCACCCGCGTCCCGGGCCGCGGCGCCTGCACCACCATCCCGTCCCCGACGTACATCGCCACATGGGTCGCCCCGGGGTAGTACACCACCAGGTCCCCGGGCCGGAGCGCCCGCAGCGGCACCCTCGGCAGCGAAGCCCACTGCTCCTGCGAGGTGCGCGGGATCGCGCGCCCCGCGTGCGCCCACGCCTGCGAGGTCAGGCCGGAGCAGTCGTACGAGGACGGCCCCTCCGCCCCCCACACATACGGCTTGCCCACCTGCCCCACCGCGTACCGCACCGCCTCCTCGCCCTCCGGCGACGGCGCCCGTACCCCGCTCAGCGCCCCCGTCGCCAGCAGATCCCGCTGCGCCTTCGCCGTGCCCTCCCGCTCCAGCGCGGCGAGCTCGGCCAACCGCTCCTCGCTCAGCGACGCCAGCAGGCCCTCCACGTCCGCCAGGCGCGCCCGCACCTCGTCCCGCGCCCGGCGCTTGCGTGCGGCCAGCGTCGCCTGCTCGTCCAGCGCCCTGCGCGCCTCCCGGGCGAGCGCGTCCGCCTGCTTCTCCGTGCGCGCGAGCCGCGCCAGCGCGACCCGGTGCTCGTCCGTGGCGCGCCGCATCAGATGGCCCTGGTCGAGCGCCCCCTGCGGGTCGCGGGCCAGCAACAGCCGCAGGTACGCGGAGAGTTCACTGCGGCCCTGGTACTGCTCCCGGGCCAGGCGCCCCGCCGCCTCGCGGCTGCGGGCCAGCGCGATCCGCGCCCGGGTCAGCCCGGCCGCCACCTTCTTCTCGTCCGCCGCGCGCAGCTTCAGCTGCTCCTCGGCCGCGTTGTACGCCTCGGAGGCCTCCTCGGCCTGCCGGTACAGCGTCTGCATCTGGGTCAGCAGACCGGTCACCGGACTCCGGGGCGGAGTGGGTGCGGCCTGCGCCGTGGGGACCGCCGACACGAGCGCCGCGGCGACGGCCGCCGCCGTGCACACCGTACGCAGGGATCTTTCTGACACGTGCTCACCTCCGGTCGGATGGTGGCACGGTGATCCGGCGGGGTGCGCGCCGAGCCGGGTGAATGGTGCGAATACTCCCCCCGTACGGCCGAACCCCGGTGCGGGCGCTTGCCGATCCGGCCCGGTACGGCTACGGGTGGTTCCGAGCGGCCCCGGATCTCGCCCGCGGTGCCCTAGCGCACCGGCAGCGCGTACAGCGTCGTCCCGTGCCACACCACCGCCGTGTCCGCGCCCGCCGCCACCGCCCGGTAGCCTCCCCGGTCCGCCAACTGCTCCTTGGCGCCCGCGTCCTGGAACTTCCACAGCCGCTCGCCGCTCGCCGCGTCCAGCGCGGTCACCTGGAACGGGTCGAGCGCCAGGACCGTACGGCCGGACGCGCTCGCCACCGCGTGGGTTTCCACCGCGCCCGCCGGGGCCAGGTCGGTGGACCCGACCCACACCTCCCGGCCGTCGGCCGCCGCGACCGCGGCGATCCTCGTGCCGTTGTCGGGCGCGTACACGACTCCCTTGGCCACCAGGGGGGTTCCGTAGAGCGTCGTGCCCCTGGCGCGCTGCCAGCGCGGCTTCGCCGTCTCCAGGTCGTACGCCTGGAGGCCGCCGCCCGCCGTGGTGAGCAGCACGCCGTCGGGCGAGAGCACCGCGTTGTCGGTGGGCAGCACCGCCCCGTACGACCGCGACCACAGGTCCTTGCCGGTCTTCGGGTCGACCGCGAAGAACTCCGCGAGCACCTGCTTGGCGCCCTTGGGTGGGCCGGCAGCCGGGCGCCGCGAGATCAGCCGGCCGCCGGCGAAGGTCGTCCACTCGAAGGTTTCGCCCCGGCCCAGGGGGCGCCGCCACAGGACGGTGCGGGTCGCGATGTCGTACGCGTAGAGCGCGCTGTCCTTGCCGGCCGTGGCGGTGAACCACACCGTCGTGCCGTCGTTCGCACGCACCTCGGGGGTGCCCATGCCGGGCGCGAGCCGGGCGTACGCCACCTTCTGGCGGACCGCGCCGTCCGCCACCGCGAACCAGGTGAACTCAGCGGGGCCGACGCCGAAGGCCACCGCCGGGTCCGCGCCCGCGGGCTGGAGCTGGGCGACACCGGCCAGTTCGGGGCGGTGCCACAACTGGCGGCCGGTGCGCAGGTCGACGCCGGTGAGCGCGGCGCCGGGCACGACCAGGACCGCGCCCTGGACGAGCGGGGTGCCCAGGAGCTTGCCACCGGGCACCGCGTACCCCCAGCGGGCGGCCGGGGGCGTCCCGGGCACCGGCCGGGGGAGGGCGGCGGGCTTGCCGTCGGCGGCGGGGGTCTTCGCGTCCGTGCCGTCCCCGTCGAACGCCAGCACTCCGGCCGCGCCGACCGCGAGCCCGGCCACCGCCGCGAGCCCGGCCGTCAGTAGCGAGCGCCGGTCGGCGGTGAGCCGGGACAGGACGCCCCCGGCGGGGCCGGCCGGGGCCGGGGCCCGCTCCGGCGGTACGGGCAGGGGCTGCGGGGCCGGGCGGGCGGGCAGCGGGGGAGCGGCCGGGTGCCCGTTCGTCCCGGGCGCGGGCAGCGGCGGCGCGGCGGCGGTCCGCGGCGCCCGGTCCGCCACCACGGCGCCGGGCAACTCCTGGGCCTGCGCGGCCCGTTCGGCGATGGCGGCCGTCAGGCGCGGGGGCAGCCAGCCGGCGCCGGGCGCCGGGGCCGGGCCGCCGGGGGACAGCTCGGCGGCCACCTCGGCCGGGGCCGGGCGCGCCCCCGGCGACTTGGCCAGACAGCGCCCGAGCAGCGGGCGCAGCGCGACCGGGACCGGGGTGAGGTCGGGGACGGCGTGCGCGATGCGGTGGGCGGCGGCGTCGGCGGGCCCGGAGTCGAACGGCCCCGCGCCTCCCGCCGCGTACGCGAGGAGCATGCCCAGCATGAAGACGTCGGCGGCCGGGCCGGGCTGCTCCCCGGCGACCTGTTCCGGCGTCAGATAGCCGACCGTGACACCGAGCCGGCCGCCCTCACCGGCGCTCGCCGCGCTGGCGCCGCCGAGCACGCCGAAGGCGGTGACCAGCGGGCCGTCGGCGGTGAGCAGCACGACGTCGGGGCCCAGGCCCTGGAAGGCCTCGCCGGTCACCGCGTGCGCCCGCTCCAGGGTGGCGGCGAGCGCCGCGCCCAGGGTGCGCACGGCCGGTTCGGGCAGCGGTCCGGCGAGCGCCACCGCCTCGGCGAGGGTGAGCGCGGCCGTGAACGGGGTGGCCAGCCACGGCAGCCACTCCTCGGGGCCGGTGGCCAGGACGGGCGGCACCCAGGGTCCGGCGAGCCGCTCGGCGGCCCGTGCCTCGGCGCGGAAGCGGTTGCGGAAGGCGGGCAGCGCGGCGAGGTCGGGGCGGGCGGCGGTGACGCAGACCCCGCGCCCGTCCGCCCCGTGGGCGAGGTAGACCCGGGCGGTGCCGGTCTCGCGCAGTCTGGCCCGCATCCGGTACGGACCGAGCTCGCGCGGTTCCTCGGCGGTCAGCGCCTCCATGGTTCAACTCCCCCTGCGGCACGGCGTGGACCAGCGAGCCTATCGCGCCCCACGGACACCGCTGAGCACGCGCCGGGGCTAGGCCCGGGGCCGGGGCCTGCTCCAGGGCCAGCGGCGCGGCTCGCGCCCCTCGGGCACATAGGTGTACTTCCAGCCGCGCGGCAGTCCCAGGCGCTTGCTGTGCCCGGCGGGTTCGAGCCGGTACGCGTGGACGGCCGGCGGCCCGCCGGCGGCGTCCGGGACCGGGACCTCGTACCACTGGGGCGGCTTGCCCGTGGGGCCGAGCAGCACGGGCAGGACGCGCCCGTCCAGGGGGCCGCCGACGAAGAGGGTGTTCTCGCTCTGCACGCCTCAAGTGTCACACCACCACGGTCCGCGCCGCGCGCGTCAGAGCAGGTGGGCGGCTTCGGAGAGGACCGGGATCACCCGGCGGGCAAGCAGTCCGGCCGGGCCGTCGCCCGACTCCAGGGCCAGGGCCGCCCGGACGACGGCGGCGGCCTGCGGGTCGGTGGCGGCGGTCGCGGTGAGCAGGGCCACCAGATGGTCCACCAGCCAGTCGCGCAGCTCCGGCAGCGGCGGCTGCTTCTCCTCGTCGAGCCAGATGAGGGAGGCGGCCTCCACCGCCGCGATCCAGGTGCGCACCATCATCCGCAGCCGTGCACCCGGGCTCTCCACCCCCAGGTGGAGGAGGATCTGCTCGGCGGCGGCCCGGCGCACCTCGTCGACTATCGCGGTGGTCCGGGAGGTCTCGGCGACGCTGCCGCCCTGGAGCAGGGCGGAGAACCCGGCGTCGTGCTCGTCGACGAAGGCGAGGTAGCGGTCGAGCGCGCGGGTCAGGCGCTGGGTCAGCGGGCCGCTCTGGGCCTGCGCGAAGCAGAGTTCGAGCTCGTCGGCGGCCGAGCGCAGCGCCGCCTCGTACAGCTGCTGCTTGCCGCCGGGGAAGTAGCGGTAGACCAGCGGGCGGGAGACCCCGGCGGCCTCGGCGACGTCGTCGAGCGAGACGTCCTCCGGGGCCCGGTGGGCGAACAGCGTCAGCGCGGCGTCGAGGAGCTGGGTGCGGCGCTCCTCGACGCTGAGCCTGCGGTACGCGGGGGTGGCGGCCGGTGAGGTCATACGGGCAGCGTAATCCCCGGGTCCCGGTTCGAAGCCGGTGCTCGGGCGCGGTTGGCCGGGAGTGAAGGGCATCCGGGCTCAGGCCAGTAGGCCCGAGCTCTGCCACAGCCGGCGCCCGACCCCGCGCAGCACACCGATGTCGTCGAGGAAGTCGGTGAGCCGCCTGGCGCCGTTCTGCATGACCTCGCGCCGGTGCCCGCTCGCCTTCACCTGGGCGACGGCCTCACGGCGGTCCAGGCCCACGTTCTCGTACACCTGGGGGTTGACGAAGCAGGTGGAGAAGACACGGGCCGCCTCGCCGCAGCTGACCCGGGTCAGCTCCCGCTCCCAGGCGGGCGCGGTGACCATCTGGCGGCGCAACTCCTCGCGGGCGTACCGGACATGGCGGGCCTCTTCCACCACGTGGATCCGGGTCACCCCGCGCATCAGGCTCTGCACCCGCTCGTCCGGGAAGGTCAGCCGCTGCATCCAGTCGAGGATCTCCTCACCGAGCAGGGTGGCCGCGAAGGAGCCGGGGGTGGTGGAGACGGTCTTCAGCACGCGCGCGAGGTTGTGGTAGAGCCGGGGGACCGGGTAGGCGGGCGAGCCGGCCTTCTGGATCACGCGCGCGAACATCATCGAGTGCCGGCACTCGTCGGCTATCTCGGTGAGCGCGTAGCGGACGTGCTTGCTGGTCACCGGCTTGTCGTAGATGTGGCGCACCAGGAGCTGCATCAGGATGATCTCGAACCAGATGCCGAGCGAGCCGAGCGAGGCGGCCTCGTGGCGGGAGAGCTCCATGCGCTGGTCCTCGGACATCCGGCGCCACATCGGGGTGTCGTAGAGGGAGAGCAGCTCCGGCGGCCAGAACCACTTGCCGTCCTCGAAGGGCGCGCTCCAGTCGAGCTCCTTGTCGGGGTCGAAGGAGTGCTTGGCGGACGACGCCAGGAGCCGCTCGGCGACCTCCTCGCGGTCCCGGAGCAGTCCGAGCGCGTCGCGGAGCGCGTCGCTTGTCGTCACGGTCGTCATGGGCGGGGCACCTCGGTGAGTCGGCCTCGAAGGGGGTTACCGGCGGTCAACTCTTATGAGACTGCCTGTCAGCAAGCTCGTCAATCCCTTGGGCCCGACTTGTTGACCCGGCGTCTACCAACGTGTGAGCCTGCCCATGAGCCCGCGTGTAACGGTCGGTCAGGGAAATCCGCGACGCGAAGGAGCCGCACGTGTCGACGCACGACCTGTATGTGAACGGCCCGCAGGACCCGCTCTGGGAGGTCCCCGCCTCGGGCGCGGCCCGCTTCAGCTGGGACTATGACGACGGCCGCGAGCGCCTCCTCGCCCTGTACCAGAAGGGCAAGGACAAGCAGTGGGACGGCGCCAAACGCATCGACTGGGACATCGAGGTCGATCCGTACGACCCGCTGGGCACCCCCGACGAGGCGATGACCCTCTACGGCACCCGCCACTGGTCCAAGCTGACCGCCAAGGACAAGGCCGAGCTGCGCCGGCACTACGCCTCCTGGCAGTTCAGCCAGTTCCTCCACGGCGAACAGGGCGCGATGGTGTGCGCCGCGCGGATCGTGGAGTCGGCGCCGGACCTGGACGCCAAGTTCTACTCCGCCACCCAGACCATGGACGAGGCCCGGCACGCCGAGGTCTACAGCCGGTTCCTGCACGAGAAGATCGGGATGCTCTACCCGGTCAACGACAACCTCCAGGGCCTGCTCGGCGACACCCTGCGCGACTCCCGCTGGGACATGCCCTACCTCGGGATGCAGGTCCTGATCGAAGGGCTCGCGCTCGCCGCGTTCGGCATGCTCCGCGACACCACCGACAAACCGCTGCCCAAGCAGATCCTGGCGTATGTGATGCAGGACGAGGCCCGCCACGTGGCGTTCGGACGGATGGCCCTGCGCGACTACTACAAGCAGCTCGGCGAGGCCGAGCTGCGCGAGCGCGAGGAGTTCGTCATCGAGGGCTGCTATCTGATGCGCGACCGGCTGCGCGGGGTGGAGGTCCTGGAGAACTTCGGCATCCCGAGGGCGGAGGCCGAGCAGTTCTCGGAGCAGAACGAGTTCCTGCACCTGTTCCGCAAGCTGCTCTTCAGCCGCATCGTCCCCTGTGTGAAGGACATCGGCCTGTGGGGCAAGCGCCTCCAGCAGGCGTACGTGGACATGGGAGTGCTGGACCTGGGCGACTCCAACCTCGACCTGCTGATGGCCGAGGACGAGGAGATCGCCGACCGCCTGGACGCCGAACGGTTCGGCCGGGAGGAGACGGCGCGGGTCGCGGAGGTCGAGGAGGCGATCGCCCAGGGCTCCACGGGCTGACCCGCGCCACCGGGGGGACCCCGAAAACACCTCGGCAGGCGGCGCTCACCCGGCGAGCGCCGCCTCCATCACGGCCTTCGCGATCGGGGCCGCGTCCCCGCCGCCGCTGATGTCCGCGCGGTTGGCCTCCGCGTCCTCGACGACCACCGCCACCGCCACCGCGGGCTGGCGCGTCTCGCGGCCCTGCGCCCAGGAGATGAACCAGGCGTACGGGTGGCCCCGGTTGCCCACGCCGTTCTGCGCGGTGCCGGTCTTGCCGCCCACCTTCGTGCCGGGGATCGCCGCGTTGGTGCCGGTGCCCTTCTCCACCACGTCCACCATCAGCTGCTGGAGCCGCACCGCGGTGGCCGGGTTCATCGCCTGGCGGTAGCCGCGGGGACCGTTCGAGGTGACCGTGGTGCCGTGCGCGGTGGTCGTCCGCTCCACCAGATAGGGCCGTCTGAGCTCCCCGCCGTTGGCCACCGCCGCGGCGACCATCGCCATCTGGAGCGGGGTCGCCGTGGTGTCGAACTGGCCGATGGAGGAGAGCGCCAGCTGGTCCGGGCCCATCTTCTTGTCGAAGTTGGACTTGGCCACCGCCGAAGGGATCCGCAGCCCGGTGTCGTTGAAGCCGAACCGCCCCACCGCCTCCAGCATCCCCGGCAGCCCCACCTTCACCCCCAGATGCGCCATCACCGTGTTGCAGGAGACCAGTACGGCGTACGCGAGTGAGGCCTTGCCGCACCCCTCGGCCTCGTTGGGCAGCCTGGTGCTGGTGCCGGGCAGGACATAGGGGTCGGGCGTGGTGGTCGGGGCGTCCACGTCGGTGACGGCGCCCGCGTCGAGCGCCGCCGCCGCCGTCACGATCTTGAAGGCGGAGCCGGGCGGATAGGTCTGCCGGATCGCCCGGTTCAGCATCGGCTGGTCGGGGTCCGCGTTCAGCGCGTCCCAGGCGCTCCGGACCGCCCGCCCGGTCCCCGACAGCCGCCCCGGGTCGTAACTGGGGCTGCTGACCAGCGCGAGGATCCGGCCGGTGAGCGGATCCAGGGCCGCGACCGCGCCCCGGCGGCCCGAGAGGCCCTGGAAGGCGGCCCGCTGCACGGCCGCCCGGATGGTGGTGACCGCGTGGCCCGCCCGGCGCCTGCGGGTGAGGCCGCCCCACAGGGGCCTGAGCAGCGGGGAGGTGCCGGAGAGCACCGGGTCCTCGGCGGCCTCGACCAGGGTGGTGCCGTACACCTGCGAGGAGTAGCCGGTGACCGGCGCGTACAGCGGCCCGTCGGTGTACGTGCGCTCGTAGCGCAGCGGCTGGCGGGTGTCCTTGGAGCCGGTGACCGCGTCGCCGTCCACCAGGACGTCACCGCGCGGCTGGCCGTAACGGGCGAGCGCAATACGGCGGTTGGCGGGGTTGGCGTCGAGCGCGTCGGCCTGGAAGACCTGGACGCGGGCCGCGTTCACCAGCAGAGCCACCAGCAGGACCAGACAGCAGGCGGCGGCCCGCCGGATGTAGCGGATCATCGGCTACCCGTCCGGACGGGGGCGGGCGCACCGGCCGCCACGGCCGGGCGCGGGGTGCGCGCGCTGTCGCTGATCCGGATGAGGAGCGCCACGATCACCCAGTTGGTGACGACCGAGGAGCCGCCCTGGGCCAGGAACGGCATCGCCATGCCGGTGAGCGGGATCAGCCCCGTCACCCCGCCCGCGATCACGAACACCTGGAGGGCGAGGATCGAGGCGAGACCGACGGCGAGCAGCCGTCCGAAGGGGTCGCTGAGGGTCAGCGCGGCGCGGTAGCCCCGGGCGACGAGCAGCCCGTACAGCAGGAACACGGCGGCCAGCCCGGCCAGGCCCAGTTCCTCGCCCGCCGTCGCCAGGATGAAGTCGGACTTCGCGGCGAACCCGATCAGGACGGAGTGCCCGGCGCCCAGGCCCGTGCCGAGCATTCCGCCCGCCGCGAAGGCGAAGAGCGACTGGGCGAGCTGGCCGGGGCCCCGGCCGGCCTCGATGGAGGCGAAGGGGTGGAGCCAGTCCTCCACCCGGCTGTGGACGTGCGGTTCCAGGGAGCCGACGGCCGCCGCGCCGACGGCCGCGAGCAGCAGCCCGACCGCGATCCAGCCGGTGCGGCCGGTCGCCACGTACAGCATGATCACGAAGAGGCCGAAGAAGAGCAGCGAGGTGCCGAGATCGCGCTCCAGGACCAGGACGCCCACGCTGAGCAGCCAGATCGCCACGATCGGGCCGAGCACCCGGCCGGTGGGGAGCTGCAGACGCCAGACGCGGCGGCCGGTGTACGCGAGGGCGTGGCGGTTGGCGGCGAGGTACCCCGCGAAGAAGACCGCGAAGAGGATCTTGGCGAACTCGCCCGGCTGGAAGGAGAGTCCGCCCAGCCGCACCCAGATCTTGGCGCCGTTGACGGCCGGGAACGGGATCGGCACCGCCATCAGCGCCAGCGCCGAGGCGGCCGAGAGGTAGGCGTAGCGCGTCAGGACGCGGTGGTCGCGCAGGAGGAGGACGACCAGGGTGAAGAGCCCGACGCCGATCGTCGACCAGACGAGCTGGGAGGAGGCGGCCCGGCTGTGCGGGGTCTCCAGGTCCAGACGGTAGATCAGGACCAGCCCCAGCCCGTTGAGCAGCACCGCGATGGGCAGCAGCAGCGGGTCGGCGTACGGGGCCCGCCGGCGGACCGCGAGGTGGGCGAGGAGGGCCAGCAGTCCGAGCCCCGCGCCGTAGCGGGCCGCGTCGGGCGGGACGGCGCCGTTCCTGGCGAGGCCGACGCCGGCGTATCCGTAGACCGGGGTGAGGACGGCGCAGACCAGCAGCGAGAGTTCGACGCCCCGGCGTCGGGCGAGGTGCGGGGCGGGCAGGGGTTCGTCCGCCGCCGTCGGTGCGGTCATGTCGGGCAACGTAGCAAGCCGGGGCCCCTCTGTCCCCTTATGTCATAGTGTGCCGAGGGTGGGGATGGTGACGGGCCCTCACGGAGGGATACGGCCATGGGGCCCGTCGGCGGGGGCCCGCCCACCCCCGAGGAGTTCACGGCCGCGAAGGCGTGACGGCTCGGACGGGGGGCCGACGGCTCAGCACCAGCGGGGCACCGAGCCGATGTTGGCGATGTAGTACGCCGAGGCCCAGGCCCAGGTGCCGTCCTCCAGCAGATACCAGATGCCGTTGCCGTTGACGCTGCTGCCGCGGGTCTTGCAGAAGATGTGGACGATCGAGCCGTGCGGCGCGAACCCCACCACCCTGCTGCTGCGGGTCGGCTTGTCCCGCAGGTACAGGCCGGACGAGGCCGTCACCCGGCCCTTGTAGGAGGCGCTGGGGGCGGATGGTCCGGCGGCGGCGGGAGCGGCGGCGGCGAGGGCGGCGACCGCCCCGGCGGCCAGGCTCAGACCGAACAGGGCAAGCGGGTTACGTGGGGACACAGTGCCTCCTGGGGAGGGGAGGGCCGCGCTCCGCGGCTCCTTGGCTCGCCCCGCTCACGTTAGGTTCGCTCGTTGCCGCCCGCAAAGCGCTCAGGGGGGCGGTGACCGCCGGACGGAGTACGCGCCCCTCCCGTGCCACCCGTTCCCGCCTGCCCGTCCGGGTGCCCGGGGTCCTGCGGACCGCCGTCCGGGTCCACGTACTCCGGGAGGGTCAGCCGCGCCAGCGCGCCGCCGTCCGGGGCGTTGCCGAAGCTCAGCTCCGCCCCCAGGACCGCGGCCTGGCCGACCGCGATGGTCAGGCCGAGCCCGTGCCCCTTGTTGCCGCCCTCGGTCCTGAAGCGCTGCGGGCCGTGGTCGAGGAGATAGGCGGGATAGCCGGTTCCGTGGTCCCGCACCGTCACCACCGGCCCGTCCACCGTCAGCTCGACCGGCGGCGCGCCGTGCTTGTGGGCGTTGCCCAGGAGGTTGCCCAGGACCCGTTCCAGACGGCGCTTGTCGGTCTCCACGAAGGTGTCGCGTACGACGGTGAGTTCGGTCGCCGTCCCCGAGGTCCGCACCACGCGCTCCACCAGCGGCCCCAGTTGCTCCAGGTCCGGTTCGACCCGCTCGCTGCCGGCCTCCAGCCGGGAGATCTCCAGCAGGTCCTCGGTGAGCGAGCGCATCGCGCGCACCCGGTCCCGTACCAGCTCGGCGGGGCGTCCCTCGGGCAGCAGTTCGGCCGCGGCGTGCAGCCCGGTCAGCGGGGTGCGCAGCTCGTGGGCCACGTCCGCGGTGAACCGCTGCTCGCTCAGCAGCTTGTTCTGGAGCGTCCCGGCCATGGTGTCCAGCGCCCCGGCGACCGTGGCCACCTCGTCCTGGGGCCGTGAGGGGTTCTTCGTACGGGGGTCGTCGACCCGGGCGTCGAGGTCGCCCGCGCCGATCCGGCGGGCCACCGTCGCCGTCTGGTGGAGGCGGCGGGTGACCCGGGTGACGCCGAAGACGCCGACCAGCAGGGTCGCGCCGATGGCGAGGATCGATGAGCCGAGGATCGCCTGGTCGAGGCCGGTGATGGTGCGGGCGCTCTGGCTGTAGTCGATGGAGGCGGCGATCGCCCGGCCGTCGGCGGGACCCGCCGCCCACATGGTGGGCCGGCCCCGGTCGTCGGCCACGATCGTGCCGCGCCTGCCGGAGACGGCGAGGGCGCGCAGGGAGGCGGGCAGGTCCTGCGGGTCCAGACCGGAACCCGGCGGCAGCGGCTCGCCCGCCTCGTACGCCCGCGAGACCTCCTCCAGCTTGTCGAGCGCCTTGTCGCGGGCCTGGCCGACGGTCTGCCGGGTCACCGAGACATGGACGAGCACACCGAGCAGCGCCGCGAGCGCGCAGCACATCACGGTGATGAAGACCGCGGCCTTCCAGGTGAGCGTCGCCGTCCAGGCCGGCAGCCGGGGGCCCCTCACCGGACACTCGCGGTGGCGTGCGGGGAGCGGTCGGCGGACGGGCTCGGGCCCGGGCTCTTGGGGCGGGGGCCCAGGGAGTGCTGCGGCTCGACCCGGATGATCTCGTCGCGGGTGGGCAGCATCGCGCGCTGGTGGTCGTCCCACGACCAGGCGGTGCGGTACTCGTACCCCGGGATGCCCGCCGAGACCGAGTGCAGGATGACGTCCCGCCCGGCCAGCTCCACGCCGATCAGCTGGTCCGAGGTGGACATGATCCGGGTCAGGGCGCCGCGGTCGGGCATGTAGCAGCGCACCGCGAGCTGCTGTTCGGGCATCTTGATGCCGAGGATCAGCTCGTCCCTGCCGTCGCCGGTCAGATCGCGGTAGTACGCGCGCAGCACCGGGCAGGCCTTCGGCTTCTGGCGGCACCGGTTGAGCTGGTGAACCGTTTCTTCGTAGAGGCCGTCGGCGCCGGTGTACTGGTCGGGGTGGGCGCGCACCTCCGCCTGGACGACCGCGACCGGGTCCAGCGCGCGGACGTCGCCGCCCGGGACCCGGATACCGGGCACCCGTTCCGTCTGGCCCTCGCCGTAGTCCTGCGGCGTCGTCGTCGGCTTGGGCAGGTCCGGCCAGAGGTGGACCGGACCGACCGCCGTCGGGGTCGCGCCCGCGCCCTCCAGGCTGCCCGCGTTGCCGCAGCCGGAGAGCAGCAGGGCCGCGGCGCCGGCGGCGAGCAGCGGGAGCGCTGCGCTCAGGGGGCGGCGGTGGCGGGTCAAGGTGCTCCTGTCGTGCGGACGGCGGCGCCGCGAGCGGCTCCGCCTCCGGGCTACTCCACCTTCACCAGGTCGGCGTAGAAGATGATGTTGGCCGAGCGGTGGCCGTTCTTGATCGGGCCGCCGCAGGTGATGAGGCGGAGTTCCGGGCGGTCGGTCTTCCCGTAGACCTTATTCGTAGGGAAGTCTGTTTTGTCCACTTGCTGGGTCTCGCGGATCGTGAAGACGGCCGTCGAGCGGTCCGCCCTGCCGACCTTGATCACATCCCCGACGTGCATCTTCCGCACGTCACGCATGAGCGCGGGACCCTCGGCGGTGTCGTAGTGCGCGACGATCACGGACGCGCCGGTCTCGCCGGGGGTGACGCTGCCGGTGTACCAGCCCGCCAGCTCCGCCTTGTCGACCGGCGGCACCTCCAGCTCCTGCTTCTCGTCCAGCCCCAGCCGCAGCACCGGGCCGGCGTCGACACCTGCGGACGGTATGACCACCCGGGTCGGCTGTGCCGCCTTCAGCGGGCCCACCTGCTGGCGGGCCCGGCTGGTGGCGGTGTTCCGCACGGAGACGTCGGGGGCCTTGGCCTCCGCCTTGGACGAACCCGAGCCGCAGGCCGCGAGCCCACCGCCCACGGTGAGGGCGAGCGCGGCGGCGGCCACGAGCCGGGCCGTGCGGCGCGGACGGGAGCGGGAGGGAGTGGACGTGGTCATGGCCACCACCGTAGGAGGTCCGTGTCGCGGACCCTTCCCGTCCTTGTCACAACTCTCCATGACCGGGGCGGAAGTGCCGCTACTGCTGGTACGGGTTCTGCCCCGGAGCGCCCTGAGCACCCGGAGCGTGGCCCTGCATCTGGCCCTGCGGCTGCTGCTGCGGCTGGTGGCCCGGCTGCGGCCCGGCGGCCATCGCGAGGAGCTGCTCGGCCTGCTCCTTGGCGATCTGCTGCTCCAGCCCGCAGAAGGTGCACTGCGTGCGGTACTTGGTGGAGACCGGGAAGAGCGGGATGAAGAAGAACGTGAACTTGGTGACGTACTTCCGCAGGCCGTGGGCGGCCGGATTGCCGCAGTTCCCGCAGACGAGCGTCATCATGGCGAGCTGGTACAGATATCCCCTGGTGCCCCAAATGAGCATTGGACGTCCCCTCCCGAGGTGAAGCGGCGCGCGTCGCGCGCGGTGGCGCTCGCACTATACGAGCCGCGATATTGCCGTGCGCCGCCGGTGCTGTTCCCATGGTCGTGGGGGTGATGCGGGATGTCGGGACTGCGGGTGACTCCGGTGCACCGGCACGGACGGGCACGGCTGTACGTCAGCCTCCCGGACGGCACGAACGCCGCCTGGTACGACAGGGACAGCGGGCGGGTCAGCCTCCTCCTGGAGGAGTTCCGCGAGGCGGTCCTCGCGGCGCTGGCGCCCTTCGTGGCGGGCGGGATGACGGTGGGTCCGCCGCCGGTCCCCACCTCCGCCGACCTGGCCCGGCTGTCCCTCCACCCCGACGACGACCTGGCACCGAACCGCCCCGGCGAGGCGCTCCTGGGCGAGCTCGAACGGCGGGGCCCCTCGCGCCGCTTCCGGGAGGACCCCCGGCGGGTGCTGCTCGCGGCGCAGGAGCGGGTGGGGGCGGGGCTGGACGCGCTGGAGGGGGCGGGGTGGCGGGTGCTGCACTCGGTGCCGCTGCCGGGGGACGGGCTGCTGGACCATCTCGCCATCGGCCCGGCCGGGGTGATGACGTTCCGTACGGTCGCGGCGCGCCGGCACCGGGTGCGGATCGCCGACCCCCTGGTGGGGGTCGGGCGCTCCGCCCCCGCGCCGGTGCTGCGGTGGGTCCGGCGGGACGCGGAGCGGGCGTCGCCGGCGCTGGTGGCGGGGGTGCGGGGGGTGCTGGTGCTGTGCGACGCGTCCCGGGTCGACCTCGCGGCACCGCCCCGGGGCGTGCGCGTCCTGCGGGACACGGACGTTCCCGGGCTGGCGCGGGCGGGGGGTGTGCTGAAGCCGGCGGATGTGGAGGCGCTGTACTGGAGGGCGCGGGACCGCCGTACGTGGCTGAGGGCGTGAATCACCGGCCCCGGCAGCCTCCCGGGGCCTGCGGCCCCCGCGCCCCTTTTTGGGTGGGTGTTTGTCTGCGGGCCGGTTGTGTGCTGGTCGCGCAGTTCCCCGCGCCCCTGAACGCGCCCCTCCGGGGCGCCCAGGGGATGCCGCGCAGCGGCATTTCAGGGGCGCGGGCAACCAGCCACGGTCCGCAGACGGCCACGGGTTTGAGGGGCGCGGGGAACGGCGCGAGCAGCCACCCACCGCCCGCAGACGACCACGGCTTTTCAGGGGCGCGGGGAACGGCGCGAGCAGCCACCCACCGCCCGCAGACGGCCACGGGTTTTAGGGGCGCGGGGAACGGCGCGAGCAGCCACCCACCGCCCGCAGACGAAGCCCCGGCCAAAAAGCGGTGCCCCGGGGGCGGTTCAGGCAACCGGTGGCGTCGGGGCGGCGCGCAGGCGCAGCACCGTCGTCACCCCCAGCCGCGCCGACCCCCGCTCCACCTCCGCCAGCAACCCCCCCACCGCCACCTCCGTATACCCCACCTCCCCCCACCCGGGAGCGACCGCGCTCCGCGTCGGCGGGCCGGGTGGCAGCGCGGCCCGGCCCGCCTCCGCCCGCAGCGCCGACGACAGCGGCGTCGACACCGTCACCGCGTCGTCCCCGGGCAGTACCAGCACCAGCGCGCTGGGCCGCCGCGCCGGGCCCACGTACCCGACCACCACCCCCTCCCACGTCTCGGTGTGCCGCACCTTCCGCCAGGCCCGGGTCCCGCCCCGGTAGGAGGAGTCGTCGCGTTTGGCCACCAGGCCCTCGATGCCGCTCGCGGGGAGCGCCTCGTACCAGGTCAGGGCCGTCTCGATGTCGGAGGTCGCCGGGACCGGCTGGAGCGGGGGGCCCAGGGGCGCCAGCAGGGACAGCAGGCGGGCGCGGCGCTCGCCGTACGGCAGGCGGCGTACGTCCTCGCCCCGGTCGGCGAGGACGTCGAAGGCCGCGTACGACGCCGGCAGCCGCGCCGCCAGCAGCGCGGCACGCGCGGTCGTGGCCGCCGCCCGGCGCTGCACCGCCGCGAAGTCCGTGCGCCCCTCCGTCCACACCACCACCTCCCCGTCGAGCACGCACCCCGCCGGCACCTCCAGCGCCGCCGCCACCAGGTCGGGGAACGCGGCCGTGACCACCCGGCCCGACCGGGCCTGGAGCACCACCCCGGACGCCTCCCGGAACACCACCATCCGGTGGCCGTCGAACTTGGGCTCGTACCACCAGCCCGGCCCGCGCGGCAGCTCCCGTACCGACCGCGCCAGCGCCACCCGTACCGGCGGTCGCACGCTCATGGCAGCCGTCCCGCCCGGTTGAGGTTGATCAGGGGGCCCAGCAGGTCCCCGTCGGCCGACAGCCTCGGTTCGATGTCCCCGAGCAGGAAGACCAGGTCCTGGGGCGCGCGGCAGGACTCCACCTCCGCCCAGGACACCGGCGCCGACACCGTCGGCCGCTCCCGCGCCCGGAGCGTGTACGGCGCCGCCGTCGTCTTCGCCGCCGCGTTCTGGCTGTGGTCGACGAATACCTTGCCGGGCCGCAGCGCCTTCGCCATCCGGTGCGTGACCAGGTCGGGAAGGGCCGCCTCCGCCTCCTGGGCCAGCCCCTTGGCGTACCGCGAGACGTGTTCGGACGCGGTCGGCTCCAGCGGGACGAGCAGATGCAGACCCTTGGAGCCGGAGGTCTTGGCGTACGCGTGCAGGGCGTCCGCCGCCAGCCGCTCGCGCAGCCAGCGCGCCACCGCGCAGCACTCCACCACCGTCGCCGGGGCCCCCGGGTCCAGGTCGAAGACCATCCGGTCGGCCCGCGCGGGCGCGTCCGCCTGCCACTGCGGGGTGTGGAACTCCACCACCAGGTTCGCCGCCCACATCAGGGTCGACAGGTCCGGGACGGTCACCTGGCGCGCGCCGCTGTCCTCGGAGCGCGGGACCGCGGCGGTCTTCACCCAGGAGGGCGTGCCGGGCGGGGGATTCTTGGTGAAGAAGAGCTGGCCGTCGGGGCCGTCCGGGTAGCGCAGGAACGACACCGGCCGGTTGTGCAGATGGGCCAGGAGCGCGCCCGCGACGGAGGCGTAGTAGTGCAGCACCTCGCCCTTGGTGGTGCCGGTCGCCGGGTACAGCACCTTCTCCAGACGGGAGAGCGCCACGCGTCGCCCCTCCACCCACGTGATCGGCGTCATACGATGAGAATCCCACTAATACCGGCAAAGGGGACGAATAGTGCGATCCATATGGAACGGTGCGATCTCATTTGGGCTGGTCAGCATTCCGATCAAGCTCTACAACGCGACCGAGAGCCATTCGATCTCGTTCCGGCAGATCCACACGGAGGACGGCGGACGGGTCCGCTACCGCAAGGTGTGCGAGCTGGACGGCGAGGAGCTGGACGCCTCGGAGATCGGCAAGGCGTACGAGGACGCGGATGGGTCGCTGGTGCCCATCAGCGACGACGACCTGGCCGCGCTGCCGCTGCCCACCGCCAGGACCATCGAGATCGTCGCGTTCGTCCCGTCCGACTCCATCGACCCGCTCCAGATCGACGCGGCGTACTACCTGAGCGCCAGCGGGGTCCCGGCGGCCAAGCCGTACACCCTGCTCAGGGAGGCGCTCAAGCGCAGCCGCAAGGTGGCCATCGCCAAGTTCGCGCTGCGCGGGCGTGAGCGGCTGGGGATGCTGCGGGTCGTGGACGACGTCATCGCCATGCACGGGCTGCTCTGGCCGGACGAGATCCGCACCCCCGAGGGCGTCGCCCCGGACAGCGACGTCAAGGTGCGCGACGCCGAGCTCGATCTGGCGGACGCCCTGATGGACACCCTCGGCGAGGTCGACGTGGACACCCTGCACGACGACTACCGGGAGGCGGTGGAGGCCCTGATCGCCTCCAAGGCGGGCGGCGCGCTGCCCCCGTCCGAGGCGCCCGAGTCCCCGCGCGGCGGCAAGGTCATCGACCTGATGGCCGCGCTGGAGAGCAGTGTGCGCGCCGCGAAGGAGGCGCGCGGCGAGGAGGCCGGGGAGCCGGCCGGCGAGCGGGCCGAGGTCACCGAGCTGAAGCCGCGCAAGACGGCCGCCCGCAAGACGGCCCCGGCGAAGAAGACCGCGAAGAGCACGGGCCGGGACAGCGCGAAGACCAGCGGCAGGGCCGCCGCCAAGTCGACCGCCACGAAGTCGGCCTCGAAGACCGCCAAGAAGACGGCGGCGTCCCCCAAGTCCTCCTCGGCGGGCGCCAAGAAGTCCACCTCGACGGCGGCCAAGAAGACGGCCGCGAAGAAGACGACTCCCCGCAAGCGCGCGTCGGCCTGAGCGGCCGGCGTACGTCTGCGGGGAGTCGGGGGTGCGTCCGGGCCGTGCGTCAGCGCCGGGGCGTCACACTCCCCGGGCGACGGGCTCGCCCAGCGCCTCCAGCTCCGCGTCGAGGTCGCGCGCGTGCACCTCGCGGGGCAGCGCGAACATGCCGAGCGCCACCAGCACCAGGATGCCGACCCCGTACCAGAGGCTGAGGTCGAAGCTCTTGACGAAGTTGTGGCTGACGGCCTCCTGACCCTGCCGGGTCAGGATCGGCTGGACCTTGTCGGCGCCGGGCACCGAGGACGGCTTGCAGCTGGCCGGGACCTTGGTCGGGTCCGACTCGGCCGACCGGTCGTGCACACACGCCCGGAAGCCCTTGACGATGCCGTCGACGCCGTCCGCCGGGACGCCCGCGGCCACCAGCTCCTGGCGCAGGGCCGGGGTGACCTTGTCGACGCCGTGGTCGGAGTCGCTGGAGAGGTGGCCGAAGAAGAGCACCCCGACCAGCGCGACACCGAGCGCCATACCGACCTGCTGGGTGGTGCCGAGGAGACCGGAGGCGGAGCCCGCGTCCTTGGCGGGCACCTTGGTGAGGATCGCGTCGATCATCGGGGCCACCACCAGACCGAAGCCGAAGCCGGTGACGACCAGCGGCGCGATCATCTGCCAGGACGGGATGCCCGGGCCGTAGTGGTGGGCGACGAAAATGTACGCGGCGAAGCCCAGCGCGTTCAGGAGCGCGCCGCCGATCAGCGTGAGGCGCCCGATGCGCGGGGTGAACACCTCGACCGCGAGACCGGAGCCCGCCGCCGCGCCGACCGCGAAGGCCGCGCCGGTCAGACCGGCGCGCATGGGCGACCAGCCGAGCCCCAGCTGCATGTACAGCGTCCACACCAGGAAGAAGCCGCCGAGCGCGATCCAGAACAGCGTCCACACCAGCATGCCCGCGGTGAACGCCCGCTCCTTGAAGAGGCTGAGCACCACCAGCGGCGAGCCGACGGTCCGGGTGCGGTGGCGCTCGAAGACGACCAGGATGCCGAAGACCACGACCGAGCCCGCCATCAGGAGGTACGTCCACAGCGGCCAGCCGAGCGTACGGCCCTCGGCGAGCGGATAGACCAGCATCAGGATGCCGGTCACGGCGATGACCACGCCGACCGGGTCGAGCTTGGGCGCGGCGGGCGACTTGGAGTCGCGGACGAAGAACCAGGCGGCGATGAAGGCGCCGACGCCCACCGGGATGTTGACCAGGAAGATCGGACGCCACTCCAGGTCCGCGATGTTCGCGTCGACCAGCACACCGCCGACGATCAGACCGGCCACCGAGGCGGAGCCGAGCGCACCGCCCCAGATGCCGAGCACCTTGCCGCGCTCCTCGGACGGGAACGTGACATGGATGATCGCCAGGATCTGAGGAACCATCAGTCCGGCCATGGCGCCCTGGAGGAAGCGCGCGGCGATGAGCATGCCGGGACCGCCGGCCACACCGCAGAGGGCCGAGGCGACGGTGAAGCCCGCCACGCCGATCAGGAACATCTTCTTGCGGCCGTAGATGTCGCCGAGCCGGCCGCCGGTGATCAGCAGGGCGGCGAAGCCCAGGACATAGCCGGCCACGACCCATTCGATCTGGGTGTAGTCGGCGTGCAGGTCCTTCTGGATGCTCGGGATGACGACGTTGACGATCGTCACGTCGAGCATGTCCATGAACCCGGCCACCAGCACGATGATCAGGGCGAGCCAGCGGCGGGGGTCGAGCGCCGGCGCTTCGCCGGACGTCTCTCCCGCGCGGCTTCCGCCGGGCAGGTCGGCTCCGGCGTGGGTGTCGTGAGTCATGGCGTTTCTACCTCTGGCCGATCGTGGTGACCGAAGCCGTCCCAGCCCGGTCGTGACGGATGGAGCGTGATGAAACGAGTGCCATATGGGGATCTCCTTGCCGCGGCGGCAGGAAAACGTGTGTCACCGAGTTGACGACATAGGGGCGAGGGGTGTGACTTCTCGCAGGTCACACCCCTGATGCGGCGGACAGGCGGGGGGGCGCACCGAAAGCGCCCCCCCGCCCCCAATGTCGGGTTCATGACAGGCCGACACCGCCGCTGCGGAAAAGGCACTCACATAGTCGGCGAGCCGCTGCCGCTCAAGCGACCGGCTGCCCGGCGCCGTGCTCGGCGAGCAGGCGTCGGGCCTCCGCGTCCGCCTCGCCCGCCGGGACGAGAACGCCCTCGGGGGTCAGACGCATCGGCTCGCCGCCCGCCATCCGCCAGTCGAACTTCGCGGCCAGCTCGAAGAGGTCGGACTGGATCAGCGGGCCGCCCTTCTCGTGCTCGGCC
This sequence comes from Streptomyces sp. NPDC031670, assembly GCF_055580545.1. NCBI lineage: Bacteria > Bacillati > Actinomycetota > Actinomycetes > Kitasatosporales > Streptomycetaceae > Streptomyces > Streptomyces sp. NPDC031670. The sequence continues at coordinate 369,839 of NZ_JBVILC010000005.1, read as the reverse complement.
GCGAGCGCGGTCGGGTGGTAGAGCTCGTACCCGCCCGGCAGATGCAGTGTCAGGAAGTGGCAGCCGCCCTCGACCGTGGTCGACCAGGTGTGCTCGGTGCCCTTGGAGATGTGGGCCATGCCGCCGGGGCCGAGCGTGGTCACCTCGCCGTCGATGTACATGATCAGGGAGCCCTCCAGGACGAAGTACGTCTCGTCGGACTCGGCATGTGTGTGCAGCGGCGGTCCGGGAGTGGCCGCGGCTATCTCGCCTTCCACGAGGGCGGCGGCGCCATCCGTGGCGCCGCTCGGCAGGACGATTTCAAACCCGCGGCGGCCGGCAGGGCGGTCCTCGGGGTAGATGATGGTCGTCATGAATCCCTCTCTGGCTTGATTTCTCTCAAGTGGATATGGGTTTAGCACGGGGCTGCGGGTGCGGGTCAAGCAGCGCTCAACTTGCCCGTCGGGCGCGGCTCCAGTGGCACTCAGGTCCCTGGTGAACAGCTCTGGCACGGCTCTGTGCGAGCGCGGGATTTCCGCAGTTGGACACTTGCGGACAATGCCGTTGGCTTTCACTTGTTGTCCCGTCAACGAAATTGCGGGAGTTCGGGAGCTCGGGAGTACGCGAGTCCGGGCGCGGGAAATTCCGGAAATGCCGACGGGCGGGCACCGGCGCTCACCGCGCCGGCACCCGCCCGTCGGGCGGCAGGCCTCTCAGACCCGCTCGGGAATCCGGACGTGCTCGGGCCGCGGCCCGTACCCGATCATCCGCGCGATCAGCCGCCGCATCGGCCGCACATGCTCGGCGACCGCCAGGAACCGCGGCGGCGTGGACTCGCGGGTGCCGTGCAGCGTCGGCGCGATCAGCTGGTTCTGGAGCAGGATCTGCATACGCTGGATGGCGACCGCGGCGGGCAGCCGCCTGCGCTGCACCGCCGCCAGGTCCGCGGTGCTCACCGCGCCCCGCCGCAGCGGCTCGGCCAGCAGATTGGCGGTGGCCACCGCGTCCTGCACGGCCACGTTGATGCCGAACCCGCCGACCGGGGACATCGCGTGCGCCGCGTCCCCGATGAACAGCAGCCCCGGCCGGTACCAGCGCCGCAGCCGCTCGACCCGGACCTCCAGCATCCGCGCGTCGGAGAACTCGATCTTGTCCGGCCGGTCGCCCATCCACGGCAGCAGCGCCCGCACGCTCGCCCGCAGCGACTCGATGCCCTCGGCCTGGAGTTCGGCGTACCGGCCCTTGGGGATGACGTACGCGAACTGCCAGTAGGTGTCCCGGCAGATGCCGATGAGCAGGCCCTGCTGTCCCATGCGGATGAAGGTGTCCGGCGGGTCGCTCTCCTCGCGGGGGATGCGGAACCACAGGTCGTCCATGGGCGCCCCGAAGCCCTGCGGGACGAGCCCGGCGGGGCGGCGCAGCACCGAGTCGCGGCCGTCGGCGGCCACGGTCAGGACCGCGCGCAGCTCGTGCTCGCCCTCGGCGTCCCGGAAGCGCACGCCCCGGGCCCGGTCGCCCTCGCGGATCAGACCGTGCACCTCCGCTCCCATGCGCAGACGGAAGTGGGGGTACTTGGCGGCCTCGGCGGCGAGCAGGTTGAGGAAGTCCCACTGGGGGACGAACGCGATGTAGGGATACGTGCCGGACAGCAGCCGCTGGTCGGCGACGAGCACATCACGGGTGTCGGTGACCATGTTGATCCCCGGCGTGGTGCGGTGCGGCAGCTCCAGGAAGCGCTCGGCGAGGCCCAGCTCGGCGAGCACGTCCAGGGTGGAGGGGTGGATCGTGTCGCCGCGGAAGTCCCGCAGGAAGTCCCGGTGCTTCTCCAGGACGGTGACCTCGATGCCGGCCCGGGCGAGCAGCAGCCCCAGCATCGCGCCGGCCGGGCCGCCTCCGACTATGCAGCAGGTGGTTGTCTCGGTTGCCATGGGTGCCACCTCGGCGTCGCGCGTGGATGTCGTACGAGTCGATCTCGGCGAGCATGCCCCACGCGGTCATGGGTGCCAAGGTCGAACAGAGCGAACGGAGCGTCAGATTCCTTTACGGGTACGTCAGTTGGCGCTCACCAGGTCTGGCCGCCCTGCTGGCGGGTGGCCGCGTTGAGGCGGTTGTAGAAGTTGCTGACGCCTATCCACAGCACCAGCGCCGCGAGCGGCTTCTCCTCGTAGTGGCGGGCGGCCTCGGCCCACACCGCGTCGGGGACCGGCTCCTCGCGGTCGTTCAGCCGGGTCACGGCCTCGGTGAGGGCCAGCGCGGCCCGCTCGGCGTCCGTGAAGTACGGCGTCTCCCGCCAGGCGGCCACGGCGAACAGGCGCTCCGCGCTCTCGCCGCCCTTCATCGCGTACCGGGTGCCGGAGTCCACGCAGGCGCTGCACCCGTTGATCTGGCTGGCGCGCAGATGGACCAGGTGCATCGTGGTGGCGGGCACCCCGGCGCCGTGGGTCGCCTTCTGGAGCTGCCGTACGGCCTCCATCGCCCCCGGGACGAGCGTCGCCGGGCTCGGCATCCGTGCTTCCATGACTGTTCTCCTGGCTGCCACTCACTGGGTGGCCTGGGCTCCGACTGTCATGGAATTGACGAAGCCGGGCCCCGAAGTGTGACGAAGCGCCCCACCGTGCGGGAAAGGCGGCGGCGTATGAAAGGCGTCAAGGAGACGCCGGTGGCCGTATGGGGCCCGTCAACGAAACCGGCGCGGGCGCCGCGGGCGGGTTTGCTCAAGGGGTCCGTACCGGTCCCGCTCGTTCACGAGCCTTATGAGTCCTGGAGTTCACGATGGCCGATCTGGCCTTCGTCGCCACCACGATCGCGGTATTCGCCCTGGTGGCGCTCATAGCCAAGGGGGTGGCCAAGCTGTGACCGCCGAGAACGTCGTCGGCCTGGTCGTGGCCGTCGCCCTGCTGGGATACCTCGTCCTCGCCCTTGTGTACCCGGAGAGGTTCTGAGTTCCACGATGTCTCCTGTCCTTTCCGGTGTGCTCCAGTTCGCCGCGCTCGCCGCGGCCCTGGCGCTCTCCTACCGGCCGCTGGGCGACCACATGGCCCGCGTCTACTCCGGCGACCGGCATCTGCGGGTCGAGAAGTGGATCTACCGGGCCATCGGCGCGGACCCGTCCGTCCGGATGCGCCGGTCGGCGTATCTGCGCGGTGTGCTCGCCTTCTCCGCCGTGAGCGTCCTCTTCCTCTATCTGCTCCAGCGCCTCCAGGGGCACCTGCCGGGCTCGCTCGGCTTCGTGTCGATCCCGGCCGACCAGGCCTTCGACACGGCGGCCTCGTTCGTGACGAACACCAACTGGCAGTCGTACGCGGGCGAGCAGTCCATGGGCCATGTGGTGCAGACCGGCGGCCTCGCGGTGCAGAACTTCGTCTCCGCCTCGGTGGGCATCGCGGTGGCGGTCGCCCTCGTCCGCGGCTTCGCCGCCTCGCGCACCGGCGAACTCGGCAACTTCTGGGCCGATCTGGTGCGCGGCACCGTACGCGTACTGCTGCCGGTCTCGGTGGCAGGCGCACTCGTCCTCGTCGCCTGCGGCGCCCTGCAGAACTTCGCCGGAATACACGAGGTCGGCCAGTTCACGGGCGGCCCGCAGCAGTGGAACGGCGGCGCGGTCGCCTCCCAGGAGGCGATCAAGGAGCTGGGCACGAACGGCGGCGGCTACTTCAACGCCAACTCCGCCCACCCCTTCGAGAACCCCGATGGTCTCTCCAACCTGTTCGAGGTCTATCTGATCCTGCTGATCCCGTTCGCGCTCACCCGGACCTTCGGCCGGATGGCCGGAAGCGTCCGGCAGGGTTACGCGATCCTGGCGACCATGGTCACCGTCTGGGTGGCCTTCACCGCCCTGATGCTGTGGACCGAATCCGCCCACCACGGACCGGCGTTCGACCTGGCGCGCGGGGCGATGGAGGGCAAGGAGACCCGCTTCGGCGTCGGCGGCACCTCCGTCTTCGCGGTCGCCACCACCCTCACCTCCACCGGCGCCGTGGACGGCTTCCACTCCTCGCTCACCGGCTTCGGCGGCGGTATCACCCTGCTGGGCATGCAACTCGGCGAGATCGCGCCCGGCGGCACCGGCTCCGGTCTCTACGGCATGCTGGTCATGGCGGTCATCGCGGTGTTCCTGGCGGGCCTGATGGTGGGGCGCACCCCGGAGTACCTGGGCAAGAAGATCGGCACCCGCGAGATCAAGTACGCGGCCTGCTACCTCCTGATCACCCCGGCGCTGGTCCTGGTGTCCACGGCGGTCGCGATGGTCCTGCCCTCGGCCCGCGGCTCGATGTCCAACCCGGGCGCGCACGGCTTCTCCGAGGTGCTCTACGCGTACGCCTCCGCCGCCAACAACAACGGCTCGGCGTTCGCGGGCCTGGGCGCCGACACCCCCTGGTTCAACACCTCCCTCGGTCTGGTGATGCTGCTCGGCCGGTTCCTTCCGATGGTGTTCGTCCTGGCGCTCGCCGGCTCGCTCGCCGAGCAGCGGCCCGTCCCCGCGACAGCGGGCACCCTGCGCACCAACAAGCCCCTGTTCACCGGTCTGCTGGTCGGCACGATCCTGATCGTCACCGGTCTGACCTACTTCCCCGCCCTCGCGCTGGGGCCGCTGGCCGAGGGGCTGGCGGCATGACCACGCGTCTGAAGTCCGAGGAGCCCGGCTCCATGCCCACCGCCCCCACCACCGCCCCCGCGAGCCCCGCCCGCGCCCCGCACGACGACCACCCCACCGGGCACCACCCGGTCCGGGCCGGGGCCGGGGGCGGTCTGTTCGACCCCCGGCAGCTCATCGCCGCCTTCCCCGAGGCGGTCAGGAAGCTCGACCCCCGGGTGATGGTCGCGTCCCCGGTGATGTTCGTCGTCGAGGTCGGATCCGTACTGACGACGGTCCTCGCGCTCAAGGACCCCGGTGACGGGTTCGGCTGGGCCATCACCGGCTGGCTCTGGCTGACCGTGGTCTTCGCCAACCTGGCGGAGGCGGTCGCCGAGGGCCGGGGCAAGGCGCAGGCCGACACGCTGCGCAGGGCCAAGTCGGACACCGTCGCCCGCCGTCTGAACGGCGCCGCGGAGGAGCGGGTGCCCGGCACGGAGCTGCGCGTCGGCGACCTGGTCGTCTGCGAGGCGGGCGATGTCGTCCCGGGCGACGGCGACGTGGTCGAGGGCGTCGCCTCGGTGGACGAGTCCGCGATCACCGGGGAGTCCGCGCCGGTGATCCGCGAGTCCGGCGGCGACCGCTCGGCCGTCACCGGCGGTACGAAGGTCCTCTCCGACCGGGTCGTCATCAAGATCACGACCCGGCCGGGCGAGACCTTCATCGACCGGATGATCGGCCTGGTCGAGGGCGCGGCCCGCCGCAGGACGCCCAACGAGATCGCCCTGAACATCCTGCTCGCCTCGCTGACCGTGGTGTTCCTGCTGGCGGTGGTCACCCTCCAGCCGTTCGCGACGTACGCGGGCGCCGAGCAGTCGACGGTCGTGCTGGCGGCCCTGCTGGTCTGCCTCATCCCGACGACGATCGGCGCGCTGCTCTCGGCCATCGGCATCGCGGGCATGGACCGCCTGGTCCAGCGCAACGTCCTGGCCCTGTCGGGCCGGGCCGTGGAGGCGGCGGGCGATGTGTCGACGCTGCTCCTGGACAAGACCGGCACCATCACCCTGGGCGACCGCCGGGCCGCCGCGTTCGTCCCCGTACCCGGCGCGAGCGAGGCGGAGCTCGCGGACGCCGCCCGGCTCTCCTCGCTCGCCGACGAGACCCCCGAGGGCCGCTCCGTCGTGCTCCTGGCCGAGGAGCGGTACGGGCCGGGCGAGCGCCGCCGCGAGGACCTGGCGGGCGCGGAGTGGATCGCCTTCACGGCCCGGACCCGGATGTCGGGCGTGGACGTGGACGGGCGCAGGGTCCGCAAGGGCGCGGCCGGCGCGGTCCTGGCGTGGGTGGAGGAGCGCGGCGGCCGGGTGGCGGGGGACGCCCGGCGGCTCGCCGACACGATCTCCCGGGACGGCGGCACACCGCTGCTGGTGGCCGTGGAGGACGCGGACGGCGCCCGGGTCCTGGGTGTCGTCCACCTCAAGGACGTGGTCAAGGAGGGCATGCGGGAGCGGTTCGAGGAGCTGCGCCGGATGGGCATCAGGACGGTCATGATCACGGGTGACAACCCGCTGACCGCACGGGCCATCGCCGAGGAGGCGGGCGTGGACGACTTCCTCGCCGAGGCCACCCCCGAGGACAAGCTCGCCCTCATCAGGAAGGAACAGGAGGGCGGCAAGCTGGTCGCGATGACGGGCGACGGCACCAACGACGCCCCCGCGCTCGCCCAGGCGGACGTGGGCGTGGCGATGAACACCGGCACGTCGGCCGCCAAGGAGGCCGGCAACATGGTCGACCTCGACTCCGACCCGACCAAGCTGATCGAGATCGTCGGGATCGGCAAACAGCTTCTGATCACCCGGGGCGCGCTCACCACGTTCTCCATCGCCAACGACGTGGCGAAGTACTTCGCGATCATCCCGGCGATGTTCGCCACCGTCCACCCGGGCCTGGACAGGCTCAACATCATGGGCCTGCACAGCCCCGAGTCCGCGATCCTCTCCGCGGTGATCTTCAACGCCCTGGTCATCGTCGCGCTCGTACCGCTGGCCCTGAGGGGCGTGCGGTACCGGCCGGCCGGGGCCGACCGGCTGCTCCGCCGCAACCTCGGGATCTACGGCCTGGGCGGCCTGGTCGCGCCCTTCGCCGGCATCAAGCTCATCGACCTCATCGTCTCCCCCATCCCCGGAATCGGCTGATCGTCATGAAGAACTCGGCAACCACCACGGCCCGGCTGACCGGCGCCGCCCTACGGGCCCTGCTCGTACTGACCCTGGTCTGCGGAGTGGTCTACCCGCTCGCGGTGACCGGCGTCGCCCAACTGGCCTTCCCCGAAAAGGCGAACGGGTCGGAGGTCGAGTCGCGCGGCAGGGTGGTCGGTTCGGAGCTGATCGGCCAGCGGTACGACCTCCCCGGGAAGGACCCGTCCGGCCCCGGGGAGGCGGCCCGCCCGGACCTGCGCTGGTTCCAGCCGCGCCCCTCCGCCGGCCTGGGCACCAACACCCGCAACACCCGCTACCGACTGCTGGTGTCCGGCGCGACCAACCTCGCGGCCGACAACGAGAAGCTGGTCCAGCAGGTCAAGGCCGCCAGGGCGGCGGTGGTCCGGGACAACTCCACGCCCACGTACAGGGTCGACCCGGCGGACGTCCCCGCCGACGCCGTCACGTCCTCCGGCTCGGGCCTGGACCCCGACATCTCCCCGGCGTACGCGCGGCTCCAGGCCCACCGGGTGGCGCAGCGCGACGGCCTGCCGGTGGCGCGGGTGGAGCGGCTGGTCGCCGACCACACCGCCGGCCGCGTCCTGGGCTTCATCGGCGAGCCGAGGGTCAACGTCCTGAAGTTGAACATCGCGCTGCGGGAGCTCATGGAGAGGTGACGCGGACGGGGGAGCAGGGGGTGGACGGCCTCCGGCTCCGGCGGGCGACGCGCGCCGCCGGACGGCCGCCATGCGGGCGGAAAGGGCCGCTCATAGACTGACCTCGACAATATGCCCATTTTCGTACCGGTAAGGGAGATGCGGTCCATGTCCAAGCGAGGCAACAAGCGGCGCGCACGGAAGAAGAAGGGCGCGAACCACGGGAAGCGCCCCAACACCTGAGCCCCCGGGCGCCCCACGGCCCCGGCCCCCGCCACCGGTCGTGGCGCCGGGCCGGGGCCGACGGTGTGTCCCACACTGTCCCCATGGACCTTGTCCCGATGGACCCGCAAGCGGCACGCACCCTGCTCCCCGCCGCCCTGGAAGAGGCCCGCGCCTCACGGGCCGAGGGCGGGATCCCCATCGGCGCGGCGCTCTTCGACGCGGCCGGCACCCTCCTCGGGCGTGGCCGCAACCGCCGCGTCCAGGACGACGACCCGTCCACGCACGCCGAGACCGCCGCCTTCCGGGCGGCCGGGCGGCGGACCACGTACGCCGGTACGACGATGGTGACCACCCTCGCCCCCTGCTGGTACTGCAGTGGCCTGATCCGCCAGTTCGGCATCTCCCGTGTGGTGATCGGCGAGGTGCGCACCTTCGACGGCGGACAGGAGTGGCTGGCCGGGCACGGAGTGGAGGTCGTGGTGCTCGACGACGCCGAATGCCGTGCGCTGCTGGGGGAGTTCATCGCGGCGGAGCCGGGGCTGTGGGCGGAGGACATCGGGGCCGCGCCGCCGGGCGCCCGGCCGGGCACGGCCGGGCCGGACTGAGTACCCGTACTCATTGCTGGCCTGAATCCGCCCAGTACCCTGCCGGAAAGAAGATCAGCAAGGGGAGGGGCAAACGGCATGTCCACACCGATCGGTGGTCCCACACGGGGCTTCTGGATCACGCCGGGCGAGGTCCAGAAGGCCGGCGACTCGGCCCGCAAGGTGGCCAAGGACATCCCCGACGAGATCAAGACCCTGTACAAGCCGACCGACACGGCGGTGGCGGGCCTGGCCGGTTTCGAGACCGCCAAGGCCATCGACGAGTGCCTGGAGGCGTGGGCGAAGACGCTGCGCTCGCTGGCGGGCATGGTGGAGGGGGCGGCGGACGCGGTCGCCTCGTCCAGTACGAGCTTCGTCCGCGAGGACCACGCGCGCAAGCAGTCGTTCCTCGGCTTCGGCCCCTACACCCCGTACGCACCGGGCGTCTCGGCCCCGGGAGTGCACCCCCCGTACGCCCCGTACGCACCGAACACCCCCCACACCCCCTACACCCCTCAAGCCCCGGGAGTGACCCTTCCCCCGGCGTCCGACGGAGGACACTGACCGATGCGGGTCTCGCAACTGCGCGATGCCAAGCCGCTCCTGCTCACCGACGCGGGCGACGCCTGGGACAAGCTGGCGGAGACGTTCACCACGCACACCACCGACTGCGGCAAGTACCTGCACCGGCCGATCCAGCAGGGCAACTGGGGCGGGATCACCGCCGAGTCCGCGGCCGACCGGCTCGCCCGGATGCAGCGCGACCTCCTCGTGGCCAAGCAGGAACTCGACGCCGTGGGAACGGTGTTGCGGGCCTGCGGCGAGGTGTTCGCCGCCCAGCAGGGCAAGCTGGCGCACGCCATCGAGGACGCGACCGGCGCCGGGTACCACGTCGCGGACGACGGCAAGGTCACCGCGCCGAGCGTCGACACCAGCGGGATGAAGCCCGGTGACGTGGCGATGATGCAGCGCGACCAGACCACCCGCGCCCAGGGGTACGCCGACCGGATCGGCGACGCGCTGGCGGCGGCGGAGAAGGCCGACAAGGAGTACGCGAAGGCGATCAGGCTCTTCACCGAAGCGGCCAACCGCTGCGGCAGGGGCGACTGGAGCACCAACTTCGCGGAGATGTCGACGGCGGGCGCGCTCAACGGCGAGCTGCTGCACGAGCTCGGCATGCCCGACAAGAACGGCTCGCCCGCGGCTGTACAGGCCTGGTGGTCCCAGCTCTCCCCGAGCCTCCAGGCCGAGCTGATCCAGGACTACCCGCAGCAGATCGGCAACCGCGACGGCATACCGGCCACCGACCGCGACCGCGCCAACCGGACGTATCTGCCGATGCTGCTCGACAGCCTCCAGTCGGAGTACGAGGGAGCCGACGGCGACAAGGCGAAGGCCCTCAAGGACAAGATCGAGGGCCTCAAGGGCATCCAGAAGCAGCTGGCGGCGGAGGGCGAGCCGCGCCCGTACCTGCTGGGCATCGGCTCGGAGGGCAAGGGCCGGGCCATAGTCTCCTTCGGCAACCCGGACACGTCGAAGAACGTCTCCGCGTACGTGCCCGGCCTCAACACCAAGCTCAGCGGCCACTTCGCGTCCTCGGACGTGGACCGGGCCCGGAACGTGGCGACCATGGCGAACAAGATGTACCCCGACACCACCACCGCCTCGGTGGTCTGGCTCGGCTACGACTGCCCGCAGCTCGACGGCTTCAAGTGGTCGGCGACGGACGTGATGAGCGAGGACGACGCGAAGGCGGGGGCGCCGGCGTACGACAAGTTCCTGAGCGGCATCCGGGCCACCCACGAGTCCGGCTCACCGCACGTCACGGCCATCGGCCACTCGTACGGCTCGCTCACCGTCGGCCAGGCGACCCAGCAGTCCGGCGGCATCCCGGCGGACGACGTGGTCCTGGTCGGCAGCCCCGGCGTCGGCGTGGACAAGGCGTCGGACCTGGGGGTGGGCGCGGACCACGTCTACATAGGCGCGGCGGAGAACGACCAGGTGACGTATCTGCCCTCGCCCAACCTTCTGGAGTACGTGGCACCGGGCAGCGAATACGGCCCGAAGAAGAACTGGTTCGGCACGGACCCGGCGGACGACCACTTCGGCGGCCACCACTTCGCCGTGGCGCCGGGCAAGGACACCGGCCTGGCGGGCCTGGCCACGGGCAACCTGCCCGCGCACTCGATCTACTTCGACCCCGACGCGGGCGGCGACTCCCTCCCCAACATCGCGAGCGTGGTCACGGGCCACGGCGACCGCATCACGGCGACGAGGCCGCGATGAGGCTCCGGGGACGCCGGGCGGTGGGCGCGCTGCTGCTCGCGGCGGCACTGACCGGCTGTGGAACGGGCAGCAGTGGTCCGAGCGACCAGCAGGTACGACAGACCCAGAAGGCACCGAAGATGAACATGCAGCAGGCGGGCGAGGGCTCGGAGAAGATCCTGGACGCCACGCTGGCGGCGATCCAGCCCCCGGTGAAGTGGGCGTACGGCACCCCCATGCAGGAGGCGTGCAGCACGGACCTCAACGAGCCGACGGGCAGGACGACGGTCACCCGCAGCCGCAACATCCTGACGATCGTCTCCCCCCACCGCCGGGGCAGCCTCCTGGGCGTGGTGCAGCGCTACTGGGAGTCGGCGGGCTTCAAGGTGACGAGCGTCCGAAACGACGAGTCGATGCCGTGGGTGCGGGCGACCCGGGCGGACGGCTTCAGCGTGTCGCTCCAGGTCGGGAGTGTGGGGAACGTGTTCCTCAGCGCGAGTTACGCGTGCGCGGAGGACGCGGAGATGACGTATCCGGCGGGGACACCGGGGAAGCCGGGGGGCCCGAAGGGGGAGGATGTCCGGCCTCGCGAGCGGTCGGAGTTCTGGTCGGGGGAGGGGGAGGGGTAGGGGTATAGGGGTCGGGGTGAGGGGGGTGCGGTCGCGGCGGCGATGGTGAGTACAGGCGTTTCGTCGTATCTCGGCCACGGCTCCTCTGCCGCTCGTTGCTGGTTTCAGCTACCGCGTCGCACCCAATTCCACCAGCGCACACCTGCCCCGGGTGTCCCGACCCGTTCGCCCTCTACGCACCGGTCGCCGAGGTGCCGACCCTCACCATATGGGGGCTTTGGAGGAGACACCGCGTCGGCTGGGCGGCGGACAATCACGCTGCCCTTACTGCGGCTTGCCGCGAGATCGGGTCGCCACGCTTGCGTATGACTGGGTGATGCTGGAGCCGGACATGGCTCCACTGGCCCACACGGTGCCGACGGAGCATCGGTGGATCGAGTTGTCCGATGGACGGGTGACCGTTTACGGGGTCTGCCCGCCGAATCAGCTCCAGCGGTGCCGTATAGAACACCGTCTGGCCTGCCCGGCCCAGCCAGTGCCGGATCTGTGGCCGTGGCTGACAGCCCTGCGAGGGGAGAACGCGCGGCAGACGGAACGGGACGAGCCGGAGCCGCCTCGGTCCCCCCGGTCCCCGGAGGTATGGCCAGACGTGGGCTGACGGTCCCCCGGGAGGGGTCTTGGCAGGGCAGACCGTCACGTTTTCCCTTGCTGACCTCCCGAGGCGGCTGCACTGCCTGTCGGAGCCGGAGTCACGCCGCCCACACAGCCCGACTGCGCAGCGATCCCGCGGACTCCAGTTGCCCTCGATCCGGTGCATCCCAGACCGCTCGGCAGGCAGGCCGTCGCCAAATCCGAGAACGCGATGAGCGGGAACCACGCGCCAGAGTTGTCCGAGCCCCGCATTGATGTGATCCGAGATCGCCTTGAACGGGGTTCTCACTCGTACAGCAATTCACATTGGCCTTTCGCCGACACTTCGCGGGAAAGCGCAGGATGGCTGCACGGGTGGAAATGTCCGTCACCTGGGCGCTGACTCACCCGCCGGATAAATTCATGCCGGTCGGTTGATGTCATTATCGGACACTCAATCGCGGCAAGTCGAGAAATGCCATTTTTGCGGTCCGGGGCCCGGACCGGCATTAAGTGATGCTAGAATTACCGCACCGTAGATGTAGCGGAAACGACATGGAGTCACGAGTATGGAGAGTTCCCGGGCGATCTCGATCCCCCAGCAGCACCCAGTAGCTGAGGTGCACGAGGGGGACGCTTATGATCTGCTGGGAAAGCTCCCTAATGAGTCCGTCGACCTAATCATCACTTCGCCGCCTTACTGGGGGCTCCGCACCTACGGTCTGACCCACAATGAGAATATTCTGCAGGAGTGGCTGGACGAAGGGGGGAGCAAAGAGCAGCCGCCGTCCTACGATTGGTACCGCCTGCATGGAGGCTGCTTGGGTATGGAGCCCCTGCCCGAGTGGTATGTATCCTACCTAGCCGATTTTTTCCAGCGGGGTGTCGCTGCACTGAAGCCTGGTGGAAGTCTTTGGGTGAATATCGGCGACACATACTTCGCCCGCTGGTCCAGCATCAGAATGGACGGCCGACAGGGGTTGGGGGATAATCCTCGCATGCGAAGGAAAACCCCTATGGGGGGATTCCGGCAGGAAAAGCAGCTGCTCCTCATCCCGGCGCGTTTTGCTATCGCCATGCAGGAGAATCGGTGGATCTTGCGAAACGACCTGATCTGGGAGAAGCGTAACGTGCCGCCTCGTCCGGAGAAGGACCGTCTCCGCCTGGCACACGAGCACTTCTTCCACTTTGTGAAGCGCCCCAAGGAGGGCCGGGCCAAGTACTACTACGATCTGTCGGCAGTGGAGGACGGTGCACGCGACGTCGTGACCGTCAACGCGGCACCTGGCTCTGATGGACACTCAGCCACGTTCCCCGTCAAGCTGATTGAACCCAGGATCCTGAGCTCATGCCCGCCCGGAGGTCTCGTTCTGGACCCCTTCTGCGGAACAGGTCGCGCCCTTTCCGTTGCTGCCCGGAACGGCAGGCGGGCAATCGGATTTGAGATTGCGCCCCACTTTGCTGCATCCGCGCGTCAGACCGTCACGGGCCAACTTGCGCCGGATGACGCGGAGCTTGGTGCCACAGATAGTGAACAAGGCAAGGATGCGCTTTTCTAAAAGAGTCGCGAGGCAGCCTGCCGTTGCCGCAACTGGTTTGCAGATTTGCGCTTCACTTTTTCCACGAAGTCACTTCTGGTGAGGGAGGATCCCCCACCTGAAAACATCGCCCGCGTGTACTCTTCAATGCTGGTTCGCACAGTTTCCACATGAGACATTGCGAGTCGGCCGTCCGCCAGCAGAGTGCCATCGTAATCGAACCCCATGAAAGTGATGTTCCACGGGTCGGAGTCCTCGAGCGGAATGAAGTTGACTCGCGACCTGAGCTGTTCCAAAATCTTCTGCTGCATCACCACATAGAGCGGGACGGAGATGCGCTCCAGGTGGGTTCCCTTCTCTGCGACTTGCGTGCCGAGCCTCTTGTAAACGTTGCTCGTGTTTACCCCGTAGGCGACCGTGTCCTGTCGCTTCTTCTCTGCAGCTTCCCGAGTGAAGTACTCTCGCCACTTCTCTGGCTCGCCGGCTTCCCAAGCCCTGAAAGCGGGTCCGACGCCCCCGCCGCGTAGATCGATGGCTTGAGTTTCGATGGCGATCGCCGAAATGTCCCCGGGTCGGCTGGGATTTGTCGTGTAGGCAACGTAATCGAGATTCAGCCTCGGTCGTTGTGTCACCGCAACCTCGGGCACCAGGTGGACGGGCTGATTTCCGAAGTAGTCTTGCACTGCCAATTGAGTTGGCATGCCATCGAGCCTGTGGTCGCATACGGCATATGTATGCTGCTGTTCATCCCATTCGGCTTGATATGTTACAGAGCAGTAGCCGAACTTGTATTGCTTCTTCTTCTCGCAGGGATTGTTGGAGAAGGGGCAGTGCCATGCCTTCTGTGCCGCTTGAGCTTCAGGGGTGCGCGAGTCGTGCGGATGGCCGTAAATCTCCACAATAGGGAAGAGTCGGCCCCTTTGCTGTGCTACTGCCATACCGGGCATGACCCCCGTCTATTCGCTGATGGCATGGTTGAAAATGATCTTAGCTAGCTGCGCTCCAGGCAGGAAGTGGGCGCAGGTGCCTGCGGCGCGGCGCTGTCAGGTGATGCTTTCGGGGCCAAGCTTGGCCAGTCGTGACCGGAGAGCTGGGCGTCCGGCCGAATTGCTTGCCGAGGGGAGTCGAAGTCACGTTCCCCTTGCGGGTGGAGGGCAACGAGCTGGGTGCCGTCCCTGGTGAGCACGCGCCGGCGGGGGCTTTGAGGCAGTGGCGGAGCTCTGAGCCAACACGGCGTCAGAGCGCGTACGCGCATTCGCAGTACCCACCCGCACAAGCAAGAAGACCCCGCACCCAGCGCAATGGCTGGTGGCGGGGTCTTAGGCACCTACTAACAGGTGCCCCCGGCAGGATTCGAACCTGCGCACACGGCTCCGGAGGCCGTTGCTCTATCCCCTGAGCTACGGGGGCGTCCGCCGCGCTTGGCGGCGACGGGTAGAACCCTACCAGCTCCCGTGGGGTGGCTGTGAACAGGTATTTCCGGTGGTCGGCGGGGGCGGGGTCCCCCGCAGGGGGCGGAAGTGGGGAAAACCCGGACGCGGCGGTGGTCGCGGACCTAACCTCGAGATGTGCCAGGCGCGTCCGGCCGGGTCCTTGTCGTCGACGACAACAAGGTCATCCGGCAGCTGATCAGGGTCAACCTCGAGCTGGAGGGCTTCGAGGTCGTGACCGCGGCCGATGGTGCCGAGTGTCTGGAAGTGGTGCATCGGGTCTGTCCTGATGTGATCACCCTGGACGTCGTGATGCCTCGGCTCGACGGGCTGCGTACGGCCACACGGCTGCGGGCGGACGCCCGTACGCGCCATCTGCCGCTCGCCATCATCAGTGCCTGTACGCAGTACGAGGTCGAGACCGGGCTCGCGTCCGGCGTCGACGCGTTCCTGGCCAAGCCCTTCGAGCCGGCCGAGCTGGTCAAGGTCGTACGGCAGCTGATGCACCGGGAGGCCCCGCCGTCCGCCGACGGCAACAGGCAACCCGGACGCGCCGGGCGGGCCGCCGGCACCTCCCGCGGCTAAGAGCGCCCGAGCCCCCAGGTGCCTGGGTGCCTGGGTTCCCGAGCGCCCGGGATCTCCCTCGGATGACTCCGGGGACTTGCACTCTCTGGGCTCCCGCCCCCGCCCCCGCCCCCGAGGCCACCCCGGCCCGCACCACCCGCGCGCGGCCCGCGACTCCCGGCCCCAGCCACCCTCAAACGTCCCCGCCCTCCCCGTGCGGCCCCGGCGACCACCCCGCCCCCACGCACGCCAGCCCCGTGCGCCCCCGGCGACCACCCCGCCCCCACGCGCCCCAGCCCCGTGCGGCCCCGGCGACCACCCCGCCCCCACACACCCGGCCCCCGGCCCCCGGCCGGCCACCCCCTGCCCACATCCCGAAACCGATTACCCGCCCCACCCCCCCTCTCCCATACGCTGGTCCCGTGACCCCCGCAGAGCTCTCCCGTACCGTCGTGCGCGCCGTGCGCGGTGTCGTCGACGAGGGTGTGCTCGCTGTGGACGTGCCCCGGGACGTCAAGGTCGAGCGGCCCCGGCCCGGGGGTGGCGGGGACTACGCCAGTGCCGTCGCCCTCAAGCTCGCCGCCGCCTCCGGGCTCGCCCCCCGTACCGTCGCCGAGGCCCTGCGCGGGCGGCTCGCCGGTGTACCCGGGCTCGCGCGCGTCGACATCACCGGGCCCGGGTTCCTCAACTTCACCCTGAGCACGTCAACGGATCGGCCCGAGCTGGTCCGCCGGGTGCTGGCCCTCGGGCCGCGCTACGGGTACGGCGACGCCCTCGCCGGGCAGCACCTCTCCTTCGCGTCCGTCGACGAGCCCCGCGCCCTCGCCGTCACCTCCGCCGTCGTCGCGCTGCTGCGCTCGCAGGGGGCCACCGCCGACATCGGGCCGTACGGGAGCGAGCGGCTGCACGTGCTGCCCGACCCGCGCACCGCCGCCCCCCTGGCCGAGCTGGTCGGCCCGGATGCCGCCCGCTGGGCCCACCTCCGCGCCGCCGCCCACGACCGGCCCGCCCCCGCCGCCGAGCTCCTCGACCAGCGCGAAAGCAATCCGTACTTCCGTGTGCGGTACGCCCACACCCGCGCCCGCGCCCTCACCCGCAACGCCCGCGCCCTCGGCTTCACCGGCGCCCCCGGCGACCTGGACCTCCCGGCCGATACCGCCGGACGCCCTTCCGCGAGTACCCCTGCCGCCCTCGGCCCGCACCAGAACGACGCCACCCCCACCCCCCTCCTCCCCCTCCTCGCGGACCACCCCGCCGCCCTCCTGCGTGCCGCCGAGCTCCGGGCGCCCGACCGGGTTGCCCGGCAGCTCGAAGCGGTCGCCGACGCTCTGCTCGACTTCCAGCACCTCGTGCTGCCGCTCGGGGACGAGAAACCCTCGGCCGCCCACCGTGCCCGGCTCGCGCTCGCCGAAGCCGCCGGGGCGGTGTTCGCCGGTGGCCTGTCCCTGTTCGGCATCGACGCCCCTGAATTCCTGTGAACTCGTCAGAGACGTACGAGTCGTGAGAGTTGTGAGAGTGACAGCATGAGCCGTTCCGCACATCCCGCCGGACCCCGGCACGCCGACGTCCTGCCCGAGGGGCACTACTCCGCGCCGCCCGCCGACCTCAACTCCCTTGATCCCAAGGTCTGGTCGCAGACGGTCGGGCGGAACGACGACGGTGTCGTCCACGTCGGCGGGCTCGATGTCGCCGCGCTCGCCGAGGAGTTCGGCACGCCGGCGTACTTCCTGGACGAGAGCGACTTCCGTGCCCGCTGCCGCGCCTGGGCCGGCGCCTTCGGCAAGGACGCGGACGTGTTCTACGCGGGGAAGGCCTTTCTCTCGCGCGCCGTCGTGCGGTGGCTGCACGAGGAGGGGCTCAACCTCGACGTGTGCTCCGGCACCGAGCTCGCCACCGCCCTCGCCGCCGGCATGCCCGCCGAGCGCATCGCCTTCCACGGCAACAACAAGTCCGAGGACGAGATCCGGCGGGCCGTCGAGGCCGGTGTGGGGCGCATCGTGCTCGACTCCTTCCAGGAGATCGTCCGCGTCGCCCACATCGCCCAGAGCCTCGGCAGGCGCCAGCGCGTCCAGATCCGGGTGACCGTCGGCGTCGAGGCGCACACCCACGAGTTCATCGCCACCGCCCACGAGGACCAGAAGTTCGGTATCGCCCTCGCCGGGGGGCAGGCGGCCGAGGCCGTCCGGCGGGCTCTGAAGCTCGATGGGCTCGAACTCATCGGGATCCACTCCCACATCGGGTCGCAGATCTTCGACATGGCCGGGTTCGAGGTCTCCGCCCGGCGGGTCGTGCAGCTCCTCGCCGAGGTGCGGGACGAGCATGGCGTCGAGCTGCCCGAGATCGACCTCGGCGGCGGCCTCGGCATCGCGTACACCTCCGACGACGACCCCCGCGAGCCCCATGAGATCGCCAAGGCGCTCAACGAGATCGTCACCCGTGAGTGCGAGGCCGCCGGGCTGCGCACACCGCGTATCTCCGTGGAGCCGGGGCGCGCGATCGTCGGGCCCAGCGCGTTCACGCTGTACGAGGTCGGGACGATCAAGCCGTTGGAGGGGCTGCGGACGTATGTGAGCGTCGACGGGGGCATGTCCGACAACATCCGTACGGCCCTCTACGACGCCGAGTACTCCGTCGCGCTCGTCTCGCGGACCTCCGACGCGGAGCCGATGCTGGTACGGGTCGTGGGCAAGCACTGCGAGAGCGGCGACATCGTCGTACGGGACGCGTTCCTGCCCGCCGACCTGGCGCCCGGCGATCTGATCGCGGTGCCGGCCACCGGGGCGTACTGCCGCTCCATGGCCAGCAACTACAACCACGCCCTGCGCCCGCCCGTCGTGGCGGTCCGCGACGGCCGGGCGCGGACGATCGTCCGGCGCGAGACCGAGGAAGATCTCCTGCGGCTCGACGTCGGATGACGAATAAATGAAGAGAACGATGAATTGATAGTGGAATATGTGTCTCAGAATCCGGACGAGGGACGGAAACCCCCGTCCGGTGAGTGAGACTGGTCGGCATTCAAGCCGGTAGAAGGAGACGAGGTCGGATGATGCGTACGCGTCCGCTGAAAGTGGCGCTGCTGGGCTGTGGAGTGGTCGGCTCAGAGGTGGCGCGCATCATGACGACGCACGCCGACGACCTCACGGCGCGCATCGGCGCGCCCGTGGAGCTCGCCGGTGTCGCCGTGCGCCGGCCCTCGAAGGTGCGCGAGGGCATCGACCCCGCCCTCGTCACCACCGACGCGACCGCCCTGGTCAAACGCGGTGACATCGATGTGGTGGTGGAGGTCATCGGCGGGATCGAGCCCGCCCGCACCCTCATCACCACCGCCCTCGCGCACGGCGCCTCCGTCGTCTCCGCCAACAAGGCGCTGCTCGCCCAGGACGGGGCCGCGCTGCACGCCGCCGCCGTCGAGCACGGGCGGGACCTGTACTACGAGGCCGCCGTCGCCGGTGCCATCCCGCTGATCCGGCCGCTGCGCGAGTCCCTCGCCGGCGACAAGGTCAACCGGGTGCTCGGCATCGTCAACGGCACGACCAACTTCATCCTCGACAAGATGGACTCGACCGGCGCCGGGTACCAGGAGGCCCTCGACGAGGCCACCGCGCTCGGGTACGCCGAGGCCGATCCCACCGCCGACGTGGAGGGCTTCGACGCCGCCGCCAAGGCCGCCATCCTCGCCGGGATCGCCTTCCACACGCGCGTCCGCCTCGACGACGTCTACCGCGAGGGCATGAGCGAGGTCACCGCCGCCGACTTCGCCAGCGCGAAGGAGATGGGCTGCACCATCAAGCTGCTCGCCATCTGCGAGCGCGCCGCCGACGGCGGGTCCGTCACCGCGCGCGTCCACCCGGCGATGATCCCGCTCGACCACCCGCTGGCCTCCGTGCGCGGCGCCTACAACGCGGTCTTCGTCGAGGCCGAGGCGGCGGGCCAGCTGATGTTCTACGGACCCGGCGCGGGCGGCGCGCCCACCGCGTCCGCCGTCCTCGGCGACCTGGTCGCGGTCTGCCGCAACAAGCTCGCGGAGTCCACCGGGCCCGGTGAGTCCGCGTACACCCAGCTGCCCGTGAGCCCCATGGGCGATGTGGTGACCCGCTACCACATCAGCCTCGACGTGGCCGACAAACCCGGTGTGCTCGCCCAGGTGGCCACCGTCTTCGCCGAGCACGGGGTGTCCATCGACACCGTGCGCCAGCAGAGCCGACAGGACGGGGTCGGCGAGGCCTCGCTCGTCGTCGTCACCCACCGCGCGGCCGACGCGGCCCTCACCGGGACCGTGGACGTCCTGCGGGAGCTCGACACCGTGCGGGGTGTCGCCAGCATCATGCGTGTTGAAGGGGAGTAACGAGCAATGACCCACCAGTGGCGCGGAATCATCGAGGAGTACCGGGACCGGCTCCCCGTCTCCGCTACGACCCCGGTCGTCACCCTGCGCGAGGGCGGCACGCCGCTCGTGCCCGCGCAGGTGCTCTCCGAGCGCACCGGCTGCGAGGTCCACCTCAAGGTCGAGGGCGCCAACCCCACCGGGTCCTTCAAGGACCGCGGGATGACGATGGCGATCACCCGGGCGAAGGAGGAGGGCGCGCGAGCCGTCATCTGCGCCTCCACCGGCAACACCTCCGCCTCGGCCGCCGCCTACGCGGTCCGGGCCGGCATGGTCTGCGCCGTCCTGGTGCCGCAGGGCAAGATCGCGCTCGGCAAGATGGGCCAGGCGCTGGTCCACGGGGCGAAGATCCTCCAGGTGGACGGGAACTTCGACGACTGCCTCACGCTGGCGCGCGGGCTCTCCGACAACTACCCGGTGGCGTTGGTCAATTCGGTCAACCCGGTCCGTATCGAGGGCCAGAAGACGGCCGCGTTCGAGATCGTGGACATGCTCGGCGACGCGCCCGACATCCATGTGCTGCCGGTCGGCAACGCCGGCAACATCACGGCGTACTGGCGGGGGTACCGGGAGTACGCGGCGGACGGGACCGCCGGCCGCACCCCGCGCATGTGGGGCTTCCAGGCCTCCGGTTCGGCGCCCATCGTGCGCGGCGAGGTGGTCAAGGACCCGTCGACGATCGCCACCGCGATCCGGATCGGCAACCCGGCGTCCTGGCAGTTCGCGGAGGCCGCGCGGGACGAATCCGGCGGTCTCATCGACGAGGTGACGGACCGTGAGATCCTGCGGGCCTACCGGCTGCTCGCCGCCCAGGAGGGCGTCTTCGTGGAGCCCGCGTCGGCCGCCTCGGTCGCGGGGCTGCTGAAGGCCGCCGAGCAGGGCCTGGTGGACCCGGGCCAGAAGATCGTCTGTACGGTCACCGGCAACGGCCTCAAGGACCCGGACTGGGCCGTCGCGGGCGCTCCGCAGCCGGTCACGGTGCCGGTGGACGCCGCGGTCGCGGCCGAGCGCCTCGGTCTGGCGTAGTCGAAACCGCACAACTCCGGGTAACTCGGCACGTAGGGGCGCAGGGGGCTCGCGACACGCATCGTGCGCCTCCTGTGCGCCCTATGTCGCCACTGAACCTTCCTTCGATAGGCTGTACCCAACCCGCCCCGCCGCATATGCCGCGGTGCAGTTGCCCCTGTGGCCGTCGGGTTCCTGGATACCTCTTCGAAAATCCCGCAGCAGTCTCACAAGGAGAGTCATCAGAGCGATGGCCGGTCCCGCATTCCGCGCCGCCGCCGTACGGGTGCGCGTCCCCGCCACCAGTGCCAACCTCGGCCCGGGCTTCGACTCCCTGGGCCTGTCACTGGGGCTCTACGACGACGTGGTGGTCCGCGTCGCCGACTCCGGCCTGCACATCGACATCGCGGGCGAGGGCGCGGACACGCTGCCCCGCGACGAGAGCCACCTCCTCGTACGGTCGCTGCGCACCGCCTTCGACCTCCTCGGCGGGCAGCCGCGCGGCCTGGAGGTCGTGTGCGCCAACCGCATCCCGCACGGCCGGGGCCTCGGCTCCTCGTCGGCCGCCATCTGCGCCGGGATCGTCGCCGCGCGCGCGGTGACCATAGGCGGCGACACCCGGCTCGACGACACCGCGCTGCTGGAGCTGGCCACCGAGATCGAGGGCCACCCGGACAACGTCGCGGCCTGTCTGCTCGGCGGGTTCACACTCTCCTGGATGGAGGGGGGAGCGGCGCGGGCCATCAGGATGGACCCTGCGGACTCCGTCGTTCCGGTGGTCTTCGTGCCCGGCCGGCCGGTGCTGACGGAGACCGCCCGGGGACTGCTGCCGCGCACCGTCCCGCACGGGGACGCGGCGGCCAACGCCGGGCGGGCGGCGCTGCTCGTGGAGGCGCTGACCAGGCGCCCCGAGCTGCTGCTCCCGGCCACCGAGGACCGGCTCCACCAGGAGTACCGGGCACCGGCCATGCCCGAGAGCGTGGCGCTGGTCAACCGGCTTCGGGCGGACGGTGTCCCCGCGGTCATCTCCGGCGCGGGACCCACGGTCCTGGCGCTGGTCGAGGACGGTGCGGCCGACAAGGTCGCACGGCTGGCGGGCGACGGGTGGGCCGCGAACCGGCTCCGCCTCGACGCCTCGGGCGCGAGCGTTCTGCCGCTGGGGGCCTAGGCCATCGGGGTCCGGGACCGTCCCGGCGGGACGCGCGGCTTACCGGTGAACGAGAGGGGGAATGTTTGTTGGATCCGGTAGTGTTAACCTCAAGTCTGCATCGGTCGTCTTCGTGGCGCGGTGCTTCGTGTCCCCTTCAGGGACCGCCTTTCTTCCGGGAGCCTCCCAAACCGCCTGCGCAGCCTGCATGAGCAGTTTCCGAGCACGCTCCGGAACCGGCACGACACCCCCCGCTTTTCCTCAGGGGGCCGAGTAGGGGAACTCGGGCCGGACCCCACGCACGTTTACCTCTCCGCCGTACGCGGCGGACCACCGCCCCGGCACGGTCAGTGACCCCAGGTCACGGGCCATGTTCGGACAGCACAACCGGTCGCCGAGCCAGACAGGCCGACGTCCGCTCCAGGGAAGGACCCTTCGTGAGCGACACCACCGATCTGATGGGCGTGACAGCCGACACTTCTGTCGACGACGCCGCGCCCGCCGCAGGTGCTGCCTCTGGCACCACCGCACGGCGCCGCCGCTCCGGCACCGGCCTCGACGGCATGGTCCTGGCCGAGCTGCAGCAGGTCGCGTCCGGCCTCGGCATCAGGGGCACCGCGCGGATGCGCAAGAGCCAGCTGATCGAGGTCATCAAGGAGGCGCAGGCCGGTTCCGGCTCCGCCGCCCCGGCCAAGGGCGCCGACGCGGCCGAGAGCAAGCCCAAGCGCCGCGCCACCTCCAAGGCCCGTACGGGCGACGAGGCCGACGGCAAGCCCGCCGCCCAGCAGCAGATCGAGATCCCCGGCCAGCCCGCCGGGGGCGCGGCCCAGGCCGAGCGGGGCCGGGAGACCGGCGGAGAGGACCAGCCCGCGGGCGAGCGCCGCCGTCGGCGCGCCACCGCCGCGGCCGGCTCCCCGGAGTCCGCCACCGCCGTGGCCGAGCCGCAGACCGCCAAGGCCGAGGCCAAGACGGAGACCCGCGCCGAGCAGAAGACGGACGCCCAGCCCGACGCCAGGGCCACCGAGGCCGTGGACGGCGCCGAGGGCCGGCGCGAGCGCCGCGACCGCGGCGAGCGGGGCGACCGCCAGGGCCGCCAGCGCGACCGTGAGCGTGGTGACCGTGGTGACCGCGGCGAGCGGGGCGACCGCGGCGAGCGCGGCGAGCGCGGCCGTGGCAAGGGCGACGACCAGCAGGGGGGCCAGGGCGGCCAGCGCCAGCAGCGCCAGGGCAACCAGGGCCAGCAGAACAACGGCCCCCAGGACGACTTCGACGACGAGGGCCGCCGCGGCCGTCGGGGCCGTTACCGCGACCGCCGGGGCCGTCGTGGCGGGCGCGAGGAGTTCGGCGCCGAGCCGCAGGTCAACGACGACGATGTGCTGATCCCCGTCGCGGGCATCCTGGACATCCTCGACAACTACGCCTTCATCCGGACCTCCGGCTACCTGCCGGGCCCGAACGACGTGTACGTCTCGCTCGCCCAGGTCCGCAAGAACGGCCTGCGCAAGGGTGACCACGTCACCGGCGCCGTGCGCCAGCCCAAGGACGGCGAGCGCCGCGAGAAGTTCAACGCGCTGGTCCGCCTGGACTCCGCCAACGGCATGGCGGCCGACTCCGGCCGTGGCCGTCCCGAGTTCAACAAGCTCACCCCGCTCTACCCGCAGGACCGGCTCCGTCTGGAGACCGACCCGGGCATCCTGACCACGCGGATCATCGACCTCGTGTCGCCGATCGGCAAGGGCCAGCGCGGTCTGATCGTGGCCCCGCCGAAGACCGGCAAGACCATGATCATGCAGGCGGTCGCCAACGCGATCACCCACAACAACCCCGAGTGCCACCTGATGGTCGTCCTGGTCGACGAGCGTCCGGAAGAGGTCACCGACATGCAGCGGTCGGTCAAGGGCGAGGTCATCTCCTCGACCTTCGACCGTCCGGCCGAGGACCACACCACGGTCGCGGAGCTCGCCATCGAGCGCGCCAAGCGCCTCGTGGAGCTCGGCCACGACGTGGTCGTGCTGCTCGACTCGATCACCCGTCTGGGCCGTGCGTACAACCTGGCGGCCCCGGCCTCCGGCCGCATCCTGTCCGGTGGTGTCGACTCGACGGCGCTCTACCCGCCCAAGCGCTTCTTCGGTGCCGCGCGCAACATCGAGGACGGCGGCTCGCTGACCATCCTCGCCACCGCGCTCGTGGAGACCGGCTCGCGCATGGACGAGGTGATCTTCGAGGAGTTCAAGGGCACCGGCAACATGGAGCTCAAGCTCGACCGCAAGCTCGCCGACAAGCGCATCTTCCCGGCGGTGGACGTGGACGCGTCCGGCACCCGTAAGGAAGAGATCCTGCTCGGCAGCGACGAGCTCGCGGTCGTCTGGAAGCTGCGCCGGGTGCTGCACGCGCTCGACCAGCAGCAGGCGATCGAGCTGCTCCTGGACAAGATGAAGCAGACGAAGTCGAACGCCGAGTTCCTGCTCCAGATCCAGAAGACCACCCCGGGCAACGGCAACGACTGACGTCACCGCCGCGACCTGCGGATACGCCCTCGGCACCTCGGTGCCGGGGGCGTTTTCGCGTATCCGGGGCGCGCGGAGAGCTTCACCACAGGCCCCGGGCGTTCTCAAGGGGTTCTTAGAACCCTGTGCAACCCTTCTTGGTGCTTCTCCGTCTGACAAGTGTCGACAAACCGTGCCTGACAGACACGGCGGGGGGGTACCAGGAGCAGCGACGAGGACTGAGGAGACCATGGCCGACCAGAGTGAGAGCGGCAGCGACCGAATATCCGGCGGTGGCCGCGGCCGGCGCCGCAGGCGCCCGGCTCCGCGCCGCCGTGTGCTGACGATCGCGGCCTGGTCCGCGGCGGGCGTGATCATGGTCGGCGGGGCCGGCCTCGGATACGTCTACTTCAAGCTGAACGGCAACATCAAGGGTGTCGACATCAACGCCCAGCTCGGCACCGACCGCCCCCAGGACGTCGACAACGGCTCCCTGGACATCCTGGTCCTCGGCTCCGACTCCCGGGCCGGTGCCAACAAGGAGTACGGCCAGGACGACGGCGGCGCCCGCTCCGACACCGCGATGGTCGTCCACGTCTACGAGGGCCACAAGAAGGCCAGCGTCGTCTCCATCCCCCGCGACACCCTGATCACGCGGCCCTCCTGCACCACCACGGACGGCAAGGAGGACCCCGGCGGCAAGCGGCAGATGTTCAACACCGCGTACGAGGTCGGTGGCCCGGCCTGCGCCGTCAAGACCGTCGAGCAGATGTCCGGCATCCGGATGGACCACTACATCGAGGTCGACTTCACCGGCTTCAAGAAGCTCATCGACGAGCTCGGCGGGGTGCCCGTCACCACCGCCAAGCCCATCAAGGACAGCAAGAGCCATCTGGACCTCCCGCCCGGCAGGCACACCCTCAACGGCGAGCAGGCGCTCGGCCTGGTGCGCACCCGGCACGGTGTGGGCGACGGCTCCGACCTCGGCCGCATCCAGCTCCAGCAGGCGTTCATCAAGGCCCTGATGGAGCGCGTCAAGGGCGTCGGCGTCTTCAGCAGCCCCACCAGGCTCTACGGCCTCGCGGACGCCGCCACCAAGGCGATCACCACCGACTCCGACCTGAACTCGGTCAACAAGCTGATCGGCTTCGGCAACGGGCTCAAGGGCCTGGGCTCCGACGACGTCCACATGATCACCCTGCCGGTGATGTACGACCCGGCGGACCCCAACCGCGTACTGCCGCAGCAGGCCCACTCCAAGGAGGTCTGGGACGCGCTGCTGCGGGACCAGCCGGTCCCCGCCTCCGCGACCCGGGACTCCGCGGGTGACAAGGGTGATGTCGGCGGTGTGGTGAAAACCGGCTGACCTGCGCTTTCGTCCTGCCGGGCGGCGCGTGGAATAGATCGGGGCCGACCCCGGTTTTGGGAGATGTGCCCAGTCCTGGCAGACTGGTACGTCGGCCCCGGTTCACGT
Organism: Streptomyces sp. NPDC031670; assembly: GCF_055580545.1. Lineage (NCBI taxonomy): Bacteria > Bacillati > Actinomycetota > Actinomycetes > Kitasatosporales > Streptomycetaceae > Streptomyces > Streptomyces sp. NPDC031670. The sequence continues at coordinate 344,135 of NZ_JBVILC010000005.1, read as the reverse complement.
GCGCGCAGTCCCGCGCGGACGACCCGGCGCCCTCCATGAACATAGGAGACACCCTTGAAGCGCGACATTCACCCCGAGTACGTCGAGACGCAGGTCAGCTGCACCTGTGGCGCGTCGTTCACCACCCGTAGCACCCTGGCCGAGGGCAACATCCGTGCCGAGGTCTGCTCCGAGTGCCACCCGTTCTACACGGGCAAGCAGAAGATCCTCGACACCGGTGGCCGTGTGGCCCGCTTCGAGGCCCGCTTCGGCAAGGCTGCTGCCGCCAAGAAGTAGCGAGCCACTGCGCCGGTCTTCGGCCGCCCCCGTGGGGGCGGCTGGGACCGGCGTTTTGCCGTTGCCCGCAGCCCCTTTCACGCACATACCCAGGAGAGCCCCCGATGTTCGAGGCGGTCGAGGAACTGATCGGCGAGCACGCCGATCTGGAGAAGAAGCTCGCCGACCCTTCGGTCCACGCCGACCAGGCGAACGCGCGCAAGCTCAACAAGCGCTACGCCGAACTGACGCCGATCGTCGGGACCTACCGCTCCTGGAAGCAGGCGGGCGAGGACATCGAGACGGGCAAGGAGTACGCGGCGGCCGACCCCGACTTCGCGGCCGAGGTCAAGGAGCTGGAGAAGCAGCGCGAGGAGCTGACGGAGAAGCTGCGGCTCCTCCTGGTCCCGCGCGACCCCAGCGACGACAAGGACGTCCTGCTGGAGATCAAGGCGGGCGCGGGCGGCGACGAGTCGGCCCTGTTCGCCGGCGACCTGCTGCGGATGTACCTGCGCTACGCCGAGCGCGTCGGCTGGAAGACCGAGATCATCGACGCCACCGAGTCCGAGCTGGGCGGCTACAAGGACGTCCAGGTCGCGGTGAAGACCAAGGGCGGCAACGGCGCCACCGAGCCCGGCCAGGGCGTCTGGGCGCGGCTGAAGTACGAGGGCGGGGTGCACCGCGTGCAGCGCGTGCCCGCCACCGAGTCGCAGGGCCGTATCCACACCTCCGCCGCCGGCGTGCTCGTCACGCCCGAGGCCGAGGAGGTCGACGTCGAGATCAACATGAACGACCTCCGCATCGACGTGTACCGCTCCTCCGGCCCCGGCGGCCAGTCCGTCAACACCACCGACTCCGCCGTGCGCATCACGCACCTGCCGACCGGTGTCGTCGCCTCCTGCCAGAACGAGAAGAGCCAGCTCCAGAACAAGGAGCAGGCCATGCGCATCCTGCGCTCGCGGCTGCTCGCCGCGGCCCAGGAGAAGGCCGAGGCCGAGGCCGCCGACGCCCGCCGCAGCCAGGTGCGTACCGTGGACCGCTCCGAGAAGATCCGCACGTACAACTATCCGGAGAACCGCATCTCGGACCACCGCGTCGGCTTCAAGGCGTACAACTTGGACCAGGTGCTCGACGGCGACCTGGACGCGATGATCCAGGCGTGCGTCGACGCCGACTCCGCCGCCAAGCTCGCCGCGGCGAGCTGACACCCGTAAGACACCCGGTACCTCTCCCGCCGCCGCCACCGGGCGGGGGAGGCCCATTGCAGCCCGGAGGACCAGCGTGCCGCAACATTCTGGGGGGCGAACCCCAGGCCCCCGCAGTGTGCTGCTCGCGGAGGTGGCCCAGGCCACCCAGCGGCTGGCCGACGCCGGCGTGCCCTCGCCGCGCTTCGACGCGGAGGAGCTCGCCGCCCACATCCACGGCGTCAAGCGGGGCGAGCTGCACCTGGTCAAGGACGTCGACTTCGACGCCCGTTACTGGGAGGCCATCGCCCGCCGCGAGGCGCGCGAACCGCTCCAGCACATCACCGGGCGGGCGTTCTTCCGCTATCTGGAGCTCCAGGTGGGCCCCGGCGTCTTCGTGCCGCGCCCCGAGACCGAGTCGGTCGTCGGCTGGGCCATAGACGCCGTACGGGCCATGGACGTGGTCGAGCCGCTCATCGTCGACCTGTGCACCGGCTCCGGCGCCATCGCGCTGGCCATGGCGCAGGAGGTGCCCCGCTCCCGGGTGCACGCCGTGGAGCTCTCCGAGGACGCCCTCACCTGGACCCGCAAGAACGTCGAGGGCTCGCGCGTCGTGCTGCACCAGGGCGACGCCCTGACCGCGCTGCCCGAGCTGGACGGCCAGGTCGACCTGGTCATCTCCAACCCGCCGTACATCCCGCTCACCGAGTGGGAGTACGTCGCCCCTGAGGCCCGGGACCACGACCCCGAACTCGCCCTCTTCTCCGGCGAGGACGGCCTCGACACGATCCGGGGCATCGAGCGCACCGCCCACCGGCTGCTGCGGCCCGGCGGCCTCGTCGTCGTCGAGCACGCCGACACCCAGGGCGGCCAGGTGCCGTGGATCTTCAACGAGGAGGCCGGCTGGGCGGACGCGGCCGACCACCCCGACCTGAACAACCGTCCGCGCTTCGCCACGGCCCGCAAGGCGCTGCCGTGACCGCCTGGATTCCTTACCGCTTCATGACCGCGTACGTGTACGAGGAGGCCCGTTAAATGGCTCGGCGATACGACTGCAACGACGCGACCGACCGCACGACCGGTCTGCGCGAGGCCGCCTCCGCGGTGCGCCGCGGCGAACTCGTCGTCCTGCCGACGGACACCGTCTACGGCATCGGCGCCGACGCGTTCAGCGCCGAGGCCGTCGCCTCCCTGCTGGACGCCAAGGGCCGCGGGCGCAACATGCCCACCCCTGTCCTGATCGGGTCCCCGAACACGCTGCACGGCCTCGTGACGGACTTCTCCGAGCAGGCGTGGGAGCTCGTCGACGCGTTCTGGCCGGGCGCGCTGACCATCGTCGCCAAGCACCAGCCCTCGCTCCAGTGGGACCTGGGCGACACCCGGGGCACGGTCGCCATCCGGATGCCGCTGCACCCGGTCGCCATCGAACTGCTCACCGAGGTCGGCCCGATGGCCGTCTCCTCCGCCAACCTCACCGGGCACCCCTCGCCCGAGGACTGCGACGCCGCGCAGGAGATGCTGGGCGACTCCGTCTCGGTGTACCTGGACGGCGGCCCCACCCCGGGCATCGTCCCGTCGTCGATCGTCGACGTCACGGGGAAGGTGCCGGTGCTGCTGCGCGCGGGCGCGCTCGACGCCGACGAGCTGCGCAAGGTGGTACCCGACCTCGAGGTGGCGAATTGACAGCCCCTGAGACGGGGCGTGGCATAGGCACCGGGCTCACCGGCACTTTCCGCATCCTCCACGTCAGCACCGGCAACGTGTGCCGCTCGCCCATCACCGAGCGGCTGACCCGGCATGCCCTGTACGACCGCCTCGGCGACCCGTACACCGGCGGCCTGATCGTGGAGAGCGCGGGCACCTGGGGCCACGAGGGCGCCCCGATGGAGGCGAACGCGGCGGCGGTCCTGGCGGACTTCGGCGCGGACGCCTCCGGGTTCACGGGGCGCGAGCTCCTGGACGAGCACGTCATCACCGCGGACCTGGTCCTCACGGCCACCCGCGACCACCGCGCCCAGGTCATCTCCATGGGCCATTCGGCGGGGCTGCGCACCTTCACGCTGAAGGAGTTCACCCGGCTGGTGCGGGCCATAGACCCCACGACCCTGCCGGACCCCTCCGAGGACGGCATGGTCGAGCGCGCCCGCGCCCTGGTCCGCGCGGCGGCGGCCCTGCGCGGCTGGCTGCTGGCGCCCAGCGCGGAGGCGGACGAGGTGAACGACCCCTACGGCGCCCCGATCACCTTCTTCCGCTCGATCGGGGACGAGATCAACACGGCCCTGGAGCCGGTGGTCACGGCCCTGACGGGCGTGGCCGCGCCGCACTGAGCCCTGCGGGGGACGAGCGGCGCCGGCGGCGCGCCGGAGGGGCTGACGGGAATCCGCCGGGCGCCGCGGGGCGCGTCGGCCTACATTGGATCCGACGCCCCACCACCACCTCCTGCCAGGCCCGGAGACCCCGATGACGGCCACCACCGCAGCCGCGTCCGCCGCCCGCGCCGCCGCCCCCGAGGGGGCGCTCGACGCCCTGCGGCGGCAGGACCCCGAGATCGCCGACGTGCTGCTCGGCGAGACCCGGCGGCAGGCCACCTCGCTCCAGCTCATCGCCGCCGAGAACTTCACGTCGCCCGCCGTGCTCGCGGCGCTCGGCTCCCCGCTCGGCAACAAGTACGCCGAGGGCTACCCCGGCGCCCGTCACCACGGCGGCTGCGAGCTCGTCGACGTGGCCGAGCGGATCGCCGTGGACCGGGCCAGAGCGCTCTTCGGGGCCGAGCACGCCAACGTACAGCCGCACTCCGGCTCCTCGGCGGTCCTGGCGGCCTACGCGGCGCTGCTGCGGCCGGGTGACACCGTGCTGGCCATGGGGCTCCCGTACGGGGGACACCTCACCCACGGCTCGCCCGCCAACTTCTCCGGCCGGTGGTTCGACTTCGTGGGCTACGGCGTCGACGCGGAGACCGGCCTCATCGACTACGAGGAGGTCGCCGCCCTCGCCGAGCGCCACCGCCCCAAGGCGATCGTCTGCGGCTCGATCTGCTACCCGCGCCACCCCGACTACGAGGCGTTCCGCGCCATCGCGGACGCGGTCGGCGCGTACCTCATCGCGGACGCGGCGCACCCCATGGGCCTGGTGGCCGGGGGAGCGGCGCCCAGCCCCGTCCCGTACGCGGACGTGGTGTGCGCGACCACCCACAAGGTGCTGCGCGGGCCGCGCGGCGGGATGCTGCTGTGCGGCGCGGAGCTGGCGGCCCGGGTCGACCGGGCGGTCTTCCCGTTCACCCAGGGCGGCGCCCAGATGCACACCATCGCCGCCAAGGCGGTCGCCTTCGGGGAGGCGGCCACCCCCGCGTTCACGGGGTACGCCCATCAGGTGGTCGCCAACGCGCGCGTGCTCGCGGCCGGGCTGGCCGCCGAGGGCTTCGCCGTCGTCACCGGCGGCACCGACACCCACCTCATCCTGGCCGACCCGGCCCCCCTGGGCCCGGACGGAAAGGCCGCCAGGGGCCGTCTGGCGGGCGCGGGAATCGTCCTGGACGCCTGCGCCCTGCCGTACGACGGGGCGCGCGGCATCCGGCTCGGTACGGCCGCGGTGACCACCCAGGGGATGGGCGAGGCGGAGATGGCCAGGCTCGCGGTGCTCTTCTCCGCGGCGCTGCGCGAGGGCGGCGGCGCGGACGGCGACGGTCTCGCGCAGGTGCGGGCCGAAGTGCGGGAACTGGCAGGGAGATTTCCCCCCTATCCGCACTAGAGGGGGTCGTCTGCAACCATCTCGTGTACCCGCGTGTCCTCAACCACGTAAGCGCGAAGCTAGTGTGTGGGGCTGAGATGGCCAGCGATACCTCTGGGGCAGCCCGTGCGTGAATACCTGCTGACGCTGTGCGTCACGGCCGCGGTGACCTACCTGCTCACCGGGCCGGTGCGGAAGTTCGCCATCGCGGCCGGCGCGATGCCGGCGATCCGCGCCCGGGACGTGCACCGCGAACCGACGCCGCGGCTCGGCGGCATCGCCATGTTCGGCGGACTGTGCGCGGGCCTGCTCGTCGCCGACCACCTCGACAGCCTCAACGGGGTCTTCGAGCGCTCCAACGAACCGCGCGCGCTGCTCTCCGGCGCCGCGCTGATCTGGATCATCGGCGTCCTGGACGACAAGTTCGAGATCGACGCCCTGATCAAGCTCGGCGGCCAGATGATCGCCGCCGGTGTCATGGTCGTACAGGGCCTGACGATCCTGTGGCTGCCCATCCCGGGCGTCGGCGCGGTCTCGCTCACCTCCTGGCAGGGCACGCTGCTCACGGTGGCCCTGGTGGTGATCACCATCAACGCGGTGAACTTCGTGGACGGCCTGGACGGCCTGGCCGCCGGCATGGTGTGCATCGCCGCCGCGGCGTTCTTCATGTACGCGTACCGGATCTGGTTCGGGTACGGCATCGAGGCCGCGGCCCCGGCGACCCTCTTCGCCGCCATCCTGATGGGGATGTGCCTGGGCTTCCTGCCGCACAACATGCACCCCGCGCGGATCTTCATGGGCGACTCGGGCTCGATGCTCATCGGGCTGGTCCTCGCGGCCGGCGCGATCTCCATCACCGGCCAGGTCGACCCGGACGCGCTGCGGATGAACCTCAGCCTCAGCGGCAGTGAGCGCGAGGCGACGCACGCGATGCTCCCGGTCTTCATCCCGCTGCTGATGCCGCTGACCATCATCGCCATCCCGATGGCCGACCTGGTGCTCGCGATCGTGCGGCGCACCTGGAAGGGCCAGTCGCCGTTCGCCGCCGACCGCGGTCATCTGCACCACCGGCTGCTGGAGATCGGCCACAGCCACAGCCGCGCGGTGCTGATCATGTACTTCTGGGCGGCGCTGATCGCCTTCGGGACGCTGGCGTACTCGGTGCACTCGGCGTCGATGTGGATCGTCTTCGTGATCGTGGCGCTGAGCGCGGTCGGTCTGGTCCTGCTGCTGCTCCCGCGCTTCACCCCGCGCGCCCCGCGCTGGGCGGAGGCGTTCGTCCCGCCGCGCTACCGCCGCCGTACGCGGCCGGCCGGGGAGACGGCGGCCGAGGAGGCCGGTGAGGAGCGGGACGGCGAGGACGGCGAGGAGGAGCGCACGCCGGTCGTCGCGGGCGTCTCCGGCGTCAACGGAGCGACCGCCATCGGCCCACGTTCGCGCTTCCCCGACCGGCGGAAGACCGGCGCGTCACGCTGACGAATTGCCGCACCGCATCCCAATACCAGACAAGTTGCGGCCGTTCTTGCACATGCGCGCGCGTTCACTCTCATGTGTGACGGGCAGCACATCATCTTGGTAAAGACCTCATCAAATAGTTTGTGATACCGTTCACGAGACCCGGCAACAGAGCCGAAGGACCGTAGTGCGACGGCCCATTGGCCCGAGGGACCACCTCGGCCGGGGCCTACGCTCGTCCATGACGACACCCTGCCCCCACCAGTAAGCGGAGCTGCCGCCATGCCGTCCAACGACGCCCGCACCCTCCTTCGGACCGCCGTACCCACCGCTGCCGCCGGCGCGATCGCCGTCGCCGTCAGCGCCGGGGTCGCGGGCGGCAAGGGGGCCATCGGCGCCGCCATCGCGACGGTCGTGGTCATCGGCTTCATGGGCATCGGGCTGCTCGTCCTGGAGCGCACCGCGAAGAACCTGCCCCACCTGTTCCAGGCCATGGGGCTGATGCTGTACACGGCCCAACTGCTGTTGCTCTTCATCTTCGTCGCGGTCTTCAAGGACACGACACTGTTCAACCCCAAGGCGTTCGCCGCCACGCTCGTCGCGCTGACCCTCATCTGGATCGGCATGCAGGCGCGTGCGTACATGAAGGCCAAGATCCTTTACGTCGAGCCGGATTCGGAGGCTCAGAAGCCCCAGAAATCCGGGTCTTCGTCGTGAAAGGTAGGGGCGGAATAAAAGCGAGTTCGAGACCCTGCTATCGTCCGGTGCCAACTGCGGCACTGCGGGCGCGGGCATCTGAGCTGACGCCTGCTCGAACGCGAGGCTTGATGCCCGACCGCCGCCCCATCATCCGTAACACCAGTCCAGTGCCGAACCGCGGCTGCGCGCCGCGCCGACACAACGAGGTTGCCGTACCTATGCGCCACGCTGAAGGAGCCCGCGGTGAGTGCTGACCCGACGCAGCTCGCTTTCGACACCAGTTGCCACCTGTTCCAGGACTGCGGTGGCTTCGAGGGTCCGGGCCTGCACTCGTTCCTGTTCAAGCCTCTCTGGGGCGACGCGGACGGCAACGGCGCCTATTTCAACAAGCCGATGCTGCTCGCCCTGCTGGGCTCGCTCATCATTGTGGGCTTCTTCTGGGCCGCCTTCCGCAAGCCGAAGGTCGTCCCCGGCAAGCTCCAGATGGTCGCCGAGGCGGGCTACGACTTCGTACGCCGCGGCATCGTCTACGAGACGCTGGGCAAGAAGGAGGGCGAGAAGTGGGTCCCCCTCATGGTCTCGATCTTCTTCTTCGTCTGGATGATGAACCTCTGGTCGATCGTCCCGGTCGCCCAGTTCCCGGTGACGTCGATCATCGCGTACCCGGCGGTTCTCGCGGCGATCGTCTACGTCATCTGGATGAGCGTCACCTTTAAGCGCCACGGTTTCGTCGGCGGCTTCAAGAACCTCACGGGCTACGACAAGAGCCTCGGCGGCGTCCTGCCGCTGGTCATGGTCATCGAGTTCTTCTCGAACGTCCTGGTCCGCCCGTTCACGCACGCGGTGCGACTGTTCGCGAACATGTTCGCCGGGCACACCCTGCTGCTGCTCTTCACGATCGCCAGCTGGTACATGCTCAACGGCATCGGCATCGCGTACTCGGGCGTCTCGTTCGTGATGGTCATCGTGATGACCGGCTTCGAGCTCTTCATCCAGGCCGTCCAGGCGTACGTGTTCGTGCTTCTGGCCTGCAGCTTCATCCAGGGCGCCGTCGCCGAGCACCACTGACCGGCCGCCCGCACCTCACCACCCCCCAAGTCGTCCGGTGGCCAACCCCCACCGGTCCGTGAAAGAGAAGGAAGAACTGGCATGTCCCAGATCCTCGCTGCCTCCGACGGCGTCACCGGCTCCCTCAGCTCCGTCGGTTACGGCCTCGCCGCGATCGGCCCCGGCGTCGGCGTCGGCATCATCTTCGGTAACGGCACCCAGGCCATGGCTCGTCAGCCCGAGGCGGCCGGCCTGATCCGCGCCAACCAGATCCTCGGTTTCGCGTTCTGTGAGGCGCTGGCCCTCATCGGCCTCGTCATGCCGTTCGTCTACTAAGACGAACGACGACTAGACCGATCCGACGAAAGGCACTGATGTGAACCTCACCATGGTTCAGCTGGCGGCCGAGGGCAAGGAAAACCCCCTCGTTCCGCCGTGGCCTGAGCTCGTCATCGGCCTGATCGCCTTTGTCATCGTCTTCGGCTTCCTCGCCAAGAAGCTCCTCCCGAACATCAACAAGGTTCTGGACGAGCGTCGCGAGGCCATCGAGGGCGGTATCGAGAAGGCCGAGGCCGCGCAGACCGAGGCTCAGAGCGTGCTGGAGCAGTACAAGGCCCAGCTCGCCGAGGCCCGCCACGAGGCCGCCCGCCTGCGCCAGGAGGCGACCGAGCAGGGCACCGCGCTCATCCAGGAGATGAGGGCGGAAGGCCAGCGGCAGCGTGAGGAGATCATCGCTGCCGGACACGCTCAGATCGAGGCCGACCGCAAGGCCGCCGCGCACGCGCTCCGCCAGGACGTCGGCAAGCTCGCCACCGACCTGGCCGGCAAGCTCGTCGGCGAGTCCCTGGAGGACCACGCCCGGCAGAGCCGCACGATCGACCGCTTCCTCGAGGGTCTTGAGGACAGCGCTCCGAAGGCCGAGGCCACGCGATGAACGGAGCGAGCCGCGAGGCGCTGGCTGCCGCGCGCGAGCGTCTCGACGCGCTGATGGACAACACGTCCGTCGACGCGGCGAAGCTCGCCGGGGAGCTGGCGGCCGTCACCGCGCTGCTCGACCGCGAGGTGTCGCTGCGTCGGGTCCTCACCGACCCGTCGCAGCCCACCGAGGCCAAGGCCGAGCTGGCCGGGCGCCTCCTCGCCGGCCAGGTCGGCGGCGAGAGCACCGACCTGGTGAGCGGCATGGTCCGCGCCCGCTGGTCGCGGTCGCGCGACCTGGTGGACGCGCTGGAGGACCTGGCGAACACCGCCGACCTCACCGCGGCGCAGCAGCAGGGCGCGCTGGACGACGTGGAGGACGAGCTGTTCCGGTTCGGCCGGATCGTCACCTCCAACGCCGACCTGCGCTCCGCGCTGACCCACCGCGCCGCCACCGAGTCCGCCAAGGGCGAGCTGCTGCGCAGCCTGCTCGGCGGCAAGGCGAACCCGGCCACCGAGCGGCTCGTCACGCGTCTTGTGACCAAGCCGCGTGGACGTAGCCTGGAGTCGGGACTCGAGTCCCTCTCCAAGCTCGCCGCGGAGCGCCGGCAGCGGATGGTCGCCGTGGTCACCTCGGCGGTACCGCTGACCGACGTACAGAAGCAGCGCCTCGGCGCCGCTCTGGCGAAGGTGTACGGCCGCCCGATGCACCTGAACCTGGACGTGGACCCGACGGTCCTCGGCGGGATCTCGGTGCGGGTCGGCGACGAGGTCATCGACGGCACCGTCGCGCAGCGTCTCGACGAGGCGAGCCGGCGACTGGCCGGCTGACCTGCCTCGGCAGCGTCACCAACAACACAGGCAACACAGCGGCCCGGTTGGGCCGTGCAGAACTTGCAGAAGATTCCTGGGGGTCGCCCCCAGACCCCCTAAGAAGCTTCAGGCCCAACAAGGAGAGCAGGGAACCCAGATGGCGGAGCTCACGATCCGGCCGGAGGAGATCCGGGACGCACTGGAGAACTTCGTCCAGTCGTACCAGCCGGACGCGGCCTCGCGCGAGGAGGTCGGAACGGTCAGCGTTGCCGGCGACGGCATCGCGAAGGTGGAGGGCCTGCCCTCCGCCATGGCGAACGAGCTGCTGAAGTTCGAGGACGGCACCCTCGGTCTCGCCCTCAACCTCGAGGAGCGCGAGATCGGTGCGATCGTCCTCGGCGAATTCAACGGCATCGAGGAGGGTCAGCCGGTGCAGCGCACCGGTGAGGTCCTCTCCGTAGGCGTCGGCGAGGGCTACCTCGGCCGCGTCGTCGACCCGCTCGGCAACCCGATCGACGGTCTCGGCGAGATCGCGACCGAAGGCCGCCGCGCCCTTGAGCTGCAGGCCCCGGGCGTCATGGTCCGCAAGTCGGTCCACGAGCCGATGCAGACCGGCTACAAGGCCGTCGACGCGATGGTGCCGATCGGCCGTGGCCAGCGTCAGCTGATCATCGGCGACCGCCAGACCGGCAAGACCGCGCTGGCCGTCGACACGATCATCAACCAGCGCGACAACTGGCGCTCGGGCGACGTGAACAAGCAGGTCCGCTGCATCTACGTCGCCATCGGCCAGAAGGGCTCGACCATCGCGTCCGTTCGCGGCGCCCTGGAAGAGGCCGGCGCGCTCGAGTACACGACGATCGTCGCCGCCCCGGCGTCCGACCCGGCCGGCTTCAAGTACCTGGCGCCGTACACCGGTTCGGCCATCGGCCAGCACTGGATGTACGCCGGCAAGCACGTCCTGATCATCTTCGACGACCTGTCGAAGCAGGCCGACGCCTACCGCGCCGTGTCGCTGCTGCTGCGCCGCCCGCCGGGCCGCGAGGCCTACCCGGGTGACGTCTTCTACCTGCACTCGCGTCTGCTGGAGCGCTGCGCCAAGCTCTCCGACGACATGGGCGCCGGTTCGATGACCGGTCTGCCGATCGTCGAGACCAAGGCGAACGACGTGTCGGCGTTCATCCCGACCAACGTCATCTCCATCACCGACGGCCAGTGCTTCCTGGAGTCCGACCTGTTCAACGCCGGCCAGCGCCCGGCCCTGAACGTCGGTATCTCGGTCTCCCGCGTCGGTGGCTCGGCCCAGCACAAGGCCATGAAGCAGGTCTCCGGCCGGCTTCGCGTGGACCTCGCCCAGTACCGCGAGCTGGAGGCGTTCGCCGCCTTCGGTTCCGACCTGGACGCGGCCTCGAAGTCCTCGCTGGAGCGCGGCAAGCGCATGGTCGAGCTGCTGAAGCAGGGCCAGTACCAGCCGATGCCGGTCGAGGAGCAGGTCGTCTCCGTCTGGGCCGGCACCACCGGCAAGATGGACGACGTCCCGGTCGCCGACATCCGCCGCTTCGAGTCGGAGCTGCTGGAGTACCTGCGCCGCGAGCGCAAGGAGCTCCTCACCTCCATCGCCGAGGGCGGCAAGATGTCGGACGACACCCTGCAGTCGATCGCCGACGCCATCACGGCCTTCAAGCGGCAGTTCGAGACCTCGGACGGCAAGCTCCTGGGCGACGACGCGCCGGCCGTCAACGTCTCCAAGTGACGACGGAAGGGACCTGACTCATGGGAGCGCAGCTCCGGGTCTACAAGCGTCGCATCCGTGCCGTCACGGCGACCAAGAAGATCACCAAGGCGATGGAGATGATCGCCGCCTCGCGCATCGTCAAGGCGCAGCGCAAGGTGGCGGCCTCGATGCCGTACGCGACCGAGCTCACCCGCGCGGTGACGGCGGTGGCGACCGGCTCGAACACCAACCACGCCCTGACCACCGAGGTCGAGACGCCGACCCGGGCCGCGGTCCTGCTCATCACGAGCGACCGCGGTCTGGCCGGCGGCTACTCCTCGAACGCCATCAAGCAGGCGGAGCGGCTCACCGAGCGGCTGCGCGGCGAGGGCAAGGAGGTCGACGCGTACGTCGTCGGCCGCAAGGGCGTGGCGTACTACGGCTTCCGTGAGCGCAAGATCATGGAGTCGTGGACCGGTTTCACCGACAGCCCGGCCTACTCCGACGCCAAGCGCGTCGCGGCGCCGCTGATCGAGGCCATCCAGCTGGACACGGCCGAGGGTGGCGTCGATGAGTTGCACATCGTCTACACGGAGTTCGTGTCGATGATGACGCAGAACGCGGTCGACGGCCGGATGCTGCCGCTCAGCCTCGACAAGCCCGAGGAGGAGACCGGCGCGAAGGGCGAGATCCTTCCGCTGTTCGACTTCGAGCCGTCGGCGGAGGACGTCCTCGACGCCCTGCTGCCGCGCTACGTCGAGAGCCGTATCTACAACGCACTGCTGCAGTCGGCCGCTTCCGAGCACGCCGCCCGCCGCCGCGCGATGAAGTCGGCGACCGACAACGCCGGGGATCTCATCAAGAGCCTCTCCCGGCTTGCCAACGCGGCCCGCCAGGCCGAAATCACCCAGGAAATCAGCGAGATCGTCGGTGGCGCGAGCGCCATGGCCGACGCGACCGCGGGGAGTGACAAGTAAGTGACGACGACTACCGAGAACGCTGTGACGGCCGCCGCCACGGGCCGCGTCGCCCGGGTCATCGGCCCGGTCGTCGACGTGGAGTTCCCCGTCGACGCGATGCCTGAGATCTACAACGCCCTCAAGGTCCAGGTCGCCGACCCGGCCGAGGACGGCAAGCTCAAGACGCTGACCCTGGAGGTCGCCCAGCACCTGGGTGACGGCCTGGTCCGCACCATCTCGATGCAGCCCACCGACGGTCTGGTCCGCCAGGCCCCGGTGACCGACACGGGCGAGGGCATCACCGTCCCCGTCGGTGACTTCACCAAGGGCAAGGTGTTCAACACCCTGGGCGAGGTGCTCAACTACCCGGAGGCCAACTCCGAGGTGACCGAGCGCTGGCCGATCCACCGCAAGGCCCCCCGATTCGACGAGCTCGAGTCGAAGACCGAGATGTTCGAGACCGGCGTCAAGGTCATCGACCTCCTCACCCCGTACGTCAAGGGTGGAAAGATCGGTCTGTTCGGTGGTGCCGGTGTCGGCAAGACCGTGCTGATCCAGGAAATGATCTACCGCGTCGCCAACAACCACGACGGTGTGTCGGTGTTCGCGGGCGTCGGTGAGCGTACCCGTGAGGGCAACGACCTCATCGAGGAGATGGGCGACTCGGGCGTCATCGACAAGACCGCCCTGGTCTTCGGCCAGATGGACGAGCCCCCGGGCACCCGTCTTCGGGTCGCGCTGGCCGGTCTGACGATGGCGGAGTACTTCCGTGACGTCCAGAAGCAGGACGTCCTCTTCTTCATCGACAACATCTTCCGGTACACCCAGGCCGGTTCCGAGGTGTCGACCCTGCTCGGCCGTATGCCCTCCGCGGTGGGTTACCAGCCGAACCTGGCCGACGAGATGGGTCTCCTCCAGGAGCGCATCACCTCGACCCGCGGTCACTCGATCACCTCGATGCAGGCGATCTACGTCCCCGCGGACGACCTGACCGACCCGGCCCCGGCCACCACCTTCGCCCACCTCGACGCGACGACGGTTCTCTCCCGTCCGATCTCCGAGAAGGGCATCTACCCGGCCGTGGACCCGCTGGACTCGACGTCCCGCATCCTCGACCCGCGGTACATCGCGGCGGACCACTACGCCGCCGCCATGCGTGTCAAGGGGATCCTCCAGAAGTACAAGGACCTCCAGGACATCATCGCGATCCTCGGTATCGACGAGCTGGGCGAGGAGGACAAGCTCGTTGTCCACCGTGCCCGCCGTGTCGAGCGCTTCCTGTCGCAGAACACCCACGTCGCCAAGCAGTTCACCGGCGTGGACGGTTCGGACGTGCCGCTCGACGAGTCGATCACCGCGTTCAACGCGATCTGTGACGGTGAGTACGACCACTTCCCCGAGCAGGCGTTCTTCATGTGCGGTGGCATCGAGGACCTGAAGGCCAACGCCAAGGAGCTCGGCGTCTCCTGACCCGAGCCGGTTTCCGTGACGACGAGGGGGCGGGTGCGTCCCGCCCCCTCGCTCACGCCCACTAGACTTTGACCCAACACCCGGCAGCAACCGCCGGGTGGTGACCCGAGGAGCCCACCTTGGCTGCTGAGCTGCACGTCGAGCTCGTCGCCGCGGACCGCAGTGTCTGGTCCGGCGAGGCCACCCTGGTCGTCGCGCGTACCGCGTCCGGCGACATCGGCGTCATGCCCGGTCACCAGCCGCTCCTCGGAGTGCTGGAGTCCGGCCCGGTGACCATCCGTACGAGCGAGGGCGGCACCGTCGTCGCCGCTGTGCACGGCGGGTTCATCTCGTTCGCGGACAACAAGCTCTCCATGCTGGCGGAGATCGCGGAGCTCGCGGACGAGATCGACGTCCAGCGCGCCGAGCGTGCGCTGGAGAGCGCCAAGTCGGTCGAGGACGGCGCCGCCGAGCGTCGCGCCGAGGTCCGGCTGCGTACGGTGTCGGTGCGCTAGCACCCCGCCGAAGAGTTTTGCCCTCAGCCGCGGTCACGGGTCTGGAGTCTTCCGGACCCGGCCGCGGCTGAGGTCGATGCAGGCACGAGTGACCGGGGCGATCCCCCGGCCCCGAATGGAGCGAGGAGGTCGGTGTAGATGACCCTCGTTCTGCTTGTGGGCGGCCTGGTCGTCGCGCTGGTACTGGTGGGACTCTTCGTCTTCGGTCTGCGCCGGCGGCTGATCCAGCGTTCCGGCGGGACCTTCGACTGCAGTCTGCGCTGGGACGTGCCCGAGGGCGGCGATCCGGGCGGCAAGGGCTGGGTGTACGGAGTCGCGCGGTACAGCGGTGACCGGATCGAATGGTTCCGGGTCTTCTCCTACGCGCCTCGGCCGCGGCGGCTCCTGGAGCGCTCCGCGATCGAGGTCGTGACACGGCGCAAGCCGGCGGGGGAGGAGGAGCTGGCGCTCCTGTCCGACGCGATCGTGCTCGGCTGTACGCACCGGGGGGTGCGCCTGGAGCTGGCGATGAGCGAGGACGCGCTCACGGGCTTCCTGGCGTGGCTGGAGGCGGCGCCACCGGGCCAGCGGGTCAACGTGGCGTAACCGGGGCTTCGCCCCGGACCCCTGTTTCGTTTCGTCCGCGGGCCGTGGTCGGCCGGTCGCGCAGTTCCCCGCGCCCCTTGTGCACCCCCGCTGTGGGCAGTCGTTCCGCTGGGGCGGAACGGGTGGGCACAGCGGACCACCGGCCCGCGGACGAAGGGGCAACACCGGGGGAGGGGGACGGGCCCTCGCCCCGATGTCGGCCGGGCGGGTTACCGCAACCCGGAGTCGATCGCCGAGATCAGCTCACCGCCGGACGTGTCCCCACTGAACTCCCAGAAGAACGCCCCCTTGAGGCCCTGGGACTTCACGTACGCCATCTTGCCCGCGATCGTCGACGGCGTGTCGTAGCTCCACCAGTTGGAGCCGCAGTGGGCGTACGCCGTGCCCGCGATGGTGCCGGTCGCCGGGCAGGCGCTCTTGAGGATCTTGTAGTCCTCGATGCCCTGTTCGTACGTGCCCGGCGCCGGCCCCGTCGCCGTGCCGCCCGGGGCGTCCTGGGTGACGCCGGTCCAGCCGCGGCCGTAGAACCCGATCCCCAAGTTGAGCTTGCTCGCGGGGACGCCCTTGCCCCGGTACTTCTGGATCGCCGCGTCCGTGTCGAAGCCGGCGATCGGAATGCCGTTGTACGAGGTGAGCGGGGAGTGCGGGGCCGTGGGTCCCTTCGCGTCCCAGGCGCCGAAGAAGTCGTACGTCATCACGTTGTACCAGTCGACGTAACTCGCCGCCCCGGCGTAGTCGGCCTGGTCCATCTTGCCGCCCGCGGAGCCGTCGGCCGTCACGGCCGCCGTCACCAGGTTCGAGGAGCCGAACTTGGCGCGTACCGCGGCCAGCAGGTTCTTCAGCGCGGCCGGGCCGCTGGTGTCGCAGGAGAGCCCGCAGGCGTTGGGGTACTCCCAGTCGATGTCGATGCCGTCGAAGACATCGGCCCAGCGCGGGTCCTCGACCAGGCGGTAGCAGGAGTCGGCGAAGGCCGTGGGGTTGGCCGCCGCCGCGCCGAAGCCGCCCGACCAGGTCCAGCCGCCGAACGACCACAGGATCTTGATGTTCGGGTACTTCTTCTTCAGTTCGCGCAGCTGGTTGATGCTGCCCGCGACCGGCTGGTCCCAGGTGTCCGCGGTGCCGTCGACGCTGGAGGAGGCGTCGTACGTCTTCTGGTAGTCGGCGTAGGCGTCACCGATGGCGCACTGGCCGCCCGTGACGTTGCCGAAGGCGTAGTTGATGTGGGTCAGCTTGGCCGCCGAGCCCGAGGTGACGATGTTCTTCACGTGGTAGTTGCGCTGGTAGACGCCCCAGTCGGCGAAGTAGCCGAGCTTGACCGTGGAGCCCGGGCCGGGGTTGCCGCCGCCCGTGGTGGTGACGGTGACCGAGCCGGAGGCGGGCCCGGTCTGGTCGGCGGTGTCGCGCGCGGTCACGCTGTACGTGTAGGCCGTCCCGGCGGTCAGCCCCGAGTCGGCGTACGTGGTCCCGGTGACCGTGGCGATCTTCGCGGAGCCCCGGTAGACGTCGTAGTTCTTGACGCCCTTGTCGTCGGTGGCGGCGGTCCACGCCAGGCTCACCGAGGTGTCGGTGACACCGCTCGCCCTCGGGGTGCCGGGCGCCGACGGCGGGCTGTCGCCCGGCGGGGTCGTCCCGCCGTCGCAGGAGCCCCCGTTGAGCCTGCAGGCCGAGGGGGAGCCGGAGCCCGCGCCGTTGAAGCCGAAGGTGACGGCGGCGCCGGGCGCGAGCGTGCCGTTGTAGGACTTGTTCCTGGCGGTCCAGTGGTTGGCGTCATGGGTGACGTCCGCGTCCCAGGCCGAGGTCACGGACGTACCCGAGGGGTAGTCCCACTCCACGGTCCAGGAGCTGAGGGTCGTGGTGCCGGTGTTCTTCACCGTCCACTGGGCGCCGAAGCCGGAGCCCCAGTCCTGGGTCTTGGTGTAGGTGGCGGTCGCGGAGGCGGCGGCCACGGCGGGGGAGGCGCCGGCCAGGCCGACGAGCGCGGCCAGGGGAAGGGCCAGCGCGGTGAGGGTGGCGGCGGCTCGGGTTCTGAGGCGGGTACGGGTGCGGATGCGCGTGGGAGTGCTCAAGGAGGCTCCTCGAGTGAGGTCCGACGGGTGTGGGGGTGGGACCTTGCTCCGCCCGGTGAACGCACGGCCACGGTGTGGGCACGCTCACACAGCAGTGCCGTGAGCGTAGAAAGGTCTGGACCAAGCGTCAAGAGGTCCAGACCAGCGGCCGGGAACCGTCCTCAGATGCCCAACTCCTGGGCCAGCACGGCCGCTTGGACCCGGCTGCGCAGCTCCAGCTTGCCGAGCAGCCGGCTGACGTGTGTCTTCACCGTCGCCTCCGCCATCGCCAGCCGCTCGGCGATCTCCGCGTTCGACAGCCCCTCGCCCAGACAGGACAGCACCTCGCTCTCCCGCCGGGTGAGGGTGTCCAGCGCGGCCGGCCGCTCGGCCGCGGGCCGCGCCGTCGAGGGGGCGGCGAACTCCGCGATCAGCCGCCGGGTCACCGCCGGGGCGATCGTGCCCTCGCCGCGCGCCACCGTCCGCACCGCCTCGATCAGATCCCGGGCCTCGGCGTTCTTCAGCAGGAACCCCGCGGCCCCCGCCCGCAGCGCCCCGAACACGTACGCGTCGAGGTCGAACGTCGTCAGCACGAGCACGTCCGCCAGCCGCTCCGCGACCACCCGGCGGGTCGCCGCGACCCCGTCCAGCCGGGGCATCTGCACATCCATCAGCACCAGATCGGGCCGCAGCTCCCGGGCCAGGCGCACCGCCTCCTCGCCGTCCGCGGCCTCCCCGGCCACCTCGATGTCCGGGGCGCTGCCCAGGATCAGGACCAGCCCGGCCCGTACCGCCGACTGGTCCTCCGCGACCAGCACCCGGATCGTCATCGCCGCGACTCGCTTTCCCCGATGGGCAGTTCGGCCCGTACCCGCCAGATCTCACGGCCGTCCGCCGCCGGCTCGGGCCCCGAGGCGAAGGTCCCGCCGAGCAGTACCACCCGCTCCCGCATCCCCACCAGACCCGCCCCCGACCCCGGCGCACGCGGCCCCGGACATCCTCCCTCACCGTACGGGCTGCTCACCTCGACGGTGAGCGCGCGTCCCGTGTGCCCGAGCGAGGCGGTGACCGTGCCGGGGGAGGCGTGCTTGAGGGCGTTGGTCAGCGACTCCTGGACGATCCGGTACGCGGCGAGCTCGACCGGGGCGGGCAGCGCGGCCCCCGCCGGACGGTCGTCCACGAGCGTGAAGCCGAGTCCGCCGGCGGCGCCGGTGGTACGGGCCTGGGCGAGGAGGGTGTCCAGCCCGGCCAGCGTCGGCGCGGCGGCGGGCTCGGTGGCGGCGCCGCTGTCGCGGAGCAGCCCGATGAGGCGGCGCATCTCGGCGAGCCCGTCCACGCTGTTCTCCCGGATCACGGCGAGGGCGCGGCGGGTGGTGGCGGGCTCGTCGAGCGAGAGCGCCGCCGTGGAGTGGATGGCGATCGCCGAGAGGTGGCCCGCGACCAGGTCGTGCAGCTCGCGGGCCATCCGGGCCCGCTCGGCCACCACCGCCTGGGTGCGGTCCATCTCGGCGAGCAGCGCCGTCTGCTCGGCGCGCAGGGTGGCCGCCTCGGCGGTGTCGCGGTGGTTGCGCACCAGGGCGCCGGTGGTGGCGGGCGCGAAGCAGACGATCCCGGTGAGGATGCCGAGGAGCAGGGCCTGCGGGGTGCGGAACCACGCGAGGTAGCCGAGGGTCGTGGCCACGGTGATCAGACCGGTGGTCACCGGGATGCGGCGGGCCGCCGCCGGGGTGCCGTAGAGGACGGCGGCGTAGACGAGGTCCGTGAACATCAGGACCGTCGCCAGGCTGCCCGAGGTGAACTGGTCGCCGACGACCGCGGCCGTACCGCCGAGAATGGCGGCCTGCGGACGGGTGCGGCGCACCAGCTCCAGCGCCGCCGTCACCACCAGCGGCACCAGCGTCCAGCCCCGGCCGAGCGGTCCGCTGCCCTGGGAGAACAGCCCGAGCGCCCACAGCACCAGCCCGCCGGTCAGCCCGACGGCGGCGATCAGGACGTCATCGCGGTGGGGGCGGGGGAAGCGTTTCACGTACCCATGAAACACGTGGCCACGGCTCTGGGCGTCCGCGCACCGGCCGAGCCGCGGCCTCCCCGGGTACATCGAAGGATGCAGTGCCGTTTCCTCACCGCCGACGACGAGCGGGCGCGATCACGGGCCGACGCTAGAGGGAGTGAGGACGAGGAGCCGAGCGAGGGGAACGCCGTGATCGTGACACTGATCGTCGTCTGCGAGGTGGGCTTCTGGGTGCTGCTCGCCGGCGGTCTGGCGCTGCGCTACCTCGCGAAGATGCCCAGGACCTCGGTGGCGGTGCTGCTCTGCGAGCCGCTGCTCGAAGTGCTGCTCCTCGTGGCCACCGTGATCGACCTGCGCAACGGCGCCGAACCGGACTGGAAGCACGGCCTCGCCGCCGTCTACCTGGGCTTCTCGGTGGCGATGGGCCGCTGGACGGTGCGGTGGTGCGACGCCTGGTTCGCGCACCGCTTCGCGGGCGGGCCGCGCCCCGCCAAGGCCCCGGCGGGCGGCCCGGCCCGTACGGTCCACGAGTGGCGGACGGCGGGCCGCTGGGTGCTCGCCGCCGCCCTCGCGATCGGCCTGCTCCAGGGCGGCATCTGGTACGTGGGCGGCGACGGGGACGTGAGCTCCCTGCGGATGTGGCAGCAGCGGATGGTGTGGGTGATCGGCATCAACCTGGTCATCGCGCTCAGCTACACGCTCTTCCCGAAGAAGGCCGGCGCGGCCCCCTCGCGCCACTGACCGGCGGCCTACCGCTCGCCGCCCGGCACCCACAGCACGTCGCCCGTCTCCTGGTTGGCCGTCCTCGCGAGGATGAAGAGCAGATCCGAGAGGCGGTTGAGATAGGTGGCGGTCAGCGGGTTCATCGTCTCGCCGTGCGCCTCCAGGGCCGCCCACGTCGAGCGCTCGGCGCGGCGCACCACGGTGCAGGCCTGGTGCAGCAGCGCGGCTCCCGGGGTGCCGCCCGGCAGGATGAAGCTGCGGAGCTTCTCCAGCCGCTCGTTGAACCGGTCGCAGTCCGCCTCCAGCCGGTCGACGTAGAACTGCTCGACCCGCAGCGGCGGGTAGGCCGGCTCCTCGACCACGGGCGTCGACAGGTCCGCGCCCACGTCGAACAGATCGTTCTGCACCCGGGTGAGGACCTGGACGAGCTCCTCGTCGAGACCGCCCAGCGCGATCGCCGTGCCGATGACCGCGTTCGCCTCGTTGGCGTCCGCGTACGCCGAGATCCGCAGATCCGTCTTGGCGGTACGGCTCATGTCGCCCAGGGCGGTGGTGCCCTTGTCGCCGGTGCGGGTGTAGATGCGCGTCAGATTGACCATGGGGTCAGCCTAGTTACGCGGAGGCCGTCCGCCGCCTCTGTGTGCCGACCGTCACCGCCCGCGCGGCGCCACGGACATTCCCCGCCCAAGTACGCGGTACGGGACGAGCGGTGGGGCCGTGGGGGCCGTCGGTGAGACGCCGCTCACCCGTCTTGGTGTGATGTCCGTCATCTGAGACGTGACGCGCATCTCTTACGGCTCCCAAGACGCCTCACGGCCGATAGCCTCCGCCGGAGAGCCGTATCAGTAAGCCGTCAAAGGGGTGTGAAGTGGCCAGGAAGCTCGCCGTCATCGGGGCCGGACTCATGGGTTCGGGTATCGCGCAGGTCTCGGCCCAGGCGGGCTGGGACGTCGTGCTGCGTGATGTCACCGACGAGGCGCTGGTCCGGGGCACCGACGGCATCAAGGCCTCGTACGACAAGTTCGTGAGCAAGGGCAGGCTGGCCGCCGAGGACGCGGAGGCCGCGCTCGGCCGCATCACCACCACCACCGACCTGGACGCCGCCGCCGACGCCGACATCGTCGTCGAGGCCGTCTTCGAGAAGCTGGAGGTCAAGCACGACATCTTCCGTACGCTCGACAAGATCGTGCGCGCGGACACCGTGCTCGCCTCCAACACCTCCGCCATCCCGATCACCAAGATCGCGGCGGCCACCGAGAACCCCGAGCGGGTCGTCGGTGTGCACTTCTTCTCGCCGGTCCCGATGATGCAGCTCTGCGAGCTGGTGCGCGGCTACAAGACGAGCGACGAAACCCTGGCCACCGCCCGGGAGTTCGCCGAGTCCGTCGGCAAGACCTGCATCGTCGTCAACCGCGACGTCGCCGGTTTCGTCACCACCCGCCTGATCTCGGCGCTCGTCGTCGAGGCGGCGAAGCTGTACGAGTCGGGCGTGGCCACCGCCGAGGACATCGACCTCGCGTGCAAGCTCGGCTTCGGCCACGCGATGGGCCCGCTGGCCACCGCGGACCTCACCGGCGTGGACATCCTGCTCCACGCCACCAGCAACATCTACACCGAGTCGCAGGACGAGAAGTTCGCGCCGCCGGAGCTGATGCGCCGGATGGTGGACGCCGGTGACATCGGCCGCAAGAGCGGGCAGGGCTTCTACAAGCACTGATTGACGCGCCCTCACCTCCCCTTGCCCCGGAATCACTCCATGGGGTGAATTAGGTATCGGTTCGCTTACAGACGGCAACTTCCCTGCGGTCTGTGCAGTCAGTTGGTGCAGTAAGAGACGACAGGCAGACAGGCATACGGAGCACTCCGGGGAGTTCATATGCACATCAGGGGCGACCACGTCGAGCTGGTCGTCGGGGGCCGCCTCGACGTCCGCAGCGCGGCGGACGCCCGTACGGTCCTGCACTCGGCCGTCGACGACGGAGCCGGCGACCTGGTGCTCGACCTGACCGAGCTGGACTCCTGGGACGCCACCGGCCTCGGGGTGATCATGGGCGCCCACCGGCGGGCCGGCCGCTGCGGCCGGCGGCTGGTGCTGCGGGGCGTCCCGCCCCAGATGCAGCGCCTGCTGGTGGCCACCCGACTGCACCGCATCCTCGCCATCGAGGGCGGCATCGCCGCGGAGGCCCTGCCGCGCGTGTGAGCGCGCGGCACCTCCGCCGTACCCCCGGTTCTTTCCGACCGACTTGAGCGCAGCCTGTGCGGCACTGGTGCAGATCATGTGGAAGCCGGTCCTCCGCACGCAATCCTCACCGGACTGTGACGCTCTGGGCGGGTTGGCACCCCGCCCGTTCGGCGATACTGGGCGAAGGTTTAGGGTGCGGTCTCCCGCCGGTCGACATCCCTGCGGCGGGGACCGGACCAGAGCGACAGCGCAGTGCGTAGCGGCCGGGTGGGGCAAGGTTACGCAGGCGCATCTGGGGGGCTTTCACCATGAACCCGATGGACACCCGGGGACCGGACGAGTTCGACGACGAGCAGGACGCACCGGGTCAGGGGGCCGCCGCCCCGCGCAAGGAGCGCGACCGGGCCGCCGTCACCCCCGAACCCGGCCCGCGCGCCGCCTCACTCGCGCGCACGGTCCGGCTCGTCTCGGGCGACTTCCTGCTCACCGTCAACCCCGTCGACGGCAGCGAGATCGAGGCCTGCCCGCCGGGCGAGATACCCGGCCGGCCCGAACGCCGGTCCGCCACCGAACGCACCGAGCGGGAGCGGACGCTCAAGCCCCCGCTGCCCGCCGGGCCCGCGGCGCCCGCTCCGGTCCTGCTGGAGCGCGGCGAGGAGCGGGAGCGACTGGTGCGCCTCCTCGGTCGGGGCCGCTCGGTGCGGCTCACCGGCCCCGCCGGCTCCGGGCGCACGGCCCTGCTCGACGCGGTGGCCACCGACTGCGCCCAGCTCGCGCCCGACGGCGTCGTCCGCCTCAGCGGCCACCGCCGCACCCCCCAGGAACTCCTGCACGAGCTGTACGCGACGGTCTACCGCTCCCCGCTGCACCGGCCCGACCGGGCCGGGCTGCACGACCGGGTCCGCGAGATCGGGGCGGTCGTCGTCGTCGACGACCTGGAGTTCGGCGGCGCCGCCCTGGAGGAACTGCTCGCCGCGACCCCGGAATGCGCCTTCCTGTTCGCCGCGACGCCCGAAGTCGCGGCGCCGCTCCCCGAGTCCTCCCTCGAAGAGCTCTTCCTGACCGGCCTCGGGCGCGCCGCCTCCCTGGAACTCCTGGAGCAGGCCGTGGACCGGCCGCTCACCGAGGACGAGGCCAACTGGGCCGGCGACCTCTGGTTCGAGTCCGAGGGCCTGCCGCTGCGGTTCGTGCAGGCGGGCGCGCTGCTGCGGCAGCGGGACGGGCTGCGCGGCGAGGGCACCGTGCTCGACGAGTTCGGGCTGCCGGTCGAGGGGCCCGAGGACCTGTCGGTCTTCTCTGCCGAGGGCCGCGAGATGCCGCTGCCGTCGCTGGGCGAGGGCGCCGCACCCGCCGCGCCGCTCGCGGCCCGGCTCGGGCAGGCCGCCCGGGAGACCCTGCGGTTCGCCGTCGCCCTGGGCGGCGAAGTGCCGCACCAGGCGCATCTGCCCGCGCTCGTCAACGACACCCACGCGGACGCCGCCCTCGGCGAACTGCTCGGCTGCGGACTGCTCTCCCCGGTCGGTACGCGCTACCGGCTCGCGGCGGGCGTGCTCACCCAGCTGGAGGCCGCCGGATACGCGGAGGAGGCGCAGGAGCGGGCGCACACCGCCGCCCGGCACTACGCCTGGTGGACCGGCCACCCCTCGGTCACGCCCGAGCGCGCGGCGGCCGAGGCGGACGCGGTGCTCGCGGCCCTGACCGCGCTGGTGCCCGGCGGCGACACCGAGCACCCCGCCACGGCGGTGCGGCTCGCCCGCAGCGCGGCGCCCGCGTTCGCGGCCGGGCTGCACTGGGGGGCGTGGGAGCGCGCGCTGCGGATCGGCTCGGCCGCGGCCCGGCTCACCGGTGAGGTGGCCGAGGAGGCCTACTTCCACCACGAGCTCGGCGTCCTCGCGCTGTGCGCCGGCAACATCGACCGCGCGCGGGCCGAACTGGAGGCGTCGATCGGGCTCAAGGGGGCGCTCTCCGACAAGCGCGGCACGGTCGCGGGCCGGCGCGCGCTGGCCCTGGTCGAGGACCGCTCCGGCGGACCGGTGCTCCCGGGCGGGCGCACCCCCTCCGGCGACGAGGTCCCCGCGGCGCGCCACGAGGAGTCCCAGTCGCCGCCCGCGGGCGTCCCGGCTCCGGTGCCGTTCCCGGCCCTGGCTCCCGCTCCGGCCCCGGAGGCCGCGGCGACGGTGCTGATCCCCGGCGCGACGCCCCGCGCGGCGAAGCGGACGCTGTTCACCGGTACGCGCCGCAACCTGGTGGCCGCGGGCGCGGGCGCGGTGCTGGCGGCGGTCCTCGGCACGGTGGTGACGCTGAGCGCGACGTCCGGTTCGGACACGCCCGGCGACAAGGTCGAGCAGCAGCGGCAGTCGGTGAACGAGGGGGACGGCGGGGAGGCGGGCCTTCCGGCGGACAGCCCGACGCCGCCGGCGACCACGCGCCCTGGGTCCGGGGGCGGTTCCCACACCCCGCCGTCCTCGTCCCCGGCCCACCAGGGCGTGCCCGGGACGTCTCCGTCCTCGGTCCCCTCGTCGCCTTCGACGTCCTCGGGGAAGCCGTCCACGCCGTCGGGGACGCCGTCGAAGAGCGGGAAGCCGTCGACTTCCGGGGGGTCGTCCACGAGCGGGGGGACCACGGGGACGGGGGGTACGTCGACAGGTGGGTCCACGACGGGGTCGACGACCGGTGGTACTTCCTCGTCCGGTGGTACGTCCTCCACCGGTGGTACGTCTTCCACCGGCGGGACGTCCGGCGGTACGACGACCGGGACCAGCGGCGGCACCGGGTCGCCGACGGGCGGGTCGACCACGACGGGCGGGCAGAGCGGCGGGGATTCCACGACCTCGGGCGGGTCGTCCACGGGGGGTACGTCTACGGGCGGCACGTCCTCGGGGGGTACGCCCTCGGGCGGTACGTCCTCGGCGGGTGCGACCGGCGCCACGACGTCCGGTACCACGACGTCGGGTACTACGGCGTCCGGCGGTGCGACCCCGAGCGCCAGCGCGTCCTCCCCGGCGGCGTCGCCCACGGCGTAGGCCCCCCGCCCCGCCCTTCAGGGGCGCGGGGAACTGCGCGACCGGCCCCCACCGGCCCGCGGGTGATTCGGGGTGCAGCCCGGGAAGCCAGGCCCGTCAGAACAGGCGGAGCTTGTCGTCCTCGATGCCGCGCAGTGCGTTGTAGTCCAGCACCACGCACCCGATCTCCCGGTCCGTCGCCAGCACCCGCGCCTGCGGCTTGATCTCCTGCGCCGCGAACACCCCCCGTACGGGAGCCAGGTGCGGATCGCGGTTCAGCAGCTCCAGGTAGCGCGTGAGCTGCTCGACCCCGTCGATCTCACCGCGCCGCTTGATCTCCACCGCCACCGTCCCGCCGGACGCGTCCCGGCACAGGATGTCGACCGGGCCGATCGCCGTCGGGTACTCGCGGCGGATCAGGGTGTATCCCTCGCCCAGCGTCTCGATCCGGTCCGCGAGCAGTTCCTGGAGGTGCGCTTCCACGCCGTCCTTGATGAGGCCCGGGTCCACACCCAGCTCATGGGACGAGTCGTGGAGGATCTCCTCCATCGTGATGATGAGCTTCTCGCCCGCTTTGTTCACCACGGTCCAGACGTCGACGCCGTCCGCGGTCCCCTCCTTGAGGGTGCACGGCGGAGACATCCAGTTGAGGGGCTTGTACGCCCGGTCGTCCGCGTGGATGGAGACGCTGTTGTCCGCCTTCACCAGGATCAGCCTGGTGGCGGAGGGCAGATGGGCGGTGAGGCGGCCCGCGTAGTCGACGGAGCAGCGGGCGATGACGAGACGCATGGTCGGCAACGCTACTCGAATCCCCCCGCCGAACGCGATTCGTCCGGCAAAGCACTGTTCGTTATTGGCCGGTTACGTGCCAAGTACCTGTCGCAGCCACCATGCCGCGCCTACCGTGTAAGCGGGAGGTCGTCGGTCAGGCACACAGCGTGGCCGACTTCGTTCCCTTCCCTGGCCGTAAGACCCCCTCCCCGGGGTCGCGAGAGGAGAAACCATGTCGCTCGACGTCTCACCGGCCCTACTCGAACAGGCCGAGCGAGGCGAGGTCGACGAAGCTGACTTCGTCGACTGCGTCCGGACCTCCCTGCCGTACGCGTGGGAGATGATCAGCTCTCTGGTGGCCCAGCTGAAGGTGGACGGTGGCGAGTTCGCCGACAACCAGACGCCTCCGCCGGACGAGCAGGCGCGCGGTCAGCTCCTTCGCGCGCTCGCGAGTGACGCCATCCGCGGTTCGCTGCAGCGGCACTTCGGTGTCCGCCTGGCGTTCCAGAACTGCCACCGCGTGGCGGTCTTCCCGCTGGACCCGTCGGTCGACGAGCGGCTCGCCCGCTTCACCTCGATCCGGGGGCAACTGCTCAACCAGTCTCCGGAGTTGAGGGACTGCTGAGGTCTTCGCCGCCGCTCCGCATCGCGGGAGGTGCAACTGATGCGGAGCGGGGGCTCTTCGGCCCCGGCCCCTCGCGCCCCCTCGGGCGCCTTCCCCCTCGGGCCCCTCTCACCCCAGCAGCGGCAGCACGTCCGCGCCGAGCCTTCGCACGTTCTCCTCCGTCGCGGCCAGGTCCCCCGACCCCTCCACCAGGAAGGCGAAGCGCGTGATGCCGGTCTTCTCCGCCGTCGCCGCGATGCGGTCCGCCGCGAGCCGCGGGGTGCCGACGGGGTGGAGGGCGCAGAGCAACTCCGTGTACTGCACCGGGTCGCGCATGGCCCGGTGGCGGCCGTCGACCGTCACATGCGCGTCGAGCCCCTGCTTCAGCCAGCCCGGCATCGCCTTCAGCAGGGTCTCGGCGGCCTGGGAGCTGTGGTCCTCGATCTGTGCCACCCCGGCCGAGACATGCGGCGCGGCGGCCACCGCCTCCGGCGCCACCCCGGACGCCAGCGCGTGCGACCTCCACAGCGCGACCATCTCCGCCTTCTCCTCGTCGCCGCAGTGCATCCCGAGCAGCATCGGCAGACCGCGCCCGGCCGCCAGCCGCACGCTCTTCGGCGAGGTACACGCCACGATGACCTCGGGGCCGGCCGGACCGTCCACGAGCGACTCCTCGGGCCTCGGCACCACCGGGACCTCCCGGAAGACGAAACGTTCGCCCATGGAGGCGACCCGGGGCTCGGACAGCCATCTCAGCAGCAGGTCCAGCGACTCCCCGAAGCCCTCCTCGTACGCCCGCAGGCCCGCGCCGAAGACCTCCAGGTCGACCCAGGGACCGCCCCGGCCGACCCCCAGCGAGAACCGGCCACCGGACGTCACGTGCAGCAGCGCCGCCTGCTCGCCCAGCGCCACCGGGTGCGCGCTCGGCAGTACGCTGACCGCCGTCCCGACACGGATCCGGCGGGTGCGCCCGAGCAGCAGCGCCGCCAGCGTCACCGCCGAGGGACACACCCCGTACGGGACGAAGTGGTGCTCGGCCAGCCACACCGAGTCCAGGCCCGCCTCCTCGGCCACCTCGGCGGACCGCACCGCCCGGTGCAGCGCCTCCCCCTGGCCCTGGCCCGGGAATTGGGCCGCCAGTACAAAAGTTCCGACACGCATCGCCTTCATGCCTCCTCGCGGCCGACGCGGTTCCCCCTCTTACCGGCAACAACGTCTGACAAGTGCCAAGGGCACGGCCCGAAGCGAACTTCTTGCGATAGTCCGGTAAGTGTCCCCCGTACGAGTTACCGTGCCGCCCCTGTTCGGCTCGGGTACCCGGGGCAAGTACCTCTACGCTGGAGGCAGCCCGTCCGCCCGGCCCCGTGAGGTGTTTCCGTGTCCCCGCGCCGCAACCGCCCCAAGGGCGGCGACCAGCCGACCGCACCGACCGGCGGGTCGGGGGACCGCTTCGGTCTCCAGCGCACCGAGACGTACCAGGGCGAGGAGTGGTGCGTCCGGCACGTCGCCGGCGCGAGCGCCCAGGGCAAGCGCTACCGCTGCCCCGGCTGCGACCAGGAGATCCCCTCCGGCGTCCCGCACGTGGTGGCCTGGCCCGAGTACGGCGGCGTCGACGACCGCCGCCACTGGCACAAGGCCTGCTGGAACGCGAAGGACCGCCGCACCAGCAGGGTGCAGCGGTCCAGGAACGCGCCCAGGTACTAGGAAGCGGAAGACCCGCCCTTACACGTCCCGGCTGTTCAGCGCCGCGAAGGCGCCGCCGAGCGCCGCCGCCGTGACGGCGCCCAGGATCAGCAGCGGGGTCCAGCCGGTGGGGCCGGAGTCGCTCACCGTGGAGCCGTAGAAGACGGCCAGCTGACTGGGGATCGAGTACTCGAACAGGGCGTTGCGCACCGACTCCAGCGACGGCGAGAACATGAACAGGGCCAGCACCAGCGGCAGCAGCACCAGGCCGATCATGACCGTGATCGCGCCCGCCGAGTGCCGGATCAGCGCGCCGACCGCGAGCGCCAGCAGGCCGAGCGTGGAGACGTACAGGGCGACGCCGACCGTCGCCTTGAACAGCTCGGAGCCGGTGGGCTGCGTGCCCGCGTCCACCATCCCCATCTGCGCCAGCGCCACCAGACCGGTGGTGAGCGTGACGATGACGAAGGACAGCAGGAAGAAGACGATCGACTTGGCGGCGAGGATACGGGCCCGGCTGGGGCACGCCGTCAGCGTGGTGCGGATCATGCCGGTGCCGTACTCGGAGGCGATGGTCAGCACGCCGAGCGTGATCACACAGATCGAGCCGAGCAGGACGCCGTAGAAGCCGAGGGAGAGCAGCGGGGTGTCGCCGAGGTTGGAGTCGGAGGCGTTGACCGCGACGGCGGCGAGCAGTCCGATGCCGATCACGAGGACGACGAGCACGCCGAGGGTCCACATCGTGGAGCGCACCGAGCGGATCTTCGTCCACTCCGAGGCGATCGCGTCGCCGAGGGAGGCGGGCCGCACCGGGATCGGCGAGGTGTACGTCCCCAGGGGCGCGCCCGGTGCCTGCTGCTGGTAGGGGGTGGTCATCGGGCGTCCTCGGGCTCGGTCAGGGAGGGAGCGGTCGCGGGGGCGGGCGGAGCGGGCTGCTGCGGGGCCGCGGCGGGCGTCTGCGGCACGGGAACCTGCGCCGGGGCGGCGGGGGCCACGGGGGGCGCCGCCGGGGCCTGCGCGGGGGCGTGCGGGGTCGCGTACGGGTTCTGCCCGGGCGGCGGCGGGGCGTACCAGCCCTGCGTCGGCACCTCGGGGATCACCGGGGGCGGCTGGTGGCCGGGCGGCAGCGGCTGCATCAGACCGGCCTTCTGGTCGGCCGTGGAGCGGTAGTCCACCGCGCCCTGCGTCATCCGCATGTACGCCTCCTCCAGCGAGGCCTGGTGCGGGGAGAGTTCCCACAGGCGTACGCCCGCGTCGTGGGCGAGGTCGCTGATGCGCGGCAGCGCGAGGCCGGTCACCCGCAGGGCGCCGTCCGGTTCCGGCATGACCTGGCCGCCGGCCTCGGTCAGCGTGGCCGTCAGCTTCTCCCGGCCGGTGGGCTCGGGGGTGCGCACGCGCGCGAAGTCGGCGGAGTTGTGGGAGATGAAGTCCTTGACGCTCATGTCGGCGAGCAGCTGCCCGCGGCCGATCACTATCAGGTGGTCGGCGGTCAGCGCCATCTCGCTCATCAGGTGCGAGGAGACGAAGACGGTACGGCCCTCGGCGGCGAGCCGCTTCATGAGGTTGCGCACCCACAGGATGCCCTCGGGGTCGAGGCCGTTGACCGGCTCGTCGAAGAGCAGCACCTGCGGGTCGCCGAGCAGGGCCGCGGCGATGCCCAGCCGCTGGCCCATGCCGAGCGAGAAACCCTTGGAGCGCTTGCCCGCCACCTCCTGGAGCCCCACGACCCCGAGCACCTCGTCGACCCGGCGGGCCGGGATGCCGGAGAGCTGGGCGAGCGAGAGCAGGTGGTTGCGGGCGCTGCGACCGCCGTGCACGGCCTTGGCGTCGAGCAGGGCGCCGACCTGGCGGGGCGCGTTGGGGAGCGAGCGGAAGGGGTGGCCGCCGATGGTGACATGGCCGGAAGTGGGCTGGTCCAGGCCGAGGATCATGCGCATGGTCGTCGACTTGCCGGAGCCGTTGGGCCCCAGGAAGCCGGTGACGGCGCCCGGCCTCACCTGGAAGGAAAGGTTGTACACGGCTGTCTTGGCGCCGTAGCGCTTCGTCAGGCCGACTGCCTCGATCATTCTCCAGCCCCATCGACGGTGTGGGTCGTCGGGGCGGTGGCCGATCGCCAGGGTGCCCCCGTATGAGTGAGGAGCTTATCCAGGACTTTACGGTTCCGGCCAAGCGATGACAGTTGGGTTACGTCGCCTTTTGCCCTCTATGTTCTGGGGTTCTCGCAGGTCGGTTGTCCCGCCTCGGGGCTCATGCGTCGCGCCTCCTGAGCACGAGGTAGCCGCCCGCGAGCGCCGCCGCCACCCACAGCGCCATGATCCCGAGCCCGGCCCAGGGCCCGTACGGCGGCGGCTCGCTGTTCATTGCGTTCGGCACCACCTGCATGATCTTGGAGCCCGCCTGGTCGGGGAAGTAGCGGGCCACCTTCTTGGCGCCCGGCACCGCCGAGAGGATCTGCGAGATCAGGAAGAAGAACGGCATCAGGATGCCGAGCGACAGCATCGAGCTGCGCAGCATCGTGGCCACGCCCATCGAGAACAGCGCGATCAGCGCCATGTAGAGCCCCGCCCCGACGACCGCCCGCAGCACGTTCGGCTCACCGATGGTGGTGCGGTGCGGGCCCAGGAGCGCCTGGCCGAGGAAGAAGGAGAGGAAGCTGGTCGCCATGCCCACGACCAGGGCGAGCGCGGTGGCGACCAGGAGCTTGGCGAAGAGGAAGGTGGCCCGCTGCGGCACGGCGGCCAGGGAGGTGCGGATCATGCCCGAGCTGTACTCGGTGCCGACCACCAGGACACCGAACACCACCATCGCCAGCTGGCCGAGCACCATCCCGGAGAAGCTGACGTAGGTCGCGTCGAACGTCATGCGCTCGGCCGGCTTGAGGTCGTCGAACTGCGACCTCATCAGCGCGCACAGGGCCGCGCTCACCGCCACCGTGACGACGAACGCGCAGATCAGCGTCCAGGAGGTGGAGGAGACCGTACGGATCTTGGTCCACTCCGACCTGAGGACCGCGGGTACCGACGCCATGGCTCAGACCCCCTGGTCCGTGCTGTCCCCGGCGCCGCCCCGGGTCCGCGCCCGGTAGCCCGCGCCCCAGTTCGGCGCGGTCGCCGCCGGGGGCGGGCCGTGGGGGGTGTCCGAGTGCGCGTGGTACTCCACCGATCCGGCCGTCATCCGCATGAACGCCTCCTCCAGCGAGGCCTGCTGGCCCGACAGCTCGTGCAGCACGATCCGGTGCTGCGCGGCCAGCTCGCCGAGCCGCTCGATCCTGCCGTTGTCGACCTCCAGGGCGCCGTCGCCGGTCTGGGTGGCGGCGATCCCGGCCCCGGCCAGCACATCGAGCAGGTGTTCCCATTGAGGGGAGCGCAGCCGTACGTAACTCCGTGAATTCTGCCGAATGAAATCCGCCATCGATGTATCGGCGAGCAGTCGGCCCTGGCCGATGACGATCAAATGATCGGCCGTCAACGCCATTTCGCTCATCAGATGAGACGAGACGAAGATCGTTCTGCCCTCGGCCGCGAGGGCTTTCATGAGATTGCGGATCCAGTGAATTCCCTCGGGGTCCAGACCATTGACGGGTTCGTCGAACATCAGGATCTCCGGGTCGCCGAGCAGCGCGGAGGCGATTCCCAGCCGCTGGCCCATGCCCAGCGAGAACCCCTTCGACTTCTTCTTCGCCACCGCCGTCAGACCGACCGTGTCCAGGACCTCCGCGACCCGCCGCTCGGGGATCCGGTTCGACTGCGCCAGGCACAGCAGGTTGTTGTACGCGCTGCGACCGCCGTGCATCGACTTGGCGTCCAGGAGCGCGCCGATGTACTTCAACGGCTCGTCCAGGTCGCGGTAGTGCCGCCCGTCGATGCGCACGGTACCGCTGGTCGGGTTGTCGAGATCGAGCATCATCCGCATGGTGGTGGACTTGCCGGCGCCGTTGGGGCCCAGGAAGCCGGTCACCACGCCCGGCCGGACCCGGAACGACAGGTCGTCGACAGCGGTCTTGGAACCGAAGCGCTTGGTGAGACCGGCCAGCTCGATCATGCGGCCACGATAGGGGCCGACAAAGCCCCCCGCCACCGGAGTGGCGAGGGGCTTTCGACGTCACCGACGCAGCCCACGGGGGAGGGGCTGCGGCACCGGGAGGACTAGCGGGACTGCTGCGCCGGGACGCCGCGCGAGACGGGCTCGTCGTCGACCGGGGAGCCGGCCGCCGCGACCGCCGCGCCCGTGAGGGTCGCCAGCATCTCGCGGACGTTGGTCAGCTGCGCGTTGATCGAGTCGCGGCGGTTGGTGAGCGCCGCCAGCTCGCGCTCGGATTCCGAACGGATGCGGTCGGCCTTGGCGTTGGCGTCCGCCACGATGTCCTCGGCCTGGCGCTGGGCCGTCTCGACCGTCTGACGGGCCCGGCGCTCCGCGTCCGTACGCAGCTTCTCGGCCTCCAGGCGGAGCTGCTCGGCGCGGTGCTCGATCTCGGCGAGACGCTTCTCCGCCTTCGCCTGACGCGAGGCCAGATCGCGCTCGGACTGCTCACGGCGCTTGGCGAGGTTCGTCTCGAAGTCCGCCGCCGCCTGCGCGGCCTTGGCGCGGGTCTCCTCGAAGAGGGCGTCCGCCTCCTCGCGCTTGGACTGCGCGTCCTTCTGCGCCTCGGAGCGCAGCGTGGAGGCGTCACCCTTCGCCTTCTCGACGATCCGGACGCCCTCGTCCTCCGCCTTCGCCTTGCGCTCGGCGGCGAACGACTCGGCGTCGTTGCGCACCTGCTGGGCCGCCGACTCGGCCAGCTCGCGGTGCTGCTCGGCGGCGCGGCGCGCCTCCTCGCGCAGGTCCTTCGCCTCTTCCTCGGCGAGACGCAGGATCTTCTCGACCCGCGCGCCGAGACCGGCGTACGACGGCTCCGCGTCGCTCACCTGGGCCTGGGCGTTCTGCGTTTCGAGGTGCAGTTCCTCGATGCGCTTTTCCAGAGAAGTGATCCGTGCCAGAGCGCTGTCACGGTCGGCGACGAGCTTGGTAATGCGGTCGTCCACCTGACCGCGGTCGTAACCACGCCGCACGAGCTCGAAGCCGAAGGGGGAGGAAGTGTCGCTCATGGGGTTCCTGTCGAATGAGACCGGTGAGGTGATAGGGGGAATCCTAGGGGCCCAGGCGGCGCGGCATCGAGCGTATGCCCGTTTGATCTGGAGAATGTCCAGCCTTTTGAGTGGCTACCCCTCCGAAGACTTGCCACTCGAACGGGTTCCTCCGGCCGCCGCCCCCGCCTTGGCCGCCTCCTTGCCGCCGGAGGCCGGAGCCTCGAACGACTCCAGCGCCTCCAGGACGTCCTGGACACGGGAGATCTCCGCGTTGATGTCCGCCCGGCGCCGGACCAGCACGTCCAGCTCCCGCTTGCCCTCGTCGACCGTGCGCCGCGCCTCGGCCGCCGCCTCGTCGCGCAGCTTGGTCGCCTCGCGGATCAGCTCGGCCTTCTTGGTCTCCGCCTCCTTGAGCAGCGCCTCGGCCTTCTTCACCGCCGCGATCCGCACCTTGCTCGCCTCGGAGTTGGCGTCCGAGAGCAGCTCCTTGGCCTTCGCCTCGGCCTGCTCCGTCTGCTCGGTGGCGGCCTTGACCAGCTTGTCGACGCGCTCGCCCGCCGTCTTCATCTGCTCGGCGCTCTCGCGGCGGGCCCGCTCGTGCAGCTCCTCGATCTCCGCCTCGGTCCGCGCGCGCATCTCCTCGATGCGCTCCCTTATGGCCGTCGCGTCCGCGCGCGCCCCGGCGAGCAGCTCGTCCGCGTCCGTACGCGCCTTCTCCACCAGCGTGTTGCCCTCCACGGTGGCCTCCGCGACGATCCGCTCGGCCTCCTTGCGGGCGGCGCCCACCATCGTGTCGGCCTGCTCCTCGGCCAGCGTGGCCGCGAGCAGCGCCTCCTCCTGGGCCTTGGCCATGAGCTGGTCCGCCTGCTCGGCCGCGTCCGCCCGGCGCTTGGCCGCGGCGGTACGCGCCTCGTCGAGCAGCCGGTCGGCCTCCTCGCGGGCCTCGGTACGGGTCTGCTCGGCCGCCTCCTCGATCCGGGCGCGGCTCTTCTCGGCCTCCGCGCGGATCCGCTCGGCGGCCTGCTGGGCCGAGCCCACGGTCTCGGCGGCCTCGGCGCGCAGCCGCTCCGCCTCCCCGTTCGCCTCGGCGAGCATCCGCTCGGCCTCGGCGGTCGTCTCCGTGACGAGCTGGTCCACCTGGGCCGCCGCGTCCGCGCGCCGCTTGTCGGCGGCCTTGCGCGCCTCGTCGAGGAGCCGCTCCGCCTCCGTACGCGCCTCGCTCAGCAGCTCCTCGCCCTGCTCGCGGGCGTCGCTGACCGTCTGCTCGGCCTCGGCCGCCGCGGCGGCCAGGACCGCGCCCGCGTCCGCGCGCGCCTCGGTGGTGACGAGCTCGACGTAGGTGTCGGCCTCGGAGGTGGTGCGCTCGGCGTGCGCGGTGGCCTCCGCGAGCAGCCGGTCGTGCTCCGACTGGCCCTCGTCGCGCAGCTGCTGAGCCTCCGCCACCAGCCGCTCGGCGGTCGCCGTCGACTCGGCGGCGAGCCGCTCGGCCTCCGCGGTCGCCTCGCCGACCAGCCGGTCGGCCTGGCTCGCGGCGTCGCTGCGGATGCGGTTGGCGTCCTCGCGGGCGTCCGCCCGGGTGCGGGCGGCGTCCTGCTCGGAGGAGGCCAGCGCGTCGGAGGCCTCGGTACGCATCCGCTGCGCGTACTCGGAGGCGTCCGAACGCGTCTTCTCCGCCTCCGCGATGGCGTCCGCGACGGTCCGCTCGGCGAGCTCCCGGGCGGCCTCGGTCTCCTCCTGGGCCCGCGCCCGCAGCCGCTGGGCGTCCTCGGCGGCGCGCTCGCGCTCGGCGTGCGCGTCGGCGCGGACCCGGTCCGCCTCCTGCTGCGCCTCCGTCTTCGTACGCTCCGCCACGTGCTCCGCCGTGGAGCGCAGCCCGGCGATCTCCTGCTCGGCCTCCTCGCGCAGCCCCGCGACCGAGTCCCGGACCTGCTGGGCGGTCTGCTCGGCGGCGGCCACCAGCTCGGTGGCGCGCCGGTCGGCCTCCTCGCCGAGCCGCACCGCCTCGGCCTGCGCCTCCTCCACCCGCTTACGGGCGGAGGCGAGCAGCTCCTCGCTCTGCTCGCGGGCCTGGGCCCGCTCCGAACCGGCCTCGGTACGCGCCGAGTCCAGCGTCTCCTCCGCCTCGCGGCGCCGGCGAGCGGCCTCCTCCTGGGCGGCGGCGAGCGCCTCGGCGGCCTCCGCACCGACCCGCTCGGCGGCGGCGGCGGCCTCCGCGCGCATCCGGTCGGCGGTCTCCTGCGCCTCGGACTTGAGGCGCTCGGCCTCCGCCGCCGCCTCGGACCGCAGCCGTACGGCGGCGCCCTCGGCCTCGGCGCGGGCGGTCGCGGCGTCGGCGGCGGCCTCGGTACGCAGCCGCTCGGCCTCCTGCTCGGCCTGCGCCGTGAGCGTACGCACCCGCTCGGCGGCCTCGGTGCGCAGCCGCTCGGTCTCCTCGGCGGCCTCGCGCCGGATCCGCTCGCTCTCGCCGCGCGCCTCGGCGAGCGCCCGCTCGGCGGAGGCGTGCCGCTGCTCGGCCTCCGTGTGAAGCCGCGTCAACTCGGCGGCGGCGTCGGCCTGGCGGGCCGCGACGGCCCGGTCGGTCTCCTCGCGCAGCGTCGCCGCGGCCTGCTCGGCGGCGGCCCGGACGGCCTCCGCCTGCTCCTCGGCCTCCGCCCGCATCCGCTCGGCCTCGGCGCGGGTGCGCTCCAGGGTCTCCTCGGCCTGCTTGCGCAGGGTCGTGGCGCGCTCCATGGCCTCGCCGCGGACCCGCTCCGACTCGGCGCCCGCCGAGGTGCGCAGCTCCTCCGCGTCGGCCTTCGCCTTGGTCAGCAGCTCCTCGGCGGTCCTGGCCGCCTCCTCGATCTGCTGGACGCCCTCGCGGCGCGCCTCGCCCCGGATGCGCTCGCCCTCGGCGACCGCCTCGGCCCGCAGCTGCTCGGCCTCGCCGCGCAGCCGGCGCGCCTCCTCCTGGAGTTCGACCGTCTTGGCGCGGTACTCCTTGGTGTCGTCCTTGGCCGCGCCCTTGAGCTCGTCGGCCCGCTCCTCGGCCTGGACGCGCAGCCGCTCCGCCTCGGCGTCGGCCTCGCGGCGGATCCGCTCGGCCTCCTCGGACGCCTTGCGGGTGGTCTCCTGGGCGTCCGCGGAGGCCTTGGAGAGCACCTCCTCGGCGGCCCGGGCGGCCTTGGCGAGCTGGGCGGCGGTGTCCTCGGCCGCGCTGGTACGGGCCTTCTCGGCGGCCTCCGCGACCAGCCGCTCGGCCTCGGCGCGGGCGTCGGCGAGCGCCTGCTCGGCCTCCGTCTTGAGTGCCTCGGACTCCTTGGTCGCCTCGGCCACCAGCCGGGCGATCTCGGTCTTGGCGGTACGGGTGCGCTGCTCGTTGGCGGACTCGGCGCCCGCGAGCTGCCTGGCCGCCGACTCCTTCGCCTCGGCCAGCACCTTCTCGGCCTCGGCGCGCGCCTCGCGCAGCGCCGACTCGGCCTCCTGCATCCGCTGCTCGGCGGCCCGGCTCAGCTCGGCCGCCTGCTGGCGCGCCTGGTCGGACTCGGCGGTGGTCGACGAGCGCAGCTGCTCGGCGTGGGAGGTGGCCTCCTGGGCCTGTGTGGAGGCGGCGGTGAGCAGCCGCTCGGCGTCCTTGCGGGCGCGCAGCAGGATCGCTTCGGCTTCGGTACGGGCCGACTCGGCCTCGGCGCCGAGGCGTTGACGGGTCTCCTCGGCCAGCCGCGCGGCCTCCGCGCGGGCGGCGGCGAGCGCCGCCTCGCTCTCGGCGCGGGACTCCTCCAGCAGGCGGCGGGCCTGCGACTCGGTCCGGGCCCGCAGCTGTTCGGCCCACGCCACGTTCTCGTTGACGTGCGACTCCACGGTCGCGCGCCGCTCGGCCAGCTCCTGGTCGAGCCGCTGGCGGCGGTTGACCGCCTCCGCGTGCAGCTCGGCCTGGAGCCTGGCCTGGTGCTCGGCGTGCTCCTGAAGGATCCGCTGGGTCTGGGCACGGGCCTCGCGCAGCTCGCGCTCGGCGTCGTTGCGCAACTGCTCGGCCTGCATCTGCGCGTTGCGCAGCAGCTGTTCGGCCTGGTAGCCGATGTCCGCGGCGTCGTAGGCAGGACGCGTCGCGAGGTTGCGGCGCGCCTCGTGCAGCTTGGCGCGCAGCACCTCGACCTGGTAGCCGAGGTCCTCGGCGTGCTGGACGGCCTTCTCCCGCTCGGTCTTCAGCCGGTCCATCTCGGCCTCGAACCGCGAGAGGTGGTCGTCAGGCCGGTGGCTGTCCTGGCGTTCGTAGCCCCGCACTGCGCGGTCCCATCCGTCCCCTGGTCGCGAACACTGCCCGTACGAGCACCGTCCGACGACGGACGGGCCCCCGGTGAATGGTGTCAGATCGACAAGGGGGCGTGGGTCCCAGGCCCCGACCCGACCCCGGCCCGGAAGGGCCCACTGTACCGGCCCCGGAATCCGGGGGTCAGTGCTCGGCCGCCGAGGTGACCAGTTCGGTCAGTACGCCGTGGCAGTCCTTGGGGTGCAGGAACGTGATGCGGGAGCCCATCGAACCGGTGCGCGGCTCGTCGTAGAGGACCCGTACGCCCTTGCCGCGGACGGCCTCGGCGTCCCCGTCGACGTCGGCCGTGCCGAAGGCGATGTGGTGCACGCCCTCGCCGTTCTTGGCCAGCCACTTGGCGACCGTGGAGTCCTCCCGGGTGGGCTCCAGGAGCTGGAGGTAGGAGGCGCCGCCGTCCGACGTATCGTTGATCTTGAGCATGGCCTCCCGCACGCCCTGCTCCTCGTTGGTCTCGGTGTGGAACACCTCGAATCCGTAGGTAGCACGATAGAACTCGACGGTCCTGTCGAGGTCGAAACAGGCGATCCCGATGTGGTCGATGCGCGTCAGCATGGGACCAGTGCACCGCTCCGGGAGGTGGTTACGCAACGTGCGCGCGATCACACCGGCTGCCCGGTGACGCCCCGCGTACCGCTCAGTACATTCATGTAAACCCTCGTTCACTCCTCATCCCCAAGGGGCCGTGCCTCATGTCTGGAACGACCGGTACCACCTCAGTGATCGTCGCGGGCGCCCGCACGCCCATGGGCCGACTGCTCGGCTCCCTCAAGTCCTTCTCGGGCGCCGACCTCGGCGGCGTGGCCATCAAGGCCGCGCTGGACCGGGCCGGCATCGGCGGCGACCAGGTGCAGTACGTGATCATGGGCCAGGTGCTCCAGGCCGGCGCGGGCCAGATCCCCGCCCGCCAGGCCGCCGTCAAGGCCGGCATCCCGATGAACGTGCCCGCGCTCACGATCAACAAGGTCTGCCTCTCGGGCCTCGACGCCATCGCGCTCGCGGACCAGCTGATCCGCGCCGGCGAGTTCGACGTGGTGGTCGCGGGCGGCCAGGAGTCGATGACCAACGCGCCGCACCTGCTGCCGAAGTCCCGCGAGGGCTACAAGTACGGCGCGATCGAGATGCTCGACGCGATGGCGTACGACGGTCTGACCGACGCCTTCGAGAACATCGCCATGGGCGAGTCCACGGAGAAGCACAACACCCGCCTGGGCATCGAGCGCGCCCCGCAGGACGCCTTCGCCGCCGCCTCCCACCAGCGCGCCGCCGCCGCCCAGAAGAACGGGCTCTTCGAGGCCGAGATCACCCCGGTCGAGATCCCGCAGCGCAAGGGCGAGCCGGTGGTCTTCGCCAAGGACGAGGGCATCCGCCCGGAGACGACCGCGGAGTCCCTCGGCAAGCTGCGCCCGGCCTTCGCCAAGGACGGCACGATCACGGCCGGCACCTCCTCGCAGATCTCCGACGGCGCCGCCGCGGTCGTGGTCATGTCCAAGGCCAAGGCGCAGGAGCTGGGCCTGGAGTGGATCGCCGAGATCGGCGCGCACGGCAATGTGGCGGGCCCGGACAACTCGCTCCAGTCGCAGCCGTCCAACGCGATCCGGCACGCCCTGTCGAAGGAGGGCATCGGCGTCGAGGACCTCGACCTCATCGAGATCAACGAGGCGTTCGCGTCGGTCGCCGTGCAGTCAATGAAGGACCTCGGCGTCTCCCCGGAAAGGGTGAACGTCAACGGTGGCGCCATCGCCCTGGGCCACCCCATCGGCATGTCGGGCGCGCGCGTGGTGCTCCACCTGGCGCTGGAGCTCAAGCGGCGCGGCGGCGGTACGGGCGCGGCGGCGCTGTGCGGCGGCGGCGGCCAGGGCGACGCCCTGATCATCAAGGTCCCCGGCAAGTAGAGGCCGCTCCCGCTGTACGTACGCAACGACCCCTGAACCGAACGGAGCGGCAATAGTGGACGTCCCCGAACTGGTGGCACAGGCGAGGGAGGGCCGGCCGCGGGCCGTGGCCCGGCTGATCTCGCTGGTCGAGGGGGCGTCCCCGCAACTGCGCGAGGTGATGGCGCAGTTGGCTCCGCTGACGGGCGGGGCGTACGTGGTGGGTCTGACGGGCTCGCCGGGTGTCGGCAAGTCGACATCGACGTCGGCGCTGGTGACGGCGTACCGGCGGGCGGGCAAGCGGGTCGGCGTCCTCGCGGTCGACCCGTCCTCGCCGTTCTCCGGGGGCGCGCTGCTGGGCGACCGCGTCCGGATGTCGGACCACGCCTCCGACCCCGGTGTCTACATCCGCTCCATGGCGACCCGCGGCCATCTGGGCGGCCTCGCCTGGT
The DNA here is from genome assembly GCF_055580545.1 of Streptomyces sp. NPDC031670. Classification (NCBI taxonomy): domain Bacteria; kingdom Bacillati; phylum Actinomycetota; class Actinomycetes; order Kitasatosporales; family Streptomycetaceae; genus Streptomyces; species Streptomyces sp. NPDC031670. The sequence goes on along the minus strand of NZ_JBVILC010000005.1, from coordinate 304,103 downwards.
CGGCCCCGCAGGCGATCCGGGTCCTGGACGCGGCGGGCTGCGAGGTGATCCTCGTGGAGACGGTCGGCGTCGGCCAGTCCGAGGTCGAGATCGCCTCCCAGGCGGACACGTCGGTGGTGCTGCTGGCGCCGGGCATGGGCGACGGCATCCAGGCGGCCAAGGCCGGGATCCTGGAGATCGGCGACGTGTACGTGGTGAACAAGGCGGACCGGGACGGCGCGGACGCGACGGCCCGGGAGCTGAACCACATGCTGGGCCTGGGCGAGTCCCGGGGCCCCGGTGACTGGCGACCGCCGATCGTGAAGACGGTGGCGGCCCGCTCCGAGGGGATCGAGGAGCTGGTGGAGGCGCTGGAGAAGCACCGGGCGTGGATGGAGGAGCGGGGCGTCCTGGCGGAACGCCGGCTGGCCCGCGCCTCGCGCGAGGTGGAGACGATCGCGGTGACGGCGCTGCGGGAGCGGATCGGGGACCTGCGGGGAGACCGCCGCCTGGACGCGCTGGCGTCCCGGATCGTCGGGGGCGAGCTGGATCCGTACGCGGCGGCGGACGAGCTGGTGGCGGGGCTGACGGGGGAGTAGCCCCCAGGGCTCCGCCCCGGGCCGGGGGTGTCGCGGGGGTCCGCACCCGGCGCGGGTGGTCCGACACCGGGGCCTGCGGCCCCCGCGCCCCGCTTCGGGGCTGCGCCCCCGGGCCCCGGTGAGTCTTTCGCCTGCGGGCCGGTGGGGGGCTGGTCGCGCAGTTCCCCGCGCCCCTTGAGGCACCTCCGGCCGCCGCACCTTGCAGGCGCTCGGGGTGGCGGACGCCAATCCGGTCCGGCGGCGGAAACGGCCCCTCCGGCGCTTGAGAAGCGGGGTGGCGGGGTCCGGGGCGGACCCCCATAGCGGGGTGCAGGAGCCGCAGGCCCCGACAGGGGTGCAGGGTGGGCGCGGGCCCCAGCCCGGGGTGCAAGGCGGGCTCAGGTACCAGGCCGGGGTGCAAGGTGGCCGCAGGCCCTGTGCAGGGGTGGTGCAAGGTGGGCTCAGGCCCCAGCTCGGGGTACAAGGTGGCCGCAGGCAGGCCCCAGCCCGGGGTGCAGGGTGGCCGCACGTCCCAGGCCGGGGTTCGGGGCGGAGCCCCGTGGCGGGGTGCAGGGGCCGCAGGCCCCGCGGATGGGGGGGCGGGGGCGTAGCCCCCGGAAAAGAACCACCTTCGCCCTCCCCCACCCCCGGAGGGTTCAGGGAAGGGGCGGGGTGGGGGGAATCAGAGTTTGCCGCGGTGCCCCCGCAGATGTTCCGCCACCGGCGTCAGCGAAGCCCGCAGATCCGCCAGCGCCTCACTCGACAGCAGGTCGATGAAGTGCTTCCGCACCGACGCCACATGGTGCGGCGCCACCTTCTCCATCGTCTCCACCCCCGCCTCGGTCAACACCGCGAACAGCCCCCGCCGGTCGGACTCGCAGTTCTCCCGCCGCACCAGCCCCGCGTTCTCCATCCGCGTGATCTGGTGCGAGAGGCGGCTCTTGGACTGAAGGGTCGCGGCGGCGAGGTCGCTCATGCGCAGCCGCTGCCCCTCGGCCTCCGAGAGGTTGACCAGGATCTCGTAGTCGTTGTTGGTCAGGCCGAACGGCTGCAGGTCCTTTTCCATCTGGTGCGTCAGCATCCTGTTGACGTCCAGATAGGTACGCCAGGCGCACTGCTCGCTATCGGTCAGCCAGTTGGTGGCCGTCTCGGTCTCCATATGTGGATTCTACCTAAGAAGTTGAATTCTGAACGAAGCCTCGGGATGTGACGCCCCGCACGCACCGGCACAAGGGTCGTGGTCAGCGCCCGGCAGGGGTGCACGCGTTCGACGTCACACTCCGCAGACTACCGCTCACAGGCCGAAGCGACGCTGGAGGTCCCCGAGCTGGCCGGGAAGACGCGGTGCCGACCCCGCCGGACCGTGCGCCCCGCCCGCCGCCCCACCGCCCGGAACGCCCGGCTCCGCCGGCACCTGCCCCGTTGGCTGCTCGGCCATCAGGACCTCGGTGGACTGGAGCAGCACCGTGCCGGCGCCCACGAATTCGAACTGGTGCTCCTCGCCGGACGTCCCGCCGAGCCCCGTCAGTGACCGGATTCCGCCCAGTACGCCCGTCATGTAGCCGTGATCGTAGTGGTGGCAGGGCGACGGGCAGTCGGCCCAGCCGACCAGCGCCTGCGGGTCCACCCGGATCGGCGGCTCCATGAACACCACCGGCCCGTTGGACGCGGCCACGAACTTCCCGGTTCCGATCAGCGTGAGGAATCCCGGCACGATCGACTGCTTCAGCGCCAGCGTCGGCTGGTAGGCCAGCAGGTTCCCGGCCCGGATCGTCAGGTTGCCCTCGTCCAGGTCGTAGGAGTTGACGTCGAACGCCCGGTCCGCCAGCAGCATCTTCCCGGACCCCTCCGCCACCACCCAGTCGCTCGCGTGCAGCGGCGAGTGGAAGCTGGTGCGCAGCAGCCGGTCCAGACGCCCGTGGCCGATGCCGTTGAAGTCGATCCGCCCGTAGTAGGCGATCATCTTGCCCTTCTGCAGGAACCACTGGCTCGACTTGAGCTCCACGCAGAAGGTGTACTTGTTGACGTTGTCGTCGGCGGGCAGCGAGTGCGGGTCGAAGATCACGGGGGCGTTCACAGCTTCTCCTCCGAGGCCTGGACGTACACCGCGCCGTTGCCGGACAGTTCGAGCTGGAAGGCCTCTCCGGAGCCCCGGCCCACCATGTCCCGCCAGCCCAGCGCCGTGGACAGCTTGTTGCGTACGTCGCCGTGGTGCGCCACGTACGCCTGCGGGTCGACGTGGACCGGGCGCTGCGGGGAGATCGGCAGCTCGATCACGCCGCCGTGCGCCATCACGGCGACCGCGCCATGGCCCTTCAGCGTGGTGGTGAACAGGCCCTGCCCGGTCACCTGGCCCCGGACCATGCCCATGACCCCGCCCTGCGAGCCCATGAACATGGTGCCCTGCTGGAGGGTGCCGTCGAAGGCGAGCAGCCGGTCCGCCTCCACGTAGAGCGTGTCCCCGGCGAGGTTGATGACCTGGATGTGGTGGCCGCCGTGGCCGAACAGCACCGTACCGCTGCCCTCGACCGTCATCAGCGGGGTCGCCTCGTTGGCCACCCGTCGGCCGATCATCGACATCAGCCCGCCCTGGCCGCCCTGCATGTTGGGGGTGAAGGACACCTCGCCCTTGTACGCGAGCATCGCGCCGCGCTGGCTGAACATCTTCTGGCCGGGGGCCACCACGGCCTCGACCATCTTGGAGTTGATCTCGCGGAAGGGCATCAGACGTCCCCTCCGATCGTGTTGCGCTCGCTGGGCTGTACGTACACCAGTCCCTCGCCCTCGAAGCGGATCTGGAACGCCTCGCCCGAGCCCTCGCCGAGCAGGGTGCGGAAGGTCACCCCGGACTGGAAGTGCTGCTGGAGGTTGCCCTGGTGGGCGATGTAGGCGCCGGGGTCCACCGAGAGCGGGTACTGCGCGGAGACCCGCAGCACCACCGCCGGCCCGTCCGACATGATCGCCGCCTGGCCGTGGCCCTCGACGGTGGTCGTGAACAGGCCGTTGCCCTGGGTCGCCCCGCGCAGCCCGGTGAAGGTGGTACCGGTGCGCAGCCCCGCGTCGGTGGCGAGCAGGTTGCTCGCCTCCACCCAGAGCCGGTCGCCCTGGAGCGAGACGAGGTTGATCTCGGAGGCCCGGTCGGCGAAGTAGCAGGTGCCGTTGCCCTTCACCTCCATCACGGTCATGGATTCGCCGGTCAGGCGGCGGGTCACCATGCCGCGGATGCCCTCACCGCCGCCGGACATCTTCTTGAAGGCCATCTGGCCGTCGTAGGCGACCATCGAGCCGTTCTTCGCCTTGACGGCGTCGCCGGTCATGTCGACGGCAAGCACTTTGCTGCCCTGGAGTCGGAACGTTGCCACGGGCTGACGTTAGCCGCCCGGCCGCGGCCCCGGCCAGGCTTCGGGACCACGGGCCCCCGGACGCGGCGGTCCGCCGGGACCCCCGCCAAGATCCCGGCGCCGGCGGTGTCACAATGGGGAACGTTTGTGCTTGCGTTCACAAGCAACACCCTCCGACCCTCCCACCGAAGGTGCCCCCGTGGACATCAAGACCGCATCCGCCCTCCACCGTCTCCGGCTGGTCTCCGCCCCGGAGGCCGTCTCCTTCCTGCTGCTGCTCGTGTGCTCGGTACTGAAGCGGACGACCGACGTCAACGCCGTCCCGGTGATGGGCGCGATCCACGGCATCCTCTTCATCCTGTACGTGATCTTCTGGGCCGACGCCTGGAACAAGGCGAAGTGGCCGGTGAAGACCGCCGCCCTGTACTTCGTCCTGTCGGTGCTGCCCTTCGGCGGCTTCGTGGCCGAGCGCAGGCTCAAGCGCCAGGCCGAGGACGCCCTGATCGCCGCGCGCGCCCGCAAGGAAGGCGTGGTCGGAGCGTGATCGTCGCCTTCTCGGTCACCCCGCTGGGCGTCGGCGAGGACGTGGGGGAGTACGTCGCCGACGCCGTACGCGTCGTACGCGAGTCCGGTCTGCCGAACCGGACCGACGCCATGTTCACCTCCGTCGAGGGCGAGTGGGACGAGGTCATGGACGTGGTCCGGCGCGCCGTCGCCGCCGTCGAGTCCCGCGCCCCGCGCGTCTCGCTCGTCCTGAAGGCCGACATCCGGCCGGGTGTCACCGACGGGCTCACCGCCAAGGTGGAGACGGTCGAGCGCCACCTCTCCGCCTGACCGGCCCCCCAGGCCCCTCAGGCCCCCTCCCAGGCCCCCGGCCGCCCCGCGCGGCACCGGGGGCCCTGTCGTGCCCCGGGCGGCGAGAAGACCGCCCGCCACCGCTTCAAACAAGAACCGCTCGCTCGGAGTACTCCAGTCGACACGCCGAAGAATCTCCACTTCTGTGGGGATATCTACCTGTCTCGATCAGCTGGAGGGCACAGTGCGGTCGGAGAGTCCGTCGGAGCGTTACGACTACGAGGCCCACAGCCGGCTCGCCGGACCGCTCACGGAGGCCGACAGGACGGGCTACCGGGTGCGGTACCGCAGTCTCCTCTCCGCCGAACCGCACCGAATACGCGCCGTCCTGCTGATGGCACTGGCGCCCGTGCTCACCGCGGTCCTCCTCGTCTACCTGGTGTGGCCCACCCACTGGGTGGAGCGCGAGGGCGGCGACGAGTGGCTGGTCTCACTGGACATCGCGATGCTCGTCGCGATCGGCCTGATCGAGCTCTTCATGCTCGTCAACGTCGTCTCGATCGCCCACGCCACGATGGTCGCCCAGGACCCCGTACCGGTGTATCCCGAGCCCGGTACCCGGGTCGCCTTCCTCACCACCTGGGTGCCCGGCAAGGAGCCGATGTCCATGGTCCGGGCCACCCTCCAGGGCGCGGTCCGCCTGCACCACGCGGGCCCCCTCGACATCTGGCTCCTGGACGAGGGCGACGACGACCGGGCCAGGGCGCTCTGCGAGGAGCTGGGGGTGCACCACTTCACCCGCAGGGGCGTCCCCGAGTGGAACCGCCGCAAGGGCCCGCACAAGGCCCGTACCAAACACGGCAACTACAACGCCTGGCTCGCCATGCACGGCGCCGACTACGACTTCTTCGCCTCCGTCGACACCGACCACGTACCGCTGCCGAACTTCCTGGAGCGGATGATGGGGTACTTCCGCGACCCCGACGTGGCGTTCGTCGTCGGCCCCCAGGTCTACGGCAACTACGACTCGCCCGTCACCAAGGCCGCCGAGTCCCAGCAGTTCCTCTTCCACGCGCTGATCCAGCGGGCCGGCAACCGCTACCGCGCCCCGATGTTCGTCGGCACCAACAACATCGTCAGGATCAGCGCGCTGCGCCAGGTCGGCGGGCTCCACGACTCTGTCACCGAGGACATGGCCACCGGCTTCGAGCTGCACCGCCACCGCAACCCCGGGACCGGCCGCTTCTGGCGGTCCGTCTACACCCCGGACGTGCTCGCCGTCGGCGAGGGCCCCGAGTCCTGGACCGACTTCTTCACCCAGCAGACGCGCTGGTCGCGCGGTACGTACGAGACGCTCCTCAAGCAGTACTGGAAGGCCCTGTTCCGGGTGCCGCCCGGGCGGCTCCTGTCGTACTCGCTGATGCTCGTCTACTACCCGATGACCGCCGTCAACTGGCTGCTCGGCATCGTCAGCTGCGTGCTGTTCCTGTGGTTCGGGGCCTCCGGCACCCAGGTCTCCGCCTCCGTCTGGCTGATGCTCTACAGCGACGCCGCCGCCCTCCAGATCGGGCTCTACCTCTGGAACCGCCGCCACAACGTCTCGCCCCACGAACCGCAGGGCTCCGGCGGCCTCGCCGGCATGGGGATGTCCGCGCTCTGCGCGCCCGTCTACCTCAAGTCGCTCCTCTCGGCGGTGCTGCGCACCCGCGGCCGGTTCGTCGTCACCCCCAAGGGCGGCGCGGCCAGCCCCGACCGGCTGTGGACCTTCCGCATCCACCTGTTCTGGGCCGCGGTGCTCGTCGTCTCGCTCGGCGCCTCGGTCCACTACGGCCACACCCACGCGGCGATGCGGACCTGGGCGGTGCTCGCCCTCGCCATCGCGCTGGCCCCGGTCGCCGTCTGGTCCTTCACCGTCCGGCGCGAGCGCGCGGCCGTCCGGCGGCAGGCCCCGGCACGGCCGGCCGAGCCCGCCGAGACGGAGGCCGCGCTCGCCGCCGCCTCCGCACCGGCCGCCTCGACGACCGGAGGGAACTGACCCATGGCCCAGCGGCTCTCCCCCCGTACCAAGAAGACGCTCCTGGGCGGCGGCGCCGTCCTGCTGCTCGCCGGGCTCAACGCCCCGGCCGCGCTCTCCTTCGCCGAGGAGCAGTACCACGCGTACCAGATCCGCCAACCCGACTACATGCGCAAGTACGGCGCCTGGGACACCGTCGACATCCCCTCGGAGTACCGCACCAACGCGATCCACGCGGCCCTGCTCCACACCGGCAAGGTGCTGATCATCGCCGGGTCCGGCAACAAGCAGGAGAAGTTCGACGCGGGCTCCTTCGACACCGTGCTGTGGAACCCCAAGGACAACTCCTTCAAGAAGGTCCCCACGCCCGAGGACTTCTTCTGCTCCGGCCACGCCCAACTCCCCGACGGCCGTCTCCTGGTGGCCGGCGGCACCGCCCGCTACGAGGTGCTGGACGCCCAGATGAAGCGGGCCGGCGGCGGGATGCGGGTGAAGAACGAGAACCCGGACAAGGCCGTCACCCTCAAGAAGGGCACCCGTTTCCGCTCCCCGACGGGCGTCGCGTACGTGTCGAGGTTCGACGTGACCGTGCCCCCCGCCAAACGCGAGTTCGAGATCGGCTACTACGCCACCGGCCAGATGAGGCCGTGGAAGACCAGGGTCACCCCGGCCGAGGCCCGGGTCTTCGTGGAGGCGGTGGCCGAGGGGCCCAAGTCGGTGACCACCCGGCAGGCGCAGTACGCGATCGAAGGGCTCACCGGCGAGGACGCCGAGAACACGTACGGCCTCGCCGAGAAGATCACCATGGACAAGCAGGACTTCCAGGGAATCCGGTCGGCGTACGAGTTCGACCCGAAGGCGGAGAAGTACGTCCCCGTCCCGCCCATGCGCGAGGCCCGCTGGTACCCGACGCTCACCACCCTCCAGGACGGCCGGGTGCTCGCCGTCTCCGGACTCGACGACGTGGGCACGATCCTCGCGGGTGACAACGAGATCTACGACCCGAGGACCAAGAAGTGGTCGACGGGGCCGTTCCGGTACTTCCCGACCTACCCCTCGCTCTTCCTCACCAAGAGCGGCAAGCTCTTCTACTCCGGCGCCAACGCGGGCTACGGACCCGCCGACAAGGGCCGCGAGCCCGGCCTGTGGGACATCACGGCCAACTCCTTCCAGAAGATCGGCGGCCTGGGCGACGGCGACCAGCTGGAGACGGCGAGCTCGCTGCTGCTCCCGCCCGCCCAGGCCCAGCGGTTCATGCTGCTGGGCGGCGGCGGGGTCGGCGAGTCCAAGAAGTCCACCCCCCGCACCGCCCTGGTCGACCTCGCGCAGGACAACCCCGTCTTCAGGGCCGGGCCCGAGCTCCCGCAGGGCACCCGCTACCTCAACAGCGTGATCCTGCCCGACGACTCCGTCTTCACCAGCGGCGGTTCGAAGGACTACCGGGGCCGCGGCGCCAGCAACATCCTCAGGGCCCAGTTCTACGACCCCGCCTCCAACGCCTTCCGCGAGGCCGCCGACCCCACGGTCGGGCGCAACTACCACTCGGAGGCGCTGCTGCTGCCCGACGGCCGGGTCGCCACCTTCGGCTCCGACTCGCTCTTCGGCGACAAGAACAACACCAAGCTCGGCAAGTTCGAGCAGCGCATGGAGATCTACACCCCGCCCTACCTCTACCGCGACAAGGACAAGCGCCCGGCGCTGGGCGACGGCCCGCAGGCGGTCGGCCAGGACCGCCGCGCCACCTTCCCCGCCGCCCACCCCGAGCGGATCGCCAGGGCCCGGCTGATGCGGCCGAGCGCGGTCACCCACACCACCGACGTCGAGCAGCGCTCGATCGACGTACGGCTGACCAAGGACAGCAATTCGGTGACCGTCGAGGTGCCGCGCGACAAGGCGCTGGTGCCGCCCGGCTGGTACATGCTGTTCGTCACCGACGCCCAGGGCACGCCGTCCGAGGCGAAGTGGCTGCTGATCGACTAGACGGGCCCGAGCCACCGAACGGCCCGCGCAGGGCGGCGGCTCAGGCCCTGGAGCGGCGGGCCAGGTCCAGGGCGTACTCGGGCCACCAGGCGCCCGCCGGGGGCCCGCCCCGGCAGGTCCCGTCCGAGTCGCCGGGCCGTTTGATCCACAGGTACGCGTCGAGCAGCGGGTCCCCGGTCCCGGTGGTCGGCGGGATGCCGAGCGCCCGGCCGGGTGGGTTGCACCAGGCCTGCTCGGGGTCCTCCGGGAGCGGCCCGGCCCCGTTGCGGCTGGTGTCGACCACGAAGTGCTTGCCGCCGAGCCCCTGGGAGACCCTGGCGCCGTACGCGCGTACGGACTCGTCCGTCTGGAAGTTGGAGACGTTCAGCGCGAACCCGTCCGCGCGGGCCACCCCGGCCCGGGTCAGCGGCTCGACCAGCCGGCCGGGGTCGGGCACCCAGGCCGGGTTGCCCGCGTCCAGGTAGACCCTGGTGTTCGGCAGCTTCTTCAAGTGGTCGATCGCCTCGTTGAGCAGTTGGTACCGCTCGTCCCGGTGCTCGGGCGTGGTGCAGCCGTCGACCATGTGGGCGACCGCGTCCGGCTCCAGGACCACGATCGCCTTCGCGTCCCCGATCGCCTCGGCGAACCTGCCGTACCAGGTGCGGTACGCGGCCACGTCCGGAGCGCCGCCCGCCGAGAGGCCGCCGCAGTCGCGGTGCGGGATGTTGTACGCGACGAGCAGGACCGTGCGGTGGTCCCCGGCCGCGCCCGCCACGGCCCGGCGGATCCCCGGCCCCGGGTCGTCCCCGGAGGGCCAGTCGGCCACGGGCCGGTCCGCGATCCGCCGCAGCGCCTCGGCGTCGGCGGTGCGCCCCTGTGCCTTCCAGATCCTGATCTGCCGGGCGGCGTTGCTGTCCGGATCGACCCAGAAGGGGCCGCCGGCCGCCGGCTCGGCGCCCTCGCCGGTGGAGTGACGCTCGGCGGAGGCGGAGGTCGCGCCCTCGGGGGAGGAGGAGCAGCCGACGGCCAGGGTGAGCAGGGCGGCGGCGAGCAGGACGCGGTGCCGGGCGTTCGCGGGCCGGGCCTTTCCGTGCCGGAACATGCGGCTCCCTGGGGTCACGGGCGTAACACAGGACGCGGGCAATCGTGGCATATCGGTCACTCTCCGCGAGGGAGCGCCACGGGCGGGCCGGGCACGGCGGAGCGGGCCGAAGTATGAGACGGAGCTGACCGGCATGTGACCAGTCGGTAAGGTCGACGCGTGCCGAAGCCCCTCAGCCTCCCGTTCGACCCCATCGCCCGCGCCGACGAGCTCTGGCAGCAGCGCTGGGGGCCGGTCCCCTCCATGGGGGCGATCACCTCGATCATGCGCGCGCACCAGATCCTGCTCGCCGAGGTCGACGCGGTGGTCAAGCCGTACGGGCTGACCTTCGCGCGCTACGAGGCGCTGGTTCTGCTCACCTTCTCCAAGGCCGGTGAGCTGCCGATGTCCAAGATCGGCGAGCGTCTGATGGTCCACCCCACCTCGGTGACCAACACCGTGGACCGGCTGGTGCGGTCGGGGCTGGTGGACAAGCGGCCCAACCCGAACGACGGGCGCGGCACCCTCGCCTCCATCACGGACAAGGGGCGCGAGGTCGTGGAGAACGCGACGCGGGACCTGATGGAGATGGACTTCGGGCTCGGGGCGTACGACGCTGAGGAGTGCGGCGAGATCTTCGCCCTGCTGAGGCCGCTGCGGGTGGCCGCGCGCGATTTCGAGGACGAGTAGGGCCCGGCCCGTTCGTCGCGCTCCCCGAAGGGGTGGCCCGGCCAAGATCGCGGGTTCGCGGCCGTTACGCTCGTAGGCATGAAAAAGAGCGTGCTGACCCGGTACCGGGCGATGGCCTACATCACGGGCGTCCTCCTCGTCCTGCTGACCCTCGGCGTCATCGCCAAGTACCTGCTGGACATGGACGGCGCGGCCGACTTCACCAAGATCGTGGGCATCGCGCACGGCTGGCTGTACGTCCTGTACCTCGTCTGCGCCTTCGACCTCGGTTCCAAGGCGAAGTGGCCGGTCGGCAAGCAGCTGTGGGTGCTCATCGCCGGCACGATTCCCACCGCCGCCTTCTTCGTCGAGCGCAAGGTCTCCCGCGAGGTGGAACCCCTGGTCACGGACTCGGCGCCGGTCGGAGCCCAGGCGTAGGAACCGGTCCGGCCCCCCGCCCGCGAAGAACCGCGGGCGGTCTGCCATCGACATTTACTAGGACGTCCTAGTAAATTCGAGGGTATGGACGCTGACGCCATCGAGGAGGGCCGCCGACGCTGGCAGGCCCGTTACGACAAGGCCCGCAAGCGGGACGCGGACTTCACCACGCTCTCCGGGGACCCGGTCGACCCGGTCTACGGGCCCCGCCCCGGCGACACCTACGAGGGCTTCGAGCGGATCGGCTGGCCCGGCGAGTACCCGTACACGCGCGGACTCCACGCGACCGGCTACCGGGGCCGGACCTGGACCATCCGGCAGTTCGCGGGGTTCGGCAACGCCGAGCAGACCAACGAGCGCTACAAGATGATCCTCAAGGCGGGCGGCGGCGGCCTCTCCGTCGCCTTCGACATGCCGACGCTGATGGGCCGCGACTCCGACGACCCGCGCGCGCTGGGCGAGGTCGGCCACTGCGGTGTCGCCATCGACTCCGCCGCCGACATGGAGGTCCTCTTCAAGGACATCCCGCTCGGCGACGTCACCACGTCGATGACGATCAGCGGCCCCGCCGTGCCGGTCTTCTGCATGTACCTGGTCGCCGCCGAGCGCCAGGGCGTGGACCCCGGCATCCTCAACGGCACGCTCCAGACCGACATCTTCAAGGAGTACATCGCCCAGAAGGAGTGGCTCTTCCAGCCCGAGCCGCATCTGCGCCTCATCGGTGACCTGATGGAGCACTGCGCCCGGGGCATCCCCGCCTACAAGCCGCTCTCCGTCTCCGGGTACCACATCCGCGAGGCCGGGGCGACGGCCGCGCAGGAGCTGGCGTACACCCTGGCGGACGGTTTCGGGTACGTGGAGCTGGGGCTCAGCCGGGGCCTCGACGTGGACGTCTTCGCGCCCGGTCTGTCCTTCTTCTTCGACGCGCACCTCGACTTCTTCGAGGAGATCGCCAAGTTCCGCGCCGCGCGCCGGATCTGGGCCCGCTGGATGAAGGAGGTGTACGGGGCGAAGTCCGACAAGGCGCAGTGGCTGCGCTTCCACACCCAGACGGCCGGTGTCTCGCTCACCGCGCAGCAGCCGTACAACAACGTCGTACGGACGGCGGTGGAGGCCCTCTCCGCGATCCTCGGCGGCACCAACTCGCTGCACACCAACGCCCTGGACGAGACGCTCGCCCTGCCGAGCGAGCAGGCCGCCGAGATCGCCCTGCGGACCCAGCAGGTGATCATGGAGGAGACGGGTGTGGCCAACGTGGCCGACCCGCTCGGCGGCGCCTGGTACGTGGAGCAGCTCACCGACCGCATCGAGGCGGACGCGGAGAAGATCTTCGACCAGATCAAGGAGCGCGGACGGCGGGCGCACCCCGACGGGCAGCACCCCATCGGGCCCATGACCTCGGGCATCCTGCGCGGTATCGAGGACGGCTGGTTCACCGGCGAGATCGCCGAGTCCGCCTTCCAGTACCAGCAGTCCCTGGAGAAGGGCGAGAAGCGGGTCGTGGGCGTCAACGTGCACCACGGGTCGGTCACCGGTGACCTGGAGATCCTGCGGGTCAGCCACGAGGTGGAGCGGGAGCAGGTGCGGGCCCTGGCCGACCGCAAGGCCGCGCGGGACGAGGCGCGGGTGCGGGCGTCCCTGGACGCGATGCTCGCCGCCGCGCGCGACGGGTCCAACATGATCGTGCCGATGCTGGAGGCGGTGCGGGCGGAGGCGACGCTGGGCGAGATCTGCGGGGTGCTGCGGGACGAGTGGGGCGTCTACACGGAGCCGGCGGGGTTCTAGGCCCCTCGGCCCGGGGTCCGGCTGCGGGCCGGTGGCGGGTCGCTCGCGCAGTTCCCCGCGCCCCCGGGTAGTCCGCCGTACCGGGGAAACCCGGCTCGGCCCCAGGCATTCAGGGGCGCGGGGAACCGCGCGACCAGCCACGCACGGTCCGCAGCCGAAAACGGATGAACTCCCCGCGCCGCGGGGTTACGCGGGCCACGTCACCCGGAACTCCGCACCCCCGCCCGGGGCGTTCCGTACCGCCAGTTCCGCCCCGTGCGCACGGGCGATCTGGCGGGCCATCGCCAGCCCCAGGCCCGAGCCGGGCAGCGCGCGGGCCCGGTCGGCGCGGTAGAAGCGGTCGAAGACGTACGGGAGGTCCTCCGGGGCGATGCCGGGCCCGTGGTCCCGTACCGTCAGCGCCCCGCCCGACAGCGCCACCTCCACCTCGGCGCCCGGCGGGCTGAACTTCGCCGCGTTGTCCAGCAGGTTGGACAGCAGACGGGCGAGGCGGGCCGGGACGCCCGGGAGCGTGACGGACGCGTCCGCCAGGTCCAGGCGGAACGGCGTGGCCGGCCAGTGCGCGCGGGCCGTGTCCACGGTGTGCGCGACCAGGGGCGCGAGGCGCACCTCCTCCAGGAGGGGGGCGGGCTCCTCGTCCCTGGCCAGGTCGATCAGATCGTTCACCATCACCGTCACCTCCCGGATCTGCCGCCCCAGCGCCGAGGACGCCCGGGTCCGCTGGGCCTCGGTCAGCCGGTCGGCGCGGGCCAGGAGTTCGGCGTTGGTGCGCAGCGCGGTCAGCGGGGTGCGCAGCTCGTGGGAGGCGTCCGCGACCAGCCGGCGCTGGGCGGTCACCGACTGCTCCAGCTCGCCCAGCATGGCGTTGAAGGACACGGCGAGCCGGGTCACCTCGTCCTCCTTGTAGGCCGGGCCCGCCGGCAGCTCGATGCGGTGGCCGGGGTCCCGGGTGGCCGCGATGTGCTCGGCGGTCGCGGTGAGCCGGGCGACCGGGGCGAGACCGGTGCGGGAGACCCCGTAGCCGAGGCCGGCGGCCAGCAGCACCCCGGCCGCGCCGACGCCGCCGAGCCACCAGGCCGCCTGCCGTACGCCCTGCTCGACCGTGTCCGCGCGCAGCGCGACCTGGAGGGCCTCGCCGCGCGGCAGCGTGGTGGTGAGCATCCGGGCCGGGTGGCCGGAGAGCCGGATGTTGGTGAAGTACGGGCGGCGCTGTCCGGCCGCGACCTCCCGGGCCTGCGGCGGAACGGGCAGCAGATACGGCTTGGCCGGGTCGTCCGCGCGGTCGCGGGGGACGATCTGGGCGCAGGCCGGGGCGGCCAGGAAACGGCACTCGCCGTTGAGCACACCGGGAGCCTCGCCCCGGTTCTGCTGGGCGGCCAGCGTCGCGGACTGGGTCAGGTTCAGATCGAGCTGGTGGAACAGCTCGTAGCGGATCACGAAGAACGCGGCCGTGCAGACGCCCAGCGCGACCAGCGCCACCGCCGCCGAGGCGGCCAGCGCCAGCCGGGTGCGCAGCGGGCGGTGGCGCCGCCAGCGGGCCCCGAGGCGGTGGCGGGCGCTCATGCGGTGTCCAGCCGGTAGCCGACGCCGTGGACGGTGTGGACGAGCCGGGGCTCGCCGTCCGCCTCCAGCTTGCGGCGCAGATAACCCACGTACACCGCGAGCGAGTTGGAGTCCGGGCCGAAGTCGCGGCCCCAGACGAGCTCCAGGATCATCTCGCGCGGCAGGACCTGGCCGGGGTGGCGCATCAGCAGTTCCAGGAGCGCGGACTCGGTGCGGCTGAACTCCAGCGGGCGTCCCGAGCGGTGGCCGGTCCGCGTCACCGGGTCGAGGACCAGGTCCGCGAAGACCAGCCGCTCGGGCTCCGGCTCCTCGGGCGCGGCCCGGCGCAGCAACGCCCGTACCCGCGCGACGAGTTCGTCCAGGGCGAAGGGCTTGACGAGATAGTCGTCGGCGCCCGCCTCCAGACCGTCGACGCGCTCGCTCACCGAGTCGAGCGCGGTCAGCACCAGGATCGGGGTGCGGTCGCCGAGCGCCCGCAGCCGCCGGCAGACGGCGAGCCCGTCCAGGACCGGCATCATCACGTCCAGGACCACCGCGTCCGGCTGCCAGCCGGCGATCGAGGTGAGCGCCGCCAGCCCGTCGGCGGCGCCCCGCACCTCGTACCCCTCCACGGACAGACCGTCCTCCACGGCGGCCCGCACCTCCGGCTCGTCGTCGACGACGAGGATGCGGGCCGGGGGCCGGGCGTGTGCGCTGGTGCTCATGGGCACAGCGTGCCAAACACCGCTCTTAGAACCCTCTTAAGCCACCCCGCGACCGTTCGGGACATGCGCACACCACTGTCTGTCGTGATCGGTGCGGGCGGCACCGGCGGCCACATCTACCCCGGACTCGCACTCGCCGAGGCGCTGCGCCGGGCCGTCCCGGACGCGGTGATCTCGTTCGTCGGTACGGAACGGGGCCTGGAGGGCGAGCTGATCCCGGCCGCCGGCTACCGGCTGCACACCGTCGGCATGATCCCCTTCGACCCGGCGCTCGGCGCCCGCCGCTATCTGCTCCCCGCCGCGCTGCTGCGGTCCGGCGCCCAGTGCCGGACGATCCTGCGGGCCCAGGGCGCACAGGTCGCCGTGGGGATGGGCGGCTATCCCAGCGCGCCCGTCATCGTCGGGGCCAGACTCGCCGGGCTGCCCAGCCTCATCCACGAGTCCAACGCGGTACCGGGCCGGGCCAACCAGTTCGCGGCCCGGCTCACCGGGAACATCGCGGTCGCCTTCGACCGCAGCCGGGCCCACCTCGCGGGCGGCGCCGACGCCGTCACCACCGGGATGCCGATCGCCTCGGCGCTGGCCCGGCTCGACCGGCCGACGCTGCGGGCCGAGGCGCGGCGGGCGCTGGACGTGCCGCCCGGGGCGCGGCTCGTGCTCGTCAACGGCGGCAGCCTCGGCGCGGCCCGGCTCACCGAGGCGGCGGTCGGCCTCGCCCGGCGCTGGCAGGGCCGCGGGGACGTCCATCTGCTGATCAAGACCGGTCCCGCCGCCCTGGAGGAGACCCGGCGGCGGCTGACCGGGCTGTGGGGCGCGCGGGCCGTGCCCTATCTGGACCGGATGGACCTCGCGTACGCGGCAGCCGATCTGGCGGTGTGCCGGGCCGGTTCCGCGACCGTCGCGGAGCTCGCCAGCACGGGGCTGCCGGCGGTCCTCGTCCCGTATCCGCACGCGCCCGGCGACCACCAGACGCACAACGCGCGGGTGCTCGTCGACGCCGGGGCGGGGCTGCTGCTGCCGGACGCAGAGGCCACCCCCGAACGGCTGGCCGAACTGGTCGAGCCGCTCCTGTCCGACCCCGCGCGGCTCGCCTCGATGACGGGCGCGGCCGACCCCGGACCACACGCCCGCGCGGCGGACCTGCTGGCGGCGAAGGTCCTGGAACTGGCCGCCCACCCCACCCCCCACACCCCTTCGTACGCGTACCGCGAGGAGCACACCGCATGAACAGCTGGCAGAACCGGACCGTCCTGGTCACCGGAGCAGAGGGCTTCATCGGCTCGACCCTGGTGGACCTGCTGGTCGAGCGGGGCGCACGGGTGCGGGCCCTGGTGCACTACAAGCCGTACGCGGAGAAGGGCCACCTCGCGCATCTGCTCGGCCACCCGGCCGTCGAGACGATCGCGGGCGATGTACGCGACGCCGGGCGGGTGTCTGACGCGGTCGCCGGGTGCGACACGGTCTTCCACCTCGCCGCGCTGATCGGTATCCCGTACAGCTACGACTCCCCGGGCGCGTACGTGGCCACGAACGTGGTCGGCACCGAGAACGTCGCGGAGGCCTGCCGGCGCCACTCGGTGCGGCGACTGGTGCACACGTCCACCAGCGAGGTGTACGGGACGGCTCGGACCGTACCGATCCCGGAGTCCCATCCGCTCCAGCCGCAGTCGCCGTACTCCGCGTCGAAGATCGGCGCGGACATGCTGGCGCTGTCGCACTGGCACGCCTTCGAGCTGCCGGTGACGGTGGTGCGGCCCTTCAACACGTACGGGCCGCGGCAGTCGGCGCGGGCGGTGATCCCGGCGATCCTGTCCCAACTCCACGCGGGGGTACGCGAGATCCGGCTCGGCTCGCTCACTCCCACGCGTGACTTCACGTATGTGACGGACACCGCGCGGGGGTTCCTGGCGGTCGCGGAGTGCGAGCGGGCGGTGGGAGAGGTGGTGAACCTCGGCTCGGGCCGCGAGATCGCCATCGGTGACCTGGCCGCCGCGCTGATCGCGGCCTCGGGCCGCGAGGCCCGGATCGTGACGGACCCGGCACGCCTGCGCCCGTCCGGGAGCGAGGTGGAACGCCTGCTGTCGGACAACTCCCGGGCGCGGGAGTGGGCGGGGTGGGAGCCGGAGGTGTCCCTGGGGGAGGGGCTGAGGCGGACGTCGGAGTGGGTGCGGGGGCGGGCGGGGGCGCTCGGTACGGGGTACGTGGTGTAGCCCCGCCCCGCCCCTTCCCCAGACCCTCCGGGGGTGGGGGTGGGTGAAGGCGGGGCTGCCGGGGGCTGCGCCCCCGGGCCCCCGTTGCGGGGCCTGCGGCCCCTGCACCCCGCTTGCGGGCTGCGCCCCGAACCCCTCTTTCGCCCGCGGACCGTGCGGGGCCGCTCGCGCAGTTCCCCGCGCCCCTCAGGGGACCTCCGTAGCCGGGGTACTCAACTCAGCCACAGGCCTTTGGGGGCGCGGGGAACTGCGCGAGCAACCACAACGCACCCGCAGACGTAGTCCGGGCCCTGAAGGGGCGCGGGGAACTGCGCGACCAGCCCCCACCGGGCCGCGGGTGAACACGGAACGCAAACAGGGGTTCGGGGGCGGAGCCACCGAGGGGGGAATCAGGCGGTCGACTGCAGGCCCGTGCAGATCAGGACCGCGAACTCCCGCGCCCACTCCTGATCCACCGGCTCCGCGCTCACCAGAGCGCGATGCACCACCGCCCCCGCCACCACATCGAAGATGAGGTCGGCGTGGCGCGCGGACGCGACCGCGTCGTCCTCGTACGGCAGTTCACCCCGCACCTGCGCCCGCTCCCGGCCGATCAGTACGAGCCGTTTCTGCCGGTCCACGATCGCCGAGCGGATCCGTCCGCGCAGCGCGTCGTCGCGCGTGGACTCCGCGACCACCGCCATCAGCGCCGTCTTCGTCTCCGGCCGCTCCAGGATGGACGCGAACTGGAGCACCACGCCCTCCACGTCCGCCGCGAGACTGCCGAGGTCGGGGAGTTCGAGCTCGTCGAAGAGGACCGCCACCGCGTCCACGACCAGCTCGTTCTTGCCCGCCCAGCGCCGGTACAGGGTCGTCTTGGCGACCCCAGCCCGCGTCGCCACGTCCCCCATCGTCAGCTTCGACCAGCCCAGCTCCACCAGCGCCTGCCGGGTCGCCAGCAGGATCGCCGCGTCCGCCTCGGCGCTGCGAGGTCGGCCGCGGACGGCTCTGGCGGGGCTGGGTTCGGCACACATGACGTACGACCATACCGGCCAGTAAGGAAAGCGCCGGGGAACGCGCTGTGGGGGAGATCACGGCATTCGGGAGGCCCTCCCGTACCGTCTCCAGTTACGCTACGACTCGTAGCGAAAGGCTCCAGCGGCCCAGAGCGACAACCACGGAACAGACCACAGAACAGACCACGCGGCACGACGACGCGACAGCAGGACCGCAGGGGAGCGGCGCCGGGTGGGGACCCGGGGCGCCGGGATCCTGCCACGGATTGACCACACACGCGCGCGGAAGGGGGAGGATGTACGCATGCAGCCTAGGAACATGTCCATGAGCGGCGTCGTCGACCTCGCCGCGGTGAAGGCGGCCGGTGAGGCCAAGGCCAAGGCGGAGCAGGCCCGAGTCGAGGCCGCCCGCCAGGGCGGGGGCGCGGCCGTACCGCCGTCCGCCCTCGTGATCGATGTCGACGAGGCCGGGTTCGAGCGCGACATCCTCCAGCGCTCGGCCGAGGTACCGGTCGTCATCGACTTCTGGGCCGAGTGGTGCGAGCCGTGCAAGCAGCTCGGCCCGCTCCTGGAGCGGCTGGCCGCGGAGTACAACGGCCGCTTCCTGCTGGCCAAGATCGACGTCGACGCCAACCAGATGCTGATGCAGCAGTTCGGGATCCAGGGCATCCCCGCGGTGTTCGCGGTGGTCGCCGGGCAGGCGCTGCCCCTCTTCCAGGGCGCGGCCCCCGAGGCCCAGATCCGCGAGACCCTCGACCAGCTGATCCAGGTCGCCGAGGAGCGCTTCGGCCTCACCGGCGTCGCCGTCGACGCGGACGCGGCGTCCTCGCAGGCCCCGGCCCCGGTGGCCGGCCCCTACGACGCCCTGCTCGAAGCGGCCGTGACGGCCCTGGACTCCGGCGATCTCGCCGGCGCGGTCCAGGCGTACAAGAACGTCCTCGCCGACGACCCCGGCCACCCCGAGGCCAAGCTCGGCCTCGCCCAGGCCGAACTGCTGCGCCGCGTCCAGGGGATGGACCCGCAGCAGGTCCGCAAGGACGCCGCCGAGAAGCCGGCCGACGCCGCCGCCCAGATCGCGGCGGCCGACCTGGACCTCGTGGGCGGCCATGTCGAGGACGCCTTCGGCCGCCTCGTCGAGACCGCCCGCGTCACCGCGGGCGACGACCGCGACGCGGCACGGCGGCGACTGCTCGAACTCTTCGAAGTGGTCGGCCCGGAGGACCCGCGGGTGACCAAGGCGCGGAGTGCGCTGGCGCGAGTTCTTTACTGAACCGAGGCCCGGCCCCCGGGCCGCTCCAGGGCCGCTGAGCTGTCATCGCGTGCGTGTACAGCGCTGACGATTTGGCGACACGGAGACAGGCGGTGACCGCGCTTTACCAAAACTTGGTAAACGCGGTCGCTGTTACTGGCAGTAAATTGAACCGCTTCTTACGTCCGTATTGAGACGTCTATTTCCCCTTCTGTCCGGTGACTTGGGGGTACGAAGGGTGGCGGCCCGATGCCGGGCTGTCGCGCCACGGTTATCCCTCCGTTACTGGCAAGTAACGAACCCCCTTGCGCCCCTCCCCCGAATGGACCACGATCGGCCACGCTCGGTCCAATAACGCACCAGCCCGACAGCCCTGTGGGGCGGGGCGTTTCCTGGGTCCCCACCGAGCCGGCCGGCGGCAGTGGTGCCGGCCGTGGACAGGGGGGTCTCCGCTCTACCGGCGGGGCCTGTCCAGCAGGTTGTGCGTGATGCGTCAGGCGCGACCAGTGGTTGTCGCTCGGGGGTGATCGCCGGTGATTCGGACGCGGTACGCGCCTGAGGCTCGGGCGCTCCTTCCCGAGGACGTAGCACTTCTCCCATCCCTGGACAGCCTGCGAGGGTCCGTCCCGGAGATGTACGTCCGAGAAGGAGGAAAGTCATGGAGTCCCAAGTTCGTGGCGGGACCAGATGGAAGCGGTTCGCGCTGGTCATGGTGCCCAGCGTGGCTGCCACGGCGGCGATAGGCATCGGGCTCGCCCAGGGTGCGCTGGCGGCGTCGTTCAGTGTTTCCGGCGTTGACTTCAAGGTCACGGCGGACAGCCTGGACGGCCAGAACCTGCTGCAGTATGGGTCCGTTGCCACTGGCAAGGGTCTGGACGGCAAGTCGGCGGTTCACCCCGTGGTCGTCTCTGGTTTCAGCCACGCGAAGATCTCGAACATGTGCCAGTCGGTGGTCACGCCCCTCCCGTTCTCCATCCCGGGTGTCGGCGATCACATCACGATGAAGATCCAGGCGGGTACGGACCCGAACAAGCCCGTCGAGGCGGACAACATCTACCTCGATGTGTCCCAGCTCGACACCGACGCCACGTTCACGAACATCGACATCGGTGTCGCGGCGGGCGAGGGCAAGGGCCCGACCAAGCAGCAGCCGGGCCAGAAGGGCACGCCGTTCGAGCAGGCCAACCCGTACGGCTTCGCGCAGCGTGCCGACCGGGCCGTCCTGGAGAACGTCGAGCAGCGTGCGTGGGCGACCACCGCAGGCAGCTTCAAGCTGAGCAACCTCAAGCTGCGGCTGTCCGGCGGCGTCAACGAGTGCCAGCTGGACAGGCACTAGCGGACGCTCCGCCCGGCGGCCGGCGAGTACGTATCCTCCCGGCCGCCGGGAACTTCTCCTTACTTTCAGAGCAACAGCGGTACCAGGGAGCTGTTTTCCATGAGCGCCGAGACCACGGGTTCCCGAGGGTTCACTTACTGGCGGCTTCGCTACCGGGCCTGGCGGGGCAGCCGGCCGTTCTGGGCGGGGCTGTTCACCATCGCGGGCGGCGTGCCCATCATGTACTTCCCGTACGCCAACATGCACCTCGGCAACATCACACTGGCCATGTCCACCACGGCGGGTGCGGGTTCCCTCATCATCGGCGTCCTCCTGGTCACGCTGGGCCTGACCATGTGGTTCCACCACGTCGTACGGGTCTTCGCCGGTATCGCGTCCATCCTGCTGGCCCTGATCTCCCTGCCCGTCGCGAACTTCGGCGGGTTTGTCATCGGCTTCCTGTTGGCCCTGTTCGGAGGCGCCCTCGCCGTGTCATGGGTGCCGGCCAAGCCGCGACGAAGTGACCGGCGCGCCCAGGACGGCGAGCCCTCGGGTGATGAGCCGGACGCACTGCCCGCAGAGGGAACCGTTCCCGGTCCGCGCGAGGGAGAGTACGGAACCGCCGGCACGGAAACGACAGTCGACGCCAATGGCGGGAGGAACAGTGCGGGGTGACGAGACGCAGCTGGACTCGACCGGAGGTGGCGACAAATCCCGTGAGAGAGGCGGGCCGCGTCACGCGGCTCCGAGGAAGTCGCTGCTGACGAAGCTGCACATGCCCGCGGGCAAGGCGATGGCGCTGGCCGCCATGCCGACCGCCATGTTCGTCGGGATGAGCCTCACGCCCAAGCTCGCGATGGCGGACGACAACCCGGACATCCCGTTCGCGCCGGGCCCCTGTGTGACGCGCTCCGACGAGCCGAGCGCGTCGGCGAGCCCGTCGTCGAGCAAGTCGACCACGCCGACCCCGGACCCGTCGTCCTCGTCCTCGGACAAGGCAGCCGACAAGGACAAGGCCAAGGACAAGGAGCCCGCCCCGACGGCCACGCCGCCGGCGGAGAAGGCCCAGCAGAAGACGACCGCCCCGTCGAGCGCGCCGTCCACCAAGCCGTCCACGACGCCCGCGCCACCCAAGTCCACCAACCCGCTGGACCCGCTGGGTCTTGGGGATGTGCTGGGCGACATCCTGGGCGTCCACCCGAGCAAGTCGTCGGCGCCGGTGACCCCGAAGCCGTCGACGACCGCGACGTCCGCACCCACGACGAAGCCGACGGTCAAGGCTCCGGAGCCGAAGACGACGCCGAGCAAGCCGGCCACCAAGCCGGTGGCGAAGACGGCTGACAAGACGGCCGACGCGATACGCGAGGCCGCCGCGCAGGCGGGCCAGAAGGTCGAGGACCTGGCGGACGGCGCCAAGGGCCTGGAGGCCAAGAAGGACACCAACGTCCCCGACGGTGCCAAGCAGCCCTTCCCGTGCCCGACGGCCGACCCGAAGGCCCTGGCCAACGCCAAGCTGGACGCGGGCGCCCCGCTGCTGCCGGACCAGCCGTGGATCCTCAAGACGTCGGTCCTGACCCTGAAGGGCCTCAACTACGAGGGGATCGTCGAGGTCAAGACGGGCAGCGGCAAGGTGAAGAAGGTACTGAAGTTCACGGCGTCGTCCGTGGACATCAAGGACCTGCACCAGCTGGTGTACGGCCCCGAGGTCGGCGGCAAGCCCACCACCGCTCATGTGAAGGCACGTGCCGGGTCGCATTCGACGATCACCAACGGCACGGTGACGATGTACACCGAGGAGCTGAAGGGCAACCTCTTCGGCCTGATCCCGGTCACGTTCAGCCCCCAGAGCCCGCCCCCGCTGAACGTCCCGCTCGCCATCTTCACCGACGCAACGGTTCACCAGGCCGGACAGTTCGGCGGCACCCTGAAGGTTCCCGGCCTGCAGAACTACATCACGGACGGCAGCCCCGAGTAACGGCCAGCCGCGAAAGACCCATCCGGGAGCCGCAGACGACCGTGGCCCGCACCGATTCCGGTGCGGGCCACGGTCGTCTCCTGGCAGGGGAACCGAACGCGCCCGCCCCCTACCCCCTCCGCCGTGCCCGCACCGGCCTCCGCCGCAACACCACATAAGCCACCCCCGCGGCCACCACCGCCCCCGCCCCCAGCCCCGTCCAGCCCAGGACGCCCAGGCCCGAGGAGTCCGTCGTCGTCGCTGCAGCGGGTTTGGGCTGGGTCGTGGGGGAGGGCTTCGCCGGGTCCAGGGTGCCCACCGGCTTTGCCCTGCCCACCGCCGCGAAGCCCCAGTCCAGCAACGCCCGCGTCTCCGTGTAGACCTTGTCGTGCTTGTTCTCCTGGGGGTTCATCACCGTCACCAGGATCGTGTGGCCGTCGCGGGTCGCGGCCTCCGCGAGGGTGTTGCCGGCGTGGGTCGTGTAGCCGTTCTTGCCGCCGATCAGGCCCGGGTACTTCGGCACGCCGCCGGTGCCGGAGAGCATGCGGTTGGTGTTGGAGATCCCGAACGGCTTGCCCTTGGTGTTCGGGCCGCCCGGGAACTTCGCGTCCGCCGTCGAGCAGTACTCCTTGAAGTCCTTGTTGCGCAGGCCCGAGCGGAGGAACAGCGTCAGGTCGTACGCCGAGGACACCTGGCCCTCCGCGTCGTAGCCGTCGGGGCTGCGGACGTGGGTGTCCTTGGCGCCCAGCGCCTCCGCCTTCGTCTGCATGTCCGACACCGTCTTGGGGACGCCGCCGTTCATCGACGCCAGGACGTGCACCGCGTCGTTGCCCGAGCGCAGGAACACCCCGCGCCACAGGTCGGCGCCCTGGTACGTCTGGCCCGGGACGATGCCGACCGCGCTGCTGCCGCCGCCCATCCCGTCCAGCTCCGCCGGCTCCACCTTGTGGCTCGCCGTGCCCGGGACCGCGGGCAGCACCGTGTCCGCGAAGAGCATCTTGAGCGTGGAGGCGGGCGGCAGCGGCCAGTGGGCGTTGCTGGCGGCCAGTACTTGGCCGGTGTCCGCGTCCGAGACCATCCAGGACAGTGCGGAGAGGTCACGGGGCAGTGCGGGGGCGCCCTCGCCCGTCTGGGGGCCCGGGAGGCCCAACTGCTCGCCGCCGACCGTGGACATGACCGCCGGGGGCTGCTTGGGGGACCCGGCGCGCGGCGCCCCGGGACTCGGCTTCCCGGGGGAGGTCGTGCCCGGCTTCACCGGGTGGGCCGCCGCGGGGGCGGCGCCGGAGACCACCGCCGCCGCGGTGACGACCGCGATGGCCAGCGGGCGGCTGAACTGCACAGTTATCGGGGCACGCATGAACGCGAACGTACCCCACGGAATGTGTAGATCCTGTTGCGGGCACTCCGCGACTGGGCAACGGAGCGCGAAGACGCCGCCGGCGGTGTATGAAGCGGAGGGCGGCGCCCCGGAATTCCGGGTGGCGCCGCCCTCCGCCTCGTCGTCCGGGACCCCGCGGGGCCCCGGACGGATCAGCCCTGTCGGCCGTCGCCCAGGTGGTGGACGCGGACCATGTTGGTGGTGCCGGGGACCCCGGGGGGCGAGCCCGCCGTGATGACCATCGTGTCGCCCTCGTTGTGCCGCTTGAGCTTGAGCAGCTCCGCGTCGACGAGGTCCACCATCGCGTCCGTGTTGTCCACGTGCGGGACGACGAACGACTCGACGCCCCAGCTCAGCGCGAGCTGGTTGCGGGTGCCGGCGTCCGTGGTGAAGGCCAGGATCGGCTGGGCCGCGCGGTAGCGCGAGAGGCGGCGGGCCGTGTCACCCGACTTGGTGAACGCCACCAGCGCCTTGCCGTTGAGGAAGTCCGCGATCTCGCAGGCCGCGCGGGCGACCGAACCGCCCTGGGTACGCGGCTTCTTGCCCGGGACCAGCGGTTGCAGGCCCTTGGAGAGGAGCTCCTCCTCGGCCGCCTCGACGATGCGGGACATCGTCTTGACGGTCTCGATCGGGTACGCGCCGACCGAGGACTCGGCGGAGAGCATGACCGCGTCCGCGCCGTCCAGGATCGCGTTGGCCACGTCGGAGGCCTCGGCGCGGGTCGGACGCGAGTTGGTGATCATGGATTCCATCATCTGGGTCGCCACGATCACCGGCTTGGCGTTGCGGCGGCACAGCTCGATGAGGCGCTTCTGCACCATCGGGACCCGCTCCAGCGGGTACTCGACGGCGAGGTCGCCACGGGCCACCATCACACCGTCGAACGCCATGACGACGCCCTCCATGTGCTCGACGGCCTGCGGCTTCTCCACCTTGGCGATGACCGGCACGCGGCGGCCGACCTCGTCCATGACCTTGTGGACGTCCTTGACGTCGTCGGCGTCGCGGACGAAGGAGAGGGCGACCAGGTCGCAGCCCATCTTCAGGGCGAAGCGCAGGTCCTCGATGTCCTTCTCGGACAGGGCCGGGACGTTCACCGCCGCGCCGGGCAGGTTGATGCCCTTGTGGTCGGAGATGACACCGCCCTCGATGACGATGGTCCTGACCCGGGGGCCCTCGACCTCGGTCACCTTGAGCTCGACGTTGCCGTCGTTGATCAGGATCGGGTCGCCCTTGGAGACATCGCCCGGCAGCCCCTTGTAGGTGGTGCCGCAGATCGACTTGTCGCCGGGGACGTCCTCGGTGGTGATGACGAACTCGTCACCGCGCACCAGCTCGACGGGCCCCTCGGCGAAGGTCTCCAGACGGATCTTCGGTCCCTGGAGGTCGGCGAGCACGCCCACCGCGCGGCCGGTGTCCTCGGCGGCCCTGCGGACACGGTCGTACCGTTCCTGGTGCTCTGCCTGGGACCCGTGGCTGAAGTTGAAGCGGGCCACGTTCATACCGGCCTCGATCAGAGCAGTCAGCTGCTCGTAGGAGTCGACGGCGGGGCCCAGTGTGCAGACGATTTTGGAACGGCGCATGAGGCGATCCTATCGGTTTGTTTCGCTCCGGAATATTCCGTCTGGTGGAATGTACAAATGGGCGGAGGCGCGCTCAGGCGTGGCCCGAAACCGCCCCTGCTCAGGCGCTCGTACCGGTCGCGCCCTCGCCGGACCGGACCAGTGCGTACGTCTGCGTCGCGATCTCCAGCTCCTCATCCGTGGGTACCACTGCCACGGCTACGCGCGCGTATTCCGGTGAGATGAGCCTCGGCGCGTCGGACCGTACGGCGTTGAGCTCGCCGTCGACCGCGAGACCCAGCTCCTCCAGGCCCAGCACGGCGGCCTCGCGCACCGGCGCCGCGTTCTCGCCCACCCCGGCGGTGAAGGCGACCGCGTCCACCTTGCCGAGCACCGCGTAGTAGGCGCCGATGTACTTCTTCAGCCGGTGGATGTAGATGTCGAAGGCGAGCGCGGCGCGCTGGTCGCCCGCCTCCACCCGGCGGCGGATCTCACGCATGTCGTTGTCGCCGCAGAGCCCGACCAGACCGCTCTTCTTGTTGAGCAGTACGTCGATCTCGTCCGTCGACATCCCCGCGACCCGCTCCAGGTGGAAGGTCACCGCCGGGTCGATGTCGCCCGAGCGGGTGCCCATGACCAGGCCCTCCAGCGGGGTGAGCCCCATCGAGGTGTCCACGCACACCCCGCCGCGCACGGCCGAGGCGGAGGCCCCGTTGCCCAGGTGCAGCACGATCACGTTGACCTCGGAGGGGTCCTTGCCGAGGAGCCTGGCGGTCTCGCGCGAGACGTACGCGTGCGAGGTGCCGTGGAAGCCGTAGCGGCGGATGCGGTGCGCGTCGGCGGTCTCCACGTCGATCGCGTACCGGGCCGCGTACTCGGGCATCGTGGTGTGGAAGGCGGTGTCGAAGACGGCCACCTGCGGCAGGTCCGGGCGCAGCGCCTGCGCGGTGCGGATGCCGGTGATGTTGGCCGGGTTGTGCAGCGGCGCGACCGGGACCAGGCGCTCGATCTCCGCCATGACCTCCTCGGTGATCACGGTCGGGGCGGTGAACTTCAGGCCGCCGTGCACCACCCGGTGGCCGATGGCGGCGAGTTCGGGCGAGTCGAGGCCGAGGCCGTCCCTTGCGAGCTCCTCAGAGACCGCCTTCAGGGCGGCCCCGTGGTCGGCGATCGGGCCGTGCGTCTCGCGCTTGTCGCCACCGGTCAGCGGGGCGTGCACCAGACGGGAGGTCTCCTCGCCGATCCGCTCGACCAGGCCCGCCGCGAGTCGCGTGGGGCCCGCCATGTCGAGCAGCTGGTACTTCACCGACGACGAACCGGAGTTGAGTACGAGGACGCGCGACGGGGTCGGGTCGGTGCTGGTCATGCGGAGGTCTCCTGCCCCTTTGCCTGCGCCTGGGCCTGGATGGCCGTGATGGCGACGGTGTTGACGATGTCCTGGACGAGGGCGCCGCGCGAGAGGTCGTTGACCGGCTTGCGCAGACCCTGGAGCACCGGGCCCACGGCCACGGCGCCGGCCGAGCGCTGCACGGCCTTGTAGGTGTTGTTGCCGGTGTTGAGGTCCGGGAAGATCAGGACGGTCGCCTGCCCGGCCACCTCCGAGCCCGGCAGTTTGGTCGCGGCCACCGAGGGCTCCACGGCCGCGTCGTACTGGATCGGCCCCTCGATCCGCAGGTCCGGGCGCGCCTCACGGACGAGCTTGGTGGCCTCGCGGACCTTGTCGACGTCGGCGCCCGAGCCGGAGGTGCCGGTCGAGTACGAGAGCATCGCGATCCGGGGGTCCACGCCGAAGCGGGCCGCGGTGGCCGCCGCCTGGACCGCGATGTCGGCCAGCTGCTCGGCGTCCGGGTCCGGGTTGACCGCGCAGTCGCCGTACACGAGCACCTTGTCGGCCAGGCACATGAAGAAGACGGACGACACGATGGCGGCGTCCGGCTTGGTCTTGATGATCTCGAAGGCGGGGCGGATGGTGGCGGCGGTGGAGTGCACCGCGCCGGAGACCATGCCGTCGGCCAGGCCCTCCTGGACCATCAGGGTGCCGAAGTAGTTGACGTCCGCGACCACGTCGTACGCGAGCTCCACCGTCACGCCCTTGTGCGCGCGCAGCTCGGCGTACCGCTCGGCGAAGCGCTGCCGCAGCTCCGAGGTGTGCGGGTCGATGATCTCGCACCGGGTGACGTCGATGCCGAGGTCGGCCGCCTTCTTGCGGATGGCCTCGGCGTCACCGAGCAGGGTGAGGTCGCACACGTCCCGGCGCAGCAGGACGTCGGCGGCGCGCAGCACCCGCTCCTCGGCGCCCTCGGGGAGCACCACCCGGCGGCGGTCCGCCCGGGCCTGCTCCAGCAGCTCGTGCTCGAACATCATCGGGGTGACCCGGCCGCTGCGGGCCACCGACATCCGGGCCAGCAGGTCGGCGGTGTCGGTGTGCCGCTCGAAGAGACCGAGCGCGGTCTCCGCCTTGCGCGGGGTGGCGGCGTTCAACTTGCCTTCGAGGGCGAAGAGTTCACCGGCCGTCGGGAACGATCCGCCGGTGACGGCGACCACCGGGGTGCCGGGCGCGAGGCGGTCGGCGAGCTTGAGGATGGCCTCGCCGGGCCGCTCGTCCAGGGTCAGCAGGACGCCGGCTATCGGGGGCGTCCCGGCGCTGTGCGCGGCCAGCGAGCCCACCACCAGGTCGGCCCGGTCGCCCGGGGTCACGACCAGGCAGCCCGGGGTCAGGGCGTTGAGGAAGTTCGGCAGCATCGCCCCGCCGAAGACGAAGTCCAGCGCGTCCCGGGCGAGCCCGGCGTCGTCGCCGAGCAGGACCGTGCCGCCGAGCGCGGAGGTGATCTGGGCGACGGTCGGCGCGGCCAGCGCGGGCTCGTCGGGCAGGACGTAGCAGGGCACCGGCAGCTGGGCCCGCAGCCCGTCCGCGATGGCCCCGCGGTCCTGCGGGGTCACCCGGTTGACGACCATCGCCAGGACGTCGCAGCCCAGCGCCTCGTACGCGCGGTGGGCGTTGCGCGCCTCGGCCCGCACCGACTCGGCCGGCTGGCCCTTGCCGCCGACGACCGGGATCACGGACGCGCCGAACTCGTTCGCCAGGCGCGCGTTCAGCGACAGCTCGTCCGGGAGCTGGGTCGCGGCGAAGTCGGTGCCGAGGACCAGGACCACCTCGTAGTCGCGGGCGACCCGGTGGAAGCGCTCGACGAGCTGGGAGACCAGTTCGTCGGTGCCGCGCTCGGCCTGGAGCGCGGAGGCCTCGTGGTAGTCCATCCCGTACACCGTCGCCTCGTCCTGCGACAGGCGGTAACGGGCGCGGAGCAGGTCGAAGAGCCGGTCGGGGCCGTCGTGCACCAGGGGACGGAAGACGCCCACCCGGTCCACTTGGCGGGTCAGGAGCTCCATGACTCCCAGCTCGACGACCTGGCGGCCGTCTCCCCGGTCGATCCCGGTCACGTACACGCTGCGCGTCACGCGTGCTCTCCCGTTCTGTCTGCTCTGGCTGCTCGGTCGGGTCTGTTCTGCGGGGTTGTGCGGATGGGGCGGGTGGGGCGGGTGGGCGCGCGGCGGGCAAAAAAATCGGGGCGGCCCGCCTCGCCCTCTTGACAATACCTCTGCGTGTGGTTACAGCGCCCGCCGGGCGAAGGTGGGGACGAAGGTCCCGGACGCGGGGGGAGGAAGGTCCCCGGCCGGGGGGACGGAAGGCCCGCGGGGGCGGTGGTACGGCCGCGCCGGGCGGGCGGGGCCCGCGGGGTGCGTGTGACAATCGTTTCGTCGGCCACGGTTCCTCGCGGTCGGCGGGCACGGCACCACAGAGCAGGAGACTGAGTCACGATGCGCATCGGAGTCCTCACCGCGGGCGGCGACTGCCCCGGCCTGAACGCAGTGATCCGGTCGGTCGTGCACCGGGCCCTGACCGGCCACGGCGACGAGGTCATCGGCTTCGAGGACGGGTTCAAGGGCCTGCTCGACGGCCACTTCCGCCCCCTCGACCTGGACTCCGTCAGCGGCATCCTGGCGCGCGGCGGCACCATCCTCGGCTCGGCCCGCCTGGAGCGCGCCCGGCTGCGCGAGGCCGCCGAGAACTGCGCGGAGCTGGCCCGCCGTTACGGCCTCGACGCGCTCATCCCGATCGGCGGCGAGGGAACGCTCACGGCGGCCCGGATGCTCTCCGACGCCGGGATGCCGGTCGTCGGCGTCCCGAAGACCATCGACAACGACATCTCCTCGACCGACCGCACCTTCGGCTTCGACACGGCCGTCATGGTCGCGACCGAGGCGATCGACCGGCTGAAGACCACGGCCGAGTCGCACCAGCGCGTGATGGTCGTCGAGGTCATGGGGCGCCACGCGGGGTGGATCGCGCTGGAGTCCGGTATGGCGGGCGGCGCCCACGGCATCTGTCTGCCCGAGCGGCCCTTCGAGGTCGACGACCTGGTCAAGATGGTCGAGGAGCGCTTCGCGCGCGGCAAGAAGTTCGCGGTGATCTGCGTCGCGGAGGGCGCGCATCCCGCGGAGGGGGCGATGCCGTACGAGAAGGGCGCGATCGACCAGTACGGGCATGAGCGGTTCGCCGGGATCGGCAACCGGCTGGCCATCGAGCTGGAGCGGCGCCTGGGCAAGGAGGCGCGGCCGGTGATCCTCGGGCACGTCCAGCGGGGCGGGGTGCCCACCGCGTACGACCGGGTGCTGGCGACGCGGTTCGGGTGGCATGCGGTGGAGGCGGTGCACCGGGGGGACTTCGGGAACATGACGGCGCTGCGGGGGACGGATGTGGTGATGGCTCCGTTGGCGTCGGCGGTGACGGAGCTCAAGACGGTGCCGGTGGATCGGGTGTTCGAGGCGGAGTCGGTGTTCTGAGGGTTCCCCCACCCCGCCCGTTCCCTTGACCCTCCGGGGGTGGATGGGGGTGCAGGTGGTTTCCCGGGGGCTGCGCCCCCGGACCCCGTTGCGGGGCCTGCGGCCCCCGCGCCCCGCTTCGGGGCTGCGCCCCCCTTCTTTTCGGCTGCGGACCGTGCTGGGTTGCTCGCGCAGTTCCCCGCGCCCCTCAAGGGGCGCCCCCGCAGCCGGAGCGCACGCCTCAGCCACACCCCCCCCAGGGGCGCGGGGAACTGCGCGGGCAGCCCCCACTCGCCCGCAGTCGAAGTCCGGGCCCTTGAAGGGGCGCGGGGAACTGCGCGAGCAACCCAAGTCAACCCGCAGACGAACCCCGGGCCAAAAAGGGGCGCGGGGAACTGCGCGGGCAACCCCCGCTCGCCCGCAGACGAACCCCGGGCACCCAGAACCCCTACCCCTGGGCCAGCGCCCAGAAGTGGTCCACGATGCGGTCCAGGAACTCGCGGCCCGCGTCGCCCGCCGTCGACTCCGTCGTGGAGCCGCTCGTTCCCCAGCTCATCGTCGACACCATGCGGCCCTGGTAGTCCGTGTGCAGCTGCTCCAGGACGTCCTGGAGGTGGTGGCGGGGGAGGGGGAGGAGTTTGGCGGCGGGGCGGACGTAGGCCTGCCAGCGGGTGGTCACCGCGCTGCGCAGCAGTTCCGCCAGGTCCTCGTGCTGGCCCGTCGCCGTGACGTACTCGCGCAGCGACAGTCCCAGCGCCTGCGTCAAAGCCTCCGACTGGCGCTCGTTGCCGCGCCAGCGTCCCGACTCCTCCATCCGGAGGTACGCCCCGGCGTCGAGTCCCACCCGCCTCGCCAGCTCCTCGGGGCTGAGGCCACGGGCCATGCGGTGTTCGCGGAGCGTGGCCGCCGCGGCCATCAGATCGCCGGGGGAGCACCACAGCACCCCCGCCAGCGCGGTCAGCTCACGTGAGTCGGGGGTGGCGAAGCCGCGTTCCCAGGAGGAGACGGTCTCGGGGGAGACCCGCAGCCCGTACTGGGCGTACAGACCGTAGGAGACATGGCCGGGCGCCATGCCCAGCGCCTCGCGCAGACGGCGCATGGCGGGGGCGTTGAACGGCGGGGTGGGGTGCACGCGCACACCGTAGGTGCACAGGGTGACGGCTGACCACGGTGTGTTCACCCAAACCTGTCAGTCCGTAGGAAGGTACGGCTCCACTTATCGGGTGGGTCACGACCCGCCCCTCACCCCTTGACCGCCCCGCCCAGCGCGAAACCGCCGCCCAGGCGGTGTGCGATCGCCACGTAGAGGAGGAGCACCGGGGTCGAGTAGAGGATGGAGAAGGCGGCCAGCTCGCCGTAGACCACCGAGCCGTAGTTGCCGAAGAAGGTGAAGAGCGAGACGGACGCGGGGAGGCGGTCCGGGGAGAGCAGGAGCATGAAGGGGACGAAGAAGTTCCCCCACAGCATGATGAAGGTGTAGATCGTCACCACCGTCACGCCCGGCCCCATCAGCGGCAGCACCACCCGCCACAGCGTCTGCGGCATCGACGCCCCGTCCGTCCACGCCGCCTCCTCCAGGACCCGGGGCACCCCGTCCATGAAGTTCTTCATCAGCCAGATGGCGAAGGGCAGTTGCGCGGTGGCCAGGAACAGGGCCGTGCCGTACACCGTGTCGATCAGGTCGACCTGTACGAACAGCCCGTACACCGGGACCATCACCGCCGTGATCGGCAGACACGTGGTGAACAGGACCGTCAGCAGATACGGGCGGGTCAGCCGCGAGCGGTAGCGCGAGAGCGGATAGGCGGCGAGCACCGCGCACACCACCGTCAGGACGGTCGCGCCACCGCACAGCACCAGGCTGTTGAGCATCGGCGTGAAGGTGATCTCGTCCGTCCACACCGCGGAGAAGTTGTCCAGCGTGGGGGAGCCCGGCACCCGGACCCGCAGGTCCGCGTCCGCGTCCAGCGAGGAGAGCAGCAGCCACAGCAGCGGCAGCGCGAACGCCGCCGCGACCGTCAGCAGCGCCGCGTCGGCGGCCAGCCGTTCCCGGGTCCGGCGGCGCGGGACGCGTCGGGGCACCCTCATACCTCCACCTTCATCAGCCGCAGGTACACCACGGAGAACAGGGCTCCCACCAGGAGCAGCAGCAGGGCCACGGCCGTCCCGTATCCGATCAGGCTCTTCACGAACGCCTGGTCGTACATGAACACCGGGAGCGTCTGGCTGCGCCGGCCCGGGCCGCCGCGGGTCATCGCCCAGATCAGCCCGAAGACGGAGAGCGTCTGGAGGGTGTTGAGCATCAGATTCGTGCCGATCGAGCGGCGGATCATCGGCAGGGTGATGTGCCAGAGCCGGCGCAGCCCGCTCGCCCCGTCCACCTCGGCCGCCTCGGTGATCTCCTGCGGGATCTCGGAGAGCGCGGCCGAGTAGATCAGCATGGAGAAGGCGGTGCCGCGCCAGACGTTGGCGAAGGAGACGGCCAGGATGGGCAGGCCGTACAGCCAGTTCTGGGTGGGCAGATGGAGCTGGTCGAGGATGGCGTTGAGGGTGCCCTCGCGGCGGAAGAAGGCGTACAGCAGGAACGCGGCGACGATCTCCGGCAGCACCCAGGCCGCGATCACCAGGGTCCCGGTCAGGGTGCGCACCGGCCGCGAGGCGCGCCGCATCAGGGCGGCGAGCGCGAGGCCCAGCGTGTTCTGCCCGGCGATCGAGGAGACCACGGTGAACACCAGCGTCAGCCATACGGCGTTGCGGAAGCCCGGATCGGCGAACGCCCGCCGGAAGTTGGCGAACCCGACGAAGCCGGTGCCCGAGGCGCCGGTCAACTGCATGTCGGTGAAGGCGATGTAGACGCAGTAGCCGATGGGTCCGGCGAGGAAGAGCAGCAGGAGGAGGGTGGCGGGGGCGAGGGGGAGCCAGCGCAGGGCCGCCGCACGGCCCGCGCCCTGTCGCGGGGCCCCGCCGCCCGCCCCGGCGCCCCGCGCACGTTCCGCCCCGCGCGCCCCGGCCGTACGCGCCGCGCCTCTCACCGCTTGGTCACCGCGTCGCCGGTGATCGTGGCCAGTTGCCGGTCGTACGCCTGGGCCGCCTCCGCCGCCGTCGAGTCGCCGGTCGTCACCGCCTCCATCGCCTCGCCGATGGCCGTCGACACCTGGGGATAGACGGGGAGCGCGGGACGGTAGTGGGTGTACTTGACCAGGCCGGTGAAGAAGGAGATGGCGGGGGCCGAGCGCAGATACGCCGGGTCGGCCGCCACATCGTCGCGCACCGCGATCTGCGCGTCCGCCACGGCCCACTTCACGGCGTTCGCGGGCGTCTGCATCAGCCGCACGAACTCCCAGGCGAGCGAGGGGTTCTTGGCCTTTTTCGGGATCGCCCAGGTCCAGCCGCCGGACAGGGAGACCCGGCCGGGCGCCCGCCCGTCCCTGGTCGGCATCGCGGCCTGCCCCAGCACGCTCGACCACTGCGGCCAGTCGCGGGTGCCCTTGCCGCTCCAGAACTGGCCCAGCCACGAGCCGTCCAGCGCGATGGCGAGCTTGCCCTCGGGCAGCCACTCGGTGGCGACGCGGGTGTTCACATTGGGGTCGAGCGCGTCGGAGACATCGGGGCCGAGCTTCTCCCCGTACACCGTCCGTACGAAGTCGAGCGCGTCCCTGAAGCCCTGTGAGCCGGTGACCCACTTCTTGGCGGCGGGGTCGTAGAGGGGGTTCTCGCCGGTCCCGTACAGCAGCATCTCGAAGCCCTGCATCACCGCCGCCTCGCCGACCGCCTTGCCGGTGAGGACGTTGAGGGGGATGACACCGGGGACCTTCTTCCGGATGGTGCGGGCGGCGTCGAGGATGTCCGCCCAGTTCCTCGGCTGCCAGTCCTCGGGCAGTCCCGCCTTCGCGAACAGCCGCTTGTTGAACCACAGGCCCCGGGTGTCGGTGCCATCCGGGACGCCGTACGTCCTGCCGTCCTCCGCCTTGGCCGCCGTCTTCGCCGTGGGTACGAAACGGCTCCAGGCGTCCCAGGTGGCCAGCCTGTCGTCCAGGGGCCGCAGATAGCCGGCCTTGATGTCGGAGTTGATACGGAAGGTGTCCTCGTACACCAGGTCCGGCGCGGTCCTGCCCGAGCGCATCATCTGCTGGGCCTTGGTGGCGTAGTCGTTGTCCGGGGCCTGGATGGGGACGAGCTTGACCTTCTTGCCGGGGTGGTCCTTCTCGAACTGCCGCTTCACCGACGCCAGGAAGTCGTCCTTGAAGCGGACGGTGTGGTCGGTGGAGCGGTTGTAGGCGACCTTGACGGTGTCCGAACCGCCGCCGGAGCCACCGCAGGCGGTGAGCGAACCGGCGGCGAGCGCGGTGGCGAGGACCAGCGGGGCTACGGCGGTGGGGCGCACGGCACGACCTCCTCGGGCCACGAGTGGCTGCCCGGTGAACCTAAAGCCGCCCCGGTCCATGGTCAATGGGGCCCGTCGGCCGCCGCGTTCTCCTGATGGGCCGTCAAGTGGCTTGTCAGCGGCGGGAGTCGACCCAGCGGTACTGCAGTTCCGGGCGTCCGATCTGCCCGTACTGCGGGGTACGCTCGGCGCGGCCCGTGGTGACCAGATGCTCCAGGTACCGCCGGGCGGTGATGCGCGAGATGCCGACCGTCTCGGCGGCCTCCGACGCGGTGACCCCGCCCGCCGAGGACCGCAGGGTGCGGGTCACCGCCTGGAGCGTGGGCGCGCTCAGCCCCTTCGGCAGGGCCGTGGGCTGCGGTGCGCGCAGGGTGGACAGGGCCCGGTCGACCTCCTCCTGCCCGCTGGCCTCGCCGGCGGTCGCGCGGAACTCGGCGTACCGCACCAGCCGGTCGCGCAGGGTGGCGAAGGTGAAGGGCTTCAGGACGTACTGCACCACCCCCAGCGAGACGCCCTCGCGCACCATCGTCAGATCGCGCGCCGAGGTCACCGCGATGACGTCCGCGCCGTGCCCGGCGGCCCGCAGCGAGCGCACCAGCTGCAGACCGTGCCCGTCCGGCAGATAGAGGTCGAGCAGCAGCAGGTCGACCTCGACGCGGTCGAGCACCCGCAGCGCCTCCGCCCGCGAGTGCGCGGCCCCGGCGACCGTGAAGCCCGGCACCCGGCCGACGTAGAGCCGGTGCGCGTCGGCGGCGACCGGGTCGTCCTCGACGACCAGCACTCTGATGGGCTCGCCGGCGGGCCCCTGGGTGGCGGTCATACCCGTACCGCCTCCCGGCGCAGCGGCAGCCGTACGGTGAACTCCGCGCCCCCGTGAGGACCCTGGGCCAGCGCCACGTCCCCGCCGTGCCGGGCGGCCGTCATCCGCACCAGCGCCAGACCGATGCCGCGCCCGGGGCTCTTGGTGGACCAGCCGCGCTCGAAGACCGCGTCCGCGGCGGCCGGGTCGATGCCGTGCCCGCTGTCCGCGACCCGGACCACCAGCTCCTCGTCCTCGGTGGTGAGGGTGACCGCGACCCGGGCGCCCGCGCTGCCCTGGGCCGCGTCCACCGCGTTGTCCACCAGATTGCCCAGCACGGTGACCAGGTCGCGCGCCGGCAGGGTGGCCGGAAGCAGCCCGTCCTCGATGGCGCTGCCCTCGGTGAGCGTCAGCGCGACACCGTGCTCGTGGGCCTGGGCGGCCTTGCCCAGCAGCAGCGCGGCGAGCACCGGCTCGCCCACGGCGGTGACGACCTGGTCGGTGAGGGCCTGGGCGAGCTCCAGCTCGGCCGTGGCGAACTCCACGGCCTCCTGGACACGACCCAGCTCGATCAGCGAGACCACCGCGTGCAGCCGGTTCGCCGCCTCGTGGGCCTGCGCCCGCAGCGCCTGGGTGAACCCGCGCTCGGAGTCCAGCTCCCCGGAGAGGGCCTGGAGTTCGGTGTGGTCGCGCAGGGTCACCACGGTGCCCCGCCGGCCGCCGCTGGAGACCGGCCGGGTGTTGACCACCACGATCCGGTCGGCCGTCATATGGACCTCGTCCGCCCTCGGCTCGCTCGCCAGCAGCGCCCCGGCGAGCGGCGCGGGCAGCCCGAGCTCGGCCACCGACCGGCCCACCGCGTCCTCGCCGAGCCCGAGCAGCTCCCGCCCGCCGTCGTTGATCAGTGCGATCCTGCGCTGCCCGTCCAGCATCAGCAGCCCCTCGCGCACCGCGTGCAGCGCGGCCTGGTGGTAGTCGTGCATCCGGCTCAGCTCGGCCGCGTTCATGCCGTGGGTGTGCCGCCGCAGCCGCGCGTTGATCACATAGGTGCCGAGCCCGCCGAACGCCAGCACCCCCGAGGCGGCCAGGGCCAGCGCCGCCATCTGCCGGCGCACCTGCTCACTGATGGTGTCGACGGTGATGCCCGCGCTGACCAGGGCGGTGATCCGGCCGTGGTCGCGCACCGGGGCGACGACCCGCACGGACGGGCCGAGCACGCCCATGTGCGTCTCGCTGAACGTCTCGCCGCGCAGCGCGGGCCGGATGTCGCCGAGGTACTTGCGGCCGATCTCGCCGGGCACCGGATGCGTCCAGCGGGTCCCGTCCGGGGCGAGGACCACCACGAAGTCGACGCCGGCGGTGTGCCGCAGGGTCTCCGCGTACGGCTGGAGGAGCGCCGTCGGGTCCTTGGAGCGGACCGCCTCGGCCACCGCGGGCGAGGTCGCGACGGCGGTCGCGATGGCGGTGGTCTGGCGCCGGGCGGTCTCCTCCGCCTGGGCCCGGTCGTGGACGTACGAGTAGAGAGCGCAGCCCGCCACGATCGCCGCGACCAGCACCACCTGCATGGCGAAGAGCTGGCCCGCGAGGCTGCGGGGTCGGGGTATGCGCATGCCGGACAGTGTGCACCCGCGCAGGTCACGGTGAGGACAAGCCGTGTGAACGAAATGCACGCAAGGGTGACCGGCGTCACAGCTTGGGCGATAGTCGCGGGGATCCATCGAGCCATCGAGCCCTCGGGAACAGACGCACGTACGCGGGACGCGTACGGAAGCAGGAGGAGGCACCCCCGTGACCCCAGCAGCCGCCCGCCGGGACCGCCCCCAAGGCCGTAAGGGCCAGGGAGGTACCGCCACGCACTATCTGTATCCGGCGGTGATCGCCGCGGTGCT
Source organism: Streptomyces sp. NPDC031670 (assembly GCF_055580545.1). Taxonomy (NCBI): domain Bacteria; kingdom Bacillati; phylum Actinomycetota; class Actinomycetes; order Kitasatosporales; family Streptomycetaceae; genus Streptomyces; species Streptomyces sp. NPDC031670. Next base: position 266,641 of record NZ_JBVILC010000005.1, on the reverse strand, counting down.
CATCGGCATCACCGTCGGCTTCGCCGCCCCCGGGGTGGCCGTCGAGCTCAAGCCGATCGGCACCGGCTTCGTGAACCTGATCAAGATGATGATCTCGCCGATCATCTTCTGCTCGATCGTGCTCGGCGTCGGCTCCGTGCGCAGGGCCGCCAAGGTCGGCGTGGTCGGCGGCCTCGCGCTCGGCTACTTCCTGGTGATGTCGACCGTGGCGCTCGCCATCGGCCTGGTCGTCGGCAACGTCCTGGAGCCCGGCTCGGGCCTGCACATCACCGAGGCGACCAAGCACGCGGGCGCCAAGCAGGCGGCCGGGGCCGGCGAGTCGACCGCCGACTTCCTGCTCGGGATCATCCCGAAGACGATGGTCTCCGCCTTCACCGAGGGCCAGGTCCTGCAGACCCTGCTGATCGCCCTGCTCGTGGGCTTCGCGCTGCAGGCCATGGGCTCGGCGGGCGAGCCGGTGCTGCGCGGCATCGGCCACATCCAGAAGCTGGTCTTCCGCGTCCTGTCGATGGTGATGTGGGCGGCGCCGGTCGGCGCGTTCGGCGCCATCGCGGCGGTGGTCGGCGAGACCGGCACGGACGCGCTGAAGTCGCTGGCCGTCATCATGATCGGCTTCTACATCACCTGTGCCCTCTTCGTCTTCGTGGTCCTCGGTACGCTGCTGCGCCTGCTGGCCGGGGTCAACATATTCCGGCTGCTGAAGTACCTGGGCCGGGAGTTCCTGCTGATCCTGTCCACCTCCTCCTCCGAGACGGCGCTGCCCCGGCTGATCGCCAAGATGGAGCACCTGGGCGTGAGCCGGGCGGTGGCGGGCATCACGGTGCCCACCGGCTACTCGTTCAACCTGGACGGCACCGCGATCTACCTCACGATGTCCTCGCTCTTCATCGCCAACGCGATGGGCGACCCGCTGAGCGCCGGACAGCAGATCTCGCTGCTCCTGTTCATGATCGTCGCCTCCAAGGGCGCGGCCGGGGTCACCGGCGCGGGCCTGGCGACCCTGGCCGGCGGCCTCCAGTCGCACCGCCCCGAACTGGTCGACGGGGTCGGCCTGATCGTCGGCATCGACCGCTTCATGAGCGAGGCGCGGGCGCTGACCAACTTCGCGGGCAACGCGGTCGCCACGGTTCTGGTGGGCACCTGGACCAAGGAGATCGACACCGTACGGGTCGAGGAGGTCCTCGCCGGACGCGTCCCGTTCGACGAGACGACCTTCGAGGCGGGCGACGCCCACGGCCCGGCCGGGGCGCCGAGGGAGCGGGAGATCGTCCTCACCGAGGAAGCCGCCGCTCAGGACGGACCCGGCCGCAAGGAACCCGCCACCCCCTGAACGCGTCCGGACAGGTGTCCACTACCGTGCGGGGCGTCCGTCCGGAAGCGGTGACGGGGAAAGCGAGCGGAATGAAGATCGACTGGGACCGGCGCACCTGCGCGCGCAAGGGCCATGTGACGTACGAGCCGAGCGAGGCGGAGCTGCGCGAGCGGCTGCGCGCCGAGACCCGGCTGGGCGAGGCCTGGCGCTGTCTGCGCTGCGGCGACTTCGCCCTCGGCACCCCGCACGGCTCGGGGCCCGCCGACGACGCGCCGCTGGTGCCGCGCGGGAAGGTGCTGCGGGACCTGTTCATCCTGCGGTTCCTGGCCGTGGAGCGGCTGGTGCGCGGCGTGTTCATCGTCCTGGTGGCGGCGGCGGTGTGGAAGTTCAGCAACAGCCAGGACGCGGTGCGCAAGCTCTTCGACGAGAACCTGGACGTCTTCCGCCCGGTGTTCCGGCACTTCCACTACGACCTGGACCACTCGCCCGTCGTCGGCACGATCCAGAAGTCGTTCGGCTACAAGCACTCCACGCTGGTGGCGGTGGCGGCGGCGCTGCTCGTGTACGCGCTGATCGAGATCGTCGAGGCCGTGGGGCTGTGGCGGGCGGACCGCTGGGCGGAGTACCTGACCGTGGTGGCCACGGCGATGTTCCTGCCGCTGGAGATCTACGAGCTGACCGAGAAGATCAGCTACCTCAAGATCACCACTCTGGTGCTCAACATCCTCGCCGTGCTCTACATCCTGCTCTCCAAGCGCCTGTTCGGGCTGCGGGGAGGGCGGGCAGCCTTTGAGGCGGAGAGGCACAGCGCGTCGCTGATGGAAGTCGAGGCGTCGGCCGGCCTCCCGGTGGGGACGACGTGAAGGGAACCGGAATGATCAAGAAGTTCACAGCGGTACTGGCCCTGCTCCTGGGCACCGCCCTGGTGGCCCCGGCGGCGGCCGAGGCCGCGCCGAGCGCGGTGGTGCGGACGGTGTCCGCCCAGCCCGCGTCCGACGCGCTCGCGCCCGCCGCCGCACCGGCGGCGGCCACGGTGCACCAGTCGGCCGGTGACGCCTCCCATGTGACGCTCGCCAAGCCCAAGAAGAAGAAAAAGAAGAAGGGCTTCTTCAAGAAGCTGGGCATCTTCCTCCTGGTGATCTTCCTGCTCTTCGTGGCGCTGATCGTCCTGGTGATCTGGCTGATCGTCCGCAAGATCCGCAACCGGCGCACGCACCACTGACGCGCGGACGGACACAGCGGCGGACGGGGGACGCGGACGCGGCTCAGGGCAGCAGCGCCCGCTCCTCCTCGCCGAGGACCAGATCGGCGGCAGCCGCCGAGTCCCGTACGGACTCGGGCCGGCTGCCGCCCGGTATCGGCAGCACGTGCGGCCCCAGCGAGAGCAGCCAGGCGAGCGCGACCCGCTGCGGGCTGACCCCGCGCTCCCGGGCCACCCGGTGGAAGCCGCCGAACGCGGGGTCCGCGGAGACGGCCGACGCCCCGTCGAGAGAGCTGCGCGAGATCCCGCCGAGCGGACTCCACGGCAGGAACGCGAGCCCGAGCTCCGCGGTGAGCCGCAGCTCGGGCTCGGCGTCGCGGACCGCGGGGGAGTAGCGGTTCTGCACGGACACCAGCCGCTCCCCGAGGATGTCGTGGGCGAGCCGGATCTGTCCGGTGTCGGCGTTGGAGATCCCGGCGAGCCGGACCGTACCGTCGTCGAGCAGTTCGCGCAGCGCGCCCAGCGAGTCCGCGTACGGGACGGCCGGGTCCGGCTTGTGCAGCTGGTAGAGGCCGATCGCCTCGGTGCCGAGCCGCCGCAGCGACTCCTTGGCGGCGCGCTTGAGGTGCTCCGGCCGCCCGTCGACGCTCCAGTCCCCGTCGCTCGTACGCCCCCGGCCGCCCTTGGTCGCCACCAGGACGTCGGAGGTGTCGCCGCCGTACGAGGCGAGGGCGCGGGCGAGGAGCAGCTCGTTGTGCCCGGGCTCGCCGCCGGGGGCGTAGTAGGAGTCGGCGGTGTCGAGCAGGGTGATGCCCGCGTCGAGTGCGGCGTGCACGGTGGCGAGGGCGCGTGCCTCGTCCGGCCGCCCCTCGATGGACAGGGGCATGGCGCCGTACCCGATGGCGCCGGCCCTCAGGGGGCCGAGTGTGCGGTGGCGCATGTCAGTTGTCCCCCTTGGCGCCCGTGAGCGTCTGCGCGATGGCGTCCGTGAGCCATTCCCCGGTGTGCGAGAAGGTGAAGCCGAGCTGTTCGGCGCGGGTGGTGTCCATCCCGTACGAGCGCCGGAAGGCGAAGGGCGAGACCTCTCCGATGTCGACGGTCCGGTAGCGGGCGGGGCCGCCGCCGATCGCGGCCACGATGTCGCCGGTGGTGAGCGGCCCGTGCGAGGCGGCGTTGACGGGTCCGGTGAAGTCCTGCCCGGCGGCCCAGAAGAGGAAGTCGGCGATCTCGTCGACGTTGATGTACGTGGCCGGGTGGTTGGGCGCGGGTACGGCGATGGGCTCGCCGGCGCGGAGCCGGTCGGCGTAGTGGGTGACGCGCCCGGTGAAGTCGTCGGCGCCGCCGAGGACGTGGGCGACGCGGACGCCGACGTACGGGAAGCCCGGCGCGGCGAGGACGGCCTCGGCCTGGCGCTTGCCCTCGCCGTAGTGGGAGCCGGCGAACCCGGGTTCGTGCCAGGGGAGTTCGAGGTCGACGGCGACGGTACGGGGATCGACGGCGTCCTCCGCGACCGGCGCGGCCGAGTCCTCGTACTCGTACACCTCCACGGTCGAGGTCATCACGTACCGGCGGGTGCGGTGGGCGAAGACGCGGCGGGCGATGGCGGCCTGGCGCGGGGTGTAGCAGACCTGGTCGAGGACGACGTCGAACGTCCGGTCCCCGAGGGCGGCTTCGAGGGCTGCCTCGTCGTCACGGTCGGCGACGAGGTGGACGACGCCGGGCGGGGGTGGGGAGGAACCGCGGTTCAGTACGGTGACGTGGTCACCGGCGGTGACGAGGCGGGCGATGAGGCGCTTGCCGAAGTAGCGGTTGCCGCCGATGACGAGCACGTGGCGGGCGGTGTCCGCCGGGTGGGATTCCATGTACTCAGTGTTACGTTGACGGCCGTTGGGCTGAAGGGGGAAACGTGGGAGAACTGTCTGCGGTACCGAAGGAACCACGGAGTTCGAGGGCGTCGGCCAACGATTCCTCACCGGCCTTCGATCAGGTGGACCGGCAGCTCCTCGCACTGGTCCAGGAGGAGGGCCGGATCAAGCTGAGTGAGCTGGGCCGGCGGGTACGGCTGAGCCCCGCGGCGGTCACGGAACGCCTGCGGCGGCTCGAATCGGCGGGGGTGATCACGGGGTACGGGGCGCGGGTCGATCCGGCCCGACTGGGCTACGGCATCCAGGCGTTCATCCGCGTCAACCCGCACGGCGGCTACACCCTGAAGCACCCCAGGACGCTGGAGCTGATGGAGCGCGAGGAGATCCGGGAGGTGCACCACGTGGTGGGCGAGGACTGCTGGATCATCAAGGTCGCGGTGGCGGACACGGGGCATCTGGAGGAGGTGCTGGGCGAGGTGTCGGCGCTGGGCCGGACGACGACGTCGATCGTGCTGTCCTCGCCGGTGGGGGGGAAGGGGTTGTTGCCTCGGGGGTAGGCCCGCGCCCCGGTTGTGCCGGGTGTGTGTCCGCGGGTGGGTGGGGGCTGGTCGCGCAGTTCCCCGCGCCCCTAGGCAGTTGGGGGCGCGGGGAACTGCGCGAGTAACCCACCACGGTCCGCAGGCGAAAGAAGGGGCTCGGGGCGCAGCCCCGGGGCGGGGTGCAGGGGGCTTTGGCCCCGGAGGGAAACCGCCCCCACCCCCGGAGGGTTCAGGGAAGGGGTGGGGTGGGGCTTCCCTTGCCTTGACCCCGGCGTCAAGGATTACCGTCGTCCCATGCGAATCGGCGAGCTGGCCGCACGCGCCGGCACCACCACCCGCGCGCTGCGCTACTACGAGTCGCGCGGACTCCTCACCGCGCGCCGGGCGGAGAACGGGTACCGGTCGTACGACGAGGAGGACCTGCGGCTGCTGCGGCAGATCAGGACCCTTCAGGACTTCGGGTTCGAGCTGGAGGAGACCCGGCCGTTCGTGGAGTGTCTGCGGGCGGGTCACGAGGCCGGCGACACCTGTCCCGCCTCGCTCGCCGTGTACCGGCGCAAGCTGGCCGAGCTCGACGGGCTCATCGGACAGCTCCAGTCCGTACGCGACCAGGTCGGCGCCCAGTTGGCGCGGGCCGAGACGGCCCGCGCCGAGCTGGAGGCCGGTTCGCTGGCGCCCGGGACCCCCGGGTGCGAACTGACGGGGATGACGGAGGGGTTGGTATGACGGTTCAGGCAGCGGGCGTGGAGATGGTGACGGACGCGACCTTCGAGCGGGAGGTGCTGGAGGCGGATCTGCCGGTGCTCGTGGAGTTCACCGCCGACTGGTGCCCCCCGTGCCGCCAGCTCGCGCCGGTGCTGAGCCAGATCGCCTTCGAGGAGGGCGACCGGCTCAAGGTGGTGGCGCTGGACGTGGACAGGGACCCGCGGACGACGCTGAAGTACGGCGTGCTGTCGATGCCGACGCTGATGGTCTTCCGCGGTGGCGAGCCCGTGAAGTCGATGGTGGGCGCGCGCCCCAAGCGCCGGCTGATGCAGGAGCTCGAAGACGTGCTGTAGCCGACGGCCGCAGTTCCGCAGAAACAAAAAGCCCCGGTCCGATATTGCGGCCGGGGTTTTTCTCTGCGTATATTGGGTTCTTCGTGTGTTTCGCGTGAGGAACACACGTAAAGCCCTTACGAAAAGCACTGTATCGCGTCAGGAGCGGAATTGTCAACCGAGGAAATTCGGAAAGAACAGCAATTCATCGACGGCCTCTACAGCCGCCTCGAAGCCCTCCGCGCCCGCGCCGAGGACTCGGTGCGGCACGCCCTTGCGCAGGTCGGGACCGGTCTCCAGGCGCGGCTGGAGCGCGATGTGCTGGTGGCCGAACAGTCCGGGCTGCTCAGCGCGCTCGACGGCGGTGAGAACGGACTCTGTTTCGGCCGCCTCGACTTCTCCGACGGCCGCTCCCACCACATCGGCCGCATCGGAATCCGCCGCGACGACACCGAACGCACGCCCCTGGTGATCGACTGGCGGGCCGATGTGGCGCGCCCGTTCTATCTCGCCACCGGATACACCCCGATGGGACTGCGCCGGCGCCGGCACCTGACCACCCAGGGACGTACGGTCACCGCGCTCCACGACGAGATCCTCGACCTCACCGACGCGGCCCGCACCGGGCACGAGGGCGCGGACGCGGACGCCGTACTGCTCGCGGCGCTGGACGCGGCCCGCACCGGCCGGATGCACGACATCGTGCAGACCATCCAGGCCGAGCAGGACCGCGTCATCCGGGCCCCGCAGCACGGCGTGCTCGTCGTCGAGGGCGGGCCCGGCACCGGCAAGACGGCGGTCGCCCTGCACCGGGCGGCGTATCTGCTCTACGCCTACCGCGAGCAGCTGGCCCGGCGCGCGGTGCTGATCGTCGGCCCCAACCCCGCCTTCCTGGGGTACATCGGCGAGGTGCTGCCCGCGCTCGGCGAGACCGGGGTGCTGCTCTCCACCGTGGGCGAGCTCTTCCCGGGCGTCCGGGCGGAGGGGACCGACACCCCGGCCGCCGCCGAGGTCAAGGGCCGCGCCGGGATGGCGGAGGTCCTCGCCAAGGCCGTACGCGACCGCCAGACCGTGCCGCACACCGCCGCCGAGATCGACCACGAGGGGTACGGGACGCTCAGCCTGGACCGGGCCATGGCCGAGGACGCCCGCTGGAGGGCCCGCGAGTCCGGGCTGCCGCACAACCTGGCCCGCCCCTACTTCGCCTTCCACATCATCGACGCGCTCACCGCGCAGCTCGCCGAGCGGATCGGCGCCGACCCCTTCGGCGGCGAGAACCTCCTCGGCCCCGACGACCTCGCCCAGCTCGGCAAGGAGATCGCCACCAGCCACGAGGTCCACGCCGCCATCGACACCTTCTGGCCCGCGCTGACCCCCGAGCGGTTCGTCGCGGATTTCCTGGCCGACCCCGTCCACCTGGACGAGGGCGACGCCGAGCTGATCCGGCGCGAGGGCGGCGCCTGGACGGTGGCCGACGTGCCGCTGCTCGACGAGGCCGCCGAACTCCTCGGCGAGGACGACTCCGCGGCCCGCGCCGCCGCCGAGGCCGAACGCCAGGACCGGATCGCGTACGCGCAGGGCGTCCTCGACCTCTCCGCGGGTTCGGAGAGCTTCGAGTTCGAGGACGAGGAGTCCGAGGTGCTCGCCGCGCACGACATCATCGACGCCGAGCGGTTCGCCGAGCGCCACGAGGAGGCCGACCACCGCAGCGCCGCCGAACGGGCCGCCGCCGACCGCACCTGGGCCTTCGGCCACATCATCGTGGACGAGGCGCAGGAGCTGTCCGCGATGGCCTGGCGGCTGCTGATGCGCCGCTGCCCGACCCGCTCGCTCACCCTGGTCGGGGACCCGGCCCAGACCGCCGAGGCGGCGGGCGTCGGCTCCTGGCAGCGGATTCTGGAGCCGTACGTGGAGGACCGCTGGGAGCATGTGCGCCTGGGGGTCAACTACCGTACGCCCGCCGAGATCATGGAGGTGGCGGCGCGGGTCTGCCGCGCGGTGGACCCCTCCTTCGAGCCGCCGAGCTCGGTGCGGGCCACCGGGGTGCGGCCCTGGGCGCGCGAGGCCGCGCCGCACGCGCTCGCCGGGGCCGTCGCCGAGGCGGTCGGGCGGGAGACGCCCGAGGCGGGCCGCCTCGCGGTGATCGCGCCGCGCACCCTGCACGCGGCCCTGCACGCCGCGCTCCCGGACGTCCCCCCGGGCGAGCCCGATCTGACCCGGCCGGTGGTCCTGCTCGACCCGCGGCAGGCCAAGGGCCTGGAGTTCGACACGGTCCTGGTGGTGGAGCCCGCGGCGTACGGGGTCAGCGACCTGTACGTGGCGCTGACCCGGGCCACCCAGCGGCTCGGCGTGCTGCACGCCGAGCCGCTGCCCGCGGCGCTGGCGGACGCGCTCAGGCCGGCCGCAGCCACACCGTCGCCAGCGGCGGCAGGGTGAGCTGGATGCTGACCGGCCGGCCGTGGCTGGGCACCGGGTCCGGCTTGAGGGGGTCCTCGTTGCGGATGTCACCGCCGCCGTAGCGCCCGGCGTCGGTGTTGAGGACCTCCGTCCAGGCGGAGACGGTGTCGGGGACGCCCAGGCGGTAGTCGTGGCGGACCACCGGCGAGAAGTGGGAGACGGCCAGCAGCGGGGCGCCGGAGGCGTCGTGGCGCAGGAAGGCGAAGACGTTGTCCTCCGCCGCGTCGCCCGCCACCCACGCGAAGCCGGCCGGGTCGGTGTCGCGCTGCCACAGCGACGGTGTGTCGCGGTAGACGGTGTTGAGGTCGCGGACCAGGTCCCGTACGCCCCGGTGGTCGGGCTCGGCCGAGTACGACGGGTCGAGCAGCCACCAGTCGGGCCCGGTGGTCTCCGACCACTCCGCGCCCTGGGCGAACTCCTGCCCCATGAACAGGAGTTGCTTGCCCGGGTGCGCCCACATGAAGCCCAGATAGGCGCGGTGGGTGGCGCGCCGCTGCCACCAGTCGCCGGGCATCTTGGAGACCAGTGAGCGCTTGCCGTGCACGACCTCGTCGTGGGAGATCGGCAGCACGTAGTTCTCGCTGTACGCGTAGACCATCGAGAAGGTCATCTCGTTGTGGTGGTACTTGCGGTGGACCGGCTCGTGGGCCGCGTAGCCCAGTGAGTCGTGCATCCAGCCCATGTTCCACTTCAGCCCGAAGCCCAGCCCGCCGAAGCCGCCGGGACCCACGTGGTGGGTGGCGCGGGTGACGCCGTCCCACGCCGTGGACTCCTCGGCGATGGTGATCACACCCGGGCAGCGGCGGTAGACGGTGGCGTTCATCTCCTGGAGGAAGGCCACCGCGTCCAGGTTCTCCCGGCCGCCGTGCTCGTTGGGCGACCACTCGCCCGCCTCGCGCGAGTAGTCCAGGTAGAGCATCGAGGCGACCGCGTCCACCCGCAGCCCGTCGACGTGGAACTCCTCGCACCAGTACGTGGCGTTGGCCACCAGGAAGTTGCGGACCTCCTTGCGGCCGTAGTCGAACTCCAGGGTGCCCCAGTCGGGGTGCTCGGAGCGGGAGGGGTCCTCGTGCTCGTAGAGCGTGCGCCCGTCGAAGGAGGCCAGCGCCCAGTCGTCCTTCGGGAAGTGCGCGGGCACCCAGTCGACGATCACCCCGATCCCGGCCCGGTGCAGCGCGTCCACCAGATGGCGGAAGTCGTCCGGGGTGCCCATCCGGGCGGTGGGGGCGTAGAAGCCGGTCACCTGGTAGCCCCAGGAGCCGCCGAAGGGGTGCTCGGCCACGGGGAGGAACTCGACGTGGGTGAAGCCCAGGTCGCGTACGTAGGCGGGGAGCTGTTCGGCGAGCTGGCGGTAGGTCAGCCGGGGTCGCCAGGACGGCAGGTGGACCTCGTAGACGGAGAAGGGCGACTCGTGGACCGGCCGGTCGCCCCGGGCCGCCATCCACAGGTCGTCCTGCCACACGTGGTGCGACTCGGTCACGATGGAGGCGGTCGCGGGCGGCACCTCGGTGCGCCGGGCCATAGGGTCGGCCCGCAGGGTGTGCGAGCCGTCGGGGCGGGTGATGTCGAACTTGTAGAGCGCGCCGTCGCCGACGCCCGGCAGGAACAGCTCCCACACCCCGGTCGAGCCGAGCGAGCGCATCGGGTACGCGGTGCCGTCCCAGTAGCAGAAGTCGCCGGTGACACGGACCCCGAGGGCGTTGGGGGCCCAGACGGTGAACCGGGTGCCCGCCACACCCTGGTGGACCATCGGGCGGGCGCCCAGCGCCGTCCACAGCTCCTCGTGGCGGCCCTCGCCGATCAGATGCAGATCGAGCTCGCCGAGCGCGGGCAGGAAGCGGTACGGGTCCTCGGCCTCCAGCTCGTTGTCGTCGTAGGTGACGAGCAGCGAGTACGCGGGGACCTCGCGCAGCGGCAGCACCCCGCCGAAGAGGCCGTCGCCCTCGTCGCGGAGCTCGGCGCGGACCCCGTCGGCCAGGACGGTCACGGCCTGCGCGTACGGGCGCAGTACCCGGAACGCCACACCGCCGCGCACCCGGTGGGCGCCGAGCAGCGCGTGCGGGTCGTGGTGCGCCCCGGCGAGCAGCCGGGCCCGGTCCTCGGCGGCGAGCGGTCGCGCGGCCCGGACGCCCTGGCTCCCGCCGCGCTTCGGCTTCGGCGGCGCGTCCGGTGCCGAGGCCTCAGGTGTCTCAGGTGCCTCAGGCGCCTTCGTTGCCTTCGGTGCTTTCGAGGCCTTCGCCGGCTGCTGTGTCTTCGGTGGCCTCGGTGGCCTCGGTGTCTTCGTTTCCTTCGTTGCCTTCGGTGGCTTCGACGCGGGCGGGCGGCCGGACCGGGCGGGGTCGGATTTCTTCGGGCGGGCGGTCACGGGTACGGCCTCCTCGGGGATGGTGCGGGGTCGGGGTCAGTGCTGGGCCAGTCGGCGGACCGCCGCCATCGGGACGGCGAGCCAGTCGGGGCGGTGCCGGGCCTCGTACAGCACCTCGTACACCGCCTTGTCGGTCTCGTACGCGCGCAGCAGCTCGGGCTCGTCGCGCGGGTCGGTGCCGGCCGCCGCCGCATAGCCCGAGCAGTACGCGTCCCGGCAGGCCTCGGCCCACTCGGGGCGCCAGGGCTGCTGGGTGCGGGCGGCGTAGTCGAAGGAGCGCAGCATTCCGGCGACGTCGCGGACGGGCGGCTGCGGTCGGCGCCGCTCGGCCAGCGGGCGGGCCGGCTCGCCCTCGAAGTCGATGACCGCCCACTCGCCGTCACCGGTGCGCAGGGTCTGGCCCAGGTGCAGATCGCCGTGGACGCGCTGGGCGGGCCGGGACCCGGACACCCGGGTCACCGCGTCGAACGCGGCGCGCAGCCCCGGCACATGCGGCAGCAGCGCCGGCACCGCCCGCGCCGCGGCCTCCAGGCGCTCGTGCATCGCGGCGGCGAGCAGCCCGGTCTGGGCGCGGCCGAGGGTGACCACCGGCAGGGCGTCGGCGAGCGCGGTGTGGACCTCGGCGGTGGCCCGGCCGAGCGCGTGGGCCTCCCGGGTGAAGTCGCGCCCGTCGGCGAGCGCGCGCAGCGCCAGCTGCCAGCCGTCCCGCGAGTCGCGCAGATAGGGCTGGAGCACGGCGAGCGTGGCGTTCTCGGGCCGTTCGGTGCGGATCCAGGCGGCCGGGGCGGGCACCCGGGCGCACCCGTGCCGGGCCAGGACCAGCGGGAGTTCCAGGTCGGGGTTGACCCCGAAGTGGATACGACGGAATACCTTGAGGATGAACGTATCTCCGTACACCAGCGAGGAGTTGGACTGCTCGGCGGCGAGGAGGCGGGGGGTGAGCCCGGCCGGGACGGGGATGTCCGCGTCGCAGCCGAAGTGCAGCGGACCGAGCCGGCCCGGGGTGCGCAGCCGTTCCAGCAGGAGCGCGGCGACCTGCGGGTCCTGGAGGGCGTCGTAGACGGTCAGACCGGTCAGCGGTCCGTCGGTGGCGTGGCCGACGAGCGCGGGGGCGAGCGGCGGCGGCAGCACCTGCCGGGCGCCGAGCAGCAGCTGGTAGACGTCGGGCGGCTCGGGGGCGGTGCCGGGCTGCTCGGCGCGGACGAGCAGATGCAGACAGCCGGGCAGCAGCTCGGTGACCGAGACCAGCTGGAAGCCGGTGACCGGGCGGCCCTTGCCGGCGAACCAGCGCTGTCTGGGGAGCCATTCGTGCAGCAGGGGCGCCAGCGAGGGCAGCAGCGCGACAGGAGTCAGGGTGGGTGCGGCCTTGGGCATGGCAGCGCGTCCTTTCCCCGGGCTCACAGCAGGATGTGCGCAGAGTGTCCCGGATTGCGGCATTGGCTGTCCGGCGGCGCGCGGAGCCTCCGGTGTGCCACTGAAAGCGGTCCGGAGCGTTGCTGAGGAGAGTGCCCCGGGCGGGACGGGGGAAACCGGCCCGTCCGGGGCCGCCCGAAAGCACTCCTCAGCCGGGCGGGTTCAGGCGATCACGACGCTGTCCTTGCGCAGCCGGAACCAGTAGAAGCCGTGCCCCGCGAGGGTGAGCAGATAGGGCCACTGGCCGATGGCGGGGAAGCGCACCCCGCCGATCAGCTCCACCGGATGGCAGCCGGCGAAGGCCCGCAGATCGAGCTCGGTGGGCTGGGCGAACCGCGAGAAGTTGTTCACGCACAGCACGAGGTCGTCGTTGTGCTCCCGCAGGAACGCGAGGACCGCGGGGTTGGAGGAGGGGAGTTCGGTGTACGAACCGAGACCGAAGGCGGGGTTCTGCTTGCGGATCTCGATCATCCGGCGGGTCCAGTGCAGCAGCGAGGAGGGCGAGGCCATGGCCGCCTCGACGTTGGTGACCTGGTAGCCGTAGACGGGGTCCATGATCGTGGGGAGGAAGAGGCGCCCCGGGTCGCAGGACGAGAAGCCCGCGTTGCGGTCGGGCGTCCACTGCATGGGGGTGCGCACGGCGTCCCGGTCGCCCAGCCAGATGTTGTCGCCCATGCCGATCTCGTCCCCGTAGTAGAGGATCGGCGAGCCGGGCAGGGAGAGCAGCAGGGCGGTGAACAGCTCGATCTGGTTGCGGTCGTTGTCCAGCAGGGAGGCGAGGCGGCGCCGGATGCCGATGTTGGCGCGCATCCGGGGGTCCTTGGCGTACTCCGCGTACATGTAGTCGCGCTCTTCGTCCGTCACCATTTCGAGGGTCAGCTCGTCGTGGTTGCGCAGGAAGATGCCCCACTGGCAGGTCTTGGGGATGGCCGGGGTCTTGGCGAGCACCTCGGAGACCGGGTAGCGGCTCTCGCGGCGCACGGCCATGAAGATGCGCGGCATCACGGGGAAGTGGAACGCCATGTGGCACTCGTCGCCGCCCGCCGCGTAGTCACCGAAGTAGTCGACGACGTCCTCGGGCCACTGGTTGGCCTCGGCCAGCAGCACGGTGTCCGGGTAGCTCGCGTCGATCTCCGTCCGCACCCGCTTGAGGAACTGGTGGGTGGCGGGCAGGTTCTCGCAGTTGGTGCCCTCCTCCTGGTAGAGGTACGGGACGGCGTCGAGGCGGAAGCCGTCGATGCCCAGGTCCAGCCAGAACCGCAGCGCGGCCAGGATCTCGTCCTGGACGGCCGGGTTCTCGTAGTTGAGGTCGGGCTGGTGGGAGAAGAAGCGGTGCCAGTAGTACTGCTTGCGGACGGGGTCGAAGGTCCAGTTGGAGGTCTCGGTGTCGACGAAGATGATCCGGGCGTCCTGGTACTGCTTGTCGTTGTCGGCCCAGACGTAGTAGTCGCCGTACGGGCCCGCGGGGTCCTTGCGCGACTCCTGGAACCACGGGTGCTGGTCGCTGGTGTGGTTCATCACGAAGTCGATGATCACGCGCATGCCGCGCTGGTGGGCGGCGTCCACGAACTCCACGAAGTCGGCGAGGTCGCCGAACTCCGGGAGCACCGCGGTGTAGTCCGACACGTCGTAACCGCCGTCCCGCAGCGGGGACTTGAAGAAGGGCGGCAGCCAGAGGCAGTCGACCCCCAGCCACTGCAGGTAGTCGAGTTTGGCGGTGATGCCCTTGAGATCCCCTACGCCGTCGCCGTTGCTGTCCTGGAAGGACCGCACCAGCACCTCGTAGAAGACGGCCCGCTTGAACCATTCGGGATCGCGGTCCTTGGCGGGAGTGTCCTCGAAGGTGTCGTGGACGGGCTCGTTGACGATCATGGTGTGGGTGACCCTCCGATCGGCGGGGACGGTCGCAGGACCAGGACGTGCGCGGGCGCACGGCCCGGCTCCAGACGCACGTAGTTGGCCCTGCCCCAGTGGTAGGTCTCACCGGTGAGCTCGTCGCGCACCGGGACGGACTCGTGCCATGAGAGGCCGAGTTCCGGCATGTCCAACGAGACCGTGGCCTCCTGGGTGTGGTGGGGGTCGAGGTTGGCGACCACCAGAACGGTGTTCGACCCCGAGCGCTTGCTGTACGCGAGCACCGCGTCGTTGTCGGTGCGGTGGAAGCGCAGCGAGCGCAGCTGCCGCAGTGCGGGGTGGCGCCGGCGGATCCGGTTGAGCGTGGTCAGCAGCGGGGCCAGCGAACGGCCCTCGCGCTCGGCCGCCTCCCAGTCGCGGGGCCGCAGCTCGTACTTCTCCGAGTTCAGGTACTCCTCGCTGCCGGCGTGCAGCGCGGTGTTCTCGCACAGCTCGTAGCCCGCGTACACACCCCAGCTGGGCGAGAGCGTCGCGGCGAGCACCGCGCGCACCTCGAAGGCGGGGCGCCCGCCGTGCTGGAGGTAGGCGTGCAGGATGTCCGGCGTGTTCACGAAGAAGTTGGGCCGCATGTACGCGGCGCTCTCGCCGGTGAGCTCGGTCAGGTACTCGGTCAGCTCCTGCTTGGTGTTGCGCCAGGTGAAGTACGTGTAGGACTGCTGGAAGCCGATCCGGGCCAGGGTGTGCATCATCGCGGGCCGGGTGAACGCCTCGGCGAGGAAGACCACGTCCGGGTCGCTGCCGTTGACCTCCGCCAGCACCCGTTCCCAGAAGACCACCGGCTTGGTGTGCGGATTGTCGACGCGGAAGATCCGTACCCCGTGGTCCATCCAGAACCGCAGGATCCGCACGGTCTCCGCGACCAGGCCCGCCATGTCCCGGTCGAAGGCCAGCGGGAAGATGTCCTGGTACTTCTTGGGCGGGTTCTCGGCGTACGCGATGGTGCCGTCGGCCCGGTGGTGGAACCACTCCGGGTGCTTGTCCACCCAGGGGTGGTCCGGCGAGCACTGGAGCGCGAAGTCGAGGGCGACCTCCATCCGCAGGTCGCGCGCCGTGCGCACGAAGTCGTCGAAGTCTTCGAGGGTGCCGAGGTCGGGGTGGATCGCGTCATGGCCGCCGTCCGGCGAGCCGATCGCCCAGGGCACCCCCACGTCGCCGGGTGCGGCCGAGAGGCTGTTGTTGGGGCCCTTGCGGAACGTGGTGCCGATGGGGTGCACGGGCGGGAGGTAGACCACGTCGAAGCCCATCGCGGCGACCGCGGGCAGCCGCTCGGCGGCGGTCCGGAAGGTGCCGCTCACCGGGGGCCTCCCGGCCTCGACGACGGCGCCCTCGGAGCGCGGGAACAACTCGTACCACGACCCGTACAGCGCCCGCTCGCGCTCCACGAGCAGCGGCAACGGCTCGCTGGCGGTGACCAGTTCACGCAGCGGATAGCGGGCCAGCGCGGCGTCCGCCTCGGGGGTCAGGGCCGCGGCGAGCCGGGCGGGGGCCGGGCGGTCGCCGTCGCGCAGCGCGTCCAGGGCGGCCAGCACCGCCTCGCGCCCCTTGGTCTTGGGCACCCCGCGCGCCGCCCGCTCGTACAGCGCCGCGCCCTCCGCCAGGACCAGCTCGGTGTCCAGACCCGCGGGGATCTTGATCGAGGCGTGCCGGCGCCAGGTGGCCACCGGGTCGCTCCACGCCTCGACCGTATACGACCAGTGCCCTTCGGCCGTCGGAGTGACCTCGGCCCCCCAGCGGTCGGTACCGGGTTCGAGCTCGCGCATCGGCGTCCAGGGGCCGGGCCGCCCGCGCGGGTCGCGCAGGACCACGTTGGCGGCGACCGCGTCATGGCCTTCTCGGAAGACGGTGGCGGTGACCATGAAGGTCTCGCCGGCCACCGCCTTCGCCGGCCTTCGGCCGCAGTCGACGGCGGGGCGGACGTCCAGGACGGGGATACGGCCGATGGGCAGATTCACGGGCTCACCTGGTGGCTGGTGGGTACGGGGCGTGGCGGGGTCTGCTCTTTGTAACTGCTCCGTCGACGTTTGACGGGCTGCGGGCATGGCCGCTCCTGTCCGCGTTCACTCGGGTGGCGGTCAGCGGTTGCACGGACGGCGTCCTACCGGTGGAGCCTTCCACGCGGGACGAGTGGGCATTCCGGTGGTTCGTTATCTACCGGGGCGTAACGGTCCGGACAAGGAGACGGCCCCGTCTTTCGGCGGGACCGGGCCAGAATTTGCCTACCCACAAGTTCAGTTGGCGCCCGGCCGGCCGTCCGCCCGCCGCGGACGCTGCCGGGCCCGGCCCGGCACGGGTGGTCCCGCGGTGGCGGCCCGTGCGGGGCGGCCATCGACGTGCCCGAACCGGTCCGGTACGCCATGGGTTCCGTGTTCCCGCCGAGGGGGCGCCCACACCCGGCGCGCGCGGACCGGGGCCCGTGCCCCGCACCACGGCCGGCCCCCGTGGAGCCCGCCGAGAGCGCGCGCGGGGGGCGGTCGCCTCCGTGCGCCGTGGTAGTGCGGGGCGCCCTCCCACTACCGTCGGGGGTGAAGGAGAGTCGAACAGAGCTGTACGCCCCTCCCGTTACGTACATCCCCTGCGAAGGTGGAACACGTGAAGGCAATCCGTCGGTTCACCGTCCGCCCCGTCCTCCCCGAGCCCCTGCGGCCCCTGAGCGAGCTGGCCCGCAATCTGCGCTGGTCCTGGCATCCCGAGACCAGAGAACTGTTCCGGTCCGTCGACCCCGAGGGATGGCGGGCGGCCGGAGAGGACCCCGTGCGCCTGCTGGGCTCGGTCTCCGCCGCGCGGCTCGCCGCGCTGGCCGAGGACCGCCGCTTCGTCCGTTCCCTGACCGCCTGCGCCGACGACCTCGCCGACTACCTGGGCGGGCGGCGGTGGTACCAGGAGCAGCCCGACGGGCTGCCGCGGGCCGTCGCCTACTTCTCGCCGGAGTTCGGGATCACCGCCGCCCTGCCGCAGTACTCCGGCGGGCTCGGCATCCTCGCCGGCGACCATCTGAAGTCCGCCAGCGACCTCGGCGTACCGCTGATCGGGGTCGGCCTCCTCTACCGGCACGGCTACTTCCGCCAGTCCCTCTCGCGCGACGGCTGGCAGCAGGAGCACTATCCCGTCCTCGACCCCAACGAACTGCCGCTGGCCCTGCTGCGCGAACCCGGCGGCGAGCCCGCCCGGATCGCGCTGCGGCTGCCCGGCGGTCGCGCCCTGCACGCGGTGGTCTGGATCGCCCAGGTCGGCCGGGTCCCGCTGCTGATGCTCGACTCCGACGTGGAGGAGAACGGCCCCGGCGAACGCGAGGTCACCGACCGGCTGTACGGGGGCGGCAGCGAGCACCGGCTCCTCCAGGAGATGCTGCTCGGCATCGGCGGGGTGCGGGCGGTGCGCGCGTACTGCCGGATCACCGGGCACCGGGCGCCCGAGGTCTTCCACACCAACGAGGGCCACGCGGGCTTCCTCGGCCTGGAGCGGATCCGTGAACTCGCCGGAGAGGGGCTGGAGTTCGACGCGGCCCTGGAGTCGGTGCGCGCCGGGACCGTCTTCACCACCCACACCCCGGTCCCGGCCGGCATCGACCGCTTCGACCGCGAGCTGGTCGCCCACCACCTCGGCGACGACGGCGAACTGCCGGGCGTCGACGTCTCCCGGATCCTCCAGCTCGGCCTGGAGACCTATCCGGGCGGTGAGCCCAACCTCTTCAACATGGCCGTGATGGGGCTGCGGCTGGCCCAGCGCGCCAACGGCGTCTCCACCCTGCACGGGGAGGTCAGCCGGAAGATGTTCGCCGGTCTGTGGCCCGGCTTCGACCCCTCGGAGGTGCCGATCACCTCCGTCACCAACGGGGTGCACGCGCCCACCTGGGTGGCGCCGGAGGTGTTCCGGCTCGGCGCCCGGCAGATCGGCGCCGGGCGCGCCGAGGACGCGCTGACCGTGGGCGGCTCGCCGCGCTGGGACGCGGTCGCCGAGATCCCCGGCGCGGAGATCTGGGAGCTCAGGCGCGAGCTGCGCGAGCAGCTCGTCGTGGAGGTGCGCGAGCGGCTGTACGCGTCCTGGCGCTCCCGGGGGGCCGGGACCGCCGAGCTGGGCTGGGTGGACGGGGTGCTCGACCCCGACGTCCTGACCATCGGCTTCGCCCGCCGCGTCCCCTCCTACAAGCGGCTCACCCTGATGCTCCGCGACCGGGACCGGCTGATGGAGCTGCTGCTCCACCCGAGCCGCCCGGTGCAGATCGTGGTGGCGGGCAAGGCGCACCCGGCCGACGACAGCGGCAAGCGGCTGGTCCAGGAGCTGGTGCGGTTCGCCGACGACCCCCGGGTGCGCCACCGCATCGTCTTCCTGCCCGACTACGGGATGGCGATGGCCAAGAAGCTCTACCCGGGCTGCGACGTGTGGCTCAACAATCCGCTGCGGCCCCTGGAGGCGTGCGGCACCAGCGGGATGAAGGCGGCGCTCAACGGGTGTCTGAACCTCTCGGTCCTGGACGGCTGGTGGGACGAGTGGTTCGCGCCGGACTTCGGCTGGGCCATCCCCACCGCCGACGGCTCGGCCACCGACGAGGACCGCAGGGACGAGCTGGAGGCGACCGCGCTGTACGACCTGATCGAGGAGCGGGTGGCGCCGCGCTTCTACGACCGGGGCGCGGACGGGCTGCCGGGCCGCTGGATCGAGATGGTCCGCGAGACCCTGTCCTCGCTCGGGCCCAAGGTGCTGGCGGGGCGGATGGTGCGGGAGTACGTGGAGCGGCTGTACGCGCCCGCCGCCCACGCCCACCGCGCGCTGGAGCCGGACACCGCCCGGGAGCTGGCCGACTGGAAGGCCCGGGTGCGGGCGGTCTGGCCACAGGTGGCCGTCGACCATGTGGAGGCGGTCTCCGCGACGGCCGTGAACGGCCACGCCGAGCTCGGCTCCACGCTCGCCCTGCGGGTGCGCGTCGGCCTCGGCGGGCTCCAGCCGGACGACGTGGAGGTGCAGGCGGTCGCCGGACGGGTGGACGCCGCCGACACGCTCGCGGAGGCCCGTACGGTCGCCCTGAAGCCAGCGGGCGGCCCCGACCTGGAGGGGCGCTGGGTGTACGAGGGCCCGCTCGCCCTGGACCGCACCGGGCCGTACGGCTACACCGTCCGGGTCCTGCCGGCCCACCGCCTGCTCGCCGACGGCGCCGATCTCGGACTGGTCGCGCTGCCGACCGAGGCGACGGGGGAGGGGGCGGGGGTGCTGATGCGCTGAGGGCGACGGGGTTGTACCGTACGTCGGCCGCTGCCATGCCCCCGTACGGAACTGCGAGGTCCGATTGTGAACCCTGCCCAGAATGCCGCACCTCGTCCCATACATCCGTATGGGACCTGGGTGGCGCGCGCGGGCCTCGCGCTGCTCCCCTTCGCCACCCTGGGGCTGCTCTGCCCGGTGCCGTCGCTGGTCATCGCCGTGCGGCGGCGCCGGCGCGCGGACTGGACCGCCTTCGCGGTCTTCGGTGCGGTGTGGGTGGCCTGGGTGGTCCAGCTCGCGACCACCCCGGACACCACGCACGGCATACGGTTCGCGGCCGACGTGCTGCTCATCGGGCAGTCCACGGCCGGGGCGGGCGCGCACGCCTGGTGGGCGTGGCCGGCGGCCCGGCAGTCCCCGAACGAGAACGGCAAGAGCGCGTGAAGCAGGTCAAGCAGGTACGTCAGGCCCAGGCGGCGAAGGCCGCCCGTCAGGAGCAGGACAAGCAGAGCAGGTACGCGCGCTACCGGCTGCGGTTCGCGCGTCTGACCGCTCTGGCCCGGGCGCACCGGCGCCGGGTGTGGACGGCCGCGGGCGTCGCGGCGGCCGTCGCCGTCGGCGCGGTCCTGTTCTCGGTGCTGGACAAGGACGACAAGCCGGGGCCGCCCGATCCGCGGGCCCGGCAGTACAGGAACGTCGACGCCTGTCTGCTGACCGGGGACAAGGGTGTCACCGAGGGCACCGAGGGCGCGCCGGTCTGGGCCGGGATGCAGGAGGCCTCGAAGGCCACGCGCGCCCGGGTCAACTTCGTACCCGTGACGGGCGAGCAGACGCAGGCCAACGCCACCCCGTTCGTCAACGGCCTCGTCCAGCGCTCCTGCGAGGTGATCGTGGCGGTCGGCAAGGCCCCGGTCGCGGCGGCCGAGGCGGCGGCGAAGACGCAGTCCAAGGTGCGGTTCGTGGTGGTCGGCGGGCAGGCCGCGGCGGCCAACGTGACGGCCGTGAAGCCGGGCGACTCGGTGCGCGCCGATGTGGCCCGCGCTGTCGAGCGGGGCGTCAATACACCCGGATAGCCCGGAATTTATGCATCCGACCCGCATGGACATGGCAAAGAAATGCTAAAGGATCAAGGGGTGGAAGCAACCCTTCCAAAAGCGTGAGGCACGATCACGGGGCTTTGTCTTCTGTAAGCCTCGCGTAAGTAAAGGCTGCCTCAATGCGTGCTCGATGGGCTCGAACGTCCCGTCTTTTGTTCCCACCCGGTAGTACCGGGCGCCGCAGGACCAGAAGGATCGCCCTTCTGGTCCTGCTGGCTTTCTCCTTCATGCTCACCACGGAGACGGCGGAGGCGACCGGTGCCACGCTGCCCCGGCTGTCGATGCCCAGATGGTCCCTGTCGGGTCTGTGGGAGTGGGCCAACAAGTCCCCGCTCGACACCCCGGACCAGCAGAGCGGTACGGCCAGGGGCAAGAGCCACACCGCCGCCGCCAAGCAGACCCGCGCCAAGGGCGGCAGCGGCCACAAGCCCGGCAAGGGCAAGGGCGAGCTCGCCGAGTACCGCCGGCCCCAGGACAAGCCCGAGCTGAAGAAGACCGGCAAGGCGGCCGGCGACGCCAGGAGCTTCGACGCGCGCACCAGCAAGCGCGACGCCAGGAAGTCGACGGCGACCTCGGACTTCTTCACCAACGCCGACGGCTCCACCACGGTGCGCCACTACACCGGCCGCTCCAACTTCAAGGGCGCCGACGGCGGCTGGAAGCCGATCGACACCACGCTGCGCGAGGAGAAGAGCGGACGGCTGGCCGAGAACGCCAACTCGCTCGCCGTCACCTTCGCACCCGACGCGGTCACCCCCGACCTCGCGTCGGTCGACTTCGGTTCCGGACGCGTGCTGTCGTACGGACTGCACGGCGCCGCCAGGAGCGAGCCGGTGGTCGACGGCGACTCCACCGCCACGTACAAGGACGTCCTGAAGGACACCGACCTCAAGCTGTCGCCGCTGACCGAGGGCTTCAAGGAGCGGATCGTCCTGCGCTCCAGGGCGGCGGACAACACCTGGGTCTTCCCGCTCAAGGTGAAGGGGCTCACCCCCAAGGTCGCCGAGAACGGCGATGTGGTCTTCACCGACGCCGACGGCAAGGTGACGGCGACCGTGCCGCACGCCTTCATGGAGGACTCCAGGATCGACCCGCGCTCGGGCGACGCCGCCCAGTCGCGCGCGGTCAGCTATGAGCTCACCACCCTGGACGGCGCCCCCGCGCTGCGGATGACCGCCGACCGGACCTGGCTCGACGACCCGAAGCGGGTCTTCCCGGTCACCGTCGACCCGACGGTGACGGCGAGCAACTCGACCTACACCCAGAACACGATCTCCGGGGACCACTCCACCGAGAACATGATCAAGGTGGGGTCCTACGACGCGGGCACCAACAAGGCCAACTCGTTCCTGCAGTTCTCCTCGCTCGGCACCACGCTGGCCGGCCAGAAGGTCACCGCGGCGACCCTGAACGTGTACGCGATCTGGTCGGCGACCTGCACCGCCGAGCCGTTCAACGTCCACCCGGTGACCCAGTCCTGGACGCCGTCGGGCGTGACCAGCTACCCCGGCCCGACCTACGGCGCGGCCATCGGCTCGGCGACGCCGGCGCCCGGCGCGTCCTGCTCCAACTCCTCCGGCTCCACGAGCGTCGGCGTGAAGATGCCCGTCCCGCTCAACACGAGCTGGTTCAACACGGTCGCGGGCGGCGGTGCCAACTACGGCCTCGCGATGACCGCGAT
Source organism: Streptomyces sp. NPDC031670 (assembly GCF_055580545.1). Taxonomy (NCBI): domain Bacteria; kingdom Bacillati; phylum Actinomycetota; class Actinomycetes; order Kitasatosporales; family Streptomycetaceae; genus Streptomyces; species Streptomyces sp. NPDC031670. The sequence goes on along the minus strand of NZ_JBVILC010000005.1, from coordinate 244,564 downwards.
CACCAGTGACGGGCTGCACTGGAAGAAGTTCCACTCGGACAACTCCACCACCGCGGGCTTCCGCCCGGCGCTGGACCTGACCTACACCGCCAATGTGGCCCCGCAGGTCAACTCCCAGTACCCGCCGGCCAACTACCAGGCCAACACGCTCCGCCCGGAGCTGACGGTCTACGCGACCGACGCCGACAAGGGCCCGAACCCGCTGTCGTACTCCTTCGACGTCTTCGACGCGGACTCCACCAGCCAGACCCCGGTGGTCAGCTCCGGCACCCTGACCAAGGGTGCCTGGGCGATCCCGGCGGGCAAGCTGAAGTGGAGCAAGAACTACCTCTGGTTCGCCACGGTCAGCGACGGCACCAACTCGGTCTCCTACGACAGCCGGTTCACCACCGCGGTGCCGCAGCCGCCGGTGACCTCGGGGCTCACCCAGAACACCGACGGCCACGAGTTCGACCCGAGCGACGGCAACTACACCACCGACGACACCGACGCGGACGTCGAGGTCACCGGCCCCTCGCTCTCCATCGAGCGCTCCTACAACAGCCTCGACCCGCGCCAGGACAGCGCGTTCGGCGCGGGCTGGGCGACGATCGCGGACATGAAGGCCGCCGAGGTCAAGGACGGCTCCGGCACGGTCACCAGTGTGGTCATCACCTACCCCGGTGGTGAGCAGGTCGCCTTCGGCCGCAACAGCGACGGCACCTTCGTCCCGCCGCTGGGCCGCTACGCCCGCTTCCAGGCGGTCGCCGACGGCTACACGCTGGTCGACAAGGACTTCACCACCTACAGCTTCACCCAGGCCACGGCCCGGGCGGGGGTGTACGCGATCAAGACCATCACGGACTTCGCGAACCGTGGTGAAACGTTCTTCTACACCGGCAACCAGCTGACCAGGATCACGAACACCACGTCCAACCGCTCGCTGGGCCTCACCTGGCAGACCCCGGCCGGGGCCACCGCCGCGCACGTCGACACGGTCTACACCGACGCCTCGACCGCAGGTGACAGCAGCACCGTGCAGACGTGGAAGTACGGCTACACCGGTGACAAGCTCACCTCGGTGTGCCCGCCCGCCGACTGGTCCAAGTGCATCACGTACTCGTACGCCACCGGCAACCACTACCGCACCACGGTCCTGGACGAGGACCCGTTCGCGTACTGGCGGCTCGGCGAGGCGGCCGGTGACCCGGTCGCCAAGGACGCCGTCGACCTCAACCAGGGCAAGTACAACGGCATCTACCACAACGTGACCACCGGCGGCACGGCCGTGCTCGCCGGGTCCACCCAGCCCACGGCGTCGTTCAACGGCACCAGCAGCTATGTGGAGATACCCAGCGCCCCGGGCGCGACCCCCTCGTACGCCTCGGTCTCGCTCTGGTTCAAGACCTCCCAGGCGGGCGGTGTCCTCTTCTACTACGGCGACAAGCCGCTGAGCGACCCCGACCCGGTGGGCACCACGACCCACAACACCCCGGCGGTCTACGTCGGCACCGACGGCAAGCTGCACGGCTGCTTCGCCTCCTCGCCCGGCTGCAACACCACGATCGTCTCGGCCGCCGCCGTCAACGACAACAAGTGGCACCAGGCCGTCCTCACCGGCGCCGCCACCACCATGTCGCTCTACCTCGACGGCGTCGCCCAGGGCACCAAGAGCGGCACCATCAACGACTGGGCGCAGCCCTACCTCACCCTCGGCGCCGGTGTGAACACCGACGGCTGGCCGAACATGAACGCGACCGACCCGCTCGGCCACTTCAGCGGCCAGCTCGCCGAGGCGGCGATCTACTCGGAGCCGCTGAGCCAGGACGTCATCACCGCGCAGTACCAGGCGGCGACCCGTCCGGCCGGACTCCTCAACAAGATCACCACGCCGAACGGCAAGGTCCAGAGCGCCGTCACCTACTCCACCGCCGACGACACGGTCTCCCAGGCCGTCGACGGCGACGGCGGCACCTGGAAGCTCAACCCCGCCACCGTGACCGGCTCCTCGCAGGTCTACCGCTCCTCGGTGATGGGCGCCGCCCCGTCCGGGTACTGGCGCCTCGGTGACGTCCAGGGCGCGGCCCAGGCCGCCAACGAGGTCCACACCGGCCTCGGCACCTACAACACGGTCACCCAGGGCGCGGAGGGTCCGTTCGGCCCCGACGACGCCACCGCGGTGGACTTCGACGGCTCCACCTCGTTCGCCGAGCTGCCGTACGCCCCGCTGCACCGCTCCGGCAACCGGGCGATCGAGCTGTGGTTCCGTACCGCCAAGCCCGGTGTCATCGCCGCCGACCAGGCCCGGACCCCGAACGACCCGGCGGGCGTCGGCGGGTCCTACTCGCCGCTGATGTACGTGGGCGCGGACGGCAAGCTGCGCGGTCACTGGTGGAGCGCCTCCGGCAGCGGTACGACCGACTTCGGCTCCAAGGCGACGGTCACCGACAACGCCTGGCACCACGCGGTCCTCTCCGCCTCCGGCACCACCCAGACGCTCTACCTGGACGGGGAGAAGCAGGCCGACTACACCGGCGCCGCCGCCGACCAGACGACCACCCGCACCTTCATCGGCGCGGGCTTCACCAAGGGCTGGATCAGCTCGGCCTCCGACGTGGGCCACTTCGACGGCTCGATCGCCGAGGTCGCCTTCTACGACGCCCCGCTGAGCGAGGACGAGGCGGCGCGCCACTACGCGGCGGCCAAGTCCTCCTCGGGCACCGCCCCGGTCCGCACGGTCAAGCTGACCGACCCGACCGACAAGACGCTCACCTACGTGTACGACGCGGAGCTGGGCAACCGCCTGCTCGCGGCGGTCGACACCAACGGCAACCGGACCACCTACGGCTACGACACCTCGGGCTTCCTGCACACGGTGACGGACGCCAACGGCAACCGCTCGGTGACCGGCCACGACGTGCGCGGCAACACGGTCTCCACGACCACCTGCCAGAACACGGCCGCCAACCAGTGCGCCACCGAGTACTACACGTACTACCCGGACGCGACCACGCTCTTCCCGGCGATGGACGCGCGCAACGACCTGATGCTCACCGAGCGAGACGGCCGTTCCTCCGGGCCCACCGACAACACCTACCTCACCAGCTACGCCTATGACACGGCCGGAAACGTCACCTCGGTGACCACTCCGCCGGTGCCGGGCTCGCCCGCGGGCCGGACCGCGTCCACGGTGTACACCACCGCGACCACGGTCGCGGCCGAGGGCGGCACCAACTACGCCCCGGCGGGCCTGGTCGCCTCGGTGCGCACCCCCGGTGGCCGTACCACCTCGTACACGTACTTCAAGAACGGCGACCTGGCGCAGGTCACCGACGCCAACGGCGCCTCGGTGAAGTACACGTACGACAACCTGGGCCGCCAGATCACCAAGACCGAGGTCTCCGACTCCTACCCGGCGGGTCTGACGACCACGCTGGCGTACGACAAGGACGACCAGGTCGTCTCGGAGATCAGCCCCAAGGTCACCAACCGGGTCACCGGCGCGGTGCACCAGGCGAAGTCGACGACCGTGTACGACCCGGACGGCAACGTCCAGTCGCAGACGGTCGCGGACGCGAGCGGCGGTGACACCGCGCGCACCACGTCGCTGACGTACGACGCCTACAACCGGGTCGCGACCCGGACGGACCCGGGCGGCGACACCACGGCGTTCGAGTACGACGTCTACGGCAACAAGGTGAAGGAGACGGACCCGGCCGGGAACGTCAACGAGTACACCTTCGACGCCGAGGGCCGTCCCCTCACCACCAGCCTGCTCAACTACACCGGCGACCCCAACAGCCCGTCCTCGCCGACGAAGCTGGTGCAGGAGTCGCGGGCGTACGACCCGGCGGGCCGGCTCGCGTCGATCACCGACGCGATGGGCTGGGTGACCGAGTACACCTACACCGACGACGGCCTGTGCGCGTCCGTGGTGCGCAGGGACCCGCAGAACAACAAGGCGTTCACCGAGCAGGCGAACACCTATGACGCGGCCGGGAACCTGACCAAGCAGGTCACCAACGACGGCACCACGACCACCTCCTTCACGGTGGACGCCGCCGACCGCACCACCTCGACCACGATGGACCCGGGCGGCCTCGCCCGGACCAACAAGGTCTCCTACGACCCGGACGACAACGTCGTGTCCGAGACGGACTACGACCCGACCGGCGACACCAGCACCACCGACACGCGCTACGACGCGCTCGGCAACGTCACCGGCAACACCGTCCACGACGGCACGACCGCACCGGTCGGCCGCTGGAAGCTGAACGAGACCAGCGGCACGCTCGCGGCCGACTCCTCGGGCGGCAACAACAAGGTGACGCTGGGCAGCGGAGTCACCCGCTCCACCGAGCAGGGCGGCAGCGCGGTCTTCGACGGCACGGCGAACGCCTACGGCCAGGCCACCGGCCCGGCGGTCAACACCAACGGCGGCTTCACCGTCTCCACCTGGGTGAAGCTGGCCGACACCACCGCCAACCACACCTTCGTCTCCCAGGACGGCACCGCCGACCACGGCTTCCAGCTGTACTACTCGACGGCGTACGGCTGGTCGTTCAACCGGACCTCCGGTGACGTGGCGGCCCCGACACTGGCCCGTGCCACCTCCGGCACGGCGGCGGTGACGGCCAACACCTGGACGCACCTGACGGGTGTCTACGACGCGGCGGCGGGCGAGATCCGTCTCTACGTCAACGGCGCACTGAAGGCGACCACCCCCTACAGCGGCTCCTGGGAGGCCACCGGCCCGCTCCAGATCGGCCGCCGTATGTCGGCCGGTACGCAGGGCGAGTACCACAAGGGCTCCCTCGCGGACGTCCAGGTCTACGGCGAGGCACTGACGGCGACGCAGGTCTCCGCGGTGTACGGCAAGACCCTCCCGGCGGCGGGCAGCTCGGTGCGCACCACCAGCTGGAAGCTGGACCAGCGCGGCATGCCGGTGTCGATGACGGACGCCAACGGCGCTGTCACCGACTACGGCTACGACGAGTCGGGCCAGCAGACCAGCGTCACCGAGCCGGCCGTGAACGCCGAGCAGAACGGCGGCACCCCGGCGTCGGTCCGCCCGGTCTCGCTCACCGGCTACAACACCTTCGGCGAGCAGACGGAGTCCTCGGACCCGCTCGGCAACGTCACGGTGACGGCCTACGACGGGGAGGGCCAGGAGGCGTCCACGACGCTGCCCGACTACACCCCGCCGGGCGCCTCGGCGCCGATCAAGGCGGTGTCCTGGAACGAGTACAACCACCTCGGCCAGGTCTCCGCGGAGGTCGACCCGCTGGGCAACCGCACCGAGTACACCTACACCCAGCTGGGCGACGTGGCCTCGGTGAAGGAGCCGGGCGGCGATACCACGCGCTATACCTACGACACCAACGGCGACCAGCTCTCGGCGACGCGCCCCAACGGCGCCCGCCAGGAGTCGACCTTCGACTACCTGGGCCGCGAGGTCACCAGCACGGACATCGTCCGCCAGCCGACCCAGCGGGCGTTCACGGCGATCAACTACTACGACGCGCCGGGGCAGCAGCTGTCCAGGACCGTCAGCCCGGCCGGGGTGAGCCAGTCCTACGGCTACAACGCGTTGGGCGAGATCACGTCCAGCACGGACGGGGCCGGTAACACCACGCGGTACACGTACGACCAGGACGGGCAGATGCTGACGTCCACGGATCCGGACGGGACGAGCACGAAGAACACGTATGACGGGTTCGGTCAGCTGGTCTCGATGAGCGATCTGGACGCGACCGGCAAGGTGCTGCGGACCACCAGCTCGACGTACGACCGGATGGGCCGGCAGTCCTCGGTGACCGACTTCCGCGGGCACACCACCAACTTCACGGTGGACGCCACCGGAATGATCACCAAGGCTGTGCAGCCGGTTTCCGCGACCGAGTCGATCACCGCGACCTTCGGGTACGACGTGGCGGGCAACAGGACGCGGTTCACCGACGGCCGCAACAACGCCTTCCTCACGACGTACAACTCGTGGGGCAGCCCGGAGTCGACGATCGAGCCGGCCACGCCCGCCTATCCCAACGCGGCCGACCGCACCTTCACCACGACCTACGACGCCAACGGGCGGGTGAAGGAGGAGCGTTCGCCCGGTGGTGTGAAGGTCGTCGACGACTACGACGCGAAGGGACGACTGACCAGGCAGACCGGTACCGGTGCCGAGGCGGCCACGGCCGACCACACCTACGGCTATGACGCCGACGACCGGATCGTCTCGGTGACCGGCACCGACGCCGACACCGGCAAGGACACGTTCAGCTACGACGACCGGGGCCAGCTCCTGTCGACGAGCGGCGCGTCGGGTTCCTCCTCCTTCGCCTACAACGGCGACGGCAGGATGACCACGCGCACCGACGCGTCCGGTACCTCCACCTACGGCTATGACACCGCGGGACGGCTGTCCACGGTCAACGACGGCGCCACCGGCTCGACGCTGACCTACGGCTACGACGTCAACAGCAACGTCAAGTCGATCGACTACGGCACCGGCAAGTCCAAGCGCGCCTTCGGCTACGACGCCCTGGAGCAGCTCACGTCGGACACCCTCACCTCCCCGACCGGCAAGACGCTGGCCTCGGTGAACTACGGGTACGACGAGAACGGCAACGAGACGTCGAAGACGACGACCGGGGTCGCGGGCGCCTCCGCCAACACGTACACCTACGACTGGGCGAACCGCCTGTCGTCCTGGAACAACGGGACGACGACGGAGAGCTACGGCTACGACGCCTCCGGCAACCGGACGCGCGTGGGCGGCGACACCTACACCTACGACGCCCGCAACCAGCTCACCTCCGACGGGCACAACGCGTACGCGTACACCGCCCGCGGCACCATGAGCTCGATGACGGACGACGGCAACAAGGTCAGCGTCATCAAGGCGGACGCGTTCAACCGGGTGATCAACGAGGGCGACCGTACATACGCGTACGACGGTCTGGACCGGGTGCTCACCGCCAGTGACCCCGGGACCGGTCCGCTGTTCACCTTCCAGTACAGCGGCCTGGGCAACGACGTGGCCTCCGACGGCTCGTCGACCTACAGCCGCAACGCCGACGGCGGGCTGCTCGGCATCAAGTCGGGCACCAGTTCCGTGCTGGCGATGACCGATGTCCACAGCGATGTCATCGCGCAGTTCACGGCGGGCGGCGAGGCGCTGTCCGGGTCGACCACCTATTCGCCGTTCGGCAAGGTCAACCAGACCGCCACCATGCTGGGACAGCTCGGCTACCAGTCGGGTTGGACCGACCCCGAGACGGCCAAGGTCAACATGGCCGCTCGCTGGTACTCGCCGCAGACCGGCCAGTTCAACAGCCGGGACACGGCGGACGTGGACGGCCTGCCGGCCTCGATCGACGCCAACAAGTTCGCCTACGCCAACGCCAACCCGATGACCATGACCGACCCCACCGGTCACTGGAGCCTCGGCGGCGCCTGGAAGAAGTTCAAGAAGAAGGTCAAGCACGTCGCCAAGTCCGCTTGGCACAAGACGAAGAAGGCCGTCAAGCACGTCGCCAAGGCCGTCAAGAAGGCCGCGAAGAAGATCAAGCACGCGGTCAAGAAGGCGGTCAAGCGGGTCAAGCACGCGGTCCGCAAGGCCGTGCACTACGTGCACGATGCCGTCAAGAAGGTCAAGAGATACGTCAAGCGGACGTACAAGCGGGTCAAGAAGTACGTCCACAAGGTCGTCAGGACCGTCAAGCGCGCGGTGAAGCACGCGGCCAAGGTGGTCAAGAGCGTCGCCCACAAGGTGGTCAAGGCGGCCAAGAAGGTCGGCAGAGCGGTCAAGAAGGCCGCGAAGGCCACCGCCAACTATGTGAAGCAGCACGCGGCGACCATCGTCCCCATCGTGGCGGGCATCGCGGCCGCCGTCGTCTGTACGGCGGCGACGGCAGGTGTCGGTGCGGTGGCCTGCGCGGTCGGCGCGGGTGCTCTGATCAACTCACTCGGCTACGCGATGAGTGACGGGCCGCACACCCTGAGCGGTTTCCTCGGCGCCGCCGCGGTCGGCGCGGCCACCGGACTGATCGGTATGGGCGCGGGTGCGGTCGCCGGACGGGCCCTGAGCACGGCGGTCAGCGCCGTGACCCGGGGTGCGGTGACAGGCGCGGCCAGTGGTGCCGCGGAGAGCGCCGCCACCTACGGCGTCTCCTGCTCCAGCAGCCAGGAGGGCTGCAGCGCCAGTGGCGCTGCCAAGGCGACGGTGGCGGGTGCCGCGCTCGGCGGCATCTTCGGCGCCGCGCTCAGCAAGTACGGCCGCAAGGGGTGCACCCCGCACAGCTTCACCCGCAACACCCCGGTGCTGGTGTCGACCACCGCCACCAAGGCCATCTCGCAGATCCGGGTCGGTGACTACGTACTGACCGCCGAGCCGGGCAAGGACAAGAAGGAGAGACACCGGGTCAAGGCGGTCATCGTCACCAAGACCGACCGCGACTACGTCGACGTCGTCGTGGGCTCGAAGTCCGGTCCCAAGACGATCCAGACCACCGCCCACCACCAGTTCTACGACGCCACGACGAACGCCTGGACGCAGGCGGCCGACCTGAAGAAGCAGCATGCCCTTCAGGGTGCGGACGGCGGGCGGACGCCGATCCTCGACATCCGGTCCTACCGGGCCGCGCGGATCACCTATGACCTGAGCGTCGACGGCCTGCACACGTACTTCGTGGCGGCGGGCGACTCCCAGGTCCTGGTCCACAACGCCGACGACGTCTGCCCGACCGGCGGACCGGCGCCCGACGGGAACGGCCAGTGGCGGCACGGCGGACGGTTCGCGGCCAACCCGGACCGCATCCAGCCCGGTCAGGTGCACCCCGACGGCATGCTGCGGGGGACCAACGAGGCCGGGCACGTCACCAGCCGGCCCTCGTTCCGTACCCCCACGGTGCGGCAGATGTGGGACGACGCCGAGGTCGCACCGGGGCCGCACGGGTCGCAGGGTAGAGTCTGCTCCCGCGGTGGCCCCAGCTGCGAGGGTGTGGTCTACGACGATCCGTACGACCCGAACGGTGGACCCCGCATGTGGGACGGCGGGCACTTCCCGGAGTCGTGGAGCAACCGCAAGTTCCCTCCGAACGTCACGCGTGAAGAAGTCCTGGACAACTACAACACCGATGTCCAGCTCGAATGCAGGCCGTGCAATCGCGCAGCCGGAAACAGACAGGACGGTTAGCTGATCGCCATGGCTGCTCTCGTCAACCACTTGGAAGCACGGCTCGGCCGGATGGCCGGGTCGTGGTCGGCGGCCGAGCAGTCCCCTCCGGGCACCCCCCAGGTCGGATACTTCACCGGGGGTGCCCTGGAGGGCGTCCAGTCCTTCGCCACCATCGGGCTCTTCAGTACACCGCTGGTGTCCCGCACCTCCGGCCGTCATCAGCACCTGGAACTGCTGGGGTGCAACCGGCCGCTCGCGGGTGACGAGTACGGCCCGTTCGCGGGAGTCCTGGAGTACGTGTCGGAGCGCCTGGTCACCAGCGGCGACGCGGTTCTGCGCGGGGACGTGATCTCCCTGCCGATGCCGCTGGCGCCGGGCAGTGTCCTGAGCTCCCTGTACGCGTCCTCTCCGGTGTACTTCGACGACGACTTCGCCGAGGTCGTCGTGGAGAACGGCACCACGGTCTCCGTGGTGTGGCTGGTGCCGATCGGCCCCTCGGAGGCGGCTTTCGTCAAGGAGAAGGGCTGGCCGGAGTTCGAGCAGGAGCTGGTCCGCCAGGACCCCGACCTGCTCGATCTGCGCCGTCGGGAGATCACCCTGTGACGGCGGACTGAACGGCTCGCGAAAAACGAGCGGTGCCCGGACCCCGTGTGGGGGTCCGGGCACCTTTCACGTTCCAGTCAGCCGCCTGACCGTGAGGAGAGCTCGAAGGCTCAGAACGTGAGCTTGAAGTTGTCGATGTAGCCCGTGTCGTACCGCGCCTTGTCCTGGACCTTCAGCTTCCAGGTGCCGTTGGCGACCTCCGAGGAGGCGTTCACGGTGTACGTGGTGTCGAGGTTGGCCGTCGAGCCGCCGGTCCCCGTGGTCTTCAGGGAGTACACCGAGCCGTCGGGGGCCACCAGGTCGATCTGGAGGTCGCCGATGTAGGTGTGGACGATCTTCACGCCGACCTTGAGGGTGCTGGGCGCGTTGCCCGTGACACCGGAGACGGTGACCGACGAGGTGACCGCCGCTCCCGGGGAGTCCGGGATGTTGACGTTGGTGCCGTTCTCGAAGACCTTGCCGCCGCCCGGGTCGCCGCCGTGCCGGGCGCCGACCGCGATGGCCGCCCAGGCGTCGGTGATGTTGTTGACCTCGGCGCTGCCCGCACCGTACAGCTCGGTCGCCGCGGCGATGGTGCCCGCGCGGGCGCCCGCGTAGTCGGTGGTGGAGTTGAACTTGGTGGTGAGCGCCTTGTACCAGATCAACTGGGCCTTGTCGCGGCCGATGCCGGTGACCGGCAGGCCGTCGGAGGTCGGCGAGTTGTAGGTCACGCCGTTGATGACCTTGGTGCCGCTGCCCTCGGAGGCCAGGTAGAACCAGTGGTTCGCGGGGCCCGAGGAGTAGTGGACGTCGAGGTTGCCGAGGCCGGAGTACCAGCTGTCCTTGGAGCCGCCGTCCTTGCTCGGCTTGTCCATGTAGCGCAGCGGGGTGCCGTCGCCGTTGATGTTGATCTTCTCGCCGATGAGGTAGTCGCCGACGTCGGACGAGTTGTTGGCGTAGAACTCCACCGCGGTGCCGAAGATGTCCGAGGTCGCCTCGTTGAGGCCGCCGGACTCACCGCTGTACTCCAGGCCCGCCGTGTTGGAGGTGACGCCGTGCGTCATCTCGTGGCCGGCCACGTCCAGCGAGGTCAGCGGGTCGTTGTTGCCCGAGCCGTCGCCGTACGTCATGCAGAAGCAGCTGTCGTCCCAGAACGCGTTGACGTACGCGTTGCCGTAGTGGACGCGGGAGTACGCGCCGACGCCGTCGCCGCGGATGCCGCTGCGGCCGAAGACGTTCTTGTAGAAGTCCCAGGTCTCGCCCGCGCCGTAGGCGGCGTCGGCGCCCGCGGTGGCGGCGTTGGAGTTGGTGCCGTCGCCCCAGGTGTCGGTGGACTGCGAGAAGAGGGTGCCGGTGCCGGAGGACCCGTGGTTCAGGTTGTACGTCTTGTGGCCGCCGCGTCCGCCGTCGGTCAGCGTGTAGCTGGAGCCCGACTGCGTGGTGCCGAGGGTGACCTGGCCGCTGTAGTGGGTGTTGCCGACACCGGTCTCGATGCCCTGCCACTGGTACAGCTTGGCGCCGGTCGCCGCGTCCGTGATGACGTGCAGCTGGTTCGGCGTGCCGTCTTCCTGAAGCCCGCCGACGACCGTCTCGTACGCGAGGGTCGGCGTGCCCTTGGCCATCCAGACGACCTTGCGCGGGGCGCGGTCGGCGGTGGCCTTCTTGGCGCCCTTGTCCGCGGCGGCGGCGAGGGCCTGCTTCTGTGCGCCGGCGGGGCCCTGCTTGGCGGTGGTGGCGATGTTCTTCAGCTCGGCGCGGGAGGCCTTGGCGACACCCTGCGTCCGGCCGCTCGCGGCCGTGTCGACGACGAGGTCGCCGCCGAGGACCGGCAGGCCGGCGTAGGTGCGCTCGTACCGCGTGTGCGTCGTGCCGTTCTGGTCCTTGACCACGTCACGGACGACGAGCTTCTCCTGGGCGCCGAGGCCGAGCGTCTTGGCGGTGTCCGCCGTCCTGTCGCCGGCCTGGCGTATGAGCTCGGCCCGCTGTGAGGGCGTGAGCTTGGCGGGCAGAGCGCCCGGGTTGCGTACGGCCTGCGCCTTGAGGGCGCTTGCGGACGCGGAGTCGTCGGGGCGTGCGCTGGCGCTGCCGGCCTGGACTCCGACGGTGAGCATGGCGGCTGCGGAGAGCAGTGCGGCGGTGGCGGTGGCACGACGACGGTGCGTGGATCTCACGCGAACTCCTTCTGCGAGGGGGGTACCGGCGGCTGGGTAGGGCCGGCCGGGCGGAGCATGCGGAGCGGTGATTCGTGGATCGTGGAGAGAGTGCCAGGAGTGGCCTGCCGCTGTCAGGAGCGCGTCAAGAAGATGGCCGGAAATCGTTCGTTGTACGAAAGATGGCGTTCGTTAAGCGGACGTTTCCTTTGTCAACACCGTGTGTCCAGTGAGCAGTCGGGTGCGCCGCGATCGACGGGAGTGTCCGGATACGCGCCCCGCCCCACCAGCGCGAAGAGTGCCCGCAAGGGCCGTGGGAGCCGCTGCGCACAATGGCCGCAATGCGCCTTCGCGGTGGCCCGCGCCGCCCCCGCCCGGTGTCCGTCAGGCGGACGGTGGGAGGCGTATGGCGATGAGGTGTGACGGGCGCGGCGGCGAACTGGTTCCGCCGCCGCGCCCCTTTCGGCTATGCCAGGCTCTCGCGCCAGGCGCGGTGCAGATCGGCGAACCGGCCGGTACCCGCGCTGAGTTCGGCGGGGGAGCCGTCCTCGACGATCCTGCCGCCGTCCATCACCAGCACCCGGTCCGCGATCTCCACGGTCGACAGCCGGTGGGCGATGACGACGGCGGTACGGCCGTGCAGCACGGTGTGCATCGCGCGCTGCACCGCCCGTTCGCCGGGGATGTCCAGGGACGAGGTCGCCTCGTCCAGGATCAGCACCGCCGGGTCCGCGAGCAGCGCGCGGGCGAAGGCCACCAGTTGGCGCTGGCCCGCCGAGATGCGCCCGCCGCGCTTGCGCACATCCGTGTCGTAGCCGTCCGGCAGCCCGACGATGAAGTCGTGCGCACCGATCGCCTTGGCGGCCTGTTCGATCTCCTCGCGGGTCGCCTCGGGGCGGCCGATGGCGATGTTGTCGGCGACCGTCCCGGAGAAGAGGAACGCCTCCTGGGTGACCATCACGACCCCGCGCCGCAGCTCGGGCACGGCGAGGTCGCGCAGGTCCGTGCCGTCGAGCAGCACGCGGCCCGCTCGGGGTGCCCCCTGCCCGGGGTCCGTCGGAGAGCCGGTGGAGGGGTCGTAGAAGCGGGCGAGGAGCTTGGCCAGGGTGGACTTGCCGGCGCCGGTCGTCCCGACCACGGCCACGGTCTGCCCGGCCGGGATCGTCAGGTCGAACCGGGGCAGCACCTCGCCGCCCGTACGGTACGAGAAGCTCACGCCCTCGAACACCACCTCGCGGCCCGGGAGCCCGCCCCGGCGCGGCGGCAGCGGCACCGGCCGCTCGGGCTCGGGCACGGTCGGCCGCTGGGCGAGCAGCCCCGCGATCTTTCCGAGGGAGGAGACGGCGGCCTCGTAGGAGTTGAGGAACATCCCGAGCCGGTCGATCGGGTCGTACAGCCGCCGCAGATACAGCACGGCCGCCGCCAGCACACCGAGCGCCAGGGTGCCGTCCGCGACCCGGTAGGCGCCCCACAGCACCATCGCGGCGACGGCCGTGTTGGCCACCAGGCGCGAGCCCACCACGTACTGGGCCATCTCCAGGATCGCGTCGCCGTTGGTGCGCTCGTGCCGGTGGTTGAGCCGCTGGAACTCCTCGTCGTTGGCGCGCTCGCGACGGAACGCCTGGACCGGGCGGATGCCGTTGAGGGTCTCCGCGAACTTGACGATGACGGCCGCGATGGCGGTGGAGCGGGCGTCGAAGGCCGCCGACGCGCGGCGCCGGTAGCGCCGGATCAGCAGGTGCAGCGGCGCGTACGAGGCCACCGCGAGCGCGCCGGTGCCCCAGTCCAGCCAGAGCAGCATCACGCAGATGTACACCGCGGACAGCACGACACCGATCAGCTCCTGGAGCCCCTCGTTGAAGAGTTCGCGCAGCGACTCCACGTCGGAGGTGGAGCGGGAGATGAGCCGTCCCGAGGTGTAGCGCTCGTGGAAGTCCACGCTCAGCGCCTGCGCGTGCCGGAAGATCCGTCCGCGCAGATCGAGCAGCACGTCCTGGCCGACGCGGGTGGAGGCGCTGATGAACGCGTACTGGAGCAGTCCGGCCCCCAGGGCGCACACGAGGTAGCCGGAGCCGACGACGATCAGCGGACCGTAGTCGTGCGCCCGGAAGGCCGGTACGCCCCGGTCGATGGCGTACGCCACCAGCAGCGGGCCCGCCTGCACTGCGGCCTGCTGCAACAGGATGAGCAGCGCGGTGACGACGACGCGCCGGCGCATCGGCCGCAGCAGGTCGAGCAGGAGGGCGCGGGTGGCGCCGGGCGGGGAGGGGAGGGCGTCGCGGTCGAAGGGGTCCGCCCGGGGCAGATTCTTGTCCGGCTCCGCGGGCTCCTCCGGTCCGGCCTGCCGCTCGGCTCCGATGGTGGTGGTCATCGCTTGTCCCCCTCGTCCGCCGTACCGGACATCAGCCAGGCGTACTCCGCGTTGGTCCGCAGCAGTTCCTGATGGGTGCCGACGGCGGCGACGCGGCCGGCGGAGAGCAGCGCGACCCGGTCGGCGAGCATCACCGTCGACGGGCGGTGCGCGACGACCAGCGCGGTGGTCTCGCGCAGCACCTCGCGCAGGGCCGCCTCGACGCGCGCCTCGGTGTGCACGTCGAGCGCGGAGAGCGGGTCGTCCAGGACCAGGAACCTGGGCCGCCCGACGACCGCGCGCGCGAGCGCGAGCCGCTGGCGCTGCCCGCCGGAGAGGCTGAGCCCCTGCTCGCCCACCTGTGTGTCGGCGCCGTGCGGCAGCTCCCGTACGAATTCGGCCTGCGCGACGTCCAGCGCGCGGTCGAGGTCCTCCGGTCCGCCGCCGCCCATGAGGACGTTCTCGCCCACGGAGGCGGAGAAGAGGGTCGGCTCCTCGAAGGCCACGGCGACGAGCGAGCGCAGGTGGTCGCGGGACATCCCGGCGATGTCGGCCCCGTCGAGGGTGATCCGCCCTCCCGTCGCCTCGTACAGCCTCGGTACCAGGGCGGTGAGGGTGGTCTTCCCCGATCCGGTCCCGCCGACCACGGCCATGGTCTCGCCGCTGCGGATGTGCAGGTCGATGTCGGTGAGGAGGGGCGGGCTGTCCGGGGGCGCGTCGGGGTAGCGGAAGGAGACGTGGTGGAAGTGGATGCCGAGGCCGTCCTGGCCCGGTCGGGTGCGGCGAACCGCGCGGCCGGCCCCCACCGGCTCGCGGCCGGGGCGCGCGCCCGCCGCAGAAGCGGCCCCGCCCTCGGCGGAAGCGGCCCCGCCCTCCGCGGGGACCGGCTCGTCCAGGACCTCGAAGTACCGCTCCGTCGCCGTCCCCGCCTCCTGGCTCATCGCCAGCAGGAAGCCGATCGAGTCCACCGGCCACCGCAGCGCCAGCGCCGTGGACAGGAACGCCACCAGCGTCCCCGCCGACAGCCCCCCGTCGGCGACCCGTACCGTTCCCAGCACCAGCGCCGCCCCGATCGCCAGCTCGGGGATCGCCGTGATCACACCCCACAGCGCCGCGAGCAGTCGTGCCTTGTGCAGCTCGGTGCCGCGCAGCCCCCGCGCCAGCTCCCCGAACGCCCGCGCCTGGGCGCGGTGGCGGCCGAACCCCTTGATGATCCGGATGCCGAGCACGCTCTCCTCGACCAGCGTCGTCAGATCGCCCACCTGGTCCTGCGCCCGCCGCGCCGCCAGCGAGTACCGCGTCTCGAAGAGCGAGCAGAGCGCCACCAGCGGCACCACCGGGAGGATCAGTACCAGCCCCAGCGTCCACTCCTGCGACAGCAGGATCACGAACCCGACCACAATGGTGACCCCGTTGACCAGCAGGAAGGTCAGCGGGAACGCCAGGAACATCCGTACCAGGCTCAGATCGGTCGTCCCCCGCGACAGCAACTGGCCCGAGGGCCACCGGTCGTGGAAGGACACCGGCAGCCGCTGCACATGCCGGTAGAGGTCCGCCCGCATCGCCGCCTCCACCCCGGCCAGCGGACGCGCCACCAGCCACCGCCGCAGGCCGAACAGGAGCGCCTCGGCCACCCCGAGCAGCAGCAGGACGAACGCGCCCAGCCAGACCCCGCCGGGGTCGCCGTCGCCCACCGGGCCGTCGACGATCCACTTCAGGACGAGCGGGATCACCAGACCGAGGCAGGAGGCGACGACCGCGACGAACGCGGCGGTGAACAGCCGAGCCCGCACGGGACGTACGTAAGGCCAGAGCCTGAGCAGCGTACGCACCGTCGACCGGGTCTCGGCGGGGGTGTCGGGGGACGCCGGCGGGGAGGAGCCGGCGGGGGCGTCCGGGGACGCGGCGGGGAGTTCGGGTATCTCTGACATCAACCATCGAGCCTAAGCTCAACAACCCACGACGCCCACCGGCTTTTTGACCGGGGACCGAGGTCGTACCCGGTATCAACCGATCGGTTGATGCGCGGCCGAGCGCGTTGGGCGATGTGGCCGGTCCCCGCGCCGGGCGACGCTTTCCCCATGCCCATCATCGAAGTCAGCGCACTGCGCAAGACGTACGGCCGCGCCACCGCCGTCGACGGCGTCACCTTCGCCGTCGAGGAGGGTGAGATCTTCGGCGTCCTCGGCCCCAACGGCGCGGGCAAGACCACGACCGTCGAGTGCGTCGAGGGCCTGCGCGTCCCGGACGGCGGCACGGTCCGGGTCGCCGGGTTCGACCCCGTCGCCGACCACGCCGAGGTCACCCGCATTCTCGGCGCCCAGCTCCAGGAGAGCGAGCTCCAGCCCAAGCTCACCGTCCGCGAGGCGCTCGACCTGTACGCCGCGTTCTACCCGGCACCGGCCGACTGGCGCCCGCTGGCCGAACGCCTGGGCCTCGGCGACCGGTTGGGGGTGCGGTTCGCCAAGCTCTCCGGTGGCCAGAAGCAGCGCCTGTTCATCGCGCTCGCGCTCATCGGCAGACCCCGGGTGGTCGTACTGGACGAGCTGACCACGGGCCTCGACCCGCGCGCCCGCCGCGACACCTGGGAGCTCATCGAGGACATCCGCCGCGGCGGGGTCACCGTCCTGCTGGTCACCCACTTCATGGAGGAGGCCCAGCGCCTCTGCGACCGGATCGCGGTCATCGACCGGGGCCGGGTGGTCGCCCTGGACACCCCGTCCGGGCTGATCGGCCGGGCGGGCGGCGCCACGGCCGTCTCGTTCACCCCCTCCGCCCCGCTCGACGAGGACCTGCTCCGCGCGCTGCCCCCGGTCCGCGGGGTGGAGCGGCAGGGCGCGCGGATCACCGTCCACGGCAGCGACGACACGGTCAACGCGGTACTGACCCTGCTGGCCCGCCACCGGATCACCGCCCACCAGCTCCGGATCACCGAGGCGACGCTGGACGACGCGTTCCTGGGCCTGACCACGAGCACCGAGAACGCCGACGCCCCGCACGGAAAGGCCATGTGACCCATGTCGATCACCACACCCGCCGCCGTGACCGCCTCCCCCTCCCCGGCCGCCGCCGTCCTGCGGGCCGAACTGCGCCTCTTCCGCCGCGAACCCGCCGGCATCTTCTGGATCATGGCGTTCCCCACCCTGCTCCTCACCGCGCTCGGCTCCATCCCCTCCTTCCGCGAACCCTCCGACTCGCTGGGCGGGCTGCGGACCGTGGACGTCTACGTACCGGTCAGCGTGCTCCTCGCGATGGTGATGGCCGGACTCCAGGCGATGCCGCCGGTGCTCACCGGCTACCGCGAGCGCGGGATCCTGCGCCGGATGTCCACCACACCCGTCCGGCCCGCCGCCCTGCTCGCCGGCCAGATGGCGCTGCACGGCGCCGCCGCGCTGGTCTCGGTACTGCTCTCGCTCGCGGTGGGCCGGCTCGCCTTCGGCGTACCGCTGCCGCGCCAGGCCTTCGGATACCTGCTCGCGCTCGCCCTGTCGGTGGTGGCGGCGCTCTCCCTGGGCGCCCTGGTCTCGGCGCTGTCCCGGACCGCGAAGGCGGCCAACTCCGCCGGTGCCGCGCTGTTCTTCCCGATGATGTTCACCGCCGGGCTGTGGCTGCCGGTACGGGCCATGCCGGACGTGCTTGCCCGCGTCGTGGAGAGCCTCCCCTTCGGGGCGGCGGCCCAGGCGCTGACGCGGGCGGGGGCGGGCGACTGGCCGGGCTGGACGCAGCTGGGCGTCCTCACCCTGTGGACGGCGGTGCTCTGCGGAGCCGCGGTCCGCTGGTTCCGCTGGGAGTGAGGGCGGGAGCGAGGGCGGGAGCGACGGCGCCGTGGACGGGTGCGAGGGCCGGAGCGCGGCCCGGGCCGAACAGCCGCGGGTGTACGACACTGGGCCGACGGACGACGGGGAGGCGGAGACGATGGCGAGCAGCGCGGTACGGGCCCGGGTCGACGAGCGGTGGGCGCTGTTCCACCGCTGGGGCCCGTTCGGGCTGCTCGGCTTCGCCACGCTGGCCTCGACCGCCACCGCCGGCTCGATCATGAGTCCCCGGGAGCGATGGGCCGCGGCCGTGCTGGTCGGCGTGGCCCTGGTCCTCCAGATCGGCTGGGACCGGGCCCGGCCGCGCCACCCCGCCCCGTCCGCCGCGAGCGCCTGCCACTACCTCGTGCGCTGGGGGATCTGCTTCGCGCTCACCTGGCTCAACCCGTTCTTCGCCTTCTACGCGGTCGTCGGCTACTTCGGGGCCGATCTGCTGCTGCCGCGCCGCTGGGTGCGGGTCGGCCTGTGCGCCACCGCCGTCACCATGGCGGGCTCGCAGGCCGGCGGCCTGCCGCCGCGCGGCGGCACCGGCTGGGTGGTCTTCGCGGCGCTGTTCGCCGTCAACGTCGTCCTGTTCACGGTCTTCAACCATCTGGCCGCCCAGGAGGACGAGCGGGCCCGGGTCCAGGCCGTCACCATCGCCGAGCTGGAGCGGGCCAACTCCCGCCTCCAGCAGGCGCTCGACGAGAACGCGGCGCTCCACGCCCAGCTCCTCGTCCAGGCCCGCGAGGCGGGCGTGGCCGACGAGCGGCGCCGGCTGGCCGCCGAGATCCACGACACCATCGCCCAGGGACTGACCGGGATCATCGCCCAGCTCCAGGTGGTGACGGCCACTCAGGACCCGGCGGCGGTACGGGAACACCTGGCCAGCGCGCAGGCCCTCGCCCGCGCCAGCCTCGGCGAGGCGCGCCGCTCGGTGCAGAACCTCAGCCCCGTGGCCCTGGAGCACGACGGACTGCCCGAGGCGCTGAAGAAGACGGTGGTGGAGTGGGGTGAACGCCAGGGCGTACGGGCCGAGTTCACGGTCACCGGCACGGCCGAGCCACTGCACGAGGAGATCGAGGCGACCCTGCTGAGGATCGCCCAGGAGGCGCTGGCGAACGCGGGGCGGCACGCGCGGGCGGGCCGGGTGGGCGTGACGCTCTCCTACATGGGCGACGAGGTGTCCCTCGACGTACGCGACGACGGCCGCGGCTTCGACCCCGCGGCCCTGCCGCCGCGCTCCGGCACGGGCGGCTTCGGCCTCGACGGGATGCGGACCCGCGCCGAGCGGATCGCGGGCACGGTGACGGTGGAGAGCGAGCCCGGCCATGGCACCGCGGTGTCGGCGGGCGTACCGTTGGTCCGCCATGGCTGAAGAGACCCCGATCACGCTGCTGATCTGCGACGACCATCCCGTGGTACGGGACGGTCTGCGCGGCATGTTCGCCTCCGCGCCGGGCTTCGAGGTCCTCGGCGAGGCACCCGACGGCGTCCGGGGGGTGGAGCTGGCGGAGCGCCTGGACCCGGACGTGGTCCTGATGGACCTGCGGATGCCGGGCGGCGGGGGAGTGGCGGCGATCGCGGAGCTGACGCGGCGCGGGCTGCGGGCCAAGGTCCTCGTCCTCACCACCTACGACACGGACTCGGACACGCTCCCCGCGATCGAGGCGGGCGCGACGGGCTATCTGCTGAAGGACGCGCCGCGTGAGGAGCTGTTCACGGCGGTACGGGCCGCGGCGGCGGGCCGCACGGTCCTGTCCCCGGCGGTCGCGTCCCGCCTGGTCTCCCGGGTCCGCACCCCCGCGCGCCCCGACGAGGCGCTGTCCGCCCGCGAACGCGAGGTCCTGCGGCTGGTGGCGCAGGGCACCTCCAACCGGGAGATCGCCCGGGTGCTGTTCATCAGCGAGGCGACGGTCAAGACCCATCTGACGCATGTGTACGCCAAGCTCGACGTCAAGGACCGGGCGGCGGCGGTGGCCGTCGGCTACGACCGCGGCATCCTGGGCTGAGCCGCCTCCCCCGGCCCGCCGGGGCGGACACCCTCAGCTCGTCACGCGCAGCACCTGCACCGACCGCGCCCCCACCACCACCTCCGCCCCGCCCCGGTGCGCCCGCCCCGGCGTCCGCGCCTGCTCCTCCGCCGCGGTGTCCACCAGGACCTCGTACCCCTCGCCCCACGGGGGACCCGGCACCACGAACCCCGTCGGGCGGCTGCCCGCGTGCAGGACGATCAGGAAGCTGTCGTCCACCACCGGCGCGCCCCGGGCGTCGCGGCCGGGGATGTCGCGGCCCGACAGATACAGCCCGAGCGTGGCCGTCGGCGCGTACCAGTCCCGCTCCGTCATCTCCTTCCCGCCCGCGGTGAACCACGCCAGGTCCCGCAGCCCGTCCGCGCGCTGCGCCCGGCCCGAGAAGAACGCGCGCCGGCGCAGCACGGGGTGGCGGTGGCGCAGCGCGAGGAGGCGGCGGGCCAGGGCGAGCAGACCGCGTGGGCCCGGCTCCTCCAGCAGCGACCAGTCGACCCACCCCACCTCCCCGTCCTGGCAGTACGCGTTGTTGTTGCCCCCCTGCGTCCGCCCCATCTCGTCCCCGGCCACCAGCATCGGCACCCCCGTGGAGACCAGCAGGGTCGTCAGGAGGTTGCGGAGCTGGCGGCGGCGCAGCGCGTTGACCGCCGGGTCGTCCGTCTCGCCCTCCACCCCGCAGTTCCAGGACCGGTTGTCGTCGGTGCCGTCCCGGTTGCCCTCCCCGTTCGCCTCGTTGTGCTTGCGCTCGTACGACACCAGGTCGCGCAGGGTGAAACCGTCGTGCGCCGTGACGAAGTTGACCGAGGCGTACGGGCGGCGACCGCCCCAGGCGTACAGGTCGCTCGACCCCGACAGGCGGTAGCCCAGATCGCGTACGTCCGGCAGCGCGCCCCGCCAGAAGTCCCGCACCGCGTCCCGGTAGCGGTCGTTCCACTCCGCCCACAGCGGCGGGAAGGACCCGACCTGGTACCCGCCGCGCCCCACGTCCCACGGCTCCGCGATCAGCTTCACCCGGCGCAGCACCGGGTCCTGGGCGATGACGGCCAGGAACGGGGAGAGCATGTCGACGTCGTGCATCGAACGGGCGAGCGCCGCCGCGAGGTCGAAGCGGAAGCCGTCCACCCCCATCTCCGTCACCCAGTACCGCAGCGAGTCCGTGATCAGCCGCAGCACCTGGGGCTGCACCACGTGCAGGGTGTTGCCGCAGCCCGTGTAGTCCGCGTACCGGCGCGCGTCCGACTGGAGGCGGTAGTAGCCCCTGTTGTCGATCCCGCGCAGCGACAGGGTCGGCCCGCGCTCGCCCGCCTCGGCGGTGTGGTTGTAGACGACGTCGAGGATGACCTCGATGCCCGCCGCGTGCAGCGCCCGCACCATCCGCTTGAACTCGCCGACCTGCTGGCCGGCCGTGCCGGACGCCGAGTAGGCGGCGTGCGGCGCGAAGTAGCCGATCGAGTTGTAGCCCCAGTAGTTGCGCAGGCCGCGGCGCAGCAGATGGTCCTCGTGGGCGAACTGGTGCACCGGCAGCAGCTCCACCGCCGTCACCCCGAGGCCGGTGAGGTGGTCGAGCGCCGCCGGGTGCGCCAGACCCGCGTACGTCCCGCGCAGCTCCTCGGGGACGCCCGGGTGCCGCTGGGTGAAGCCGCGCACGTGCAGCTCGTAGATGACGGAGTCCGCCCACGGCGTCTTCGGGCGCCGGTCGTCGGCCCAGTCGTCGTCGTCATGGACGACGACGCCCTTGGGGACGTACGGCGCCGAGTCCCGTTCGTCGCGGACCGTGTCGGCCACCTGCTGCTGCGGCCAGTCCCGCACGTGCCCGTACACCTGTGGCGGCAGCGCGCCGTAGTCGTTGCCCTCCGCCGCGTCGACCGCGCGCGCGTACGGGTCGAGCAGCAGCTTCGAGGGGTTCCAGCGGGCCCCGGTCCAGGGGTCCCAGCGGCCGTGCACCCGGTAGCCGTACCGCCGGCCCGGCCGCACGCCCGGTACGAAGCCGTGCCAGATCTCATGGGTGAGCTCGGTCAGGGGGAGCCGGGTCTCGGTGCCCGCCGCGTCGAACAGACACAGCTCCACCGCCTCCGCCCCGCCCGCCCAGAGCGCGAAGTTGGTGCCCGCCACCCCGTCCGGCCCCACCCGGAACCGGGCCCCCAGCGGGGTCGGCGTGCCGGGCCAGACCGGTGGCGGCGGACCGGTCGGGGCCGGCCGGCGCTCGCGGTACCCGTTCGCTTCCCGGTGCCCTTCGTCGTGCGGAGCCGGTCGCCCCACCCCCCGCTCCGCCTCCTGCTCGGCTGCGCTCGACACCCCTCGGCCTCCCGCGGCTCGGCGCCCGGAGGGGCGCGGCGTCCCGGCCGCGGCCCTCCACGCGTGTTCTCGCAGGTGTTCTTCCCGTTACCCGGCTCGTACTCACGTTTCCCCGGGGCGGGCGCGATCGTTGACCGGTCGTGAGATTCGTACTGAAGCGGGCAGGGGCGAGCACCGCGACCGCCCTGGCATGGGTGGGACTGGCAGTCGCGCTGGTGGCCGGGGCGGCCGGGTGCAGCGGCGACCACCTCGATATCGGCGGCGTCGACGGGGTCAAGGACGTCGTGGCGGGCAAGGCGCCCTCGCCCCGCGACGTGATCCGGGTGACCCCGGACGACGGGGCCAAGGGCGTCAAGGCGGACGGGAGGATCGAGGTGCGGGTGCCCGGCGGGCGCCTGGAACGGGTCCGGGTGATGAAGGCCGAGGACGCGCAGCCCGAGGAGGTGCCGGGCCGTATCAGCGACGACGGGCTCTCCTGGGCGCCGACCGGACAGGCGGCGGGCCGGCTGGAGCTGGCCGCCAAGTACACCGTGGACGCGGTGGCGCTGGACGGCCACGGCCGCCGCCAGGCACGGCACACCAGCTTCACCACGCTGGTGCCCGAGCACCGGTTCATCGGCTACTTCAAACCGGAGAATCGCTCCACGGTCGGGGTCGGCATGATCGTCTCGTTCACCTTCAACCAGCCGATCGCGGACCGGGCGGCCGTGGAACGGGCCATCAGGGTCACCGCCCGCCCGCCGGTGCAGGTGGTGGGCCACTGGTTCGGCAGGGAGCGGCTGGACTTCCGGCCCCGGGAGTACTGGAGGCCGGGCACCAGGGTCACCGTGGACATGCGGCTGCGCGACGTCCCCGGCGCCCCGGGGGTGTACGGCGTCCAGGAGAAGCGGATCGGCTTCACCATCGGGCGCGACCAGGAGTCCCTGGTGGACGCCGAGACGCACACCATGGAGGTGCGCCGCGGCGGCGAGTTGGTCAGCACGGTCCCGGTCTCGGCCGGGTCGCCCAAGAACCCCACGTACAACGGCAAGATGGTGGTCACCGACATGTTCGACGTGACGCGGATGAACAGCCGTACGGTCGGCTTCGGCGGGGAGTACGACATCCCGGACGTGCCGCACGCCATCCGGCTGACCGCCTCCGGCACCTTCCTGCACGGCAACTACTGGGCCCCCTCCGGCACCTTCGGCTCCAGCAACACCAGCCACGGCTGTGTGGGCCTGCGCGATGTGAAGGGCGGCAGTCCCGACACCCCGGCGGGCTGGTTCTTCGACCGCACGCTCATCGGGGACGTGGTGGAGGTCGTCAACTCCCGGGACCGGACGGTCGCGCCCGACAACGGCCTCGGTGGCTGGAACCTGGGCTGGACGAAGTGGAGGGCGGGCTCGGCGCTCTGACCCTCCGTGCCCGGCCGGCCCGGCGCCCCGGCCCCTCTCCCGCCGGCCGGCTCCGGCCCGTACACACCCCCGGTGACGTCGAGATGTCGCCACAGCGAACGCACAGGACCATTGGGACTGAACGGTGACATACGCGTGGCGTCGCGTGTGCGTCCGGTGTGATTACCTAGGCAATCGTGTGCGCGCGAGGACGCGCGCGGGGGTGTTTTTCAGTACGGGCCGTGGCGTGATCCCGGCCGTGCGAGGGGAGAGAACTGGCGTGAACGGGCAGCACATATCGGGGGCTCCGACCAGAGGGGCGGCACGGCGGCGCGGCACGCCCGGTCTGCTGGCTCTGCTGCTGGGGGCGCTGCTCCTGCTGGTCTCGGCGTGCGGTGGCGACGACTCCGGCGGCGGGGACAACAAGGGCAAGGCCGGTGCCGGCAAGGCCGCCGAGGACACCAAGGCCTCGGCCGCGGTCGTGACCGTGGCGCCCAAGGACGGCTCCGCCGACGTGGCGACCAGCGGCGCGCTGAAGGTCTCCGCCTCCCAGGGCAAGCTGACCGCCGTGGCGGTCGCGGACACCAAGGGCAACGCGGTCGCCGGGAAGATCTCCGCCGACGGCAGCGCCTGGACCCCGGACCAGCACCTCGCCTCCGCCACCAAGTACAAGGTGCACGCCGTCGCCAAGGACGAGGACGGCCGCGAGTCCGCCAAGGACACCACGTTCACCACGCTCGTCCCCAAGAACACCTTCATCGGCACCTACGCCCCCGAGGACGGCGACACCGTCGGCGTCGGCATGCCGGTGTCCATCAACTTCAGCCGCGGCATCACCAACCCGCAGGCCGTCGAGAAGGCCATCAAGGTGACGGCCGAGCCGTCGGTGCCGGTCGAGGGCCACTGGTTCGGCAACGACCGCCTGGACTTCCGCCCCGAGAAGTACTGGGCGGCGGGCACCAAGGTCACCGTCAAGTTCAACCTCGACGGCGTCGAGGGCCGCCCCGGCGTCTACGGCAAGCAGACCCGTACGGTGAAGTTCACCGTCGGCCGCTCGCAGGTCTCCACGGTGGACGCCGCCGCCCACACCATGACGGTCGTGCGCGACGACAAGGTCCTGCGCACCATCCCGATCAGCGCGGGCTCCCCGGCGAACACCACGTACAACGGCCAGATGGTGATCAGTGAGAAGTACCAGGTGACCCGGATGAACGGCGCCACCGTGGGCTTCGGCGGCGAGTACGACATCAAGGACGTGCCGCACGCGATGCGCCTGTCCAGCTCGGGCACCTTCATCCACGGCAACTACTGGGGCGACCCGTCGGTGTTCGGCAACACCAACACCAGCCACGGCTGCGTGGGTCTGCGCGACGCGCGCGGCGCGGGCGACTCCTCCACCCCGGCGGCCTGGTTCTACGACCGCTCGCTCATCGGTGACGTGGTCATCGTGAAGAACTCCAAGGACAAGCAGATCCAGCCGGACAACGGCCTCAACGGCTGGAACATGTCCTGGGCGGAGTGGACGAAGTAATCCCCCCTCGCTCCACCACGACGGACCCGGTGCTGTGACCAACGGCACCGGGTCCGTCGCCGTTAACGGCCACTAACCTGCTGCCATGACTGTGACCCTCGAAGTCTCCGAAGGCGTCGGCACCCTCCGCCTGGACCGCCCCCCGATGAACGCCCTGGACATCGCGATCCAGGACCGGCTGCGCGAGCTCGCCGAGGAGGCGGGCCGCCGCGACGACGTACGCGCCGTGGTGATCTACGGCGGCGAGAAGGTGTTCGCGGCGGGCGCGGACATCAAGGAGATGCAGGCGATGGACCACGCCGCCATGGTGGTCCGCTCCCGCGCCCTCCAGGAGTCGTTCACGGCCGTCGCGCGCATCCCCAAGCCCGTCGTCGCCGCCGTCACCGGGTACGCGCTCGGCGGCGGCTGCGAGCTGGCGCTCTGCGCCGACCTGCGTATCGCCGCCGACAACGCCAAGCTGGGCCAGCCCGAGATCCTGCTCGGGCTGATCCCGGGCGCGGGCGGCACCCAGCGGCTGTCCCGGCTGATCGGCCCCTCCCGGGCCAAGGACCTCATCTTCACCGGCCGGATGGTCAAGGCGGACGAGGCCCTGGCGCTGGGCCTGGTGGACCGGGTGGTCGCCGCGGACCGGGTGTACGAGGAGGCGCACGCCTGGGCGGCGAAGCTGGCTCAGGGCCCGGCGCTCGCGCTGCGCGCCGCCAAGGAGTGTGTCGACGCGGGTCTGGAGACGGACATCGAGACCGGCCTCACCGTCGAACGCAACTGGTTCGCCGGGCTGTTCGCGACCGAGGACCGTGAGCGCGGGATGCGCAGCTTCGTCGAGGAGGGCCCCGGCAAGGCCAAGTTCCTCTGACCGTCTCCCGGGTCGGCCGGCCCGCCGTACACCCTCCGGGTGGATTAGTCTGGCCTTAAGACAGCCTTAAGTACGCCAGTCGCCGAACGCTTGGTGATCATTCGATCGCGGCCCGTCATCGCAGCTCGCGGGCGGTACGGGAGCGATCCGACGCCGTCGGCGGATGCTGAACGAGCTTCCCGGAACCTCTGGTTCCGGGAGCCGTTTTCCCCAGGAACGGCCCCGGAGGCGGCTTCGGGCGGCCATGATGGGGGGATGGCGGGGCTGGAGGGTGTGGAACAACCGCGGCAGCGCGGCGGCGCGACCGCGGCTCGGTGGTCGCCTGCCGTCGAGGACGAACAGGCGCTCAAGGCACTGGAGTTGTTCGGCAACCCGACGGACGAGGAAGTGCGGCTGCCGTCCCGGCCCGAGTCCGCGGCGACCGCGCGCCGGCTCACCCAGTGCGTGATACTGCGTCAGTGGGCGCTCTCCCCGGCCCTCGCCGAGCACGCGATCCTGCTCGTCTCCGAACTGGTCGGCAACGCCGTGCGCCACACCGGTGCCCGCGCCTTCGGGCTGCGGATGCTGCGGCGCCGGGGCTGGATCAGGATCGAGGTGCGCGACCCCTCGCGCGGGCTGCCCTGTCTGATGCCGGTCCACGAGATGGACACCAGCGGGCGCGGCCTCTTCCTCGTCGACAAGCTCTCCGACCGCTGGGGCGTGGATCTGCTGCCGCGCGGCAAGACCACCTGGTTCGAGATGCGGGTCGCCGACCGCTGACGCCCGCCCGTCAGGTGTCCCCGAACGCGCCGAAGCCCCCGTGCCTGCCGGATACGGCCTGCCTGCGGGGGCTTCTGCGGAGCGCCGCCGCGGACCGGAGGGGGTGTGATCCACGGCGACTGGACGACCGAACTCGGGTCAATGAGGGGTCGTGTCTTCGACTATGGCAGACGGGGGGCCTTCACGCCAAAAGTCCCTACTCGGACAAACTTCCCCATACTCTGACAGTTTAGCTATGAATCGTAGGTGAGCTAGAGCACTCACCTTCCAAATGCTGAATAAGTATGGGGATCGCTGAGTGATTCATCGAACTCGCCCGCTCAGTGAGTGGCGTGTCTACAGCGACCCGTAAAGGCCCTGAAATGGGTCAATCATTACCTTCCGCCCTTCGGCGTACTTAAATGTCGATGTGCTCAATCCATCTCCCCGCGGGGTCGACCGCCGCAGCGCACTGCGAGCCGGGGCGGGGGCCGCCGCCGCGGGGGCCTTCGCGGCCGGCTGTACGCACGACGAGGGCGGCGCCGGGCCGCCCGCCGCCGCGACGCCCCCCGCGTCCCCCGCCTCCGCCCGCCCCGGCACCGTCCGCGCGGCCCCGGCCCCCCGCGCCTTCCCTGCCCAGCCCGCCGAGGTCACCCACGGCCCGCGCGACCGGCCGAAGGTCGCGCTCACCTTCCACGGCCAGGGCGACCCCGGACAGGCCACCGCCGTGCTCACCGAGGCCGAACGGGCCGGCGCCAAGGTCACCGTCCTGGCCGTCGGCAGCTGGCTCGACGAGCACCCCCGAATGGCCCGCCGCATCCTCGACGGCGGCCACGACCTCGGCAACCACACCCAGCGCCACATCGACATCTCCGCGCTGGCGGAGCCGGAGGCGTACGCCGAGATCACCGGCTGCGCGGACCGGCTGCGCCGGCTCACCGGCTCCATCGGGACCTGGTTCCGGCCCTCCCGTACCCAGTACGCGACGCCGCTCGTTCAGAGACTGGCCCGGCGCGCGGGATACCCGCACGTGCTCAGTTACGACGTCGACTCGCTCGACTTCACCTCGCCCGGCGCCGCGGCCGTGACGCGGAACGTCACCGCGCGGATCCGCAACGGATCCGTGGTGAGCCTGCACTTCGGCTACGCGGACACGGTCGCCGCGCTGCCGGTCCTCCTCGCCGACCTCGACCGCCGCGGACTGCGCGCGGTGACCACCACGGAGTTGCTGACCTGATGCCGACCCCCACCAAGAGGACCGCCGCGCTGCTGTGCGGCCTCCTGCTCGCCGCGCTCGCCGGCTGCTCCTCGTCCGCGGACAAGGGCGGGAACGAGGCCCTGGGCACCAAGGGCGCCGCTCAGCCCGTGCCGAAGCGGGCCGTCCCCCAGGGCCTGCCCGGGATGCCGCCGGTCCTGGACCCCAAGGACGCCTACGCCGCGGACCGCCCGAACGCCCTCCAGCCGGCCGTGAAGAACTTCCTCGAACGCGTCTACGTGCCCAACACCAACTCCAACACGGTCTCGGTGATCGACCCCAAGACGTACAAGGTGATCGAGACCATCCCGGTCGGGCACCAGCCCCAGCACGTGGTGCCCTCCTGGGACATGAAGACCCTGTGGGTCAACAACGACCTGGGGGACAGCCTCACCGCCATCGACCCGGCGACCGGCAAGGCGGGCCGCACGGTCCAGGTCTCCGACCCGTACAACCTCTACTTCACGCCCAACGGCAAGTACGCGGTCGTGATGGCGTCGATGGACCGCGAGCTGGTGTTCCGCGAACCGGTGAACATGAACCGGGTCAAGACCGTCCCGGTCCACTGCGCGGGCGTCAACCACGCCGACTTCTCCATGGACGGGCGCTACTTCATCGTCTCCTGTGAGTTCTCCGGCGAACTGCTCAAGGTCGACACGGAGAAGATGCAGGTCATCGCGCACCAGAAGCTGCCGTTCGAGGGGGCGATGCCGCAGGACGTGAAGATGTCCCCGGACGGGAAGACCTTCTACGTCGCCGACATGATGGCGCACGGCATGTGGGTCATGGACGGCGACCGGTTCAGCACACCGACGCTGCTGCCCACCGGCAAGGGCTGCCACGGCCTCTACGTCAGCCGCGACTCCAAGGAGATGTACATCTCCAACCGGGGGGAGGGCACGATCTCCATCTTCGACTTCGCGCAGAACAGGCTGACGAAGAAGTGGCGTCTGCCCGAGGGCGGCAGCCCCGACATGGGCGGGGTCTCGGCGGACGGCAAGGTCCTGTGGCTGTCGGGCCGTTACGACGCCGAGGTGTACGCCATCGACACCACCACCGGGCGGGAGATCGCCCGTATCCCGGTCGGCTCGGGCCCGCACGGCCTCGCGGTCTACCCGCAGCCGGGCCGGTACTCGCTCGGCCACACCGGCATCTTCCGCTGAGCCGGTGCGTTCCGCACGGACCGACGGCCGCCCCCGGGAGGTGATCCCGGGGGCGGCCGTGTCTCACCAGAGCACCGGGAGCCGTTCCGGCAGGCGCTTGATGAAACCGGTCCGCCACACCAACTGCTCGGCCGGAACCGCGAGGCGCAGCCCCGGCAGCCGTTCCACCAGCACACCGAGCGCGATCTCCGCGTGGGCCCGGCCCAGCCCCGTGGCCGGGCAGAAGTGGCGGCCCGCGCCGAAGGAGAGGTGCGGGTTGACCTCGCGGTCCAGGTCGAGCCGTTCGGGGTCGGTGAAGACCGCCGGGTCGAAGTTGGCGCCCTCGACCAGGACGAGCACCAGCTCACCCTTCCTGACCAGGACGTCACCGACCCGGACGTCCTCGGTGGCCAGCCGCGGCAGCCCGTCGCCGATGGACAGGTTCCAGCGCAGCAGCTCCTCCACCGCCCGGCCCATCCGGTCCGGGCGCGCCCGCAGATACGCGATCAGCTCCGGGTGCTGGAGCAGCGCGAGCACCGCCAGGACCAGGAACGCGGAGGTGGAGACCGCGCCCGCGCCGAAGAGCGAGACCGCGACCGTCGCCAGCATCTCGTCGGTGAGGTGCGCCGACTCCTCCTCCGTCCGCAGCTCGGCGAGACGGCCCAGCAGCCCCGCGCGCCGGTCCTCGGGCGCGTTGAGCCGGTCGACCATGTAGCCGAGGTCCTTGTACCAGTTGAGGCGGGAGCCCTCGAAGGGGTGCGGGCTGGTCATGAACGCGATGTCCAGACCGCTCATCAGCCGCCGCCAGTCCGCGAACGGCACCCCGATCACCCTGCAGTGCAGGGCCGCCGAGAAGGGGTCGGCGAACCCCGCCCGGAAGTCCGCGGGCGGCCCCTCGGCGAGCAGGCCGTCGACGAACTCGTCCGCCCGCTCGCGCAGCCACCGGCGCAGACCGTCGGCGCGCGGGTTGAGCGCCTTCAGCACGGCGCCGCGCAGCCCCGCACTGGTGATGTTCCCCATGTTGTTGACGACCTCCGGCGGGATCGTCAGCGCGTACTGGCGGGGGGCGCCCGGGGACGCGGTGTCCTTGAGGCTGAACCGGTCGTCCTCCAGGACGCTTCTGGCCAGCGCGTGGCTGCTCACCAGCCAGGCGGTGTCCCCGGTCAGGGTGCGCACCCGGGCCACCGGCGCCTCGGCGCGCAGGGCGGCGCACTCCTCGGGGAGCACATCGCCGCGCCGGCCGAACGGGAAGCCCGGCAGCGGACGGGTGGTGGTCTCCGTGCCGGTGGCGCTCACGCGGCGGCTCCTTCCGGGCCCGAGGGCCGCGGGCGCACGACCGCGTACGCCTGGTTGCGGGAGGCGCGCAGACCGCCGCCCCTGGCGTAGAGGAGTTCGGTGAGGGGGATCGGCGCGTGGTAGCAGGACACCGAGGAGGGGACCTGGAGGATGCCCGGGGTGTCGAGGAAGAACGGGAGCTCGGCGGCGATGTAGTCGAGACAGGCGGCGGTCCGCGCCTGGCTCACCCGGCCGCCCGCCTTGCCGGCCAGGAAAGCGGCGGCCATCTCCTCGCAGCCGGTGCGGAACTCGTGGTCGGTCGCGAGGAAGTGCCGCACCCGGCGGTGGAGCAGGTCGTACACCGGGTTCCCCTCGAACTCCGAGAGGGCGTGGACGCCGACCGGGAGCCCGCCGGGGCCGGCCTCCTCGACGCCCCGCACGATCCTTCTGCGGACCGCCTTCAGCTCCTTGGCGGCCCGTCGGCGCGCGTGCTCGTCGTCGTAGCCGAGCGTCGTGAACATCCGGTCCACATGGCGGTCGGCGTAGACGAGGTCGACCCGGTCGAAGCGGGCACGGGCCCAGCGGAGGAGACCGGCGATGCGCTCGGCGCTGAAATAGCTGTTTCCCGGGCTCACCCCGATGAGGACGTGGTCGCCCTCGTCCCAGATGAGCCGGCAGCTCCGGGTGAACGGCTGGAAGGTGAAGGTGGTGGTTGCTTCAGTGGTGGCAGTCACTCCTGAATCGCCCCAGCGCCGCGAGTCCCTGGGAGCCCTGTGCTCCCGGTGTGGCGGCGACAGCACGAAGTTATCGCCCGGTGGCGGAGCGTAGGGAAGAGGGTCCCGGGCTTTTGGCCGGATCTCGATGCCTCGACATGCCGTGCGCGAGGTTTGGCGCGCCCGCTGCCCGCTGCCCGCTGCCCGACGCCCGCTGCTCCCGGCCCGGGGTTCAGTGCGCCACCAGCAGCGCCTCCGAGCCGACGGGCCGGTACCCCGCCGCCTGGAAGGTCCGTACGCTGCGGGCGTTGCCCGGGGACTGCTGGGCCCAGAGGACCGGCTCGGGAGCCAGATGCCGGGCCGCCAGCGCGAGCCGTACGCCCAGCCCGCGCCCCCGGGCGCCCTCGTCCACCTCGATCGCCGCCTCCCAGCGCCCGGCCACGCCCCGCCCGAGCACCAGCACCCCGCCGTCCGCCGCCCACACCCGGACCTCGTCGCGGAACTTGTGGGCCCGCGCCACCCGGGGGTGGTCCGGGTCGTGCAGCTCGGTCAGCGCGAGCGGCGGCTCACCGGGCAGGGCGGGGGCGCAGGTGAGGAGGTCGACGCAGTTCATCCGGCGGCCGGTACGGGCCATCAGGGCGGCCAGGAAGCCCGGGTTCATCGAGGCGCCGAGCGGATGGCGTCGGTGGCCGCGAGCGTGTCCCGCACCCACTGCGGGTCCTCGTCCAGGAAGACCACCGAGTGCGCGGTGAACGCCAGCACGCCCGCGTCCCGCGGGTTCGGCTGGGGAACGACGGTCGTCGTCCCGTCGGCGGGCGGGAAGTGCCCGCGCGCGGCGGCGGCCAGTATGCCGCCCAGTTCCTGTCTCATGTCCCTGCCTTCTCCGCGGCCCCGTGACGATCCGGCGGCGGCCACCGCCGTACGGGGAGGGGCGGTGGGCCCGTTAGTCTGACCCCCGTCAAAAACGCACCAAGATAGGGGTGGACCCAGTGGCGGACATCGAAGAGGCCCGCAAGGCGTTCGCGCGGCTCGACGTCGACGGCGACGGCGAGGTGACGGCGACCGAGTACAAGCAGGTCATGGCCCAGCTGGGCGACTTCCACGTCACCGAGACCGTGGCCCAGGCCATCATCAGGGCCAAGGACGCCAACGGCGACGGCAAGCTGTCCTTCGAGGAGTTCTGGGCGTCCCTGGACAAGTGACCCCGAGCCCGCCGGCCGGCCCGTCTCCACACGGGCCGGCCGGCACAGCCGTCAGCACTCGATGATGTTGACGGCCAGACCGCCGCGCGCGGTCTCCTTGTACTTCACCGACATGTCGGCGCCCGTCTCCTTCATGGTCTTGATGACCTTGTCCAGGGAGACCTTGTGGCTGCCGTCGCCGCGCATCGCCATCTTCGCCGCCGTCACGGCCTTCACGGCCGCCATGCCGTTGCGCTCGATGCACGGGATCTGGACCAGGCCGCCGACCGGGTCGCAGGTCAGGCCCAGGTTGTGCTCCATGCCGATCTCCGCGGCGTTCTCCACCTGCTCGGGGGTGCCGCCGAGGACCTCGGCCAGGGCGCCCGCTGCCATCGAGCAGGCCGAGCCGACCTCGCCCTGGCAGCCGACCTCGGCGCCGGAGATCGAGGCGTTCTCCTTGAAGAGCATGCCGATCGCGCCCGCGGCCAGCAGGAAGCGGACCACGCCCTCGTCGTCCGCGCCGGGCACGAAGTTCATGTAGTAGTGCAGCACGGCCGGGATGATGCCCGCGGCGCCGTTGGTGGGGGCGGTGACGACCCGGCCGCCCGCCGCGTTCTCCTCGTTCACCGCCATCGCGTACAGCGTCGCCCACTCCATCGCGTGCGCGTCCGGGTTGCCCTCGGCGCGCAGCTGGCGGGCGGTGGTGGCGGCGCGGCGGCGGACCTTGAGGCCGCCCGGCAGGATGCCCTCGCGGGACATGCCGCGCGAGACGCACGCCTGCATCACACGCCAGATCTCCAGCAGCCCGGCGCGGATCTCGTCCTCGGTGCGCCAGGCCTTCTCGTTCTCCAGCATCATGGCGGAGATCGACAGACCCGTCTCGTTCGCGAGGCGCAGCAGCTCGTCGCCGGTGCGGAAGGGGTACTTCAGGACGGTGTCGTCGGGGACGATCGGGTTCTCGCCCGCGACGGCATCCTCGTCGACGACGAACCCGCCGCCGACCGAGTAGTACGTCTTATCCAGGAGCAGGGCGCCCTCGCCGTCGTGGGCGAAGACCGTCATGCCGTTGGCGTGGTACGGCAGCGCCTTGCGGCGGTGCAGGATCAGGTCCTCGTCGAAGTCGAAGGGGATCTCGTGGGCGCCGAGCAGGTTGATCCGCCCGCTGGACTTGATCCGCTCCACCTCGTCGTCGGCGCGCTCCACGTCGACCGTGCGCGGCGAGTTGCCCTCCAGGCCCAGCAGGACCGCCTTAGGGGTGCCGTGGCCGTGGCCGGTGGCGCCCAGCGAGCCGTAGAGCTCGGCCCGTATCGAGGCGGTGTGGGCCAGCAGGCCCTCGTTCTTCAGACGGCGCGCGAACATACGGGCCGCGCGCATCGGGCCGACCGTGTGGGAGCTGGACGGGCCGATGCCGATCGAGAACAGGTCGAAGACCGAGATGGCCACGGAAGGACTCCTTGGTGGGGTAGACGCCGTTGTCTGCCGGGTGGTGCAGAGCGAGCAGGTGGAACGGGCGGTGCAAGGGTTCGGGGCACCGCTCTCACTGTCCAGTGTGCGTCCAGTGTGCGCGGTGCCCCGAAGGTTCGTACGAACAAAAGGGTACGAAACTACTTCAGGCCGGGGTACAGGGGGTGCTTCGCGGCCAGGGCGGAGACCCGGGCGGCCAGCGCGTCCTTGTCGAAGTCCGGCTTGAGGGTCTCGGCGATGATGTCGGCCACCTCACGGAAGTCGTCCGCGCCGAAGCCGCGGGTCGCCAGCGCCGGCGTGCCGATCCGCAGGCCCGAGGTGACCATCGGGGGGCGCGGGTCGTTCGGGATGGCGTTGCGGTTGACCGTGATGCCGACCTCGTGGAGGCGGTCCTCGGCCTGCTGGCCGTCGAGCTCGGAGTTGCGCAGGTCCACCAGGACCAGGTGCACGTCCGTGCCGCCGGACAGGACCGAGACGCCGTGCGCGGTGACGTCGTCCTGGACCAGGCGCTCGGCCAGGATGCGGGCGCCGTCCAGGGTGCGCTGCTGGCGCTCCTTGAACTCCTCGGAGGCCGCGACCTTGAAGGACACCGCCTTGGCCGCGATCACGTGCTCCAGGGGGCCGCCCTGGAAGCCGGGGAAGACCGCGGAGTTCAGCTTCTTCGCGAAGTCCTTGTTCCGGGCCAGGATGATGCCGCCGCGCGGGCCGCCGAGCGTCTTGTGCGTGGTGGAGGTGACCACGTCCGCGAACGGCACCGGGTTCGGGTGCAGCCCGGCCGCGACCAGGCCGGCGAAGTGCGCCATGTCGACCCACAGGAGGGCCTCGACCTCGTCCGCGATACGGCGGAACTCGGCGAAGTCCAGCCGGCGCGGGTACGCCGACCAGCCCGCGATGATCACCTTGGGGCGGTGCTCCTTGGCCAGCCGCTCGACCTCGGCCATGTCGACAAGACCGGCCTCGTCGACGTGGTACGGGACCACGTTGAACTGCTTGCCGGAGAAGTTCAGGCGCATGCCGTGGGTGAGGTGGCCGCCGTGCGCCAGGTCCAGGCCGAGGATCGTGTCGCCGGGCTGGGCGATCGCGAAGAGGGCGGCCTGGTTGGCGGAGGCACCGGAGTGCGGCTGGACGTTGGCGTACTCCGCGCCGAACAGGTCCTTGACCCGGTCGATCGCGATCTGCTCGGTCACGTCCACGTGCTCGCAGCCGCCGTAGTAGCGGCGTCCGGGGTAGCCCTCGGCGTACTTGTTGGTGAGGACCGTGCCCTGGGCCTCCATGACCGCGACCGGAGCGAAGTTCTCCGAGGCGATCATTTCGAGGGTGGACTGCTGACGGTTCAGCTCGGCGTCGACGGCCGCGGCGACGTCCGGGTCGAGCTCGTGAAGAGGGGTGTTCAGAAGCGACATCGGAAGATCAGTCCTTACGCCGTGGTCAGCTGCCTGCGAACGCGGTGTACTCGTCGGCGGAGAGCAGGTCGCCCGGCTCCTCGGCGACGCGCACCTTGAACAGCCAGCCGCCCTCGAAGGGGGCGGTGTTGACCAGCGACGGGTCGTCGACGACGTCCTGGTTGGCCTCGGTGACCTCGCCCGTCACGGGGGAGTAGAGGTCGCTGACCGACTTGGTCGACTCCAGCTCACCGCAGGTCTCGCCCGCGGTCACCGTGTCACCGACCGCCGGGAGCTGGACGAACACCACGTCACCGAGCGCGTTGGCCGCGTGCTCCGTGATGCCGACCGTCGAGACGCCGCCCTCGGCGTCCGACAGCCACTCGTGCTCCTTGCTGTAGCGCAGCTGCTGGGGGTTGCTCATGACCAGAATTCTCCTGTACGAGGGGGAGTGGTGGTGAACGGAAAAGTCATGCGGTGCGTGTGCGAGGGGTCACTTCTGGCGCTTGTAGAACGGCAGCGCCACGACCTCGTACGGCTCATGCGTACCGCGAATGTCCACGCCGACGCCGGAGGTGCCCGGTGCGGCGTGCTCGGCGTCCACGTACGCCATGGCAATCGGCTTGCCCAGCGTGGGCGACGGGGCGCCCGAGGTGACCTCGCCGACGGTCTCGCCGCCGGCCACCACGGAGAAGCCGGCGCGCGGCACCCGGCGGCCCTCGGCCACCAGACCCACCAGCTTGCGCGGCGCCTTGGCGGCGGCGCGCTCGGCGGCGGCCTCCAGGGCCGCGCGCCCCACGAAGTCGCCCTCCTTCTCGAACTTCACGACCCGGCCGAGCCCCGCGTCGAACGGGGTCAGCGCGGTGGTCAGCTCGTGCCCGTACAGCGGCATGCCCGCCTCCAGGCGCAGCGTGTCGCGGCAGGACAGACCGCACGGCACCAGGCCCGCGTCCTCGCCCGCCTCGGTGAGCGCCTGCCACAGCTTCTCGGCGTCGGCCGGGGCCACGAAGAGCTCGAAGCCGTCCTCACCGGTGTAGCCCGTACGGGCGATCAGCGCCGGGACGCCGGCCACCGTGCCGGGCAGGCCCGCGTAGTACTTCAGGCCGTCCAGGTCGGCGTCGGTGAGCGACTGCAGGATGCCGGGGGACTTCGGGCCCTGGACGGCGAGCAGCGCGTAGTTGTCGCGGTCGTCGCGGACCTCGGCGTCGAAGCCGGCCGCGCGCTCGGTGACCGCGTCCAGGACGACCTGGGCGTTGCCCGCGTTGGCGACGACCATGTACTCGCTCTCGCCGAGGCGGTAGACGATCAGGTCGTCGACGATGCCGCCGTCCTCCTGGCAGATCATCGTGTAGCGGGCGCGGCCCACGCCGATGGTGCCGATGTTGCCGACGAGCGCGTAGTCCAGGGCCTTGACGGCCTCCGGGCCGGTGACGGTGATCTCACCCATGTGGGAGAGGTCGAAGAGACCGGCCCTGGTGCGGACGGCGTTGTGCTCGTCGCGCTCGCTGCCGTAGCGCAGCGGCATGTCCCAGCCGGCGAAGTCGGTCATGGTCGCGCCCAGCGAACGGTGCGTCGCGTCAAGGGCGGTGAGACGGGGGTTGCTCATGAGGGTGTGGCTCCCAGGGCATGACGGCGAGGACGATCCTCCCCATCTGTCATCGGAACCTGAGAGGTTCGCCGGGAGACCCGGCTTGCACCTTGGGTGGGGCCGCGCCGTCCGGGGACGCGCGGCCCGCTTTTCAGATCTGCCTCATCCACGCGGTACGGGGCCTGAGAGATTCAAGGGAGGGACTTGCTCCTTCGGCGCCCCGCGATCCACCAGGCCTTCCGGGGCCTTGGGGGAACTGCCGGGGACTCTCCCGCGTGGATTCAAGCGGCCGGTATGCAGTTGGCGGGCACATCATTGCACGGCTCCGCGGAACGGCATATCGCTCAGGCCTCATTACCATCTCTTTACGCACATTGGGGAAGGGTCGCACGACCCGGCAGGGGAGGACCGATGACGGTGCACAGGCACACGGCGGCGAAGGCCGGCCCGGCGGTGCCCGCGCAGCGCGCCACGGCGCCCGGCGCCACGGCGCCCGGTGCGGCGCCCGTGGTGCGGGACCTGCGCGGGCGCGCCGGACGCACCCCGCGCACGCTTCGGTTCGCCGCGGGGGACGTGGTGGTGGTCTCCGGGCTGCCGGGCAGCGGCAAGACCACCCTGCTGCGCCAGGCCGCGCCCGGCCTCGGCATCGACTCGCAGGACACCCGCAGGGCCTGGGAGGCCCGGCTGCCCGGGGTGCCGTACGCGCTGTACCGCCCGGTGGCCCGCGTCGCCCACTTCCTGCGGACGCACCGGGCGCTGCGCGCGGGAGAGGGCCTGGTCGTGCACGACTGCGGCACCCACGCCTGGGTGCGCTGGTCACTGGCGCGCCGGGCGGCCCGGGGCGGGCGCCGCCTCCATCTGGTGCTGCTCGACGTCCCCCCGGAGGTGGCGCTGGCGGGGCAGGCGGCCCGCGGGCGCAAGGTGTCCGCGTACGCCTTCGCCCGGCACTCCCGGGCGGTGCCGCGCCTGATAGCGGCGGTCGCGGCGGGCCACCTCCCCAGGGGCGTGGCGTCGGCGGTGCTGCTGGACAGGGACGCGGCCGGGGCGGTGGACCGGATCGCTTTCGGGGAGCCGCCCGGCCGGGACTAGAGTTTCGGCGCGGGGACCGCGCGACCGGCGCCGTACGGCCCGCACGGCACCCGCGAACACCCGCTGACCCCACTGACACCCGCAGTCACGCGAAGACGAAGGACGGCATATGAACTTCCCGCACCCGCTCCCGCAGGGCGGCGGCGGCTGGCCGGGCAACGAGCTGGAGGAGGCTCTGGCGGCGGCCCTGGGCAACCCGACGGCGGGCCCGCGCCTGATAGAGGTCATGGGCCGCAACCCCGTCTGGGTGCCGCTGCCCAACGGCGGCGGCCAGGACAGCCGGGATCTCGATCTGCCCACCATGGAGATCGACGGCGCGCCGTACGTCCCGGTTTACAGCTCCGAGCAGCAGTTCCTCCAGTGCGTGGGCCCGCACATGTCGTTCGCTATCGCGCCGGCCGTCGAATTCGCCCGGGGGCTGCCGCCGCAGCTGGGCATCGCGCTGAACCCGGAGGGCGCGGTCGGTGTGCCGCTGCCGCCGCCCGCCGTGGCCGAGCTCTGCCGTACCGGGCGCACCGCCCTGGACGGCCCCGCCTCCGGCGCCCGGGTACGGCTCTTCGAGCCCGACTGGCAGGAGGACCCGGTGGACTTCCTGACCGCCGCCTCCGCCGAGTTCGAGGCCATCGGCGTGGTGCGCACCGCCCGCCGCGCGCTCGCCTCCATCGAGGGGGACGAGCCGACCCTCTTCATCGGCGTGGAGTTCGCCACCTGGGACGGAGCCGGGCGCAACGCCCCCATGGAGGCGCTCGGCCGGGCGCTGGGCCGGGTCCCGGTCGGCTGGCCGGTGAACCTGGTGCTGCTCGACGTCGCCCAGGACCCGGTGGGGGACTGGATGCGGGAACGGGTGCGCCCCTTCTACACCCGGCCCACGCCCTAGCACCCCGGCACCGGTCCGCCCGCGCGCGGGCCGCTCCGCGGTCCTCCCGCATAAGCTGGTTCCATAATCCGTAGACCCCCCACGGCCGCCCGCCTGTGCGCCGGCGGCGCGGGGGAACGAAGAGGGGCGGGACCCAGGGTGAGTGCGTCAGGCACCGCGGCGGCCGGGCAGGTCGAGCACATGCTGCGCCAGGTGGCCCCCGGACGCTACGACGCGTACGAGGCGCTGCTGCACGCCCTCGCCGACCCCTCCTCCGGCCGGCTGTGGATGCTGCTGTGGCACGGCGGCCCCGGCGCCCCCGACGCGCAGTACGGGAACATGGAGGTCGACGGGGTCGCGTACGCCCCCTGTGTGACCTCCGCCCAGGAGCTCTCCGCCAGTGGCTGGAACCGGGCCCACGAGGTGGTCACCGGCCGGGACATCGCCCGCGCCCTCTACCCCGACCGGTACGGGATCTGGCTCAACCCGCACGCCCCGGGCGGCGGGGTCGGCATCCCGTGGCCGGATCTGCGCCGGATCGCCACCGGCCTGGACCGGATGCCGGCCGGTCCGCTGCGGATCACCGAACCGGCCGTGGAGATCCCGCAGTTCTACGCCCTGCTCGCACAGCACGCGCACCGCACCCCCGCCGTGCGGGCGCTGCGCCGCGCCTGGGTGCAGCCCGCGCTCGGCACCCCGTACCTGGCCATCGGCCTCGACCTCTACGACACCGGGCCGCGGTCCGTCGACGCGGTGCGCGCGATGATGCAGCAGTCGGTCGCCGCCGTCCCCGAGGGGCTGCCGGTCTCCACCGTCGCCCTCTCCGACGAGTACGACCCGGTCGGGATGTGGCTGCGCGCCCGGGGCCGGGCCTTCTACGACCGCGAGGCGCACTCCGCCCCGGCGGCCCCCGCCGGCGGGTACGGCTATCCGCCGGCCGCCCCGCGCGCCTACTGACGCCACCCACAAGTCGCACAAGCCGCACACGCCCCACACGTACCCAACAGTCGCGCCTGTCCCGGTTGCCGCCCACTGGTCCACCCAATTCGCCAGTTCATCAGGGCAGTTGGGCGACATGACCGATCTGGTCGGTTAGTACACGACTGGTCCGCTCAGACGATCACACCGTCCGCATAACGGAAGTCATCTGACCGCATCACGTTTAGGCAACCATTCACCGTCAGGTCTGGCGGGTGATCGCGAACGCGTTGAAGACTCCCGGCTAACAAGGGCCGGTTCGGCCCGTCGCAGATCACCGCACCACCTGATGGAACAAGCCGCCACAGCGGCTGGTACGGGCCGGCCATCCGCCGGCCGGGAGGGGTCAGAGGCACTGTGACCGCACCGCTCGAGACCACCGGATCGGCTGCCGAGGTGCCGCCGGAGGCAGTACTCACGGGGGCCAAGCAGAGCCAGATCGAGGGCCGTTCACTCGGACAGATCGCCTGGACGCGCTTCAAGCGCGACAAACTCGCGGTCGCCGGTGGCGTCGTCGTCGTCCTGCTCGTCCTGCTCGCCGTTCTCTCCAAGCCGATCCAGTGGGCGTTCGGGCTCGACCCGAACGAGTTCCACCAGGACCTGATCGACCCGGCCCTGCTGGCTCCCAAGGGAGCCTGGGGCGGCATGAGCTGGGAGCACCCGCTGGGTGTCGACCCGCAGTACGGGCGCGACATCCTGTCCCGCATCATCGAGGGCTCCTGGGTGTCGCTGCTCGTCGCGGGCGGCGCCACGCTGCTCTCGGTCGTCATCGGCGTGATCATGGGCGTCACGGCAGGGTTCTACGGCGGCTGGGCGGACACCCTGATCAGCCGTGCGATGGACGTCTTCCTGGCGTTCCCGCTCCTGCTCTTCGCCATCTCGATCTCCGCGTCGCTCCAGGACGGGGCGTTCGGACTGACCGGGCTGCCACTGAGGATCAGCGTGCTGATCTTCGTGATCGGCTTCTTCAGCTGGCCCTACATGGGCCGTATCGTCCGGGCCCAGACGCTCAGCCTGCGCGAACGCGAGTTCGTCGAGGCGGCCAAGAGCCTCGGCGCCCGCGGTCCGTTCATCCTGATCAGGGAGCTGCTGCCGAACCTGGTGGCTCCGATCCTGGTCTACGCCACGCTCCTGATCCCCACGAACATCCTGTTCGAGGCCGGACTCAGCTTCCTCGGCGTCGGCATCTCGCCGCCGCAGGCATCGTGGGGCGGAATGCTCTCCACCGCGACCGACCTCTACGAGGCGGACCCGCAGTACATGATCGTGCCGGGCCTGGCCATCTTCATCACGGTCCTGGCGTTCAACCTGCTGGGCGACGGGCTGCGAGACGCCCTCGACCCGCGAGGCAAGTAAGCACGCGGCACCTGCCACACAACGACACATCTGCCGCAACCATCCATAGAGGGGGCATTCCTCAGGTGAAGACGAGAAAAGCGACCGTTCTGATCGCTACCGCCGTGGCGCTGACACTGGGGGCCACCGCGTGCAACGACTCCAAGGACGACAAGGGCAGCGGCGGCGGTAAGTCGGTCACCGACGCCGCGCTCAGCCAGATCGTGAACAAGTCCGACAAGAAGGGTGGCACCGCCACCTACGCCATGTCGGACGTCCCGGACTCGATGGACCCGGGCAACACGTACTACGGCTGGGTGCAGAACTTCTCCCGCCTGTACGGCCGTACGCTCACCACGTTCAAGCCGGCCGCCGGCAAGGACGGCCTGACCGTGGTCCCGGACCTCGCGGAGTCGCTCGGCAAGCCCAGCGCCGACGCGAAGACCTGGACGTACACCCTGAAGAAGGGCCTGAAGTTCGAGGACGGCACGCCGATCACCTCGAAGGACGTCAAGTACGCCGTCGAGCGCTCGAACT
Source organism: Streptomyces sp. NPDC031670 (assembly GCF_055580545.1). Lineage (NCBI taxonomy): Bacteria > Bacillati > Actinomycetota > Actinomycetes > Kitasatosporales > Streptomycetaceae > Streptomyces > Streptomyces sp. NPDC031670. The sequence goes on along the minus strand of NZ_JBVILC010000005.1, from coordinate 202,913 downwards.
TCGCCCCCGAGGCCCTGTCCAACGGCCCGACGTACTTCAAGTCCCACCTGGAGGGTGGCGACAAGTACGAGGGTCCGTACAAGAACAAGGACCCCAAGGGCATCGCGTCCATCGAGACCCCGGACGACTCCACCATCGTCTTCAAGCTGAAGGACGCCTTCGCGGACTTCGACTACCTGGCGACGTTCTCGCAGACGGCGCCGGTGCCGAGGGACAAGGACAAGGGCGCGACCTACGTCCAGCACATCATCTCCTCCGGCCCGTACAAGTTCGAGTCCTACGAGGAGGGCAAGGGCGCGACCCTCGTCCGCAACCCGCAGTGGGACCCGAAGACCGACCCGAACCGCCCGGCCCTGCCGGACAAGATCAGCATCCGGTTCAAGGTCAACGCGGTCACGGTCGACAACGACCTGCTCGCCGACAACCTGACCGCCGACGCGGCCGGCACCGGTGTCTCCCCGCAGACCCAGCCGAAGGTCCTCACCAGCCCGAAGTACAAGTCGCAGACGGACGGTTCGTACGCCGGCGCGACCTCGTACATCGGTCTGAACGTGAACGTCGCCCCGTTCGACAACATCCACTGCCGCAAGGCCGTGCAGTGGGGCATCGACAAGGCGTCGATCCAGGCCGCCGCGGGTGGCGCGCCCAAGGGTGACGTCGCCTCGACGCTGCTGCCGCCGTCGGTCAACGGCTACGCCAAGTTCAACCTGTACGAGACCCCTGGTGACAAGGGCGACGAGGCCAAGGCCAAGGACGAGCTCAAGCAGTGCAACCAGCCGAACGGGTTCTCCACGAACCTGACGGCCCGCTCCGACCGCCCGTCCGAGATGGCCATGGCCACCGCGGTCCAGGCGTCGCTGAAGAAGCTCAACATCAACGCGGAGATCAAGTCCTTCCCCGCGGGCAAGTACTTCCAGAACTTCGCCGGCAACCCGCAGTACGTGCACGACCACAAGCTCGGCATGATCATGACCGCGTGGGGTGCCGACTGGCCGACCGGCTTCGGCTTCCTGGACCAGATCATCAACGGTTCGGCCATCAAGCCGTCCGGTGGCAACAACGTCCAGGAACTGAACGACCCGGCGATCAACAAGGCGCTGAACGACGCCATCTCCAACACGGACAAGACCGCCCGTGAGAAGGCCTGGGGCGACATCGACAAGATGGTCGCCGAGAACGCCTCCGCCGTTCCGCTGATCTACCGCAAGAACCTGCTGTTCCGCCCGACGTCCGCGACGAACGTCACGGTCACCCAGGCGTACCTCGGTATGTACGACTACCTGCTGATGGGTTCCTCCAAGTAAAGCGGCTGAGCCCCCGAGTTCTTTGAAAGGCAGGTGAAGGCTCCGGTGCCCGCCGGGTCGGGAAGACCCCCGGCCTGGCGGGCACCGGTTGCCGGACAGCTGTGGCTGCGTACATCATCCGACGCGCTTTCGGCGCGGTGGTCCTGCTGCTGATCGTCAGCGCGGTCACCTTCGCGATTTACTTCCTGGTGCCCCGGCTGGCCGGCCAGACGATGGACCAGTTGGCCGCCCAGTACGTGGGCAAGGACGCCAATGCCGGTGCGATCGCCGCGGTGAAGAAGAACCTCGGGTTCGATCAACCGCTCTACGAGCAGTACTGGCACTTCATCAAGCAGATCTTCGTCGGCGCGACCTACCAGTTCGGTCCCGACGCCTCGGTCTGCAACGCCCCCTGCTTCGGCTACTCGTTCAAGAACCACGTCGAGGTCTGGCCGCAGCTGACCGACCGCATCCCGGTCACCTTCTCGCTCGCCATCGGTGCGGCCGTCATCTGGCTGACCTCCGGTGTGGCGGTCGGTGTCGTCTCCGCCCTCAAGCGGGGATCGTTCATGGACCGCTTCTTCATGGCCATCGCCCTCGCGGGCGTGTCCCTCCCGATCTTCTTCACCGGGATGCTGGGCCAGGGACTGTTCACGGTCCAATGGCCCATCTGGTCCGGCGTGCACTATGTGCCGTTCATGGACAATCCGGCCGAGTGGGCCTGGAACCTGCTCATCCCCTGGTGCAGCCTCGCCTTCCTCTACTCCGCGCTCTACGCCCGGCTCACCCGGGCCGGAATGCTGGAGACCATGGGGGAGGACTACATCCGCACCGCCCGTGCCAAGGGCCTGCGGGAGCGGACCGTCATCGGCAAGCACGGCCTGCGTGCCGCGCTCACCCCGATCGTCACCATCTTCGGCATGGACTTCGGTCTGCTGATCGGCGGCGCGGTCATCACCGAGCAGGTCTTCTCCTTCCCGGGCCTCGGCTTCTACGCGGTCGACGGCGTCCGCAACAACGACCTCCCGGTCGTGATGGGCGTGACCCTGGTCGCCGCCTTCTTCATCGTTCTCTGCAATCTGCTGGTGGACCTGGTGTACGCCGCGATCGACCCCAGGGTGAGGCTCTCGTGAGCGACCTGAACAAGACCGGCGCGGCCGTCGGCGAGCCGGTGGCCGAGCGCCCCGCCGACGCCGGGGAGGCCTTCCTCTCCGTACGGGACCTGCGCATCCACTTCAACACCGACGATGGCCTGGTCAAGTCCGTCGACGGGGTCAGCTTCGACATCAAGCCCGGCAAGACCCTCGGCATCGTGGGCGAGTCCGGCTCCGGCAAGTCGGTGACCTCGCTCGGCGTGATGGGGCTGCACCGCAGCGCCAACGCCCAGATCTCCGGCGAGGTCTGGCTGGACGGCGAGGAGCTGATCGGCGCCGACCCCGACCACGTACGGCGGCTGCGCGGCCGGAAGATGGCCATGATCTTCCAGGACCCGCTCTCGGCGATGCACCCGTACTACACGGTCGGCGCGCAGATCGTGGAGGCCTACCGGGTCCACAACGAGGTCTCCAAGAAGGCCGCGAAGACCCGCGCCATCGAGATGCTCGACCGGGTCGGCATCCCCGAGCCCGGCAAGCGCGTGGACTCCTACCCGCACGAGTTCTCCGGCGGTATGCGCCAGCGCGCGATGATCGCGATGGCGCTGGTCAACAACCCGGAGCTGCTGATCGCGGACGAGCCGACCACCGCCCTGGACGTCACCGTGCAGGCGCAGATCCTGGACCTCATCCGGGACCTGCAGAAGGAGTTCGGCTCCGCGGTCATCATGATCACGCACGACCTCGGGGTGGTCGCCGAGATGGCGGACGACCTCCTGGTGATGTACGGCGGCCGGTGCATCGAGCGCGGCCCCGCCGAGAAGGTCTTCTACGAGCCCCAGCACCCCTACACCTGGGGTCTGCTGGGGTCGATGCCCCGCATCGACCGCGAGGAGACCGACCGGCTGATCCCCGTCAAGGGCTCGCCGCCGTCGCTGATCAACGTGCCGTCCGGCTGCGCCTTCAACCCGCGCTGCCCGTACGCGGACCTCCCCAAGGACAACGTCACGCGCACCGTGCGTCCCGAGCTCAAGCAGTGGGACGACGCCGAAGGGCACTTCTCGGCCTGCCACATGTCGCAGGAGGAGCGGACCCGTATCTGGACCGAAGAGATTGCGCCGAAGCTGTGAGCGAGAGCGAGAAGAAGCCCGCCCCGGGCACCGAGGGCACCGAGAAGGCGATCCCGGAGCAGTCGGCCACCTCGCCCGAGCCGCTCCTGCGGGTGGAGGGGCTCACCAAGCACTTCCCCATCAAGAAGGGGCTGCTCGGGCGGCAGACCGGCGCGGTCAAGGCGGTCGACGGCGTCTCCTTCGACGTCATGCCGGGTGAGACCCTCGGCGTGGTGGGCGAGTCGGGCTGCGGCAAGTCGACGATGGGCCGGCTGGTGACCCGGCTGCTCGAACCGACCGGCGGCAAGGTCGAGTTCGAGGGCCACGACATCACGCACATGTCGGCCGGGAAGATGCGTCCGCTCCGGCGCGACATGCAGATGATCTTCCAGGACCCGTACGGCTCGCTGAACCCGCGCCACACCATCGGCGGGATCGTCTCCACCCCCTTCCGGCTCCAGGGCGTCACGCCCGAGGGCGGGGTGAAGAAGGAGGTCCAGCGGCTGATGGCGCTGGTGGGCCTCAACCCCGAGCACTACAACCGCTATCCGCACGAGTTCTCCGGCGGCCAGCGCCAGCGCATCGGCATCGCCCGCGCGCTCGCGCTCAACCCGAAGCTGGTCGTGGCGGACGAGCCGGTCTCGGCGCTCGACGTGTCGATCCAGGCACAGGTGGTCAACCTCCTGGACGACCTCCAGAGCGAGCTGGGCCTCACGTACGTGATCATCGCCCACGACCTGTCGGTCATCCGGCACGTCTCGGACCGGATCGCGGTGATGTACCTCGGCAAGATCGTGGAGCTCGCCGACCGCAAGTCGCTGTACGCCGCCCCCATGCACCCGTACACCAAGGCGCTGCTCTCCGCGGTGCCGGTGCCGGACCCCAAGCGCAAGGGCGTCAAGAGCGAGCGCATCCTGCTCAAGGGAGATGTGCCCTCGCCCATCTCGCCGCCGAGCGGCTGCCGCTTCCACACCCGCTGCTGGAAGGCGACGGAGGTCTGCAAGACGCAGGAGCCGCCGCTGATCGCCCTCAAGACCGGCCACCAGGTGGCCTGCCACCACCCGGAGAACGCCCCGGACCAGGTCCCGGGCGAGGCGGTGCTGCCGCAGGCACGGGAGTCGGTCGAGCTGTCGGGAACGAAGGACGAGGCCGCTCAGACCGCGACGGAGCCGACTGAGCCGGCTGCGGCTGAAGCCGCGGCGACCCCTGAGGCCCCGGCAACCACGAAGGCCACCGCGACCCCTGAGGCCGCGGCGACCGCGAAGGCCACCGCGACCCCTGAGGCCGCGTCGGCCACCGAGGCTGCCGGGCCCGCCGAGACCGCCGGGTCCACGGAGACTCCCGGCGGCGCGGCCGGACCGGATGCCCCCGTTCAGGAGTCAACCGACAAGTAACGCATGACGGTTCGGTAAAGTCATGTTCACGCCGAAACGGGAGAGTGCAGAGTCTGCCTGTCCGTACGCACGGAAACGCGTTCGAAGGGCAGACCCATGGCACTCTCCCGTTCGGCACGTCGTACCTCACGGCTGCTCGCCCTGGCCACCGCGGCGGCCTCGGCCTTCACCATCGCCGCCGCACCCGGCGGCGGCTCGCCCGGCGCCGCCGGGATCGGCGACCCCTACTTTCCCGACCTCGGCAACGGCGGCTTCGACGCTCTCCACTACGACCTCGGTGTCAGCTACCAACCGGATTCCGGCCGGCTCGACGGGCATACGACGATCACCGCCCGCGCCACCCAGACACTCACCAGCTTCCACCTCGACCTCCAGAAGCTCACGGTCGACGCGATACGGGTGAACGGCAGACCGGCTGACTTCACCCGCGACGGCGACGAGATTGTGGTGACGCCCCGTCACAAGCTGCGGAAAGGCAGCGAGTTCGAGGTCTCCGTCGGCTACGGCGGAGTGCCCGTCGCGCTCAACGGTCCCATCGTCTTCGGCTCCGACTACGGCTGGATGAAGACCAAGGACGGCGTCTTCGTGGCCTGCGAGCCGAACGCCGCCTCCACCTGGTTCCCCTCCAGCGACCACCCCTCCGACAAGGCCACCTACGACATCCGCATCGACGCGCCCAAGGGCCTGACCGGCGTCTCCAACGGCCGCCTGCTCTCCTCGTACGACCGGGGCGACCGCTCGTACTTCCACTGGCGCGAGAACCGGCCGATGGCGACCTACCTGGCCACGGCGACCATCGGCAAGTTCGACGTGACGACCGGCAGGACCCCGGCCGGGACGCCGATCTACGTGGCCATCGACCCCGTCCTCAAGGGCCAGAACCAGGTCGACGTGTACGCCGTCACCGCCGAGGCCACCGACTACTGGTCCCAGGTCTTCGGCCCGTACCCGTTCGAGGAGACGGGCGCGATCGTCGACGACATGCCGCAGGCGGGCTTCTCGCTCGAAGTGCAGTCCAAGCCCGCGTACTCGGCGGTGCGCAACGAGACCACGATCGTCCACGAGCTCGCCCACCAGTGGTTCGGGGACTCGGTCTCGGTGGCGCAGTGGAAGGACATCTGGCTCAACGAGGGCTTCGCCAGCTACGCGCAGTGGCTGTGGGAGGAGCACAAGGGGCGCGGCACCGCCCACGACCTGGCCCGCGCCTACTACAACCGGGTGCCGGCCACCGACCCGTTCTGGCAGCGGGAGGTCGCGGACCCGCAGCGCGACACGATGTTCGCGGGGGCCGTCTACCGGCGCGGGGCGCTGACGCTCCAGGCGCTGCGCGAGCGCATCGGCGACACGGCATTCTTCAAGCTGCTGCCGGCCTGGACGAAGCTGCACCGGTACGGCAACGCGGACACCGCCCAGTTCGTCGCGCTGGCCGAGAAGATCTCCGGACAGCAGCTGGACGACCTCTTCCAGAAGTGGATCTACACGACGGGCAAGCCGGCCTGGTAGGCGAGCCGGCCCGGTAGCCCAACGGGCCCGGTGGACGAGTGGAGCACCCGGCACGTTCGGGCGGTGAAACGCGGCGGGGTAAAAATGTCGGGTGCTCCACGAACTGTTCACCCCTTCCGTCCAGCATTCCCTGGACCTCGTCGGGATCTTCGTCTTCGCGATCTCCGGCGCGCTGCTCGCCGTGCGCAAGAACTTCGACGTGTTCGGCATCGCGGTCCTGGCCGAGGTCACCGCGCTGGGCGGAGGGCTGTTCCGGGATCTGATCATCGGCGCGGTGCCGCCCGCCGCATTCAGCGATCTCGGCTACTTCATCACCCCGCTGCTCGCCGCCGTGCTGGTCTTCTTCCTCCACCCCCAGGTCGAGCGCACCCAGCGCGCCGTCAACGTCTTCGACGCGGCGGGCCTCGGGCTGTTCTGTGTCACGGGCACGACGAAGGCGTACGACTACGGGCTCGGCCTCACCTCCTCCGCCGCCCTGGGCCTGGCCACGGCGGTCGGCGGCGGTGTGCTGCGCGATGTCCTGGCCAACGAGGTCCCCTCGCTGCTCCGCTGGGACCGCGATCTCTACGCGGTGCCGGCGATCGTGGGCGCCACGATCGTGGCCCTGTGCATCCGCTTCGACACCCTGAACGCCCTGACCAGCGGCTTCGCCGTGGTCGCCGCGTTCCTGCTGCGTCTGGCGGCGATGCACTACCACTGGCGCGCACCGAGGGCGTGGAACAGGAGGAGCGCGACGGCGGAAGAGTAGGAGAGGAGAGGCGCGGCGGCCGCCCGATGAGAAAAAAAGCTACCGCTCAGTAACGTACCCGTGTACCGTGTCCGCATGGCACAGGCAACGATCGGGGACAGCGAGTTCGACCGGGACACCGCCGTCACCCCGCGCGCGGACGAAGACGGCGTCTACGACGCCCATCTCTCGGCCGGATGGACGATCATCCACGCCGTGAACGGCGGCTACCTCCTCGCCCTCCTCGGCCGCACACTCGGTCAGGCGCTCCCGCACGCGGACCCGTTCAGCGTGACGGCCCACTACCTCACGCCCTCGGCCCCGGGCCCGGCCGTCGTGCGCACCCAGCGCGTGCGCACCGGCCGTACGCTCTCCACCGGCCAGGCCTCGCTCTTCCAGTACGACGAGAACGGCGCCGAGGTCGAGCGCATCCGCGTCCTCGCCTCGTACGGCGACCTGGACGCGCTCCCGGACGACGTACGCACCACCGCCAAGCCGCCGGTGATCCCGCCGATCGAGCACTGCCTCGGCCCGGCCGACGGCCCCGCGCCGATCCCCGGCAGCTCGGCCATCACCGACCGGCTGATGCTGAAGCTGGACCCGACCACGCTCGGCTGGGCGGTCGGCGCTCCCTCCGGCAAGGGCGAGATGCGCGGCTGGTTCGGCCTGGCCGACGGCCGCGACGCCGATCCGTACTCGCTGCTGCTCGCGGTCGACGCACTGCCTCCCACCGCGTTCGAGATGGGCCTGACGGGCTGGACCCCCACGGTCGAGCTCACCGTCCACATCCGCTGCCGCCCGGCCCCGGGCCCGCTGCGGGTCTCCATCACCACACGCAACCTGGCGGGCGGCTTCCTGGAGGAGGACGCCGAGGTCTGGGACAGCACGGACCGCCTGGTGGCCCAGTCCCGCCAACTGGCGAGGGCCCAGCGCTAGCTCGCGCCGCTGGGGCGCGGGGTTTGGGTGCGGGTTGTCCATGGCTGGTCGCGCAGTTCCCCGCGCCCCGGTGGTCCGGGGCCGAGCCGGGTTCTCCGGCTGTGGCCGGACTCCCTCGGGGGCGCGGGGAACCGCGCGAGCGACCCCCACAGGCCCGCAGACGTAGACGTAGACGCAGCCCACCTCAGTCCAGCCAGTGCCGACGCCCCAGCGTCACCAGCCGCAACTGCCGCCGCGCGGTCGCGATGACCGCCTCCTCGGCGAGCGTGACCGCCTCCTCCCCGTCGCACGCGGCCCCCGCCCCCGCCTCCAGGATCGCGGAGGCCGTCATCACCATGTGATCGACGTACACCCCGGCCAGCATCCGCAGATCCCCCCGGCTCCACCCCGCCGACTCCGGATCCGTCCCCAGCGCCGCCGCCACCTCCTCGCCGAACCGCCGGAGCTGCACGCCGATGGCCGCGCGCACCGGCGCCACCCCGCCGTGCCGCTCGCGCGCGATGAAGCGGACATGCGCCGGATGCGCCCGCACATGCGCGGCGATCAGCGACACCGCGCGGTCGATGCGCTCCTCGCTCTCCCCGGTGGTCACCATCACCGCCCGGATCGTCTCGTGCAGACTCCCGAGCGCCCCCTCGACCAGCGCCACCCCGAGGTCGGCCATGTCCTTGAAGTGCCGGTAGAAGGCGGCGGGGGAGACCCCCACGGCCCGGGTGACCTCACGAAGCCCCAGGCTGCTGAGGCTCTGGTGCTCCAGCAGAACGAGGGCGGCGTCCAGGAGCGCCTGACGCGTCTTCTGCTTCTGGGCCTGGCGGATCCCGAGAGTGTGGCTCATTCCACTCAGTAAACAACCGTTCGCTGATTTTGAAAAGGCTAGACTGGGTAGTCAGTTAACAGTCGTACTCCGAAACCGACTTGAGAGGCACCCATGCTTTTCCTCGTCGCAGCCCTCCTCCTGCTGGGGGTCGTGCTGGGCTCAGCGGCGCACCTTCCGCTCCCGGTCACCCTGGCCGTCGCCGGCGCCATCGGGCTCTGGCTGATCGTCTTCGCCGTACGTGAACGCATCTCGTCGCACCGAAGGGCCTGACCATGGATCTCGTCCTGAACCGCCGCCGTGTCCGTGACAAGGACGCCGACGGCATGGCCGTCGCCTCCTTCGTCCTCGGACTGCTCGGACTGCTGGTCATGAACGTCGTACTCGGCCCGATGGCCGTCGTGCTCGCCGGTCTCGCCCTGCGGTACGGCACCGTCCGGCGGGGCCGCGCCTGGCTCGGACTCGCCCTCGGCCTCGCCGATCTCGTGGTGCTCGCGGCCCTGGTCATGGCCGACGGGACCGTCTCCTGGGGGCTCGGCGCCTGAGGCCCGTCCCGGTGGCTCGTAGAATCGGGCCCACCATGGCTTACCTCGACCACGCCGCGACCACTCCGATGCTCCCGGAGGCGGTCCAGGCGATGACCGCCCAGCTCACCGCCACCGGCAACGCGTCCTCGCTGCACGCCGCCGGCCGCCGGGCCCGCCGTACCGCCGAGGAGGCCCGAGAGGAGCTCGCCGAGGCACTCGGCGCCCGGCCCAGCGAAGTCGTCTTCACGGCCGGCGGCACCGAGGCCGACAACCTCGCCGTCAAGGGCCTGTACTGGGCCCGCCGCGACGCAGACCCGCGCAGGGTCCGGGTCCTGGCCAGCCCCGTCGAGCACCATGCCGTGCTCGACGCGGTGCACTGGCTCGCCGAGCACGAGGGCGCGACCGTCGAGTACCTCCCCGTCGACCGCTACGGGCGGGTGCACCCCGACTCCCTGCGCGACGCGATCGCGCGCAACCCCTCCGACGTGGCCCTGGCCACCGTGATGTGGGCCAACAACGAGATCGGCACGGTCCTGCCGGTGGCCGAACTCGCCGCCGTGGCCCGGGAGTTCGACGTGCCCCTGCACGCCGACGCGGTCCAGGCGGTGGGCCAGCTCGACGTCGACTTCGCCGCCTCCGGCCTCGCCGCGATGACCGTCTCGGGCCACAAGATCGGCGGCCCGTACGGCATCGGGGCGCTGCTCCTCGGCCGTGAGTACACCCCCGTTCCCGTACTGCACGGCGGCGGCCAGGAGCGCCATGTCCGCTCCGGCACGCTCGACGTCCCCGCCATCGCCGCGTTCGCCGTGGCGGGGCGGCTGGCCGCCGAGCGCCGCGCCGACTTCGCGCGCGAGGTCGGCGGGCTGCGCGACCGGCTGGTCGAAGCGGTCCGCGAGGCGGTCCCGCAGGCGATCCTCGGCGGCGACCCGGCCCCCGGGGGCCGTCTCCCCGCGAACGCGCACTTCACCTTCCCCGGCTGCGAGGGCGACTCCCTGCTGCTGCTCCTGGACGCCCAGGGCATCGAGTGCTCCACCGGCTCGGCCTGCACGGCGGGCGTGGCCCAGCCCAGTCATGTCCTGCTCGCCACGGGCACACCTCCCGACCTGGCCCGGGGCACCCTGCGCTTCTCCCTGGGCCACACCTCCACCGAAGCCGACGTCCAGGCCGTGGCGGCGGCCATCGGTCCGGCGGTGGAACGGGCCAGGTCGGCGGGGCTGAGCTGACGGAGGCGGCCGGGCCGCCGTCCGGCCGGGGGCGCGGGGCGCGGGCCGCCCCGGACCCCGCGCCGGGATACTCGCGAGCCGTCCGCCCCACGCGGCACGTACCCTGGTGGGTGCTATGACGAAGACACCCCCGCGCCCCCTCCGTGTGCTCGCCGCCATGTCCGGAGGCGTCGACTCGGCCGTCGCCGCCGCCCGGGCCGCCGAGGCGGGCCACGACGTCACCGGCGTCCACCTCGCCCTGTCCGCGAACCCGCAGTCCTTCCGCACCGGCGCGCGGGGCTGCTGCACGATCGAGGACTCCCGCGACGCCCGTCGCGCCGCTGATGTCATCGGCATTCCCTTCTATGTCTGGGACCTCGCGGAGCGTTTCCGCGAGGACGTGGTCGAGGACTTCGTCGCCGAGTACGAGGCGGGTCGCACCCCCAATCCGTGTCTGCGCTGCAACGAGAAGATCAAGTTCGCCGCGCTGCTCGACAAGGCCCTGGCCCTGGGCTTCGACGCCGTGTGCACCGGCCACTACGCCACGGTCGTCCTCAACGAGGACGGCAGCCGCGAGCTGCACCGCGCCAGCGACATGGCCAAGGACCAGTCCTACGTCCTCGGCGTCCTGGACGAGAAGCAGCTCGCCCACGCGATGTTCCCGCTCGGGGACACCCTCACCACCAAGGACGAGATCCGCGCCGAGGCCGAGCGCCGGGGCCTGGCCGTCGCCAAGAAGCCGGACAGCCACGACATCTGCTTCATCGCCGACGGCGACACCCAGGGCTTCCTGGCCAAGCGGCTGGGCAGGGCCGAGGGCGACATCGTCGACGAGTCCGGCACCAAGGTCGGCAGCCACGAGGGTGCGTACGGCTTCACCATCGGCCAGCGCAAGGGTCTGCGCATCGGCCACCCGGCCGCCGACGGCAAGCCCCGCTACGTCCTGGACATCTCCCCGGTGAACAACACCGTCACCGTCGGCCCCGTCGAGGCCCTGGACGTCACCGGTCTGACCGCGATCAAGCCCCGCTGGTGCGGCCGGGCCCCGGCCGGCCCCGGCACGTACACCGCGCAGCTGCGCGCCCACGGCGGCGAGACGCCGGTGACGGCCGAGTTGCTGGGCGACGAGCTGGTGGTGAGCTTCGCCGAGCCGGTGCGCGGCGTCGCACCCGGCCAGGCGATCGTGCTGTACGACGGCACGCGGGTGGTGGGCTCGGCGACGATCGCCACCACCGCCCGCCGCGCCGGGGCACCGGCCTGAGCGGGGACGGCACGGGCGGGGGCGGCACGGACGAAACCGAGCCGGGTCGGCACGGGCCGCGCCGGGGCTAGGCCGGGGCGTCCTGGGGCGTTTCGGTCACCGTGCCTATGAAGCACAGATGGTCCTTGATCAGCGCCACCGCCGCCAGCGGCTCGTGGTACGCCCAGGCTATGTCCGGCGCGTCCGGCAGCGACCAGTAGGCCGCGACTCCCTTGTACGGACAGGTGGTTCGGGTGGGGGACGGGCTCAGCAGGTCCGTCCGGACGTCCTCGGGCGGCAGGTAGTAGCGGACGGGCAGACCGTCCTCGCGCACCAGCAGCGGGCGGGTGCTGTCGGCGAGCACCTGCCCGTCCCACAGCACGCGGACGCGCAGCGCGCCCTCCCCGGCGGCCTCGGCCGTGACGAGGTGGTCCGGGTCGAAGGGCGGCGGCGGGCCCGGCGGGGGCGTCGCGGCGCCGGTGGGCTCGGCGAGAATCGTGTGCATCGTCGTCGTCATGCCCGCTCAACGGCCCGTCGCCCGGCGCTTGTTCCCCCGATTCGCCGTTCGGGTCACTGTTCACCCGTTCGAGTGGCCGAGGTCTCCCGACGTACGGTTGAGCCATGAACATCTGCGTCTTCCTCTCCGCCGCCGACCTCGACGACCGCTACACTGGCCCCGCCCGCGACTTCGCCGAGCTGCTCGGCAAGGGCGGCCACACACTGGTGTGGGGCGGCTCGGACCGCGGACTGATGAAGGTCGTCGCGGACGGCGTGCAGGAGGCGGGCGGACGGCTGGTCGGGGTCTCCGTCGACTTCCTCGCCGTCTCGGCCCGCGAGAACGCCGACGAGATGCTCTTCGCCCGGGACCTCGCCGAGCGCAAGGCGCTGCTGCTGGAGAAGGCCGACGCCGTCGTGATCATGGTCGGCGGCACCGGGACACTCGACGAGGCCACCGAGATCCTGGAGCTGAAGAAGCACGGCAAGCACACCAAGCCGGTGGTGCTGCTGAACACCGCGGGGTTCTACGACGGCCTCAAGGAGCAGTTCCGCCGCATGGAGGACGAGGGCTTCCTGCCGATGCCCCTCACTGAGCTGGTCTTCTTCGCGGAGGACGGTGTCGGGGCCCTCGCCTACCTGGAGGAGTCGGCAGGGGTGCGGTAGTGCGAGCATGGCGGGTATGGCTACACACCTGATCACTGGGGCAGGCTCCGGCATCGGCGCGGCGGTCGCGCGACGGCTGCACGACCGGGGCGACGAACTCGTCCTGCTCGCCCGCGACGCCGGACGCGCCAAGGAACTCGCGGCCCTCTTCCCCGGCGCCCGCACGCTCGTCGCCGACCTCGCCGACCCGGACCGCATCTCCAAGTCGCTCGGCATGCAGCCGATGCCGGACCACCTCGACTCCCTCCTGCACATCGCGGGCGTCGTCGACCTCGGCCCGGTCGCCGAGCTCCGCCCCAGGACCTGGCACCAGCAGCTCAACGCGAACCTGATCTCGCCCGCCGAGCTCACCCGTCTCTTCCTCCCGCACCTGCGCGCGGCCCGCGGGCACGTCCTGTTCGTCAACTCCGGCGCCGGGCTCAACGCCCACGCCGAGTGGGGCGCTTACGCCGCCTCCAAGCACGGCCTCAAGGCGCTCGCCGACTCGCTGCGCCAGGAGGAGCACGCGGGCGGGGTGCGCGTCACCTCCGTCTACCCGGGGCGCACCGCCAGCCCCATGCAGGCCAAGGTGCACTCGCAGGAGGGCAGGGAGTACGACCCGGCGAAGTACATCGACCCCGAGTCGGTGGCGACCACGATCGTGATGGCGCTCGACCTGCCGCGCGACGCCGAGGTCAACGACCTGACGGTGCGGCCGGGCCGATGAGCGACACCGCCAGCGACTTCCCCTGGGGCGCCGCCACCGGCGTCGGCTCCCTGCCCGGCGGCGACGCGCGCGAGGCCGCCAAGACCGTCACCGGCTCCCTCATCGGCGCCGAGGGCTCCGCGGGCGACTTCCCGTTCCTGCCGGAGCTCCCCGCCCGCGGCCCCGGCGCCGACATGATCGGGCGCACCGCCGGACTGCTCGTCGAGATGTACGCGCGCGTGGAGCCCAGCGGCTGGCGGCTCGGCGACCGGCCGGGCCGCGACACCCGCCGGGCCCACTCCTGGCTGGGCGAGGACCTGGACGCCCTGGAGGAGTTCACCCAGGGGTACGAGGGTCCGCTCAAGGTCCAGGCGGTCGGGCCGTGGACGCTCGCCGCCGCCCTGGAGCTGCGCGGCGGCGAGGCCGCGCTCGGCGACCCCGGCGCCTGCCGCGACCTGGCCGGGTCGCTCGCGGAGGGCCTGCGCGGCCATCTGGCGGACGTGCGCCGCCGGGTGCCGGGCGCGCGGATCCTGCTCCAGCTCGACGAGCCCTCCCTCACCGCCGTCCTGCGTGGGCAGATCAGGACCGCCAGCGGCTACCGCACCCACCGGGCCGTCGACCGGCAGGTCGTCGAGTCGACGCTGCGCGAGGTGATCGCGGTCCACGACGGCCCGGTCGCGGTCCACTCCTGTGCCCCCGACGTGCCGTTCGCCCTGCTGCGCCGGGCCGGTGCCGCAGCCGTCTCGTTCGATTTCTCCCTGCTCACCGAGCGTGACGACGAGGTGATCGGTGAGGCGGTGGAGGGCGGCACCCGGCTGTTCGCCGGAGTGGTCGGCGGCACCGACGGCCCATTGTCGGACCCTGCCGGTAGCGTCATGGGTGTCAGGACGTTGTGGCGCAGGCTGGGGCTGCATCCGGGGACTCTCGCCGAGTCCGTCGTGATCACCCCGGCGTGCGGGCTGGCGGGCGCCTCGCCGGCGTATGCCCGCGCGGCGCTCGCCCACTGCGTCCGGGCGGCGAGATCGCTCGCGGACAACCCTGAGTGACGGGGAAGACGGGAAACGGGAGGACATGACAGTGGCTGGCGAACAGAACGACGTGGTGCCCGCGGAAGCACGGGAGAAGCACGCGCTCCTCGCCGAGCAGGTCGAGGAGCACCGGTTCCGGTACTACGTGAAGGACCAGCCGGTCATCAGTGACGGCGAGTTCGACAAGCTGCTGCGCGGTCTCGAGGTCCTGGAGGAGGAGTACCCGGAGCTGCGCACCCCGGACTCCCCGACCCAGAAGGTGGCGGGGGCGTACGAGACGGACTTCACCGCGGTCGAGCACCGCGAACGGATGCTGTCGCTGGACAACGCGTTCGACGACGAGGAGCTGGCCGCCTGGGCCGACCGCGTCGCCAAGGACGTCGGCACCGCCCGCTACCACTACCTGTGCGAGCTGAAGGTCGACGGCCTCGCGGTCAACCTGACGTACGAGCACGGGCGGCTGACCCGCGCCGCCACCCGAGGCGACGGCCGCACCGGCGAGGACATCACGCCCAACGTCCGCACCATCGCGGACATCCCCGACCGCCTCAAGGGCGACCGCGTCCCGGACCTGGTGGAGATCCGGGGCGAGGTCTACTTCCCGATGGAGGCGTTCGAGGGGCTGAACGCACGCCTGGTGGAGGCGGGCGACAAGCCGTTCGCCAACCCGCGCAACGCGGCGGCCGGTTCGCTGCGCCAGAAGGACCCCAAGGTCACCGCCACCCGCCCGCTCCACATGGTGGTGCACGGCATCGGCGCGCGCGAGGGCTTCACCATCGACCGCCTCTCGCAGGCGTACGAGCTGCTGCGCGAGTGGGGCCTGCCCACCGCCCAGCACAACAAGGTGGTCGGCTCCATGGACGAGGTGCGGGACTTCATCGCGTACTTCGGGGAGAACCGCCACTCGGTGGAGCACGAGATCGACGGCGTGGTCGTCAAGCTCGACGAGATCCCCCTCCAGGGCCGCCTGGGCTCCACCGCGCGCGCCCCGCGCTGGGCGATCGCCTGGAAGTACGCGCCGGAGGAGGTCAACACCAAGCTCCTCAACATCCGCGTCGGTGTCGGCCGCACCGGCCGCGTCACGCCGTACGCGCAGGTGGAGCCGGTGACGGTGGCGGGCTCCGAGGTCGAGTTCGCCACCCTGCACAACCAGGACGTGGTCAAGGCCAAGGGCGTCCTCATCGGGGACACGGTGGTGCTGCGCAAGGCCGGTGACGTCATCCCGGAGATCCTGGGGCCCGTCACGGACCTGCGGGACGGCACCGAGCGGGAGTTCGTGATGCCCGCCGAGTGCCCGGAGTGCGGCACCGCGCTGCGCCCCATGAAGGAGGGCGACATCGACCTGCGCTGCCCCAACGCGCGGTCGTGCCCCGCCCAGTTGCGCGAGCGGCTGTTCTACCTGGCGGGCCGCAAGAGCCTGGACATCGAGAACTTCGGGTACGTCGCCGCCACGGCCCTCACCAAGCCGCTGGAGCCGGCCGAGCCGCCGCTGCTCGACGAGGGCGACCTCTTCGACCTGACGATGGAGCGGCTGCTGCCCATCCGGGCGTACGTCCTGGACCAGGACAGCGGGCTGCCCAAGCGCGATCCCAGAACCGGTGAGGAGAAGACCGCCCTGGTCTTCGCCAACATGAACGGTGAGCCGCGCAAGAACGCGGTGTCGATGCTGGAGAACATCGCCGCCGCCAAGGAGCGCCCGCTGGCCCGGATCCTCACCGGCCTGTCGATCCGTCATGTCGGCCCGGTGGCCGCCGAGGCGCTCGCCCGGGAGTTCCGCTCCATCGAGCGCATCGAACAGGCCACCCAGGAGGAGCTGGCGGCGGTCGAGGGCGTCGGCGGGATCATCGCGGCCTCCCTCAAGCAGTGGTTCGAGGAGGAGTGGCACCGCGAGATCCTGCGCAAGTGGAAGGCCGCGGGCGTCCGGATGGAGGACGAGCGCTCCGGCGAGGACGAGGGACCGCGTCCCCTGGAGGGGCTCACGGTGGTCGTGACCGGAACGCTTGAGCAGTACACCAGAGATGGCGCGAAAGAAGCGCTCCAGAGCCGCGGAGCGAAGGTCACGGGTTCCGTTTCCAAGAAGACGTCGTTCGTCGTCGTCGGCGACAGCCCTGGTTCGAAGTACGACAAGGCGATGCAGCTGAAGGTTCCGGTTCTGGACGAGGACGGGTTCGCTGTGCTGCTGGAACAGGGTCCCGAGGCTGCTCGCGAAGCGGCTGTGCCGAGCGCACAGGAAGGGGAATAACAGGAGTGGAGGGCTCCTCCCGGACGGCCCGCCATCACCCGTTCGGCTCATAGCAGACGGCTCCTGGTGGTCAGTTCGCATTCGGGCAAGAGATGTAGACCGCTGCCCGTCGGAGCCCTCCGCGGCCTACTGTTGGGATGAGCGCCAGTCGTGCACGGCTGAAACGGAGCTTGGGGGAGCTCCCGGTCGTGGTGGCATGACAACGGGGCCATCGCGTGGCATCGGCACCGCCGGCTGTGAGAGGGACGGGAATGAAACCGACCGAGAGCGCCGCCCCGGCCGTACGGCTGCGCGGGTTCGCGGGATTCTCCTCCAGGCTGACCGTCGGCGTCCTCGGGACCGCCGCCCTCGCCCTGGCCCTGGGGTTCTACCGGGCCCTCGACACGGGCGACGCCCTCTTCCCCGGCTCCACCCGGGGCTGGGCGCTGGCCGTGCTCACCGGCATCATCGTGGGCCACCTGGTCGCGCTCGGGCGCGACCGCTGGTGGGGCGGCACCGGCTCCGGCGCCGCTCTCACCCTCGCCGTACTGCTGCTGTACGGCTGGGTGCCCGCCGGGCTCGTCTCCATGGCGGTCGTGGTGCTGGTCGGGGCCGCCCGCCGGCACCGCTGGCGCCATGGCGTGCTGCACGGCGCCGTCGATGTCCTCGGCATCGGCGCGGCGGCGCTGGTGCTCGCCGTCTTCGGCCACCACCCCAGCGTCCGTTCACCCTGGTGGCCCACCGAGTGGACGGTCTCCTCGGCCCCCGTCGTCGTTCTCGCCGCCGCGACATACCTGGCGGTCACCCGGATACTCCTCTGGTACGCGCTGGCGCCGCGCGGCGGCGGTCTGCCCACGGTCGCCCGCACGGCCCTGCTGCGCCAGGGCCTGGTGGCCGTCGCCCTGCTCGGCATCGCCCCGCTGATCTGCGTGGTCGCGATGGCCCTGCCGATCCTGCTGCCGCTGTTCGCGGTGCCGCTGATCGCCCTCGACTCCACCCTGTGGATCGCCCGCGCCCGCGCCGAGGAGCAGCTGCGCGACCCGCTCACCGGTCTGCCCAACCGCCTGTGGCTCCTGGAGCGCACCTGGGCCGCCCTGGAGGAGGCCGAGGGCCCCGGCAACCGGGCCGCCCTCGTCCTGATCGACATGGACCGCTTCCGCTCGGTCAACGACACCCTGGGCCACCTCGCCGGCGACCGGCTGCTCCTGCAGATAGCCGAGCGGCTGCGGCTCGCCCTGCCGCGCGGCGCCGAGGCGGCCCGGCTGGGCGGAGACGAGTTCGCCGTGCTGCTGCCCGTGGCGGACTCCGCCACCAGCACCATGCGGATAGCCCGCGGCCTGGTCGCCGAGCTCTCCTCCCCGCTCGACCTCGACGGGCTCACCCTGGTCCTGGAGGCCAGCGCGGGCGTCGCGGTCTACCCTGACCACGCGCTGGACGCCGAGGGGCTGCTGCGCCGGGCGGACGTGGCGATGTACCAGGCCAAGCGGGACCGTACGGGCGTGGAGGTGTACGAGTCCAAGCGGGACTCCAACACCCCCGATCGGCTCGGTCTGTTGGGCGATCTCCGGCGGGCGCTAGACGCGGGCGACGTGGAGCTCCACTACCAGCCCAAGGTCCGCTTCGACGGCCAGGTGTCCGGGCTGGAGGCCCTGGTGCGCTGGGTGCACCCGGAGCGCGGCCGGGTCCCTCCCGACGAGTTCATCGCCATCGCGGAGTCCTCGGGGCTGATGCCGCACCTGACCGAGTACGTCCTGGAGACGGCGCTCGCCCAGGTCGCCCGGTGGCGGGCGCAGGGGCTCACGGTCCCGGTCGCCGTGAACGTGTCGCCGCGCGATGTGCACACCCCGGGGTTCGCGGGGGCGGTCGCGGCCCGGCTGGCCCGGCACGGCGTCCCGGCGGGCGCCCTCCAGCTGGAGATAACCGAGCACGTCCTGCTGGAGGACCCGCAGCGCGCCGCCGACACCCTGGCGGGGCTCACCGGGCACGGCGTGAAGATGTCGCTCGACGACTTCGGCACGGGGTACTCGTCGCTGGTGCACCTGCGCCGGCTGCCCGTCAGCGAGCTCAAGATCGACCGGTCCTTCGTGGCCCGGCTCGCCGTGGACAACGAGGACGCCGAGATCGTCCGCTGCACCCTCGACCTCGCCCACTCCCTGGGTCTGCTCGTCGTCGCCGAGGGCGTCGAGGACGACGAGACCTGGGAGCGGCTGCGCGACCTGGGGTGCGACGCGGTCCAGGGCTGGCTGGTCGCCCCCGCGATGCCGCCCGCCGAGGCCACCGCGTGGCTGCTCGCCAGGGGCTCCAACGGCTGGCAGCGCCCCGCCGACCTGGAGGCGGCGGCCAGGCTCGCCGCCGCGGCCGAACAGCCGTCCGGCACCGCGGTCCAGTGACGCGGCCGGCCGTCCGGCCGCGCCCGACGGCACCGTAAGGCCGCGACGGCGGTGCGGGGCACGGCATTTCGGGCGGGGCCGCCCGGACGAGCGTGGCCGCCCGGAGTGCCGCGCCGCCGGAGGCCCCGACCGCCCCGGGAAGCCGCCGCGGACCCCGGCCCCCGCGGCCCGGGACCGGGCGGCCCGCCCCGTCCCACCGCGGGATCACGCCCCCTCGGCCCCTGATCAGCGGCCCTCGCGCAAACCGTTTAGTCGTGTGGCGACCCGGCCCCATAGGATTGGGGCCGGTGGCCCCGTGCCCGTCTGTCGCGCGGTGCCCGGCACGTACGCTCGCCGCGTCGCCGAATCGTCCACGTGGCCCTGTCACGAGGACGCTCCGGCGCCCTGCGATCGCACGCACCGGACGCCGCGCGACCCGCCCCCTCCGGGCGGCCGGCGGGCACGGGACCACCGGCCCCGGCCCCACACCACCCACACTCACCCCTGAGGATCGCTGCATGCCTGGCATTACGCGCGAGGAGGTCGCCCACCTCGCCCGGCTGGCGCGTCTGGAGCTGAAGGGCGAAGAGCTCGACCACTTCGCCGGACAGCTCGACGACATCATCGGCGCGGTCGCCCGCGTCTCCGAGGTCGCCGACCAAGACGTGCCCCCGACCTCCCACCCGCTGCCGCTGACCAATGTCATGCGCGCGGACGAGGTCCGTCCGTCGCTCACCCCCGCGCAG
Source organism: Streptomyces sp. NPDC031670 (assembly GCF_055580545.1). Lineage (NCBI taxonomy): Bacteria > Bacillati > Actinomycetota > Actinomycetes > Kitasatosporales > Streptomycetaceae > Streptomyces > Streptomyces sp. NPDC031670. The sequence continues at coordinate 182,874 of NZ_JBVILC010000005.1, read as the reverse complement.
GCGCTCTCCGGCGCCCCGGCCCAGGAGCAGCAGCGTTTCAAGGTGCCGCAGATCCTGGGGGAGGACTAATCACATGACGGACATCATCAAGCTCACCGCCGCCGAGATCGCCGCGCGGATCGCGTCCGGCGAGCTCACGGCCGTCGAGGTCACCGAGGCCCATCTGGCCCGGATCGAGGCCGTCGACGAGAAGGTGCACGCTTTCCTGCACGTCGACCGCGAGGGCGCGCTCGCGCAGGCCCGCGCCGTCGACGACAAGCGCGCCCGGGGCGAGAAGCTCGGCCCGCTGGCCGGCGTGCCCCTCGCCCTGAAGGACATCTTCACCACCGAGGGCATCCCGACCACGGTCGGCTCCAAGATCCTCGAAGGCTGGATCCCGCCGTACGACGCGACGCTCACCAAGCGCCTCAAGGCCGCCGACGTCGTCATCCTCGGCAAGACCAACATGGACGAGTTCGCCATGGGGTCGTCGACGGAGAACAGCGCGTACGGGCCGACCGGCAACCCGTGGGACCTCACCCGTATCCCGGGCGGCTCCGGCGGCGGCTCCTCCGCCGCCCTCGCCTCCTACGAGGCCCCGCTCGCCATCGGCACGGACACCGGCGGCTCGATCCGCCAGCCCGCCGCCGTCACCGGCACCGTCGGCGTCAAGCCGACCTACGGCGCGGTCTCCCGCTACGGCATGGTGGCGTTCTCGTCCTCCCTCGACCAGGGCGGGCCCTGCGCCCGTACGGTCCTGGACGCGGCGCTGCTGCACGAGGTCATCGCCGGGCACGACCCGCTCGACTCGACCTCCATCGACGCGCCGGTCCCGCCGGTCGTCGAGGCCGCCCGCAACGGCTCGGTGGCCGGGATGCGCGTCGGCGTCGTCAAGCAGTTCTCCGGTGAGCACTACCAGGCCGGTGTCGTCCAGCGGTTCAACGAGTCGGTCGAGCTGCTGAAGTCGCTCGGCGCGGAGATCGTCGAACTGGACTGCCCCTCCTTCGACCTGGCGCTTTCCGCGTACTACCTGATCGCGCCGAGCGAGTGCTCCTCCAACCTGGCCCGCTTCGACGCCATGCGCTACGGCCTGCGGGTCGGCGACGACGGCACGAGGTCGGCCGAGGACGTCACCGCGCTCACCCGCGAGGCGGGCTTCGGCGACGAGGTCAAGCGCCGCGTCATCCTCGGTACGTACGCGCTGAGCTCCGGCTACTACGACGCGTACTACGGCAGCGCCCAGAAGGTCCGCACGCTCATCACGCGCGACTTCGAGAAGGCCTTCGAGCAGGTCGACGTGATCGTCTCGCCGACCACGCCCACCACCGCCTTCCCGATCGGCGAGCGCGCCGACGACCCGATGGCGATGTACCTCGCCGACCTGTGCACCATCCCGACCAACATGGCGGGCAACGCCGCCATGTCGCTGCCCTGCGGCCTCGCGCCGGAGGACGGCCTGCCGGTCGGGCTGCAGATCATCGCCCCCGCCCTGAAGGACGACCGCCTGTACAAGGTGGGTGCCGCCGTCGAGGCCGCCTTCGTGGAAAAGTGGGGCCACCCGCTGCTCGAGGAGGCTCCGTCGCTGTGAGTGCACTGACCAAGGCCAAGGGATTCAAGAAGTCCAAGGCCGGCACGTACCTGTCCATCGGCACCACCGCCTTCGGCGCGATCAGCGTCGTCAAGCAGGCCAAGAAGGCCCGCATCGAGAACGACACGCTGAAGCTGCTCGACGCCGTCGTCTCCGCCGCCGCCATCGCCACCGGCGTCGCCATCCTGCTGCGCGAGCTCAAGCGCATCGGTGACGACGACGTCCTGCTGGGCTGAGAGGGAAGTTTTTCACCGTGACCGTCACTGATCTGGTCTCGTACGAGGACGCCCTCGCGTCGTACGACCCCGTCATGGGCCTGGAGGTCCATGTCGAGCTCGGTACGAAGACCAAGATGTTCTGCGGCTGTTCTACCGAGCTGGGCGCCGAGCCCAACTCGCAGACCTGCCCCACCTGCCTCGGCCTGCCCGGCTCGCTCCCGGTCGTCAACGCGATCGGCGTCGAGTCGGCCGTCAAGATCGGCCTCGCGCTCAACTGCGAGATCGCCGAGTGGTGCCGTTTCGCCCGGAAGAACTACTTCTATCCGGACATGCCGAAGAACTTCCAGACCTCGCAGTACGACGAGCCGATCGCCTTCAACGGCTATCTGGACGTCCAGCTGGAGGACGGCGAGATCTTCCGTGTGGAGATCGAGCGCGCCCACATGGAGGAGGACACCGGCAAGTCGACCCACGTCGGCGGTGCCACCGGCCGCATCCACGGCGCCTCGCACTCGCTGCTCGACTACAACCGGGCCGGCATCCCGCTCATCGAGATCGTCACCAAGCCGATCGAGGGCGCGGGCGAGCGGGCCCCCGAGGTCGCCAAGGCGTACGTCGCCGAGCTGCGCGAGCTCATCAGGGCGCTCGGCGTCTCCGAGGCCCGGATGGACAAGGGCCAGATGCGCTGCGACGTGAACCTGTCGCTGCGCCCGAACGGGACGACGACGTTCGGCACCCGCAGCGAGACGAAGAACGTCAACTCGCTGCGTTCGGTCGAGCGCGCGGCCCGCTTCGAGATCCAGCGCCACGCCGCGGTGCTGTCCTCCGGCGGCACCATCGTGCAGGAGACCCGTCACTTCCACGAGGACGACGGCTCCACCACCTCGGGCCGCATCAAGGACAACGCCGAGGACTACCGGTACTTCCCGGAGCCGGACCTCGTGCCCGTCGCCCCGGCCCGTGAGTGGGTCGAGGAGCTGCGCAAGGGGCTGCCCGAGCTGCCGCGCGTGCGCCGCAACCGGCTGCGCGAGGAGTGGGGCGTCACCGAGCACGACATGCAGTCCATCCTCAACGCGGGCGCGGTCGACCCGATCGTCGCCACGATCGAGGCGGGCGCGGACGCCGCGGCGGCCCGCAAGTGGTGGATGGGCGAGCTGGCCCGTAACGCCAACGAGCAGGGCGTCGCCCTGGACGAGCTGCCCGTGACCCCGGCCCAGGTGGCCCGGGTGGCGGCGCTGGTGGCCTCCGGCGACCTCAACGACAAGCTGGCGCGCCAGGTCATCGAGGGCGTCCTCGCGGGCGAGGGCGACCCGGACACGGTCGTCGAGAAGCGCGGTCTGAAGGTCGTCTCGGACGAGGGCGCGCTCGGCGCGGCCGTGGACGAGGCCATCGCGGGCAACGCGGCCATCGCGGACAAGATCCGCGGCGGCAAGGTGCAGGCCGTCGGCGCACTGGTCGGCGCGGTCATGAAGACCACGCGCGGCCAGGCGGACGCGGCCCGCGTCAAGGAGCTCATCCTGGAGAAGCTGGGCGTCGAGGGCTGACCCCGAGTCCCCGCGCGTTCTCCCGCGTCCGTAGGACGTGACCGGCTCGGCCCCCGTATCCAGGTGGTACGGGGGCCGAGGCATGTTCCGCCGCGACGCGGAACCAAACCTTCCCGCCGGGTGACCTCGGCCCCGGAACGTCTATAGGGTGCCGAGCGTGGACGGGCGAGAAGCGGTAAGAGTGCTGGGGCGGCGTACGGCGCTGCGTTATCTGGCGCTGGGGACGGCGGCCAGCGCGGTGGCGGCCTGCACCGGCGCGGGGGCGGCCGAGGGGCCCCGCAGACAGGCGCTGAAGGCGTTCGTGAAGGGCGAGTGGGCCTACCGCTCGAACCGGAGCCACCAGGGCGTCCTGACGGTCAATCCCGATGGGCACTGGTCTGTCACTCAATGGGGTGGAATGTCCGGTCAGTGGATGCTGGACGGCGCCGTCCTCTCGGTGAGCACCGACGCGCCCGCCGGCGACGCGGAGTCCGAGGACCAGGAGGCGTTCACGCTGACCAGCATGCCGGAGAAGGTCTCCCGGTCGTTCTCCGAGCTCCTCACCCTCTCCGGCGGCTGGTCGAGCATCGGCACCGCCGTCGAGGCGGGGTACCGCAGGGGCGTCCTGACCCTCGCCTTCCGCGGTGAGGGGGCCGAGGACCTGCTCGTCACCTGCACCCGCCGCAAGTGAGACGCAAGTGAGACACGGGCGGGGCGCGAAGGGCGCGCACGCGGGCGCCCGGTGAGACGCGAGACGCCACCGCCTCTGCCCGCGCCGCCCCATACGTAATCCCTCATATCCCTGTGAGTAAGCCCACGAAACGGGCAAACGATCACTATTCGCTGCCAGAGTGACACCGCGCAGAGGCAGTCGTACCGGCTTCCCGGGCACAGATCCACGAACCATCCAGGGAGCACACGCGGTGGCAGCCATAGCACGGTGGTGTGTCAGGCACCGCCTACTCACCGTCCTGCTCTGGCTCCTGGCCCTCGGCGGAGCCACCGCCGCCACGGCCGTCGCCGGTACCGCGTACTCCAACGACTACGAGGTCCCCGGCACCGAGTCCGGCCGCGCCACCGCCCTGCTCGACGCGGGGTTCCACGGCGGCCGTGGCGGCGACACCGACACCGTCGTCTGGCACACCGCCACCGGCTCGGTGCGCGCCCCCGACGTACAGCAGCGCATGTCCCGGACCCTCCGCGCGGTCGCCGAGCTTCCCGGGGTGGCCTCCGTGACCGGCCCGTACGGCCGCGACGGCGGCGCGCGGATCAGCGCCGACGGGCGCACCGCGTACGCCCTGGTGACCTTCGACCACACCGCCGACGCGCTTCCCAGGTCCCAGGCCCGAGCCGTCGTCGACACCGCCCGCGCGGCCTCCGCCGAGGGCCTGCGCGTCGCCGTCGGCGGCAGCGCCGCCGCACTCACCGAGTCCGGCTCCGGCCACCTGAGCGAACTCGTCGGCGTGGCCGTCGCGGCCGTCGTGCTCTTCCTCGCCTTCGGCTCGCTCGCCGCCAGCGTCCTGCCCCTCGTGACCGCCGTGGTCTCCGTCGGGACCGCCTACGCGGGCATCGGGCTGCTCGGCCACGCCATGGCCGTCGCCGACTTCGCGCCCATGCTCGGCCTGCTCATCGGGCTCGGTGTCGGCATCGACTACGCCCTGTTCATCGTCACCCGGCACCGCCGCGGCCTGCGCCGGGGGCTCCGCGTCGACGAGGCCGCGACCCGGGCCGCGGCGACCACCGGGCGGGCCGTGGTCTTCGCGGGGGCGACCGTCTGCATCGCCCTGCTCGGCATGCTCACCCTGCGCCTCGGCTTCCTCAACGGGGTGGCCGTCGCCGCCTCGCTGACCGTCGTGCTCACCGTCGCCGCGTCCGTGACACTGCTGCCCGCGCTGCTCTCCCTCATCGGGACGCGGGCGCTCAGCCGCCGCGAGCGCCGCCGGCTCGCCGAGCACGGGCCCCGGCCGGAGCTGCCCACCGGCTTCGCGGCCCGCTGGTCCGCGTTCGTCGAGCGCCGCCCCAGGCTGCTCGGCGCGGTCGCCGCCGCGGTGATGCTGCTGCTCGCGCTGCCCACCCTCTCGCTCCACCTGGGCACCTCCGACCAGGGCAACAACCCCGCGAAGTCGACCACCCGCACCGCCTACGACCTGCTCGCCGACGGATTCGGCCCCGGCGTCAACGGGCCGCTCACCCTCGCCGCGAAGCTCGACGGCGCCGACGACCGGCTCGCCATGGACCGGCTGTCCGCCGTGCTGAGGGCAGCCCAGGGTGTCGCCTCGGTGAGCCCGGTGACGTACAACGCCGGCGGTGACACGGCCGTGCTCACCGTGGTGCCCGACTCGGCGCCGCAGTCCGAGGACACCAGCGCCCTCGTCGACCGGCTGCGGGAGAAGGTGCTGCCGGCCGCCGGGAAGGGCACCTCGCTCGACGTCCGGGTGGGCGGGGTGACCGCGAGCTACGACGACTTCGCGGGGGTGATCGTCGGGAAGCTGCCGCTCTTCGTCGGCGTGGTGATCGCCCTCGGCTGCGTCCTGCTGCTCCTCGCCTTCCGCTCCCTGGGCATACCGCTCAAGGCCGCCGCGATGAACGTGATGGCGGTGGCCTCCGCGTTCGGCATCGTCGTCGCCGTCTTCCAGTGGGGGTGGGGCAGCGAGCTCCTGGGCCTGGGCCGGTCCGGCCCGATCGAGCCCTTCCTGCCCGTGATCATGGTCTCGGTGCTCTTCGGACTCTCCATGGACTACCAGGTCTTCCTGGTCAGCCGGATGTACGAGGAGTGGCTGGAGACCGGCGACAACCGGCGGGCGGTCCGGGTCGGCCTCGCCGAGACCAGCCGGGTGATCAACTCGGCCGCCGTGATCATGATTTCGGTCTTCCTGGCCTTCGTGCTCAGCGGTGACCGGGTGATCGCCATGTTCGGCATCGCCCTCGCGGCGGCCGTCGCCCTCGACGCGTTCGTCCTGCGCACCCTGCTGGTGCCGGCCCTGATGCACCTGCTCGGTGGCGCCAACTGGTGGCTGCCCGGCCGGCTGGAGCGGTGGCTTCCCCGGATCAGCATCGAACCGCCCGAGTGCCGCCGTGCGACGATTTCGGCGCGGCACGCCCCCGAGCGGGCCGACGAACTCGCCGGCCGGCCTTAGGCGCGCGCGGTGACGAGACGACAGACGTGAAGGAGCGGGATGTTCGCGATATCGCTGGGGGACGACGGCGCCGAGCTGCGGCCCCTGGAGCCGTACCACGCCGAGGAGTACCTCGCCCACATCGACCGGGGGCGTGACTTCATCGGCCGGTTCATCATGCTCGCCGAGGTGTGCCAGGACCTCGACGCGGCGCGCGCCTTCCTCCAGTCGTACGCCGACAAGGCCGCGGCCGACACCGGGCGGCTCTACGGCATCTGGGCGGACGGGACGTTGGTCGGCGGCGTCCTCTTCCGTACCTTCGACGCCCGGCTCGGCACCGCCGAGGCCGGCTGCTGGCTGGAGGAGTCGGCGGTCGGGCGCGGGCTGGTCACCCGGGCGGTCCGGGTGCTGATCGACTGGGCCGTCCACGAGCGCGGGATCCACCGCGTGGAGTGGCTCGCCGCCTCCGGCAACACCGCCAGCGTCAACGTGGCCAAGCGGCTGGGGATGACACGGGACGGGGTGCTGCGGGAGAACTACCCCTACCGGGGCGAGCGCCAGGACACCGAGGTGTGGTCGCTCCTGGCCCACGAGTGGCGGGCGCGCGCCGCGACCTGAGGCACGGGTGTCCGGGCGGACCCGGCGCGGTGTTCAGACGCCTCTCAGAAAGGCCGCCTACCGTCGCCGGCATGACTGTCACCCCCGCCACCACCACCACCGACACCGACCACGAGGCCGACGCCGAGGCGACGGCTGCCGCACAGCCCGCGACCACCCCCGCCGAGACCACTGCCGACACCCCCGTGGAGGCGTCCGGGGCCCCGGACGGGCACGCCGGGGCCGAGGACGAGGACGGCGGCGAGCCCGGCGACGGGGCGCCGCCCGCCGCGCCCCCGCGTACGGGCATCGGGGCCGGCGCCGCCGCCGTCGTCTCCGCGGCGCTCGGCCTCGCCTCGCTCACCGGCACCTGGACGGGCAAGGTCCTCTCCGAGCGCGAGACCCTGCTCGGCCAGATCAAGACCGCCCAGGGCGGTTCGGCCTCCGCGCAGATCCACGAGATCTACGGCGACTCCTGGCACACCACCGCCGCCGTCAACGGCGGCTTCGCGCTGCTCGCCCTGCTGGTCGGCGCCTTCGTCCTGGCCCGCCCGGCGTTCGGCGCCCCCGAAGCCCAGCCGCGGCCGGTCTGGGTCCGGGCGGTCGCGCTCGGCGGTCTCGTCCTCGGCGCGATCGGCCTGCTGCTCTCCGTCGGCATGTACTTCGACCTGTTCGCCACGCTGCCCTCGACCGGCTCCTGAGCCTCAGAGCGCCGGGGGCGCCATCGTGAAGCGGGCCAGCACGGTGGCGGTCACGGTCTGGCGCTGAGGCGCCAGATCGAGCTCGGGGACGCTCTCCGGGGCGCCGCCGCCGTATCCGCCCGCGCGCATCCTCCCGGGGGCCGCCATCGCGTACGGCTGTGCGTCCTCGGCGTCCTCGTCGGCCAGTTCCAGCAGCGCCACCAGCTCGCTGCCGAGCGCCGCTGCGTACTCGCGGGCGCGTTCCACCGCCTGCTCGACGGCCCGGCGGCGGGCCCTGCCGTACGCCTCGGAGGCCGGGCGCAGGGCCCACCAGGGGCCGACGACCTGCGTCAGCTCCAGGGCGGCCAGCCGCGCGGCCAGTTCGCCGAGCGCCGTGAAGTCGCCGAGCTCCACCGTCACCCGCACCTGCCCGCGGTACGCGCGCACGCGCTCGCCCCGGCCGTGCCTGCCCAGTTCGGGGCCGACCGAGAACGAACCCGTCTCCACCTGCTCGACCGCCTCCCCGTACGACTTCACGAGGTCGAGGACGGCCGCGTTGCGGCGGGTGAGGTCCTCCAGGGCGGTGCGCCGGTCGGTGCCGCGCGCGGTGACCGTCACCGAGAGCCCGGCGATCTCCGGGTCGACTTCGAGCAAGGCCTCGCCCCGGACCGCGATCCGGGGCGTCTCGGGGGTGCCGTAGGGCAGGTGCGGGGACGGCTGGGTCATGTCTGCTCCCTGGGTCGCTGGGTGCGGCCCACTCTTCCACCGGCGCGCCTCCCGGGACATCCGTAAGGCGTCCACCGCGCTTCTAAGCCCGCTGCCTTAGGCCCGTTCGCCGGGGCCGGTGGGCCGCCGCGGATCTAAGGCCCCCGCCCCGCCGGGATGCGTCACTCTCCCGATGTCCCGAAGCCCCCTGGGAGACGAGAGTTGGGGCATCGCAAGAAGCGATGAACCACCAACCAGAGCCCCTCCGAGGGGCACCAGGGAGCCGAAGATGTTCGAGTACCAGATGCACAAGGTGAACGAGGCCGAGCTGCTCCGCGAGGCCGCCGCCCGGCGGCTGGTCCGCCAGGCCCGTCTGGCCCGCCGCGACCGGCGGCACGCGGAGCGCGAAGGGGAGGGCCGGGTGGGCCAGTTGCGCGATCTGCGCGACCGTTTCGCGCACGCCGCCTGATCGCCGCGCGAGAAAAGCGATGACCTTGATCGTCACCACGGGTGCCGCGGGACCGTACGGCTGTGCGATGCTCGGCGCTGTGGAGACCAGGTCCTTCAGCCCCGTGTTCGTCGGCCGCGCCGGAGAACTGACCGCCTTGACCGATGCGCTCGCCCGCGCCACCGCGGGCGAGCCGCAGGCGTTGCTGGTGGGCGGGGAGGCCGGGGTCGGCAAGACCCGGCTCATCGAGGAGTTCACCCGGGCCGCCTGTGACGCCGGCGCTGTGGTCGCGGTCGGCGGCTGCGTCGAGATCGGCGCCGACGGACTGCCCTTCGCCCCCTTCTCCACCGCCCTGCGCGCCCTGCGCCGCCGGCTGCCCGACGAGCTCGCCGCGGCGGCCGAGGGCCAGGAGGAGGAGCTGGCCCGGCTGCTGCCCGAGCTCGGCGAGGCCAGCCGGGAGAGCGGCGAGGACGGCACCGCCCGCCTCTTCGAGCTCACCGTACGGCTGCTGGAGCGGACCGCCGCCGACCGCACGGTCGTCCTGGTCCTGGAGGACCTGCACTGGGCCGACGCCTCCACCCGTCATCTGCTCGCCTACCTGCTGCGCACCCTGCGGCGCGGCCGGCTCGTGGTCGTCGCCACCTACCGCGCCGACGACATCCACCGCCGCCACCCGCTGCGCCCCCTGCTCGCCGAACTCGACCGGCTGCGCACGGTCCGCCGCATCGAGCTGTCCCGCTTCAGCCGCGGCGAGGTGGGCCGCCAGCTCGCCGGGATCCTCGCCGCCGAGCCCGACCAGGCCCTGGTGGACGACATCTTCGCCCGCTCCGACGGCAACGCCTTCTTCGTGGAGGAGCTGACCGTCTGCCACGAGTCGGGCTGCGCCCCCGGCGGCCTCAGCGAGTCCCTGCGCGACCTGCTGCTCGTACGGGTCGAGACGCTCTCCGAAAACGCCCAGCTGGTCGTCCGCATCCTCGCCGAGGGCGGCTCCACCGTGGAGCACCCCCTGCTCGCCGCCGTCTGCCGGCTCCCCGACGACACCCTCGACGCGGCGCTGCGCGCGGCCGTCGGCGCCAACATCCTGCTGCCGACCGAGGACGGCGACGGCTACCGGTTCCGGCACTCGCTGGTCCGCGAGGCCGTCAGCGACGACCTGCTGCCCGGCGAGCGCTCCCGCCTCAACCGCCGGTACGCCGAGGCCCTGGAGGCCGACCCCACGCTGGTCCGCGCCGACGAGCACGCCACCCGGCTGGCCACCTACTGGTACTCCGCGCACGACGCCGCCAAGGCGCTGCCCATGGTGCTGCGCGCCGCCGTCGAAGCCCGCAAGCGGCACGCCTACTCCGAGCAACTGCGGCTGCTCGAGCGCGGGATGGAGCTGTGGGACTCGGTCCCCGCCGACGTCCGCGCCGAGCTGCGCCCGCTGGACTACGCCGGCGCCTACCCCTCGTGCCGTACCTGCGACCCCGCCACCACCCCGCTCGGCTACCTCGACCTGCTCGCCGAGGCCGCCGTCGCGGCCCGCTTCAGCGGCGACCGCGAACGCGCCGTGAAGATCGCCAAGCGCGCGCTGCGGATCATCGAGGCCGAGGAGGCGGACGCCCCGCCCGGCACCCCCCACGGCGACCCGCTGCGCGCCGCCTGGTTCTGGACCGAGCTGTCCAAGCTGGTGCAGAGCCTCGGGCGCGGCGACGGCTGGGACGAGATCGCCACCGCCCAGGAGCTGGTGCGCGGGCTGCCGCCGTCCGCCGTGCACGCGGCGGTCCTGGCCACCGCCGCGGGCTGGGGCATGCTGCACCGCCCCGGCCCCGAGTCGCTCGCCGCCGCCGAACGGGCCGTGGAGTACGCCAGGCTGGTCGACGCCGAGGAGACCGAGCTCAACGCCCGGCTCACCCTTGGAGGCCTGATGGTCGACGCGGGCGATGTGGAGGGCGGTCTCGGCCTGATGCGTCAGGTCGTCGAGCGCTCGCTGGAGCTCGGTCTCGTCGGTGAGGCGTGCCGCGGCCATGTGAACCTCTCCTCCAGCCTCGAATCGGTCGGCCGCTCCGAGGAGTCCGCCCGGACCGCGGCCCAGGGCGTGCGGGCCGCGCGCAAGTACGGCCTGCTCGACAGCGAGTGCTGGGCCGCGGCCAACGAGGCCGAGGCCCTGCTCGGTCTCGGCCGCTGGGACGAGGCCGCCGAGCGGGCCGAGTGGGTCCGGCGCTCCGGTGTGAGCGGCAAGCCCCGGGGCTCGGCCGCGCTGCGCCTGTCCCAACTGGCCGTCGCCCGGGGCGATCTGGACCTCGCCGCAGCCCGCCTCGCCGAGGCCGTCGGCTACTTCGGCGTCCGTGACACCATCCCCCAGAACGCGCTGCCGGTGGCCCAGATCGAGCTGGCCGTCGCGGCCGGGCAGGGCCAGTTCGCCGAGGCGCGCGCCGGGCTCGCCCGCGCCGTGGAGGCCGGCTTCCCGCCCGGCACCCAGCGCTACGGCTGGCCGCTGCTGATCACCGCCACCGCCGTGGAGGCCGATCTGCGCGGGCTGCCCGCCGCCGGGGACGGCCGGGCCGAGGCACTGGCCCTGATCCGCTCGGCGGCCCGGACGATGCCGACGCCGAGCCCGCTGGCCAAGGCGCACGCCCTGCGCGTCGAGGCGGACCTGGCCCGCGCCGAGGGCCGGGACGACGCGGCCCGCTGGGAGGCCGCCGCCGCGGCCCTCCAGCCGCTGGAGCGCCCGTACGACCTCGCCCTGGTCTGCCACCGCTGGGCCGCCGCGCTCCTCGCCGAGGGCAACCGGCGCGACACCGTCGCCACCCTGCTGCGGCAGTCGCACTCCGCCGCCGTACGGCTGGGGGCCCGGCCGCTGGCGGAGGAGCTGGAGCTGCTGGCCCGCCGGGCCCGGCTGCCGTTCACCGGTCCGCAGGAGCCGGCCGTCCCGGACGAGGCCGACGACCCGGCCGGGGCCCTCGGTCTGACCAGCCGGGAGCAGGACGTCCTGCGCCTGGTCGCCGCGGGGCACAGCAACCGCCAGATCGCCGAGGAGCTGTACATCTCCCCGAAGACGGCCAGCGTGCACGTCTCCAACATCCTGGCCAAGCTCGGCGTCTCGGGCCGGGGCGAGGCCGCGGCGCTGGCGCACCGGCTCAACCTCTTCACCCGGAGCGCGGCCTGAACCCGGCCGCGTCACGCCACGGCCGCGTCACGTGACCTCCAGCTCCAGGATCCTGTCGTCGCCCGGCTTGGGGGTGCCCCGGCCGTCCGTCCGGCTGGTCACCAGGAGCAGGGTGTGCGGCCCCGTGGCCACCACCGTGCGCAGCCGGCCGTACGTGGACGTCAGGAACGCCTGGGGCGGCGCCAGCGGCTTGGTGCCGTCCAGCGGGACGCGCCACAGCCGCTCACCGCGCAGGGACGCCACCCAGATGCTCCCCGCCGCGTACGCCACCCCGCTCGGTGAGGCGTCCGCGGTCCGCCACTGCTCCACCGGGTCCACGAACCCCGGCCTGTTCCCCCTGCCCTCGACCAGCGGCCAGCCGTCGTTCTCGCCCGGCCCGATGAGATTGAGCTCGTCCCAGGTGTCCTGGCCGAACTCCGAGGCCCACAGCCGCCCGGCGGCGTCCCAGGCGAGACCCTGCACATTGCGGTGGCCGTACGAGTACACCACCGAGTCGGCCTCGGGGTTGCCGTGCACCGGCTGCCCGTCCGGCGTCATCCGCAGGATCTTGCCGCCCAGCGACTTCTTGTCCTGGGCCAGGCCCCGGTCGCCGGTCTCGCCGGTGCCCACGTACAGCATCTTGTCCGGCCCGAAGGCGATCCGGCCGCCGTTGTGGATGGTGCCCTTGGGGATGCCCCGCAGGATGGTGTCGGGCGCGCCCAGCTGGTCGCCCGGCGGGCGCTTCTCGTCGTAGATCATGCGGGCGACGCGGTTGTCGGACGCGGTGGTGAAGTACGCGTACACCTGGTGGTCCGAGGCGAACGCGGGGGAGAGGGCGAGGCCGAGCAGCCCGCCCTCGCCGCCGGGCTGGACGCCCGGGACCGTGCCGACCAGGGTCTGCCCGCCCGCAGCGTCGACCCGGCTGACCGTGCCGGCGTCGCGCGAGGCGACCAGCAGGCCCCCGTCGGGCAGCGGGGCCACACCCCAGGGCGACTTCAGGTCCCGGGCCACGGTTCGCACGACCTTCACCGAGCCCTTCGCGGGCGGGAGGGCGGCGCCGGACGCCGAGGGGGAGGGCCTGGGGGATGCCGGGGCGGGCGACGAGTGGACGCCGCCGTCGGGCCGCGGCGCGGTCCCGGACGAGCACCCGGCCGCGAGCACCAGCACGGCAGCGGCCAACAGGGCCGTCACAGGGGGACGTTGCACGGTTCGCTTCCTTTCGAGCGGCTGCGGTCCCTACCGTACTGACACCGCCCGGCCCGGCCGGGCTCCCGCGCACCTCTCCGGCCCCCGGTTCCCGGGACCACCCTCAGTCCCAGGACCCCCGAGCCTCGGGCAGCCGTTCGATCTCCGCCTCGTCCCGGGCCGTCAGCACCAGCCCCGCCGCCGCGGCGTTCTCCCGCGCCCACTCCTCGCACTTGGTGCCCGGTACCGGGATGACGTGCGGACCCCGCCCCAGCAGCCAGGCCAGCGCGACCTGCGCCGGGGTCACGCCCTCCCCGTGGCGGGCGGCGACCCGGCGCAGCCCCGCCACCACGGGCTGGTTGGCCGCCATCATCTCGGCGGTGAAACGGGGGTGGCGGGCCCGGACGTCGTCGGGCTCGAACCCCTGGCCCGGGGTGAGCGTGCCGGAGAGGAAGCCGCTGCCGAGCGGCATCGCGGCCAGGAAGCCCACGCCCCGCGCGGCGCACCACGGCAGCAGCGTGTCCAGCGCCCCGCGCGCCCACACCGACAGCTCGGCCTGGACGGCGCTGACGGGGAAGACCTGCTGCACCCGCTCCAGTTGACGTATCGTCACCTCGTGCGGAGGACCCGCCCTCCGCGACACCGGCGCCCCCGTCGCGCACACTCCGAGCGCCCGCACCTTGCCCGCCGTCACCAGCTCCGCCATCGCGCCCCAGGTCTCCTCGACCGGCACCTCGGGGTCGGCCCGGTGCAGCTGGTAGAGGTCGATCACATCCGTCTGGAGGCGCCGCAGCGAGGCGTCGCAGGCCCGCTTCACATAGCCGGGCCGCCCGTTGGCCACCACATGCGCGTCACCGCCCACCAGCAGCCCGCACTTGGTGGCGAGGAACGCCTCGCCCCGGCGCTCCTTCAGCGCCCGGCCCACCAGCAGCTCATTGGTGAACGGCCCGTACATGTCCGCCGTGTCCAGCAGCGAGGACCCGGCGTCGAGGGCCGCGTGCACAGCGCGCAGCGAGCGCTCCCCACGCCGCTGCGACGCGGTGTACGCCCAGCTCATCGGCATACAGCCGAGGCCGATCGCGCCCACCTCCAGGGCCGACGCACCGATAGTCCTGCGCTCCAACTCCCCGTACCCCTCCGACCGCCCTGGGTGTGGCCCCCAAACTAACCTCTGGCCCCGGCCGGTCCTGACATAGCCTCCGGGCATGACTGCAGACGTGTGGCTCCCCCTCCCCGCCGATGAGATCCCGGGCCTCCCCGACGGCCTCTCCTACCGCCTGTGGGACGGCGGCGCGGACTTCCCCGCCGACCCCGCCGACTGCGCCTTCTACGTGGTCCCGTACATGAAGGGCGCGGACATCGCCGTCCGGCCGCTCGCCGCGATGAGCGGCGTCCGCGTGGTCCAGACGCTGTCGGCCGGCATCGACCACGTACAGCCGGGTCTCGGCTCGCTGGCGCCGGGCGTGCGGATCTGCAACGCGCGCGGTGTGCACGAGGCGTCCACCGCCGAGCTCACCCTCGCCCTGATCCTGGCGTCGCTGCGCGGCATCCCGTCGTTCGTGGCGGGTCAGGAGAAGGAGGAGTGGAGGTCCGGGTTCTACCCCGCGCTGGCCGACAAGTCGGTGCTGATCGTGGGGTACGGATCGATCGGCGCGGCCATCGAGGACCGGCTCGCGCCCTTTGAGTGCGCCCGGGTGGCGCGCGTGGCGCGCTCCCGGCGCACGACTGCGCGCGGCCCAGTGCATCCCCTCACCGAACTGTCCGCGCTCCTCCCGGAAGCCGACGTGGTGGTCCTCTCCACACCCCTCACCGAGCAGACGAAGCACCTGGCGGACGCAGACTTCCTGGGCCGCATGAAGGACGGCGCCCTGCTGGTGAATGTCGCCCGGGGTCCGGTCGTGGACACCGAGGCGCTCCTCGCGGAGCTGAAGAGCGGACGGGTCCGCGCCGCCCTCGACGTCACCGATCCGGAGCCGCTGCCCGCCGGACACCCGCTGTGGCACGCGCCGAACGTTCTCATCACTCCCCATGTCGGGGGCTCGACATCGGCGTTCCTGCCGCGCGCGAAGGCGTTGCTGGCCCGTCAGCTGACCCGGTACGCGGCCGGGCAGCCGCTCGACAACGTGGTCATGACGATCGCGTAGGGCCGCCCCGCCTTCGATTGGCAACTCTGCGCAGTGGTACGCGTGCGATCCGTATCCTCAACTGCCTTCGCCGTCACGGAGCGTAGAGGAACTATGTCCCTGAGTGACGAGACTGGTGTATCGTCCCGACCGGGGGCTGCGCCGCGTGTCCGAGCGCGGGGGAGCGAAAGTCACAGCGAGGGGGGCGACGGGCGATGCACGGCCAATGGACCAGCGATCCGACGCGACGGAGCCGTCGACGGCTACCCCGAGGCACACGAGCGGGACTTCTGGGGGCCCGCACCCGGCCCAGGGTCCGGGGCCGGGCCCGCACCCGGGTGCCGGCCCGGCCCCGGCCGCCGGCGCAGGCGGCCCGTCCGCCTTCCGCGGCCCCCGGCCCGGCCGCACGGGCCCACCCGCCCGGCCGGGCGAGCCGCCCCGCGCCCCGTATCCGTACCGTGTCCCGGTCCGGAGGGGCCCGGTGAACGCCCCGGGGGCGGTGCTGCCGAACCGGCCGCTGCCCGACGGCGGCACGGGCCTGGTCTCCCAGCTCGTCCTCGCGGTGATCTGCGCGGGGTACGCCACGGGGGCGGCGCTCGGCTGGGGATCCTCGGAAGTCGCCGATGTGATGGGGGACTTCGGGCTGAGCGCCGCGGCGACGGCGGCCTCGGTCTCCTGCTTCCTCTACGCGCGCGGAGGCGCCGAGGAGGGGGAGAGCCGCTTTCGGCCCGCGTGGCTGCTGTTCTCGTTCTCCTCCGCCATGGCGGCGAGCGGCAACGGAGTCTGGGGGTGGTACCAGGTGGTGCTGGAGCACCCGGTCCCGTCGCCCTCCCTGGCCGACCTGTTCTTCCTGCTCTTCGCGCCGCCCGCGATCATCGGTCTCCTGGTGCTGGCCAAGCGCCCGGTCACCCGGGCCGGCTGGGTCTGCCTGGTGCTGGACTCCTGGCTGATCGGCGGCTCGCTGCTGACCCTCTCGTGGAGCCTGGCCCTCGCGCACACCGCGCACTTCCAGGGCGAGAGCGTCGCGAGGGCCGCGCTGGCCCTCGCCTATCCGCTGCTCGACATCGTGCTGGTGAGCATGGTGCTCGCGCTGCACTTCCGGCGCTCCTCCGCCAACCGGTCGGCGATCAACACGGCCATCGCCGCGCTCGCCCTGACCGTGCTGTGCGACGCCCTGTACACCTCACCGCTGCTGCATGATCACTACCGCTCCGGCCAGCTCCTGGACGCCGGCTGGTTCGCCGCCTCGCTGCTGCTCGCCTACGCGCCGTGGGTGGCCCGCAGGTGCACCGCCGCCCGGCCGTCCGCACCGCCGCCCCCGCCCCGGCGACCCGGCGCGCCCCCGGCGACCCGGCCCATCGCCGGCTCCCTGGGCGCGCTCACGCCGTACCTCGCCGCCGCGGTGTGCACGCTGGGCATCCTCTACAACGTGATCGAGGGCCGCCGGGTGGACCGTGTGGTCGTCTTCACCGGGTGCACGGTGGTGCTGGCGCTCGTGGTGCGCCAGGCGATCATGCTGGTGGACAACATCGCCCTGACCCATGAACTGGCCCAGAAGGAGAACCACTTCCGCTCCCTGGTGCAGGGCTCCAGCGATGTCATCATGATCGCCGCGCCCACCGGGATACTGCGCTATGTGAGCCCCGCCGCCGCGGGCGTCTACGGACGGGACGCGGAGGACCTCGTCGGCTCCGAGCTGGCCTCCCTCATCCACCCCGAGGACCTGGGCCGGGTCGTGCACGAGGTGCGGCGCTTTCTGGCCGCGCCCCCGCTGGAGGAGCCGACCACCCGGATCGAGTGCCGCTTCAAGTCGGGCACCGGCGAGTGGCTGAACGTGGAGTCGACCATCAACCGCCACCAGGGCGGCCTCATCCTCAACAGCCGGGACGTCACCGAACGGGTGCGTCTTCAGGCCCAGTTGCAGCACAACGCCGAGCACGACCCGCTCACCGACCTGCCCAACAGAGCCCTGTTCACCGAGCGGGTGCGCCAGGCCCTGAGCGGCCGGCGCGCCTCCGACCCCGGCACCGCGGTGCTCTTCATCGACCTCGACGGCTTCAAGCAGGTCAACGACACCATCGGCCACCAGGCCGGTGACGAACTGCTGATCCAGGCGGCCCGCCGCCTCCAGGACTCGGTCCGGGCCGGCGACACCGCCGCCCGCCTCGGCGGCGACGAGTTCGCCGCGCTGATCCTCGGCGACGGCGGCCGGGACCGGGCGGCCCGCCAGCGCCAGGTGTACGAGATCGCCGACCGGCTGCGTCTGACGCTCTCGCAGCCGTACCAGATCGACGGCAACGAGGTCCGGGTCGCGGCCTCCATCGGGGTCGCCTTCGCCGAGCGCGACGTCGGCGCCCGCGAGCTGATGCGCAACGCCGACCTCGCGATGTACCGCGCCAAGTCCGGCGGCAAGAACCGCGTCGAGATGTACGTGCCGCAGATGCAGGCCGAGGTGGTCCGCAAGACCGAGATCGCCGCCCGGCTGCGCACCGCGCTGCACGAGGGCGAGTTCGCACTGCTGCACCAGCCGGTGGTCGACCTCACCACCGGGCGGGTGGCCGCCGTGGCCGCGCAGCCGCGCTGGAGATCCGCGCAGGGGATCCTCTTCACCCCGGCCGAATTCCTGCGGGTCGCCGAGGACAGCGAGCGCACCACGGAGCTCGGCCGCTGGCTCCTGGAAGAGGCCGTCGCGCAGGCCGCCGAGCGCCGCGCGGCCGGGCACCACGCCCCGGTCGCGGTGCGCCTGCCGGCCCGCCGCCTGCTGGACAAGTCCATGCCGCTCGGCTCGGTGGAAGCCCTGCTGACCAGGTACGGACTGCCCTCGGGCGCCCTGGTGATCGAGCTGTCCGACAGCGACCCCAGGATCTCCTTCGACGAGCTGGAGCGCCGCCTGGTGAGCCTGCGCCGGCTCGGCGTACGGATCGCCCTGGACGGCTTCGGCAGCGGCTACGCGGCGATCAACGCCCTGCGCCGGCTCCCCATCGACGTACTGAAACTGGACAGGGGACTGGTCGAGGGCGTGGTCGAGTCCGCCCGGCTGCACAAGATCACCAGCGGGCTGCTGCGGATCGCCTGCGACCTGGGGATGCAGTCCGTGGCCGACGGTGTGGACGTACCGGAGCAGGTGATGGCGCTGCGGGCGATGGGATGCACACACGGACAGGGCATGGCCTTCTCCGGGCCGCTGGACGAGTACCGGCTGCGCCGGGCCCTGGTGCGGGGCACGTTCCCGGTGCCCGGCGGGGCCGCCGTACTGCCCGTGCTCAGCGGCCGGAAGCTGCCCTCCGTGCGGGTCAATCACTCAAATAGTGAGACACCCGTCCCACCCACTTGACACGTCCGGGGCGCCGGGGGGAGGGTCATTGCCATGCGCACCCGAATTCTCGTACTTGGACAGCGCGTCGGCTGAAGCCGGGCCCCCACGCGGGCCCAGTGGACCACTCCCGACGCGCTCCCCTCGCTTGCCTCACGGCACGAGGGGTTTTTTGTTGCACTGGCACCCCTGAAGCACGACAGCGATCTCGACCAAACCCCCGCATAAACCCTCAGCTTCGAGAAGAGAATGCCGATGACCGAGCAGGCCACCGGGGCCCACCATCCGCAGCCGCGGGCCCGTAACGGCGGACACCACTCCGCACCCGTCGAGCACGTCACGGGCGCGCAGTCCCTCATCCGCTCTCTTGAGGAAGTCGGGGCCGAGACCGTCTTCGGCATTCCGGGCGGCGCCATCCTCCCGGCGTACGACCCGATGATGGACTCCACCCGGGTCCGTCACGTCCTGGTCCGCCACGAGCAGGGCGCCGGCCACGCCGCCACCGGCTACGCGCAGGCCACCGGCAAGGTCGGCGTCTGCATGGCGACCTCCGGCCCCGGTGCCACCAACCTGGTCACGCCGATCGCCGACGCCCACATGGACTCCGTCCCGCTGGTCGCGATCACGGGCCAGGTCTCCTCCAAGGCGATCGGCACCGACGCCTTCCAGGAGGCGGACATCGTCGGCATCACCATGCCGATCACCAAGCACAACTTCCTGGTCACCAAGGCCGAGGACATCCCGCGCACCATCGCCGAGGCCTTCCACATCGCCTCCACCGGCCGCCCGGGCCCGGTCCTGGTCGACATCGCCAAGGACGCCCTCCAGGCCCGCACCACCTTCTCCTGGCCGCCGCACATGGACCTGCCGGGCTACCGCCCGGTGACCAAGCCGCACGCCAAGCAGATCCGCGAGGCCGCCAAGCTGATCGTCCAGGCGAAGCGCCCGGTGCTGTACGTCGGCGGCGGCGTCCTGAAGGCCGGCGCCACCGCCGAGCTGAAGGTCCTCGCGGAGCTGACCGGGGCGCCCGTCACCACCACCCTGATGGCGCTCGGCGCCTTCCCCGACAGCCACCCGCTGCACGTGGGGATGCCCGGTATGCACGGCGCGGTCACCGCCGTCACCGCGCTCCAGAAGTCCGACCTGCTGATCGCGCTCGGCACCCGCTTCGACGACCGGGTCACCGGCAAGCTGGACAGCTTCGCCCCGTACGCGAAGATCATCCACGCGGACATCGACCCGGCCGAGATCGGCAAGAACCGCGAGGTCGACGTGCCGATCGTGGGCGACGCCCGCGAGGTCATCGCCGATCTGGTCCAGGCGGTCCAGGCCGAGCACACCGAGGGCCACACGGGCGACTACACCGCCTGGTGGAACGACCTGAACCGGTGGCGCGAGACCTATCCGCTCGGCTACGACCAGCCGGACGACGGCAGCCTCTCGCCGCAGCAGGTCATCCAGCGCATCGGTGAACTCGCCCCCGCCGACACCATCTTCGCGGCGGGCGTCGGCCAGCACCAGATGTGGGCCGCCCACTTCATCAACTACGAGCGCCCCGCCACCTGGCTGAACTCCGGCGGCGCCGGAACGATGGGGTACGCGGTCCCGGCGGCCATGGGCGCCAAGGCCGGTATGCCGGACCGCCCGGTCTGGGCGATCGACGGCGACGGCTGCTTCCAGATGACCAATCAGGAGCTCACCACGTGTGCGCTCAACAACATCCCGATCAAGGTCGCCATCATCAACAACGGCGCCCTCGGGATGGTCCGCCAGTGGCAGACCCTCTTCTACAACCAGCGTTACTCCAACACCGTGCTGCACAGCGGCCCCGGGGCCACCGGCAAGGAGCCGAGCGCCGGCACCCGCGTCCCGGACTTCGTCAAGCTGTCGGAGGCGATGGGCTGCTACGCGATCCGCTGCGAGCGCCCGGAGGACCTGGACAAGGCGATCGAGGAGGCCAACTCGATCAACGACCGCCCGGTCGTCGTCGACTTCATCGTCCACGAGGACGCCCAGGTGTGGCCGATGGTCGCCGCCGGCACCTCCAACGACGAGGTCATGGCCGCCCGGGGCGTCCGTCCCGACTTCGGCGACAACGAAGACGACTGAGAGAGCAGAGAGAGACCGCCACCATGTCCACCAAGCACACGCTCTCCGTCCTGGTCGAGAACACCCCCGGCATCCTCGCCCGGATCGCCGCGCTGTTCTCCCGCCGCGGTTTCAACATCGACTCACTCGCCGTCGGTGTCACCGAACACCCCGACATCTCCCGCATCACCATCGTGGTCAATGTCGAGGACCTGCCGCTGGAGCAGGTGACGAAACAGCTCAACAAGCTGGTCAACGTCCTGAAGATCGTCGAACTCGAGCCCAGCGCTGCGATCCAGCGCGAACTCGTTCTGGTGAAGGTGCGGGCCGACAACGAAACGCGCTCCCAGATCGTCGAGATCGTCCAGCTGTTCCGCGCCAAGACCGTCGACGTCTCGCCCGAGGCGGTGACCATCGAGGCCACCGGCGGCGCCGACAAGCTGGAGGCGATGCTCAAGATGCTGGAGCAGTTCGGTATCAAGGAGCTCGTCCAGTCCGGGACGATCGCCATAGGGCGCGGCTCGCGGTCCATCACCGACCGCAGTCTGCGGGCCCTGGACCGCTCGGCCTGAACCCGCCCCTCGCGGTGTTCATATCGCGAGACTCAAAACTGACCCTGGCATCCCCGCCGTACGGTGGGACGCAACACCAGCACACCAAGGAGATATCCCAGTGGCCGAGCTGTTCTACGACGCCGACGCCGACCTGTCCATCATCCAGGGCCGCAAGGTCGCTGTGATCGGTTACGGCAGCCAGGGCCACGCCCACGCGCTGTCGCTCCGCGACTCGGGTGTCGACGTCCGCGTCGGTCTGCACGAGGGCTCCAAGTCCAAGGCCAAGGCCGAGGAGCAGGGCCTGCGCGTGGTCACGCCCGCCGAGGCCGCCGCCGAGGCCGACGTCATCATGATCCTCGTCCCGGACCCGATCCAGGCCCAGGTCTACGAGGAGTCCATCAAGGACAACCTGAAGGACGGCGACGCGCTGTTCTTCGGCCACGGCCTCAACGTCCGCTTCGGCTTCATCAAGGCCCCCGAGGGCGTCGACGTCTGCATGGTCGCCCCGAAGGGCCCGGGCCACCTGGTCCGCCGCCAGTACGAGGAGGGCCGCGGCGTCCCGTGCATCGCGGCCGTCGAGCAGGACGCGACCGGCAACGGCTTCGCACTCGCGCTCTCGTACGCCAAGGGCATCGGCGGCACCCGGGCCGGCGTCATCAAGACGACCTTCACCGAGGAGACCGAGACCGACCTGTTCGGTGAGCAGGCCGTGCTCTGCGGCGGCACCTCCGCGCTGGTCAAGGCGGGCTTCGAGACCCTCGTCGAGGCGGGCTACCAGCCGGAGATCGCCTACTTCGAGTGCCTCCACGAGCTGAAGCTCATCGTCGACCTGATGTACGAGGGCGGCCTGGAGAAGATGCGCTGGTCGGTCTCCGAGACCGCCGAGTGGGGCGACTACGTCACCGGCCCCCGCATCATCACCGCCGACACCAAGGCCGAGATGAAGAAGGTCCTCACCGAGATCCAGGACGGCACCTTCGCCAAGAACTGGATGGACGAGTACCACGGCGGTCTGAAGAAGTACAACGAGTACAAGACCCAGGACGAGAACCACCTCCTGGAGACCACCGGCAAGGAGCTGCGCAAGCTCATGAGCTGGGTGAACGACGAGGAGGCGTAAGCCTTCGGGAGGGGCCGCGGCGGTGCGCCGCGGCCCCTTGTCCATCCCGTCCCCACCCGGACGGGTGGTTTTCCCCCACGGCGGAATCCGCCGCCTCGAGCACCACTACACTGCTGCTCAAACACCTACGCGTCAGGCCCACAGCGTCGTGCGTCTTCTACGCGGCTAGCAAACCTCCACCGCCTGCGGCCGTCGGGACGGCAGTCCGCAGCACTGGAACTGTGAGGACTCACGTGAGCTCGAAACCCGTCGTACTCATCGCTGAAGAGCTGTCGCCCGCCACCGTCGACGCCCTCGGTCCGGACTTCGAGATCCGGCACTGCAACGGAGCCGACCGCGCCGAACTGCTGCCCGCCATCGCCGACGTGGACGCGATCCTGATCCGCTCCGCGACCAAGGTCGACGCCGAGGCCGTCGCCGCCGCGAAGAAGCTGAGGGTCGTCGCCCGCGCGGGCGTGGGCCTGGACAACGTGGACGTCTCCGCCGCCACCAAGGCCGGCGTGATGGTGGTCAACGCCCCGACCTCCAACATCGTCACCGCCGCCGAGCTCGCCTGCGGTCTGCTGGTCGCCACCGCGCGCAACATCCCGCAGGCCAACACCGCGCTGAAGAACGGCGAGTGGAAGCGGAACAAGTACACCGGCGTCGAGCTGAGCGAGAAGACCCTCGGCGTCGTCGGCCTCGGCCGCATCGGCGTGCTGGTCGCCCAGCGCATGTCCGCGTTCGGTATGAAGATCGTCGCGTACGACCCCTATGTGCAGCCCGCGCGGGCCGCGCAGATGGGCGTCAAGCTCCTCACCCTCGACGAGCTGCTCCAGGTCGCGGACTTCATCACCGTGCACCTGCCCAAGACCCCCGAGACCCTCGGTCTCATCGGCGACGAGGCGCTCCACAAGGTCCAGCCGCACGTCCGGATCGTGAACGCGGCGCGCGGCGGCATCGTCGACGAGGCCGCGCTGTACTCGGCGCTCAAGGAGGGCCGCGTCGCGGGCGCGGGCCTCGACGTGTACGCGAAGGAGCCCTGCACGGACTCCCCCCTCTTCGAGCTCGACCAGGTCGTCTGCACCCCGCACCTGGGCGCCTCCACCGACGAGGCCCAGGAGAAGGCGGGCATCGCGGTCGCCCGCTCGGTGCGCCTGGCGCTCGCCGGCGAGCTGGTGCCGGACGCGGTCAACGTCCAGGGCGGCGTCATCGCCGAGGACGTGAAGCCGGGGCTGCCGCTCGCGGAGCGCCTGGGCCGGATCTTCACCGCGCTCGCGGGCGAGGTGGCGGTCCGCCTCGACGTCGAGGTGTACGGCGAGATCACCCAGCACGATGTGAAGGTGCTCGAACTCAGCGCGCTCAAGGGCGTGTTCGAGGACGTGGTGGACGAGACCGTCAGCTACGTCAACGCGCCGCTGTTCGCGCAGGAGCGCGGCGTCGAGGTGCGGCTGACCACGAGCTCGGAGTCCCCCGACCACCGCAACGTGGTGACCGTGCGCGGCACGCTCTCCGGCGGCGAGGAGGTCGCGGTCTCCGGCACGCTGGCGGGCCCCAAGCACCTCCAGAAGATCGTGGCGATCGGTGAGTTCGACGTCGACCTCGCGCTCGCGGACCACATGGTGGTGCTGCGCTACGACGACCGTCCGGGCGTCGTCGGCACCGTCGGCCGCATCCTGGGCGAGGCGGGTCTGAACATCGCGGGCATGCAGGTCGCCCGCGCGGAGGAGGGCGGCGAGGCCCTCGCGGTCCTCACCGTGGACGACAGCGTCCCGCAGCCGGTCCTGAACGAGCTGGCGGAGACCATCGGCGCGGCCTCGGCCCGCTCGGTCAACCTGGTCTGAGACGGCTCGCCCGCGCCCCCGGTCCTCGGGGGCGCGGGCTGTGCCCACCTCCCCATACGGGCGTATTACACGTACGTATAAAACACGGTAGGCTCCCCGCATGGGACACCGTGAGGATCTGCTCGAAGGCGCCAAGCGCTGCCTGCTGGAGAAGGGCTTCGCGCGGACGACCGCGCGGGACATCGTGAAGGAGTCGGGGACGAACCTCGCGTCCATCGGCTACCACTACGGCTCCAAGGACGCGCTGCTCGCGCAGGCGTACATCGCCCTGGTCGAAGGGGTCTCGGTCGCCTTCGACGCGCCCGAGCAGGGCCCGGCCACCGAGCCCGGCTCGCTGGAGCGCTTCCAGGAGGTGTGGTCGAACATCATCTCCACCATGGAGCAGCCCGGCTCGATGTGGCACCTCAGCATGGAGATCATCGTCATGGGCGACCAGCTGCCGGGGGTGCGCGACCACCTGGCGCAGGCCCAGCGCGAGGGTGCGCGCGGCATCATCCCCATGTTCATGGGGGGCGAGGAGGCCGAGGTCGGCGACGAGGACGTGGACACGCTCGGCAAGCTCTACATGACGCTGATGATGGGGCTCATCGCCCAGTGGACCTTCGACCCGGGGACGGCGGCGAGCGGCGCCGAACTGACCGAGGGCCTGCGGCGGCTCGTCCGCGCCCTGGACGCCCACAAGCCCTCACAGGCGTGACGCCTTCAGGGCCATGTGCAGCAGCAGCCGGTCCTCGCCGTCGTCGAGGTCGAGCCCGGTGAGCTGCTCGACCCGGGAGAGCCGGTAGTAGAGGGTCTGGCGGTGGATGCCGAGCGCCGCCGCCGTACGGCCCGCCTGGCCCGCGTGGTCGAGGAACACCTCGGCGGTGCGGGCCAGTTCGGTGTGGGCCGGGGTGAGCAGGGAGGCGACCGCCGGGTCGGGCCGGGCGGTGCCGGGGAGCGCGGTCAGCAGCCGGTACGGGCCGATGCCCGCCCACTGGGCGACCGGGCCGAGCCCCGGTTCGGCGAGCGCGGCCCGGGCCGCCGAGGTCGCCTCGTGCCAGGAGGCGGCCAGCTCGCCCAGGCCCCGGCGGGCCGGTGCGATCCCGGCCGCGGCGCCCGGACCCGCCGTGGCGCGCAGCCGTTCGGCGGCGGTCAGCGCGGGCGTGAGCGCGTCGGCCGAGCGCAGCCGCACCAGCGCCCCGAGCAGTCGGCCGGGCGCGGCCCCCGCGCTCTCCTCCGCGCCCTCCTCGCCGTGCGCCCCCCACGGCACCGCGCACACCGCGGCCGTCCCCGGCACGGTCCGCGCCGAGGGCGTCTCCCGGGGCCAGGGGCTGACGCAGACCACCGTGTGCAGGCCGTCCGCGTCCGGTCCGAGCGCCGCGCGCAGGGCCGTCGTCGCCATGTCGCGCTGCCAGCCCGGGCCCGCGGTCAGGGCCGCCCGGAACTCACGGGACAGATCGGTGCCCGCCCGCGTCTCGTCGGCGAGCAGCCCGCCGATCCGGGAGGCCACCTCCATCGCCGCGGCCAGCCGGTCGTCGGCCGGGCCGGGGTCGGCGTCCAGCAGCCATACGTAACCGAGCGCCACGCCCCGGTGGCGCACCGGCAGACAGATCCGGTCGCGGAAGACGCCCGCCTCGGGGGCGGCCGGGATACGGACCGGGCCGGTCGCCCGGGTGATGCCGAACCCCTCGAACCAGGCGCGGACCGCGGGGGTGGAGCGGCGGGTCAGGATCGAGCGGGTGCGCACCGGGTCCATGGCCGAGTCGTCCTCGGAGTCGTGCGCGCCGAAGGCGATCAGCCCGAAGTCCCGGTCCTCCAGGGTCGCGGGGGCGCCGAGCAGCGCCGAGATCTCATCGACCAGGTCCTGGTAGTCGCCCTTCACAGCAGCCATTCTCGCGCACTCCGGCCGCGCCTTCAGACATCTGTCTGAGATGCGGGGCACGGATGCGTGACAGGTGTCGATGGCAGAGGATCGGACGGATATCTAGGTTTCACGGTGGTTCTCCGTGCCGTTCCCCGATCGTCGGGTGCCGGCCTCCTGCTACTTCTTTCCGTGGAGGTACCCCGTGCTGGGTCCCGTGATCCTCGCCGCGTCGCGCAGCGACAAGATGCGCCGCTTCGTCTCGGCCGCGCCCGGCACCAAGCAGGTCGTCGACCGGTTCATCGCCGGTGAGACGGTCGACCAGGTCGTGCCGATCGTCGAGGACGCCACCGCCCGGGGCCTGGAGGTCACCCTGGACGTGGTGGGCGAGGACATCACCACCGTGGAGCAGTCGTACGCCGCGCGCGACGCCTACCTCCAGCTGATCGAGCGCCTCAAGGGCCTCGACCTGGGCACCCGCGCCGAGATGTCCGTGAAGCTGTCGATGTTCGGCCAAGCGCTGGAGGGCGGCCACGAGCTCGCCCTCGCCAACGTCCGCCCGGTCGTCGAGGCCGCCGCCGCCATCGGCACCACGGTCACCCTGGACGCCGAGGACCACACCACCCTCGACTCGATGTTCGCCATCCACGAGGAGCTGCGGAAGGACTTCCCGCAGACCGGCTGCGTCATCCAGGCCTACCTCTTCCGTACCGAGGAGGACGCCCGCCGGCTGGCAGCCGCCGGCAGCCGCGTGCGCATCGTGAAGGGCGCCTACAAGGAGCCCGCCTCCGTCGCCTTCCAGGACAAGGCCGAGATCGACAAGGCGTACGTCCGCGTCCTGAGGATCCTCATGGACGGCGAGGCGTACCCGATGATCGGATCGCACGACCCGCGGCTGATCGCCATCACCCAGGAGCTCGCGCGGCGCGCCGGGCGCAAACTGGACGAGTACGAGTTCCAGATGCTGTACGGCATCCGCAGCGACGAGCACGTGCGGCTCGCGGCCGAGGGCCACCGGATGCGGGTCTACACGGCGTACGGCACCGACTGGTACGGCTATTTCATGCGCCGCCTCGCGGAGAAGCCCGCCAACCTGCTCTTCTTCGCCCGCTCCATCCTCACCAAGGGCTGAGCCCACCACCCCTCATCAAGGAGTTCAGAGACTCATGGACGCTGTAACCCAGGTCCCCGCTCCCGTCAACGAGCCGGTGCACGGCTACGCCCCGGGTTCGCCCGAGCGCGCGCGCCTGGAGGCCAAGCTCAAGGAGCTGGCCGAGAACCCGATCGAGCTGCCGATGACCATCGGCGGCGAGAAGCGGATGGGCGGCGGTGAGCGCTTCGACGTCGTGCAGCCGCACAACCACAAGGCCGTCCTCGGCACCTTCGCCAACGCCACCACCCAGGACGCCCAGGACGCGATCGACGCCGCGCTCGCCGCCGCCCCGGCGTGGCGCGCGATGTCCTTCGACGACCGCGCCGCGATCATCCTGCGCGCCGCCGAGCTGCTGGCCGGCCCCTGGCGCGAGACGCTGGCCGCCTCGACCATGCTCGGCCAGTCCAAGACCGCCCAGCAGGCCGAGATCGACACCCCCTGCGAGCTCGTCGACTTCTGGCGCTTCAACGTCCACTACGCGCGCCAGCTCCTCGCCGAGCAGCCCCCGGCGAACTCCCCGGGCGTGTGGAACCGTATGGACCACCGCCCGCTGGAGGGCTTCGTCTACGCGATCACGCCGTTCAACTTCACGGCCATCGCGGGCAACCTGCCGACCGCCCCGGCCCTGATGGGCAACGTGGTCGTGTGGAAGCCGTCCCCGACCCAGACCCACGCCGCCGTGCTGCTGATGCGGCTCCTGGAGGAGGCCGGTCTGCCCAAGGGCGTCATCAACCTCGTCACCGGTGACGGTCTGGCCGTCTCCGAGGTCGCCCTGAACCACCGCGACCTGGCGGGCATCCACTTCACCGGTTCCACCAAGACCTTCCAGCACCTGTGGAAGACGGTCGGCGCCAACATCGAGAAGTACCGCACCTACCCGCGCCTCGTCGGCGAGACCGGCGGCAAGGACTTCGTCGTCGCGCACCCCAGCGCCGACCGCGCGGTGCTGAAGACCGCGCTGACCCGCGGCTCCTTCGAGTTCCAGGGCCAGAAGTGCTCGGCGTCCTCGCGCGCGTACATCCCCGCGTCGATCTGGAACGACGGCTTCAAGGAGGAGTTCGCGGCCGAGGTCGACGGCATCACCATGGGTGACGTCACCGATCTGTCGAACTTCATCGGCGCCGTCATCGACGAGCGCTCGTTCGCCAAGAACAAGGCCGCGATCGACCGCGCGAAGGCCGACGCCTCCTGCACGATCGTCGCGGGCGGCAGCTACGACGACTCGGTCGGCTACTTCGTCCGCCCGACCGTCATCGAGTGCACCGACCCCGAGAACGAGGTCTTCACGACCGAGTTCTTCGGCCCGATCCTCGCGGTCCACGTCTACGAGGACGAGAAGTACGACGAGATGCTGGCCCAGATGGAGTCGGTCTCGGACTACGCCCTCACCGGCTCGGTCATCGCGGGCGACCGCGCGGCGGCGGCGTACACGATGGACAAGCTCCGCTACGCCGCGGGCAACTTCTACATCAACGACAAGTCGACCGGCGCCGTCGTCGGCCAGCAGCCCTTCGGCGGCGGCCGTGCCTCGGGCACCAACGACAAGGCGGGCGCCCCGCAGAACCTGATGCGCTGGACGCTGACCCGCGCCATCAAGGAGACGCTGGTCCCGCCGACCGACTACACGTACCCCCACATGGGCTGACGCCGGTCACCTCCGAACCCCGCCCCCGTCCTTGGTCCCCCAACCGAGGACGGGGGCGGTTCGCGTTCCGGGCCGGGCGCGCGGTCAGACCTCCACCAGCACCTGGTCCAGGGACTTGCGCACAAGGTCGGGGACCTCGCAGCCCTCGGCCGGATAGCCGACCGGGACCACCGCGAACGCCTTCTCGTTCACCGGGCGGCCCAGCACCTCCCGCAGGAACCGCATCGGGCTCGGGGTGTGGACGAGCGCGGCCAGACCGCTCTGGTGCAGGGCGCTCAGCAGCAGCCCGACCGCGATCCCCACCGACTCGTCCACGTAGTAGTGCTTGTGCCGGGTGCCGTCCTCGGCCAGCCAGTACCGCTGCTGGAAGACCACGATCAGTGCCGGGGCGTCGGTGAGGTGGCTCTTGACGGCGTCCGTGCCCAGCGGGCGCAGCGCCGCCAGCCACTCCTCGCCCAGCCGGCCGTCGTAGGAGACCCGCTCCTCGTGCTCGGCCGCCTCCCGTATCCGGCGCCGTACCTCCGGATCGCGGACGAGGACGAAGGTCCAGGGCTGCTGGTGCGCGCCCGAGGGGGCGGTCGCGGCGCACGCGACGGCGTCCCGGACCACCTGCTCGGGGACCGGGTCGCAGGAGAAGTGCCGTACGGTCCGGCGGCCGTCCATCGTGGCGCGCAGGGCCGCCGCGCGCGCCAGCGACTCGGCGGCCGGCATCCGGGCGGGGCGGTAGGGGACCGGGCGGTAGGGCTCGCCGTGCGTGGGCGTCCACCGCTGCTGTGGGGAGGGTGACATGAAAGGGAGTCTGGTGCAGCCGCGCCCGGCGCGTAAGGGCGCGAAGCGGCCTGCCACAGTGGTCGTATGACTGAGTCCCAGCACACCGCGCACACCTCGCAGCTCGGCCCGGACGGCCTGCCGAGAATCCGTGAACTGCTCGACGCCGCCTTCGACGGGGACTTCAGCGACGAGGACTGGGACCACGGCCTCGGCGGCGTCCACTCCTTCCTCGACGACGAGCGGGGCATGGCCGCGCACGGCAGCGTGATCATGCGCCGGGTGCTGCACGGCGGCCGGTCCTACCGCGTCGGCTACGTCGAGGCCGTCGCCGTGCGCGCGGACCGGCGCCGCCAGGGGCTCGGCGGGCGGGTCATGGCCGCCCTGGAGCATGTGATCGACGAGGCGTACGCGTTCGGCGCGCTCTCCGCCTCCGACGAGGGCGCCGCGCTCTACCGCTCCCGCGGCTGGCAGGTCTGGCCGGGACGGATCGAGGCGCTGAGCCCGGACGGGGTGGTGCGCCTCGCCGAGGAGGAGGGCACCACCTTCCTGCGCCCGGCCGCGGGCCGCCCGCTGCCCGACCCCGCCCAGCCGCTGATCTTCGACTGGCGCGACGGCGACGTGTTGTGAGGCGCGGGCCGGGGGGAAGGACAGGCGCTCAGAGCACGCCCGCGTCCCGCGCCGTCCACACCGACGGGTACAGCGGCCGGAAGCCCAGCTCGTCCCGGATCCGCAGCGTCGAGACGATCGTGTAGAACGGGTCCGGGTCGGTGCGCTGCGCCAGCTCCGGCGGCACCTCCACCCCGTTGAGCTGGTGCAGCTCGACCGCCGTCACCGGGCAGTCGTCCGCGATGTTGTACTTGCGGCCCGCCACCCCCGGCGCGTACAGCAGCCGCATCAGCCCCTGGGCCACGTCCGCGTGGTGCACCATCGGCAGCCGCTGGTGCGCCGCCCACTGGCCCGCCCAGTACACCGACTGCGTCAGGTGCGGGTCGCCCTCTCCGTAGACGAAGGCGAGCGCTCCCACCCGCACGTCGAGGCCGTGCTCCCGGTGGAGGGCGAACAGGCCCTCCTCGGCGGCGGCCTTGGACTCCGCGTACGTCCCCCACAGCGGCCCGCCCGGCACCGGCGCGTCGTCCTCGGTCAGCGGACGCCCGCGCCCCAGGCCGTACGCCAGGTTCGACGACACCTGGACGAGCCGGCCCACCCCGGCCTCCAGCGACAGCCGGCCCAGCGCGAGTGCCGCGTCGCGGTTGACCGCGCGGTTCTCCTCGTCCGGCACGTTCCGGTAGGACACCGCCAGGTTCACCACCGCGTCCACCCCCGCCAGCGCCTTGCGCACCGTCTCCTCCTCGCGCACGTCGCCGACCGCGACCTCATGGGCGCCCAGCGCCGCGCCGCGGGCCTCGTCGCGCACCAGGACCCGCACCACGTCGGCCCGCTGGACCAGCCTCGGCACGAACCTGCGGCCGACCTCGCCCGTCGCCCCCGTCACCAGGATCCGCATCTTCCGCTCCTCTCGATCGCCTGGCCCCCAGCGTGGCGCGAGGTGGCCGGCGGCGGGAGGGACGTCCCCATCCAGGGAGCGGCACTCCCTGGATACGGAACCGCACCGACCGTCATGCTGAGGGGGTGGACAGAGAAGAACTCGCGGACTTCCTGCGGCACTGCCGGGCCCGTCTCGAACCGTCGGACGTGGGCCTCGCGGCCGGTCCCCGGCGGCGGACGGCCGGGCTGCGCAGGGAAGAGGTCGCCCAGCTCACCGGGATGTCGGCGGACTACTACACCCGGCTGGAGCAGGCCCGCGGCTCGCGCCCGTCCCGGCAGATGCTGACCGCGCTGGCGCGGGCGCTGCGGCTCAGCCGGGACGGGCGCGATCACCTCTTCCACCTCGCGGGCGAGGAGCCGCCGCGCGAGCGGCACGGCTCGGTCCATGTGCGCCCGGGTCTGATGCTGATCCTGGACCGGCTGCACGACGCGCCCGCCCAGGTGATGAGCGACTGGGGTGAGGTGCTCGCCCAGAACGCGATGGCGGCGGCCCTGGTCGGCGAGGCCGCGCCGGGCCGGAACATCATCCATCGCTACTTCACCGAGCCCTCGCTGCGCTCTCTCTTCCCGCCCGAGGACCAGCCCGGCCACGCCCGCAGCCATGTGGCCCAGCTGCGGGCGGTGCTCGCGGCCCGCCCCGACGACCCGGAGCCGGCCGCGCTGGTGGCCGAACTGCGGGGGTGCAGCGAGGAGTTCGCCGCGCTGTGGGACGAGCACGAGGTGGAGACCCGGCACGCCAGGGCGAAGCGGTTCCTCCACCCCGTGGTGGGCCTCCTGGAGCTGGACTGCGAAATCCTGCTCAGCTCCGGCGAGGGCCAGTTCCTGGTGGTGCACTCGGCCCGCCCGGGCACCGACGCCCACCAGCGGCTGGAGCTGCTGAGGGTGGTGGGCCTCCAGGACCTGCGGGTCGGCGGCTGAGGGCGGGCCGCCGGCGCCCGGCCGGGCGGCGCTACGCGTCCTCGACGCCGCGCGCGATCTCGCGCTTGACGCGCTGCCAGCCGAAGGCGAAGGCCAGCGGGGTGGCGACGGCCGCGCCGATCAGCGCCGGGTACATCACCAGCTCGCCCCCGTAGTGCACCGCGACGCCGGTCACCGAGCCCGAGACGACCGCGGCGGCCAGCATCTGCTTGAGCTTGCCCCGGTAGGTGGCGCTCAGCAGGAGCCGCCTGTCGGGCGGCGCCACCAGCTCGTCGAGCCCGGCCGCGGGCCCGGCGCTGGCCGCCTTCGGGCGCTTGAAGTACATGTACAGCAACCAGTGCCCGCACGGCTCCCAGCCGTCCGGGGCGAGCCGGGCCGTGACCGTCGCACGCTCGGCGGCGCTGTCGGCGTTCTCCCGGCGGTACTCCCACCGCATCGCCGCCGCCGGGTCGCGCCGGCACACGAACCGGCCGAGCCGGTCCAGGCCCTCGACCTCCCAGCCCTGGTCGCCGTAGTGGTTGAGGTGCTTGCGGTCGGTGTAGATGTCGGTGGCCCACTTCCAGGTCTCCGCCCGCGCGTCCGGTTCCTCGGCGGCCCGGCCGCCGGTGAGCCGGGCCGCGAAGTCCTCCGGCGCGCCGAACTCCTCGTACGGGTCGGTGGAGCCGGATTCGGCCAGATAGCCGGTGAGCTCCGCGACGGTCGCCGTCACCTCGCTCCGCGGCATCCCCGCGGCCCGGAGCTTTCCGGCGAGCGTCCCGAAGTAGTCGCTCTCTTCGCTCATGTGGCACGTCCCCCTGGTGTCGCGCTGGTCAGCATGGTCTTCACGGCGGTGTGGAACTCCAGCCAGGAGGCGCCCTGCTCGGCGAGCGCCCGCCGGCCCTCCTCGGTCAGCCGGTAGTACCGGCGGCCCGGTCCGCGCTCGGCGGCGCGGAACTCCCCGACGGCGAGCCCGGCCTCTTCGAGCCGGTTCAGGACGGGGTAGAGCGTCCCGCCCTTGATCTCCCCGAGCCCGGCCGCCGCCAGGGTCTTGGAGATCTCGTACCCGTAGCTCTCGCCCCCGGTGAGGCAGGCGAGGACGAGGAGGTCGAGGACGCCCTTGAGCCAACTGGATCTGCGGTCTGCGGCCATGCGTGTATTCCAGCACCACCTAGGTAGGAATGCAAACTAGGTGGCACCGCCTGAACCATCCGTGCCGCCGGGGCGGCCGTCTCAGATAGTAGGAAGTCCGAGTAATCGTGGAGACAGAAGCGGAGTCCTCCCTTAGCTTTGTAGGAGCCGAACGTCTCGCTAGATCCAGCGAATGGCGGTCGCGAGCGCGGTGCCCCTTGGCAGGCAACCCCTGCGGCAGCGCTCCCCGCCCCTTCCGGCGCCTCGATATCCCCGTGATCTCAAGGAGTCGATCCTCATGTCCGAGACGACGACCGTCCGCCGTGTCCGCCACACCGCCCGTACGAGCGACACCGACCGCAAGAACGCCGCCGCCGCGCTCCAGCGCGCGCTGGACCGCCGGGACAACGGGGGCGCCACCGGGCACTAGGGTGAACGACGCGCCCTGGGCCGGCACGCGCCCTAGGCCGCTCCCGGGCGCCGGGCCGCGCCCCGGCGGATCTCGAAGTGGTCGATCCGCGCGCCGGACTCGGCGAGGGCCGAGACCGTCATCGACGGGCGGAGGCCCGCCTCCACCTGCACCGCCAGGAACGAGTAGCCCGTGAAGCGCACCCGCGACCACTCCACGGTCTCGGCCGACTTCGCGCGGCCCTTGAGCCAGTGGTAGCTGGCCACGCTCTCCTGGTCCTTGACGTGGCCCTCGTAGCTGTCGGGCGCCGGGAAGTCGTAGAGCGCCCGGCCCCCGCCGCCGGCCGTGACGTACACGATGCCGTCCCGCGTCGGGTCGGTGCGTTCACCGATCGGCACCTTGCGTCCCACGGCGCCCCGCAGGATCGCGTCGGTGCGCTCGTACACATGGTTGTGGCCGTTGATGACCAGGTCCACCTGGTGCTTCTCGAACAGCGGCACCCAGGCGTCGCGCACCCCGCCGTCCGAGGCGTGGGCGTTGGTGGTCGAGAAGGCGCAGTGGTGGAAGAAGACCACCACGAAGTCGATCCGGCGGTCGGCGCGCAGTTCGCCCAGCCGCCGGTCGAGCCACCGGGTCTGCCCGCCGCCGCTGATCCCGAAGTTGGCGGGGATCTCGTACGAGACGTCGTTGGCGTCCAGCGCGACCACGCCCACGTTGCCGTGCACGAACGAGTACACCCCGGGCAGTCTGACCGGGTCCGGGCCGTTGCCCGGCAGCGACCAGCGGGCGTTCTGGCCGCCGTAGCCGTCCGGCGAGTACCAGGCCTCCATGTCGTGGTTGCCGGTGGTCACCATCCACGGCACGGTCTTGGCGACCGACTCGGTCTGGGCGAGGAACTGGTCCCAGGTGCGCGCGTCGTAGGTGTCGCCCGTGGTGCCCGAGCCGGAGGGGTCGGCGTAGCAGATGTCGCCCGCGTGCAGATGGAAGGCCGGGTTCTGACCGAGGATCAGCTGGTCATTGCCGAGCGCGTGGTAGCTGACGCCCTGGTCGCCGAAGGCCGTGAAGGTGAACGCCCCGGCGCGCTCGGGCGCGGTGGTGAAGGTGCCCAGGGTGCCGAGGTTGCGCGGGTCGGCCGGGTCGAAACCGTCGTGGCCGACGCCGTAGTAGTACGTGGTGCCCGGCCGCAGCCGCTCCAGGCCCGCGTGCACGTAGTACTGCTCGGCCGCCGCGATCCTGCCCCCGTTGAGCACCGGCGTGCTGAGGTGGCGCACCTCGGCGTCGATGCGGTGGCTGAGCGCCCAGGGCTTGAGACCGATCCGGATGTACGGCCGCCGCACCGCGAACGGCACCTGCCAGCCGACCGCCATCTGCGTCTTCGGGTCGGCGCCGTAGGCCAGATGCCGGCCGAACGGCGCCACCAGCGAGCCGTCCACCTCGGTGGCCGCGCCCCAGGAGGTGAGTGCCGTCGGCGCGGTGCGGGCGGGCGAGGCGGCGGCCGGGGTGCCCACCCCGACGCCGGCGACCGCGGCGGTCGCCACGGAGGTGCGCAGCACCCCGCGCCGGGTCAGTCGCGTACGCAGGTACTCGTGCTGCTCGGCCATGTTCATACGGCCGGCGAGCTTCTCAGGGATGCCGAAACGAGGGATGTCCATGGCCGGAAACGTCCTCTCCTCAGACGACGCGCATCTCACCGGGGGGTGAACGGGACGCGTACAGCTCCCCATGCAACTCCCCGGATCGGCTGCGCACATCACCCCTACCAGCCATTCGGCGGCCTCCCGGAGGGGCCGGCGCGAGGGTCCGCCCGGTCGGCCTCTGTCCGTATCGTGGACTCCACATGTCAACGCATGGGACGCGGAGTACGGTGCATGCATGTCTCGCAGCATCGATCTCGCAGTGATCCCCGGTGACGGCATCGGCCGGGAAGTGGTGGCCCAGGGCCTGAAGGTCCTCAACGCCGTCCTTCCAGCGGATGTGAAGCTGGAGACCAAGGAGTACGACCTCGGCGCCCGGCGCTGGCACCGCACCGGCGAGACCCTGCCGGACGCGGAGCTGGAGGCGCTCGCGACCCACGATGCGATCCTGCTCGGCGCCATCGGCGACCCGGGCGTACCGTCCGGCGTCCTGGAGCGCGGTCTGCTGCTGAAGCTCCGCTTCGCCTTCGACCACTTCATCAACCTGCGCCCGTCGAAGCTGTTCCCGAACACGGCGACCCCGCTGGCGGGCCGTCCCGAGATCGACTTCGTGGTGGTCCGCGAGGGCACCGAGGGCCCCTACACGGGCAACGGCGGCTCGCTGCGCACCGGCACCCCGGCCGAGGTCGCCACCGAGGTCAGTGTGAACACGGCGTACGGCGTGGAGCGCGTGGTGCGCGACGCGTTCGCCCGCGCCCAGGCCCGCCCGCGCAAGAAGCTGACGCTGGTTCACAAGAACAACGTCCTGGTCTTCGCCGGGCACCTGTGGAAGAACATCTTCGACACGGTGGCGAAGGAGTACCCGGACGTCACCACCGACTATCTGCACGTCGACGCCGCGACGATCTTCTTCGTCACCCAGCCCGAGCGGTTCGACGTGATCGTCACCGACAACCTCTTCGGTGACATCCTCACCGACCTCGCCGCGGCCGTGACCGGCGGCATCGGCCTGGCCGCGTCCGGCAACATCAATCCGACCGGCGCGTTCCCCTCGATGTTCGAGCCGGTCCACGGTTCCGCGCCCGACATCGCGGGCCAGGGCAAGGCCGACCCCACGGCCACGGTCCTCTCCGTCGCCCTGCTCCTGCGCCACCTCGGTCACGAGTCCGAGGCGGCCAGGATCGAGGACGCCGTCCAGGCCGATCTGGCCGCCCGGGACGGCTCCGCCCGTACCACCGACGAGATCGGCGACGCGCTCGCCGTACGAGTATCGGGCTGACCCGAGCGCTCTCTCCCAGACAAGCCGCCGGGTCGCACCAGCACCCGGCGGCTTTTCCTGTACGGCCCCGGGGTGCCACCATCAGTCCCTGGGCCGCAATCACACCGTTTCAGTCATGGTCCCGCACGAGCGATAATCGAACGTGGGACCGCGGCATGCGGAAAAGCTCGGACGTCCTAGCAGCAGCGAAGGCGGCGTGAGCGCGGTCCGACCCACACAACCGGTGAAGGACACGCAACCATGACGACGCCCACGATCGAGCTCAAGCCCTCCGCGAACCCGCTGTCGGACGCGGAGCGTGACGCGATCCTGGCAAGCCCCGGATTCGGCCGCCACTTCACCGATCACATGGTGACGGTCAAGTGGACCGAGGGCCGCGGCTGGCACGACGCGGAGCTCACCCCGTACGCGCCGCTGTCGATGGACCCCGCCAACATGACGCTGCACTACGCGCAGACGATCTTCGAGGGTCTCAAGGCCTACCGTCAGCCCGACGGCACGGTGGCGACCTTCCGCCCCGAGGCCAACGCCGAGCGCTTCCGTGCCTCGGCCCGCCGGATGGCGATGCCCGAGCTGCCGGACGAGCTGTTCATCGCCGCCTGCGACGCGCTGATCCAGCAGGACCGGGCGTGGGTCCCGTCCTCCGGCGAGGCCTCGCTCTACCTCCGTCCGTTCATGATCGCGAGCGAGGTCGGGCTGGGTGTGCGGCCGGCGAACGAGTACCTGTTCATCGTGATCGCGTCGCCGGCCGGGGCGTACTTCCCCGGTGGCGTGAAGCCGGTGTCGGTCTGGCTCTCGGAGGAGTACGTGCGCGCGGTCAAGGGGGGCACGGGCGCGGCCAAGACCGGCGGCAACTACGCCGCGTCCCTGGTCGCCCAGGCCGAGGCGGCGGGGCACGGGTGCGACCAGGTGGTCTGGCTGGACGCGGTGGAGCACCGGTGGATCGAGGAGATGGGGGGGATGAACCTGTACTTCGTCTACGGCGACCGCATCGTCACCCCGTCTCTGACCGGCTCGCTCCTGCCGGGCATCACACGGGACTCGCTGCTGAAGATCGCGCGGGACCTGGGGTACACGGCCGAGGAGGGCCGGATCTCCACGGAGGACTGGAAGCGGGACACGGAGGCGGGGACGCTGACGGAGGTCTTCGCGTGCGGGACGGCGGCGGTGATCACGCCGGTGGGGTCGGTGAAGTCGGCTCGGGCGAACTGGACGCAGGGGGACGGTGAGCCGGGGGAGGTCACGATGAGGCTGCGGAAGGCCCTCCTCGACCTCCAGACGGGGGCGAGGCCGGATACGCACGGCTGGATGCACCGTCTGGGCTGAGCGGTTTCTGCCCCCACCCCGCCCCTTCCCCAAACCCTCCGGGGGCGGGAGGGGGCGGGGCTTTCCCGGGGGCTACGCCCCCGGCGCCCCCCTCGCCTCCACTGCGCGTCAACCTGCCGCCCGGTGGGGGCTGTTCGCGCAGTTCCCCGCGCCCCTGAAGAAACGGGGCCTGCGGCCCCGCACCCCGCTGCGCGTCAGCGTGCGCGCCGGCGGGGAACTGCGCGGGCAACCCTCCACCGGCGGGCAGACGAACTCGGGGCCCAGCAGGGGCGCGGGGAACTGCGCGACCAACCATCCACCGGGCGGTAGACGAAGTCAGGGCCGAACACGGGGTCCGGGGCCCAGCCCCTGCGGGTCGGTCGGGTCACTCAACCCGTCTCCACCCCCGGAGGGTTCAGGGAAGGGGCGGGGTGGGGGAGAACCCCCCGGGTCAGCGCCCCGTACACCGCACCCCCCACCACCCCCGACAACACAAAGCTGCAGTCCACCCCACCCGTCAACCCCAGCAGCGGCCCCGCGTACCCCGGCAGCGACACCGCCAGCAGCCCCGTCCCCGCCCCCAGCCCCCACGCCGCCACGGGCCGCCAGTTCCAGCCGCCCCGGTACCAGTACGCCCCGCCCCGTGACCGCCGGTTGAAGACCTGGAGGGCGTCCGCGTCGTACACGCCCCGGCAGCGGACGAAGCCGATCAGGGTGATGACCGCCCACGGCGTGCCGATCGCCGTCAGCAGCAGGACGAACGACGTCATCGCCGCCTGCGCGTCCCACGCGTAGTGGCCCGCGAAGACGCACACCGTCGCCACCCCGGCCACCGCGAACGTCGCCTGTGTACGCGACGCGCGGGGCAGGATCGCGTCGAGGTCGAGGCCCATCGAGTACAGCATCAGACCCGCGTTGCCCACCGACCCCGCCGACGCCGCGAGGAGGAGCGGGACCAGGTACCAGCCCGGCGCCGCCGCCACCAGCGGGCCCGCGTAGTCCGCCGCCGCCCGCGCGGCGTACGCCGTGAACGTGCCGAACAGCTGCGGCACCAGCAGCCCGGCGATCAGGCCCAGCCATGTCGCGTGCAGCACCCCGCGCGGGGTGTGGCGGCGCGGGGAGATGTAGCGCGTGTAGTCGCCGAGCAGGGTGATGAACGCGATCGGGCCGCTCAGCCCCGCCGCCACCAGCGCCAGCAGCCAGGTCGGCCAGAACGTGCCGAGCAGATAGCCGCCCGCGCCGGGCAGCGCGGCCGTCGTGAAGTGCGGGGCGTAGGCCGCGACCCCCAGGACCAGCAGTGCCGTCATGCCGACCGCCAGGACCCGGGACAGGCGCAGCAGCACCCGGTACCCGTACACCGCGCCGATCACCGTCGCCGCGGCGAGCACCGCGTACACGATCCCGTACGAGGCGCCGCCGGTGGGCAGGCCGAAGAGCCGGTGCAGGACACCCGCCATCGCGTCGCCGCCGATCCAGACCGTGAGCGCCGTGTAGCCGAGGGACAGCAGCAGACCCACCACGGAGCCCACCAGCCTGCCCCGCACCCCGAACTGCGCGCCCGACGACGTCGACAGGTTGGTCGCCGTACGCAGGGACACCAGCGCCAGCGGCGCCGTCAGCACCGTGCCCACCAGCGTGCCCGCGACCACCGCGCTCACCGACGCCCACCAGCCGAGGCCGAAGGAGACCGGGAGCCAGCCGAAGACGATCACGCCCAGGCAGAGGTTGGAGCCGAGCAGGATCGACACCAGGTCGCGTGGGCCGCTGGTGCGTTCCTCCTCCGGGATCGTGTCGACTCCGCGCTGTTCGATCCGCATGGGCTGCCCCTGACGCTCGATGGCCTTGACGTACTGGCCTGATGTCGACGTTCCGGTTGTTTGAGTGGCGTTCAATGTGAGGCCGGGCAGGCATCGCCGTCAACCCCTTGATTGCATCGAGTGAGACGTTAGAGTGGTGTTCTAAACGGAGGTGTGGTGCGTGCGACTTACCCCTACAGAACGTGACCGGCTGCTGCTCTTCGGCGCCGCCGAGCTCGCCCGGGCCCGCCGGGCGCGCGGACTGCGGCTGAACGTCCCCGAGGCCACCGCGCTCATCGCGGACACCGTCTGCGAGGCGGCCCGCGACGGGCGCCGGCTCGCCGACGCCATCGCGGCGGCCCGGAGCGTCCTCGGCCCCGAGGACGTCCTGCCGGGGGTCGCGGACGTGGTCACCGAGGTGCACGTCGAGGCCGTCTTCGACGACGGCTCGCGGCTCGCTGTCGTCCCGGCGCCCATAGGTGGCGCCGGCGGACTCGGCGCGGAGGCCCCCGGCGCCGTGCTGCCCGGCCCGCAGGGCCCGGACCCCGAGCCCGCCCTCCGGGTCGCCGTGCGCAACACCGCGCCCGTCCCCGTCAGCGTCACCTCGCACTTCCACTTCTTCGAGGCCAACCCGCGCCTCGACTTCGACCGGGCCGCCGCATACGGAATGCGGCTGTCCGTACCGGCCGGGTCCTCGGTCCGGTTCGACCCGGGCGGCGAGGCCGAGGTCGGGCTCGTCCCGATCGGCGGCGCCCGGGTCGCCATCGGATTCGCCGGACTGGTCGACGGGCCGCTGGACGCGCCCGGCGCCCGCGAGGAGGCCCTGCGCCGGGCCGCCGCCTGCGGCTACCTGGGCGCGCACCCGGAAGGAGCGGTCTCATGAGCAGGCCCAGCCGCCACAGCGACCACTGCGCGCCCGGCAGCCGCCATATCGACCCCGACGAGTACGCGGCCGTCTTCGGACCCCGGGCCGGGGACCGGGTCCGGCTCGGGGACAGCGGGCTCACCGTCCGGGTGGAGTCGGACTCCCAGCGGCCCGGCGACGAGTTCCTCGCCGGGTTCGGCAAGACCGCCCGCGACGGACTGCACCTGAAGGCCGCCGCCGTCCGCGACACCTGCGACGTCGTGATCAGCAACGTCGTCGTCATCGACGCGGTGCTGGGCATCCGCAAGGTGTCCATCGGCATCCGCGAGGGCCGTATCCACGCCGTCGGGCGCGCCGGGAACCCCGACACGCTCGACGGGGTGGACGTCGTCGTCGGCACCGGGACCAGCATCGTCTCCGGCGAGGGGCTGATCGCCACCGCCGGCGCGGTGGACACCCATGTCCATCTGCTCTCGCCGCGCATCATGGAGGCCTCCCTCTCCTCCGGTGTCACCACGCTCATCGGCCAGGAGTTCGGCCCGGTGTGGGGCGTGGGCGTCAACTCGCCCTGGGCGCTGCGGAACGCCTTCGCCGCCTTCGACGCCTGGCCCGTCAACATCGGCTTCCTGGGCCGGGGTTCGTCCTCCGACGGCGCCCCGCTGGTGGAGGCGCTCGCCGAGGGCGGCGCCTGCGGCTTCAAGGTCCACGAGGACATGGGCGCGCACACCCGCGCCCTGGACACGGCGCTGCGCGTGGCCGAGGAGCACGACGTACAGGTCGCCCTGCACAGCGACGGCCTGAACGAGTGCCTCTCGGTGGAGGACACCCTCAGCGTCCTGGAGGGGCGGACCATCCACGCCTTCCACATCGAGGGCTGCGGCGGCGGCCACGTCCCCAACGTGCTGAAGATGGCGGGCGTGCCCAACGTCATCGGCTCGTCCACCAACCCGACCCTGCCGTTCGGCCGGGACGCGGTCGCCGAGCACTACGGGATGATCGTCTCCGTCCACGGCCTCAAGCCGGACCTGCCCGGCGACGCCGCCATGGCGCGCGACCGCATCCGGGCCGGGACGATGGGCGCCGAGGACGTGCTGCACGACCTGGGCGCGATCGGCATCACCTCCTCCGACGCCCAGGGCATGGGCCGCGCGGGCGAGACCGTACGCCGCACCTTCGCCATGGCCGCGAAGATGAAGGCCGAGTTCGGCCCCCTGGAGGGCGACGGCGAGGGCGACGACAACGCGCGCGTACTGCGCTACATCGCCAAGCTCACCATCAACCCGGCGCTCGCCCACGGCCTCGCGCACGAGATCGGCTCCATCGAGGTCGGCAAGCTGGCCGACATCGTGCTGTGGCGGCCCGCCTACTTCGGCGCCAAGCCGCAGATGGTCCTCAAGTCCGGCTTCCCGGCCTGGGGCGTCACCGGTGATCCCAACGCGGCCACCGAGACCTGCGAGCCCCTGGTCCTCGGCCCCCTCTTCGGCGCCCACGGCGCCACCCCCGCCGAGCTCTCCGTCGCCTTCGTGGCCCGTGCCGCCCTCGACCAGGGAGGCGATCTGATGCCGACGCGCCGGCGCCGGGTCGCCGTGCGCGGCACCCGGGGCATCGGCCCCGCCGACCTCGTCCTCAACTCCCGTACCGGAGCGGTGGACGTGGACGGCCGCACCGGACTGGTCACCCTCGACGGCGACCCGCTGCGCTCCGAGCCCGCCGACTCCGTCTCCCTCAACCGCCTCTACTTCCTCTAAGGACCCGACGATGACCGCTGCCGCCGACGGCTTCCGCATGCCCGCCGAGTGGGCCCCGCACGAGCGCACCTGGATGGCGTGGCCCGGCCCCAACGTGACCTTCGCGAACCAGGACGAGCTCGCCGAAGCCCGCGCGGCCTGGGCGGCCGTCGCCCGGGCCGTGCGCCGCTTCGAGCCGGTCACCGTCGTCTGCGGCCCCGGTCGGAGCGCGGAGGCCGCGGCCCTGCTCGGCCCCGGGATCGATCTCGTGGAGCGTGAGCTCGACGACGCCTGGATGCGCGACATCGGCCCGACCTTCCTGACCAACGGCTCCGAACTCGCCGCCGTGGACTGGACGTTCAACGGCTGGGGTGCCCAGGACTGGGCCCGCTGGGAGCACGACGCCAAGATCGGCGCATACGTCTCGGACCTCGCCGGGGCGCGTACGTACACCTCGCGCCTGGTCAACGAGGGCGGCGCGATCCACGTCGACGGCGAGGGCACGGTCCTGCTCACCGAGTCCGTGCAGCTCGGCCCCGAGCGCAACCCCGGCTGGACGCGCGAGCAGGTCGAGGCGGAGATCCACGCGATGCTCGGCACCCGCAAGGCGATCTGGCTGCCGCGCGGTCTGACCGCCGACTATCCGCCGCACGGCTACGGCACGCTGGGCCACGTCGACATCGTCGCCGCGTTCGCCCGCCCCGGAGTGGTCGTCGCGCACACCCAGCCCGACCCGGCCCACCCCGACCACGAGGTGTGCAGGGAGAACGTGGCGCTGCTGCGGAGCCAGACCGACGCGCGCGGCCGGAGCATCGAGGTCGTGGAGGTCCCCGCCCCGACCGTGCTCACCGACGACCACGGCTGGGTCGACTACTCGTACATCAACCACTACCTCTGCAACGGCGGCGTCGTCCTGTGCGGCTTCGACGACCCCAGGGACGAGCACGCGGCGGGCGTCTTCCGCCGGCTCTTCCCCGAACGGACCGTGACCCTCGTCGACGCACGTACGATCTTCGCTGGGGGTGGTGGCATCCACTGCGTCACCCAGCAGCAGCCCAGGGTGTGATCCGGAAGAAACCAGGAGGCGGGGCATGGCCGGTCCGGCCCGCGCGCGGAAGAACGCGCCGCCGCGCGACGAGGTGCTGGCCGCCGCCATGGCCACGATCGCCGAGCGCGGTCTCGACGGCCTGACCATGGCCGGTCTCGGCCGCGAGGTCGGCATGTCCAGCGGGCACCTGCTGTACTACTTCCACAGCAAGGACGAACTGCTGCTCCAGACCCTGGAGTGGAGCGAGGGCCGGCTCGGCGCCGAGCGCAGCGCCCTGCTCTCCCGGCCGG
Source organism: Streptomyces sp. NPDC031670 (assembly GCF_055580545.1). NCBI lineage: Bacteria > Bacillati > Actinomycetota > Actinomycetes > Kitasatosporales > Streptomycetaceae > Streptomyces > Streptomyces sp. NPDC031670. Next base: position 139,355 of record NZ_JBVILC010000005.1, on the reverse strand, counting down.
GCCCGGTCCGCGAACGCCTCGACGGCTATGTCGACCTGTATGTGCCGGACGGCGTCCGCGACCCGCACTGGATCCTGTGGCTGGAGGTCTGGAACCGCTCGCAGAACGCCGCCACCGACGCTGTCGCCCGCGCCCGCCAGGCCGCCATCGAGGGCGCCTGGCACCGCGACCTGGTCGCGATCATCGCGGAGGGCGTCTCGCGCGGTGAGTTCCGCCCGGTCGACGCCGACCGCTGCGCGGCCCGGCTGCGGGCGCTGCTCGACGGCTTCAGCGTCCATGTGGCGGTCGGCATACCGGGCACCGGACGGCCCCAAGTCCTGGAGCACGTACGGGAGTTCGTGGACGAGTCGCTCGTGCGACCCCTGACCGGCGGCTGAACACAACGTACGCAAGTACGCCCTATCGTTGCGTGCGTCACCCTTGTCGGCCGCATCGGCCTGGGCCACCGTGATCTTCCATGGGACGAGAGCAGTGGAAGAAGATCTGGGTCGGTTCGGCCGGCAACATGGTCGAGTGGTTCGACTGGTTCGTGTACGCCACCTTCGCGGTGTACTTCGCGGACGCGTTCTTCCCCAAGGGGAACGAGACCGCCAACCTCATGAACACCATGGGGATCTTCGCCGTCGGCTTCTTCATGCGCCCGGTGGGCGGCTGGCTGCTCGGCCGCATCGGCGACCGGCGCGGGCGCAAGGCGGCCCTGACCCTGACCGTCACCCTGATGTCCGCCTCCGCGGTCCTGATCGCGGTGGCGCCGACGTACGGGGTGGCCGGCTACGGGGGAGTGGCGGTCCTGCTGGTCGCGAGGCTGTTGCAGGGCCTCTCGGTCGGCGGCGAGTACGCGGCGAGCGCGACCTACCTCACCGAGGCGTCCGACCCCCGACGCCGGGGCTTCGCCTCCAGCTTCCAGTACGTGTCGATGACCGCGGGCCAGCTCGTCGGCCTCGGCCTCCAGATCGTCATGCAGCGCACCCTCTCCGAGGACGCGCTGCACAGCTGGGGCTGGCGCGTCCCCTTCATCGTGGGCGCGCTGGGCGCGGCCGTCGTCTTCTATCTGCGGCGCAACATGCTGGAGACCGAGGTCTACGAGGAGTCCGGCGCGGCACGGGACGAGGAGCGGGGCACCCTGAAGGCGCTGTGGCGCCACCGCAGGGAGGCGTTCCTCGTCATGGCGCTGACGATGGGCGGCACGGTCGCGTACTACACGTACACCACGTATCTCACGAAGTTCCTCTCCAAGAGCGCGGGCATGCCCAAACCCACGGCGTCGCTGGTGTCGTTCTGCGCGCTGTTCGTCTTCATGTGCCTCCAGCCGCTGGCGGGCATGCTCTCGGACCGGATCGGCCGCCGTCCGCTGCTGATCACCTTCGCGGTCGGCTCCACGTTCCTGACCGTGCCGGTCATGACGATGCTCAAGCACGCGGGCACGTTCTGGCCGGCCTTCGGCCTGGCCCTGCTCGCCCTGGTGGTGGTGACGGGCTACACGTCGATCAACGCCTGCGTGAAGGCGGAGCTGTTCCCGACCGGCATCCGCGCCCTGGGCGTGGCCCTGCCGTACGCCATCGCCAACGCCCTGTTCGGCGGTACGGCGGAGTACGTGGCGCTGTGGTTCAAGCGGGGCGGCATCGAGTCCGGCTTCTACTGGTACGTGGCGGGGTGCGCCGGAGTGAGCCTGGTGGTGTACCTGACGATGCGGGAGACGCGGGACATCGACCTGAACCGGGTCGCGTCCGCCACCGCGACCGCCCCCGTTCCCGCGGGAACGGACGGGGTGCCCGCATCCTGAGATCCCGGTCCGCGGCGTGGCGGCTCTGTGGCAGACTGCGACCGTGCTCGCTTTCCCGATGATTATGGACAGCAGCGCGCCGGTCCGCAGTGACCGCTGAACCCGCGGCACAACCCCCGCGGCAGCGGACATCGTGCCCCAGACCCGCGCGCAGACCCTTCGCACCCGCGAGGGGTCTTTTCGTTTCCCGGCCCCACCACGGCCGGAGGCGGACCGCACGCGATGATGGGGGCAGTGGAGCCAGCCAGTCCGGAGCCACTCACCCGACAGGAGTCACCCCAGCATGACGGCCAACGAGGCACCAGAAGACAGCCATCGCGTCGACCGCATCGGCCGCGCCGACCGCGTCGAGGATGGATTCCATGTCTTCGACACCACGCTGCGCGACGGCGCCCAGCGCGAGGGCATCAACCTCACCGTCGCGGACAAGCTGACGATCGCCCGGCACCTGGACGACTTCGGGGTGGGCTTCATCGAGGGCGGCTGGCCCGGCGCCAACCCCCGCGACACGGAGTTCTTCGCCCGCGCCCGACAGGAGATCACCTTCAGGAACGCCCAGCTGGTGGCGTTCGGGGCCACCCGCCGGCCCGGCGGCAGCGCGGCGACGGACCCGCAGGTCAAGGCGCTGCTGGCGTCCGGAGCGCCGGTGATCACGCTGGTCGCCAAGTCCCACGACCGCCATGTCGAGCTCGCCCTGCGCACCACGCTGGACGAGAACCTGGAGATGGTCCGGGACACGGTCTCCTATCTGCGCGAACAGGGCCGGCGCGTCTTCGTCGACTGCGAGCACTTCTTCGACGGCTACCGGGCCAACCCCGAGTACGCCAAGGCGGTCGTGCGGGCCGCGAGCGACTCCGGCGCGGACGTCGTCATCCTCTGCGACACCAACGGCGGCATGCTGCCCGCCCAGATCCAGGCCGTGGTCGCCACCGTCCTCGCCGACACCGGTGCCCGGCTCGGCATCCACGCCCAGGACGACACCGGCTGCGCCGTCGCCAACACGCTCGCCGCGGTCGACGCGGGCGCGACGCATGTGCAGTGCACGGCGAACGGCTACGGCGAGCGGGTCGGCAACGCCAACCTCTTCCCGGTGGTGGCCGCGCTGGAGCTGAAGTACGGCATGAAGGTGCTGCCCGAGGGCGCGCTGCCCGAGATGACGCGCATCTCGCACGCGATCGCCGAGGTGGTCAATCTGACGCCCTCGACGCACCAGCCGTACGTGGGCGTCTCCGCCTTCGCCCACAAGGCGGGCCTGCACGCCTCGGCGATCAAGGTCGACCCCGACCTCTACCAGCACATCGACCCGGGCCTGGTCGGCAACCGCATCCGGATGCTGGTCTCCGACATGGCCGGCCGCGCCTCCATCGAGCTCAAGGGCAAGGAGCTGGGCGTCGAGCTCGGCGACGACCGGGAGCTGGTCGGCCGGGTCGTCGCGCGGGTGAAGGAGCGCGAGCTCCAGGGCTACACCTACGAGGCCGCCGACGCCTCCTTCGAACTCCTGCTGCGCGCCGAGGCGGAGGGCAGGGCCCGCAAGTACTTCCGCGTCGAGTCCTGGCGCGCCATCGTCGAGGACCGCCCCGACGGCACCCACGCCAACGAGGCGACGGTGAAGCTGTGGGCCAAGGGCGAGCGGATCGTGGCGACGGCGGAGGGCAACGGCCCCGTCAACGCGCTCGACCGCGCCCTGCGGGTCGGCCTTGAGCGCATCTACCCCCAGCTGGCCAAGCTGGAACTGGTCGACTACAAGGTCCGCATCCTGGAGGGCCGCCACGGCACGGACTCCACGACCCGGGTCCTGATCACGACGACGGACGGGGCGGGGGAGTGGGCGACGGTGGGAGTGGCGACGAACATCATCGGGGCGTCCTGGGGGGCGCTGGAGGACGCGTACACCTACGGGCTGCTCCGGGCCGGGGTGGAGCCGCCGGAGTAGCAGGCCACGGGCCGGCGGGGGCCGGAGGCCGTTCTCGCCCCCGAAGGTTTGTCCGTTTCGCGAGTGACTCCGGTAGCGTCGGGAACATGAGGTTCCGCGTTCCGCTCGCGTCCGCCGCCGCCGCCGCACTCCTCGCGCTGGCCCCCCTGGCCACGGCCACCGCCACCGCCGCGCCCGCCGCGTCCGGAGTCGGCGAGGTCGCCGCCGCGCTGAGGAAGGCACCGGTGTACGTCGACCCGGGCGCCGCCGCCCAGCTCCCGGCCGCCCAGGCCGACGCCCTGGCCAAGAAGATCAAGGACGCCGACAAGCCGCTCTTCGTGGCCGTGCTGCCCGCGACCTCCGCGTTCCCCAGGGACACCCTCCTGCGGAACCTCCGTACGGACACCGGCGTCACCGGCCTGTACGCGGTCCGGCTGGGCGACGCCTTCAACGCGGGCGCCGACCGGAAGGTCATGTCACCGCAGGCCGTGGAGAACCTGAAGACCGCGGTACGGGCCCCGGGCACCGCCGCGGACGCCTCCACCCAGCTGAACGCGTTCGTGGACCAGGCGCTGCCCACGCTGCGCGGCCACGCCCCCGCCTCCTGGGGCGGCGGCGCGGGATCCCATGACGACGGCGGTGGCTCGGCGACCGGACTGATCGCCCTGGGCGCGGTCGTCGTGGCGGGCGGCGCCGGCGCGTACGCCCTGGTGCGGCGCAGCCGCAGGAAGAAGGCCGAGGAGGAGCGGGCCGCGCTGCGGCGGCTCCAGGTGGTCGTGGACGAGGACATCACCGCGTTCGGCGAGGAGCTGGACCGGCTCGACTTCCACCCGGCGGAGGCGGGCGCCGACGACGCCATGCGCGCCGACTACGAGCGCGCGCTCGACTCGTACGAGACCTCGAAGACCCTGATGGCGGCGGCCCGGCACCCCTCCGACGTGCGCGGGGTCACCCAGGCCCTGGAGGACGGGCGCTTCTCGCTCGCCACCCTGGCCGCCCGCCGCGAGCACCGGCCGCTGCCCGAGCGCCGCGCCCCCTGCTTCTTCGACCCGCGCCACGGCCCCTCGGTCGAGGACGCCACCTGGTCCCCGGCGGGCGGCGCCCCGCGCGAGGTCCCGGTCTGTCTCGCGGACGCGACGCGCCTGCGGGACGGGCAGGACCCGCTGGTACGGCAGGTCGACACGGACGGGGGCCGCCGTCCGTACTACGACGCGGGTCCGGCGTACGGGCCCTGGGCGGGCGGGTACTTCGGCGGGGGCATGCTGCCCGGACTGCTGATGGGCACGATGCTCGGCTCCATGCTGGCCACCCCGGCGTACGCCGTGGACTACGGCGGCGCGGACTTCGCGCAGCCCGGCCAGGGCTTCGACGGGGGTGACGTTTCCGGGGCGGACTTCGACGCGTCCGACTTCGGCGGCGGCTGGGGCGGCGGAGGTGGCGGAGACGGGGGCGGCGGCGGCTTCGACGGCGGCGGTGGCTGGTAGGGCCGGCCTCAGACGGACTTGATCGCCGAGATGTCGAAGGTCAGCTTGACCTTGTCGCTGACCACGACGCCGCCGGTTTCGAGCGCGGCGTTCCAGGTCAGGCCCCAGTCGGAGCGCAGGATGTCGGCGCTGCCCTCGAAGCCGACGCGCTGGTTGCCGTAGGGGTCGGTGGCCGAGCCGTTGAACTCCAGGTCGATGGCGAGCGGCCGGGTGACGTCCTTGATGGTGAGGTCGCCGACGATGCGGTACTTGTCGCCGCCGAGCTGCTGGGCCTCGGTCGAGCGGAAGGTCATCAGGGGGAACCGCTCGGCGTCGAAGAAGTCGGCGCTGCGCAGATGGGCGTCGCGGTCGGCGATGCCGGTGTCCACGGACGCGATCTTCACCTCGATGACGGCGTCGGAGGACGCGGGGTCGGTGCCGTCGAGGGTGAGGGTGCCCTCGTGCTCGGCGAACGAGCCGCGGACGTTGGTCACCATGGCGTGGCGGACGGTGAATCCGATGCTGCTGTGGGCCGGGTCGATGGTGTAGGTGCCGGTGAGGGCGGCGAGTGCGGGGTCGACGGGGGCGGGGGCGGTGAGGGTGGTGGTGCCGGTGTTCTTGCGGGCGAAGATTCCCATGATGCTCGTGCTCCTTCGGCGGTTGGTTGAAGGTTCAACGAGATTGACTGTAGACCCATTCCGTTAAAGTTTCAACAACTTGCCGGGGATGTCCGGGGGAAGCGGGCAGGGAGGGGCGGGAGGGGGCGGGGAGCCCCTCCCGCGCGGCCCTAGTACCGCGGCGGCGCAGGCGCCGGCCCCAGCGTCGTCGTCCCCGGCGCCGCCCGGTGTCCCAGCCCCGTCCGGTAGGCGTCGAGCGCCGCCTCCGTCCGGCCCGTACGCCGCAGCAGATCACCCAGGAGGCGGCACAGATCCGCCAGGTCGCCCGAGGCGCCGCTGCGCTCCAGCAGGCCGAGGGCGGTGACGTAGTGCTCCTCGGCCACGTCGAGGTCGCCGCGCTCCTCGTGGATCAGCCCGAGGAGGCGGTGCGCACCGCCCGCGTGGACCGCGCCGTGCCGGTCGCCCAGCTCCGGCGCGGGGTCCACGAGCGGGGTGAGCAGCGAAGCCGCCTCCTCGTGGCGGCCCAGGCGGCGCAGTACGTCGGCGAGTTCGACCTCGACCTGGCAGGTGAAGAGCGCGGCCCGCTTGGCGGCCAGCATGTCGCGGGCCGTACGCAGCTCCCGCTCGGCCGCGTCCAGCTCCCCGCCCTGGGCGTGGACGTACCCCCGCATCCAGTGGCAGTGCGCCAGATCGGTGCGCAGCCGCAGCTGGCGGTAGACCGACTGGGCCTTGGCGAGGGAGGCGTCGGCGTCGGCGGTGCGCCCCTCGGCCAGGAAGGTGCGGGCGACCTGGCGGTGCATGCCCGCCACCAGGGCCGGGTCGGAGACCTGCGGGGCGAGGGCGAGGGCCAGCTCGGCGGCGTGCGCGGCCCGGGCCTGGGCGCCCATGTCCAGATAGGGGCCGATGATCGCCGAGTAGAGGAGGACCAGGGACTCCGGGTCGTTGAGGCCCGAGGTGCCCAGCTCCTCGATGGTGGACTCCAGCAGGTAGCAGGCGTAGCGCAGCTCGCCGGCCAGGACGTGCGCGATGGCCCGGCCCCGGATCGCGCGTGCCCGGCGCGGCAGCGGCTCGTCCGCCTGATGGCGCTCGGCCGCCTCGAAGTGGCGTATCGCGTCGGGCAGCTCGCCGCTCTCCAGGGCGCACTCGCCCAGGCCCAGCAGCGCCTCGGCCTGTTCGGGGAGCAGGTCGTGCAGTTCGGCCTCGGTCAGCAGCCGGCGGTAGCGCACCGCCGCCTCGTCCGCGTCGCCGGTCGCCAGGAGTTGCTGGGCGTCGGTGAGGCCCAGGCGCAGCTCGGTGGCGAGGTGCGCGGGGCGGCCGGTGGCGAGTTCCTCGTAGGTGGTGCCCAGGCGCTCGGCGAGGTGGCGCAGCGCCGCCTCGGACGGTCTGACCCTGCCCGATTCCAGGGTCGACACATAGGCCGGGGTGTAGGCGGGCTCGGCCAACTGCCGCTGCGTGAGTCCCCGTTCGGCGCGCAGCCGCTGCACCCGGCGGCCGATCACGGCAGGTTCGTCCATCGCGTCTCCCTCGTCCCAGGGCATTGCGCATGCCCCGTGCGCCCCCTAACTTAAGCGAGCCGTTCAACAGATTTATCCGAACGCTTAACTTCCGTCACTGGGGGAGGATTTCATGCGCCCTGCCATTCTGCGCAGAACCATAGCCGCGACCGGGCTCACCGGATCCGTCGTCGCCGCGCTTCTTTCCGTGCCCGCCGAGGCCGCCGACGCCCCCGCGCCCCGGCCGCGCGTACAGGTCGAGATACCCGGTCCGGAGGGAGGCGCGGTCGCCGGTTCCGGGCATGTGCGCGTTCCGGCGTCCGGTGCCGTGCGTGCGGGCGGACGGCTCTCCGCGCGGGCCGCCGACGCCGACGGCGATGTCGGCGAGATGGTGAACAACGGGTCCAGCGCCGACCGCCTCGACGTCGTCATCGTGGGCGACGGCTACACCGTCGACGAGTTGGCGAAGTTCCACGCCGACGCCAAGGAGAAGTGGGGCGAGGTGACCGGTGTCGAGCCGTACACCACGTACCAGAACCTCTTCAACGTGTGGACCGTGGACGCCGTCTCCGCGCAGTCCGGTGTCTCCGGCGACCCGGCCCGGGGCGATGTGAAGAACACGGCGCTGGGCTCGTACTTCTGGTGCGACGGCATCGAGCGGCTGCTCTGCGTCGACCAGGACAAGGTGGACGGCTACGTCGCCAAGGCCCCCCAGGCCGACCTGGTGATCGTGCTCGCCAACAGTACGAAGTACGGCGGCGCCGGGTACAACGAGCCCAGCCAGAAGCTCGGTTACGAGGGGATCTCCACCGCGTCGGCCGGCAACGCCAAGTCCGGGCAGGTCGCCATCCACGAGACCGGGCACTCGCTCGGCAAGCTCGCCGACGAGTACTTCTACCCCGGCACCCCCGGCTACGAGCACTACGTGGGGCCCGAGGTCGCCGAGTCCAACATCTCCGTGCTGAGCGCCGAGCAGATGGCCGCGCAGCGGACCAAGTGGTACCGGTGGCTGGGCGAGACCTCGCCGGACGGCGGGACCGTGGGCGCCTACGAGGGCGGCGGCTACTACGTCACGGGCCTCTCCCGGCCCACCGACAACTCGATCATGCGCATCCTCGGCAAGCCCTTCAGCCTGCCCGGCCGCGAGGCGATGATCGCCGGGTTCTACCGGCACGCCTCGATCGCCACGGCCGCCGTGCCGACCACGCGGACCCTGCGGGTCCACGACAAGGCGCGGGTGACCGTGCCCCGGCTGGTGGGCGCCGCGCAGCCGAGGATCCGCTGGTACCTGGACGGGCGGGAGCTCACCCGGTTCGAGGGGCGCACCTGGATCGGGGTCGCGCAGGCCGTCCTCTCCCCGTGGGACCGGCGCACCCACCAGCTGAAGGTGACCGTCACCGACGGGACCGCGTCGGTGCGCGATCCCCAGGTGCGTGCCGGGCTGAGCGACTCCGTCGTGTGGAACGTACGGCGGTAAGCGCTTTCCGATCGGTGTGTCCGGGGCATTGAGGGCCCCGGGCGCGCCGTGCTACACCAACGGCAGCGGTCTGCACCACTTCCCCTCCGGGAGTCCCCTGTGTCCTTGCTGCCGTCCCGACGCACCTTCCTGACCGTGGTGGGGGCGAGCGCTCTCACCCTGGCAACCGCCCCCGAGGCGTCCGCCGCCGACGAGTTCGCCGTGCTGCGCGGGCGCTGGCGCGACCTCTCGCTCGGCACCGGCTTCGACCCGGGCGCTGAGCCGTACGCCTCCCGGCTCAAGGAGACCGGCGACCGCGCCCGGACCTTCCGGGCCTCGATGGCCCCGGGCGACCACTGGCTCTGGCCGGACAGCCCCTTCGACCCGCCCGCCGGGATCACCCGCGGCTACAGCAGGCTGTGGACCATGGCCGAGGCCTTCCTCCAGCCCGCCACCGGCCTCACCGGCGACACCGCCCTGCTCGCCGACCTCCTCGCCGGTCTCGACCATGTGGGGGCGAAGGTCTACAACCCGTCCACCACGCGGTACGGCAACTGGTGGGAGTGGCAGATCGGCAGTCCCCGGCTGCTCACCGACCTCGTCAACGCGCTCTACGCGTACGTGGGCGAGGCGCGGGTCCAGGCCGCCTGCGCGGCCGTCGACCACTTCGTGCCCGACTCCGTCCTCGCCGACTACTCGGGCACCTCCACCGGCGCCAACCGCGTCGACCTCTGCCGCTCGGTCGCCGTGCGCGGGGCGATCGGCCGCGCCCCCGCCAAACTCGCGCTGGCCCGCGACGCCCTCTCGCCGGTCTTCCCGTACGTCACCGAGGGCGACGGCCTCTACGCCGACGGATCGTTCGTCCAGCACACCTCGATCGCCTACTCGGGTACGTACGGACAGGTGATGCTCGACGGACTCGGGCGCCTGTTCACGCTGCTCGCCGGGACGAGCTGGGAGGTCACCGACCCCCACCGGCAGACCATCCTGGACAGCGTGGAGCACGCCTACGCGCCGCTCATCCACAACGGGCTGGTCATGGACAGCGTCAACGGGCGGGCCGTGAGCCGGGGGTATCTGCTCGCGGACGACGCGCGGGTGATGCGGAGCGACCACTTCCACGGGGAGGGGCTCATGGCCGCCGTCGCCGTGCTCGCCCAGGGCGCCTCGCCGGCGGAACGGGACCGGTGGCACGGGCTCATCAAGGGGTGGGCGCGGCGGGACCCCACCCATCCGCTGCTCGCCGCCCGGCAGTTCGGGGTGGCCGACCTCGCCCGGCTCCAGGCGGTGGTCGACGGGCCGGTGCCCGCCGCGCCCGAACCGGTCGGGCACACCCTCTTCGCCGCCATGGACCGCGCCGTCCACCGGCGCCCCGCGTGGACCGCGAACATCGCCATGGCCTCGGACCGGATCTCGTACTACGAGTGCGGCAACGGCGAGAACCCGCGCGGCTGGCACACCGGTGCCGGAATGCTCTACTGGTGGCCCGGTGAGCAGGGCAACGACCAGTACACGGACTGGTTCTGGCCGACCGTCGACCCCTACCGGCTGCCGGGGACCACCGTCTCCACCCGGCGGCTCGCGGACCGGGCGGGCGGCGAGTGGGGCGCGGCCCGGCCCGTCGCGCGCTGGGTGGGCGGGGCGAACGACGGGGAGTCCGGGGCCGTCGGGCAGCATCTGAAGGGGCTCGGCTCGACGCTCCAGGCACGCAAGTCCTGGTTCTGCACGGCCGGGACGGTCATCTGCCTCGGCGCCGGGATCACCGCCGCCGACGGGGTGCGGGTGGAGACGGTGGTCGACAACCGGAATCTGGGGGAGGGCGGCGACGCCGTCTTCTCGCGGGACGGCGCCGCCCGGACCCGCTGGGCGCATCTGGAGGGGCACGGCGGCTGGGTCTTCCCCGGCGGCACCACCGTCCTGCGCACCCTGCGCGAGGCCAGGACCGGGGCGTGGAGCGACATCAACACCACCAGCTCCACCGAACGGCGCACCCGGACCTATCAGACGCTGTGGCTGGACCACGGGGTCGATCCGGTGGACGCCTCCTACAGCTACCAGCTGTTGCCGGGCGCCTCCCGGCGGACCGTGGCCGCCCGCGCCGCCGACACCGGCTGGCTCACCGTGCTGGCCAACACCGCCGCCTGCCAGGCCGTGTCGGTGCCCGCGCTCGATCTCGTGTGCGCCAACTTCTGGCAGGCTGGGAGCGCGGGCCCGCTGTCGGTCTCCGCCCCCGCGAGCGTGCTCGTACGGAGCAAGGGGGCGACGGCCACGCTCCGGGCCGGTGAGCCGCCGCGCACCGGACAGCCCTTCGAGGTCGTCTGGAGACGGGCCGTCCGGGGGGTGACCGGCGCCGATCCGTCCGTCGAGGTCCTCGCCGCCGGGAAGGAGCTGCGGCTGCGGATCACCCCGGGCACGGCGGGCGCCTGCCATCGCTGTGATGTGACTCTCATCTGATCATGTTGTTGGACCCCTACAACGCCGCACCGGTCTGAGCTGGCACTTCGCCTGCATCGCGCGATAGTTCTGTTCAGGGCTACCAGGAAAACGGTCCGGAGACTGTACAGAGTCGACGGCGGGAAATTCTTGGTCGGGTTCGTAGGGTCGATGCATGACCGTTGTGGACGTAACCCCGGGCGAGCCCAGTGACGCGCGTGGACGTGTGGCCGAGCTGCTGGCCCTGCGCGAGCAGGCCCGGCGCGGGCCGAGCGAGCGCGCGACCGAGGCGCAGCACGCCAAGGGCAAGCTGACCGCGCGCGAGCGGATCGACCTGCTGCTCGACCCGGGTTCGTTCAAGGAGGTCGAGCAGCTGCGGCGGCACCGGGCCACCGGCTTCGGCCTGGAGGCCAAGAAGCCGTACACGGACGGTGTCATCACCGGCTGGGGCACCGTCGAGGGCCGCACGGTCTTCGTCTACGCCCATGACTTCCGTATCTTCGGCGGCGCGCTGGGCGAGGCCCACGCCACCAAGATCCACAAGATCATGGACATGGCCATCGCGGCCGGGGCGCCGCTGGTCTCCCTGAACGACGGCGCCGGCGCCCGTATCCAGGAGGGCGTCAGCGCCCTCGCCGGGTACGGCGGCATCTTCCAGCGCAACACGCGGGCCTCGGGTGTCATCCCGCAGATCTCCGTGATGCTCGGCCCGTGCGCCGGCGGCGCGGCCTACAGCCCGGCCCTGACCGACTTCGTCTTCATGGTCCGTGAGACCTCGCAGATGTTCATCACCGGCCCGGACGTGGTCCGCGCGGTGACCGGCGAGGAGATCACGCAGAACGGGCTCGGCGGCGCCGACGTGCACGCCGAGACCTCGGGCGTGGCCCACTTCGCGTACGACGACGAGGAGACCTGCCTCGCCGAGGTGCGCTACCTGCTGTCGATGCTCCCGTCCAACAACCGGGAGAACCCGCCGTCGCACCCCAGCGAGGACCCCGCCGACCGGCGCGGCGACGTGCTGCTCGACCTGGTGCCCGCCGACGGCAACCGTCCGTACGACATGCACAAGGTGATCGAGGAGCTCGTCGACGACGGCGACTACCTGGAGATCCACGAGCGCTGGGCGCGCAACATCATCTGCGCCCTCGCCCGGCTCGACGGCCAGGTCGTCGGCATCGTGGCCAACCAGCCGCAGACGCTCGCGGGCGTCCTGGACATCGAGGCCTCGGAGAAGGCCGCCCGTTTCGTTCAGATGTGCGATGCTTTCAATATCCCGATCGTCACCCTTCTGGACGTGCCCGGCTTCCTGCCCGGCGTCGACCAGGAGCACGGTGGAATCATCCGCCACGGTGCCAAGCTGCTCTACGCGTACTGCAACGCCACCGTGCCCCGGATCTCCCTGATCCTGCGCAAGGCGTACGGAGGGGCGTACATCGTGATGGACTCCCAGTCCATCGGTGCCGACCTCACCTACGCCTGGCCCACCAACGAGATCGCGGTGATGGGCGCCGAAGGCGCCGCCAACGTCATCTTCCGCAAGCAGATCGCGGAGGCCGAGGACCCCGAGGCGATGCGCGTGCGCATGGTCAAGGAGTACAAGGCCGAGCTGATGCACCCGTACTACGCGGCCGAGCGGGGCCTGGTCGACGACGTCATCGACCCCGCCGAGACCCGCGAGGTGCTGATCGCCTCCCTCGCGATGCTGCGCACCAAGCACGCCGACCTGCCGTCCCGCAAGCACGGCAACCCGCCTCAGTAACGAGGAGCCCGAGTGAACACCCCGACTTCTTCCCCTTCCGTCCTCCGTGTGGAGAAGGGCGAGGCCGCGCCGGAGGAGCTGGCTGCCATCACGGCCGTCCTGCTCGCCCGCGCCGCCGCCCGGCCCGCCCCGGCCCCCTCCCGGGGCCGCGACACGGCCGGCTGGCGCCGTCTGGAGCGCACCCCGGGCTTCCGGACCGCGCACTCCTGGCAGGGCTAGCCCCGTACCGCACGCCCATGTGCGAAGGCCCCGGCCGCTCCGTGAGGAGCGGCCGGGGCCCTTTCGCTTCAGGGGCCCCGAACGACAGCGCCTCCAGCGAGAAGGCCCCGCCGCTCCACAAGGAGCGGCGGGGCCTTTCGCCTCGTACGGGCGCCGGCGGCTACCGCAGCCGTGCCATCAGCGCGTGCTCGACCAGTGTGATCAGCGCGCTCTTCGCGTCCGCGCGGTGGCGGGCGTCGGTGGTGATGATCGGGGTGTCGGGGCCGATCTGGAGGGCCTCGCGGACCTCGTCGGGCGTGTACGGCTGGTGGCCGTCAAAGCCGTTGAGGGCGATGACGAACGGCAGGCCGCTGTTCTCGAAGTAGTCGACCGCGGGGAAGCAGTCGGCGAGGCGGCGGGTGTCCACCAGGACGACGGCGCCGATCGCGCCGCGGACCAGGTCGTCCCACATGAACCAGAAGCGGTCCTGGCCCGGGGTGCCGAAGAGGTACAGGATCAGGTCCTGGTCCAGGGTGATGCGGCCGAAGTCCATCGCGACCGTGGTGGTCGTCTTGTCGCCCGTGTGCGTGAGGTCGTCGATGCCCGCGGAAGCGGACGTCATGACGGCCTCGGTACGCAGCGGGTTGATCTCCGAGACCGCGCCGACGAACGTGGTCTTGCCCACGCCGAAGCCGCCCGCCACCACGATCTTCGCGGAAGTAGTGGAGCGGGCAGCACCGCCGCTAGAGCTTGCGAAGTCCACTGAGCACCCTTTCGAGCAGTGTCACATCTGGCTGGCCGCCGGCGGACTCGTCGCCGCCGGGCTGGTGGATGGCGACAAGTCCGGCCTCCGCCAGGTCGGCGACGAGGATTCGGGCAACGCCGAGGGGGATGGAGAGGAGTGCGGAGATCTCGGCGACCGACTTGATCTCACGGCACAGTTGGCAGATCCGCTGGTGCTCGGGCAACTGCCCTTGCAGCCGGGCGGGCTCCGCCGTGGTGTGCACCAGCGCCTCGATGGCGAGCTGGTAGCGCGGCCGGGTCCGGCCGCCGGTCATGGCGTACGGACGCACAAGGGGATTGTGCGTGCCGCCCGCCGGGGAAGGCTGGGGGGTCTGGCGCGGCTGCACCGGCTCGATGCGGGGCTGCGGCGGCTGGTCGTAAGGACCCGGCCGGCGGTGGGGCTGCTGGTACGAGTGCTGGCCCTGGCCGCTTCTGCTGGGGGCGGAGGGAAAGTTGAACCGGTTCTGCCCGTGCTCACCCGGAGACTGCTGTCCACCGCTGTATGGGTGTCCGCCTGGGGGTGTTGTCACGTTTCCTCCTCCGACTGCCGGTCGCCCGTTCCTGTGGGACCGCGCCACCGCACCTTATGGCGCGGTGGCGAGAAACGCACTGCCTGACTGGTAGTTGAGAACGGGAAGTTCACAACTAATTAAGGAGACTGCCCTGGAGTTCCGCGCGCAGGTCCGGGGTGAGGACGGTGCCCGCGCGGTCGACAAGGAGAGCCATCTCATAGCCCACGAGACCGATGTCGGCCTCGGGGTGGGCGAGTACGGCCAGCGAGGAACCGTCCGAGATGGACATGATGAAGAGGAAGCCGCGCTCCATCTCCACGACCGTCTGGTTGACGGCACCGCCCTCGAAGATCCGGGAGGCTCCCGCGGTCAGGGACGTCAGCCCGGAGGCGACGGCCGCCAGCTGATCGGCCCGGTCCCGGGGGAAGCCTTCGGACATCGCCAGCAGGAGTCCGTCGGCGGAGACCACCACCGTGTGGGACACCCCGGGGGTGTTGTCCACGAAGTTGGTGATCAACCAGTTCAGATTCTGCGCCGCCTGGCTCATCGGGCTCACACTAACGCTCCTGGTTGTAGGTGTTACTGGTGTCCGACCCCGCGCTGCGGCCCTGCTGGACACCGCGGCGCAGGTTGCTCAACCTGCCGCGGACGTCCTCCGGAGCGCGGGAGACCTGGGGGCCGCCCTGCGGGGTCTGCTCCGCCGCGCCCTCGACCAGATTGGCCTTGGGCACCCGCCGGGGAAGCCCGGAGGGGGTGACCCCGCCGGCCTTCGGCTCACGCAGCTTCTCGGCCCGCGTCCAGCGCTCGTCGTTGGTCGAACGCCAGTCGCCGGTGGGCTGGTCGGTGGTGGCCGCGGCGCCGTCCGGGGCTCCGGAACCGCTGCCGTTCACGGCCGCGTTCGCGGATCCGTTCACGGGCGCGGGGCCGGTGCCTTCGACGGGGTGCCGCTGCTGCTCGGGCCGCTGCGGTTCGGACTTCTGCTGCGGCTCCTGGGCGGCGGGCTGCCAGTTCTGCTGGCCGCTGCCGCGCCTCGGCAGACCGGCGCCGGTCAGCTCGTGGGCGGAGGCCGGGGTGGGGCCCGGCCGGTCGAAGCCTACGCTCTCGCGACCGCCGCCGGGAACGTCCGGAGCGGATTCCGCTTCCTCGTTCGCCTGCTGGTAGTCGGACGTGTAGGAATCCTGGTACGCGTCGTTCCGCTGCCACTCGCCCTGGTGGGGGGTGTCACCGTAACCACCGTCGTACTGCGGGCCATCGGCCGCGGGCGCCTGGTAGGCGGCTTCCGCATAGCCCTGGTCCGGGTAACCGTTCTGCTGTCCGTAGGACTCCTGCGGGTACGCGCCGGAGTAGTCCTGCGGGTACTGCTGCTGTCCGTCGAACTGGTTGTCGTACGCGGTCTGCTGTCCGTTGTAGGCCTCGTCGTACCGGCCCTCGTAGGACTGCTGGGCGCCGTAGGACTCGTCGTACGCGGCGCCCTGCGGCACACCGTCGACCTCGTCGCGGTAGAGCGGACGGTCGCCGCCCTGCGCCTGCGCCTCCAGGGCCGCGCGGCGCTCCTCGCGCATCAGCGAGCGGTTGACCGGGTCGAGCTGGAGGTCCTCGCCCTGCTCGTCCGTCTCGTAGCGCGAGTCGTCGAACCCGAGCTCGGCGGCGGTCCGCATGGCCGGGGCCTGGACCGGAGCCTGGAACTCCTGCTGCTCCGGGATGATCTGCGAGACCGTGAAGTCGTCGCCGGGCACCGGCTCGCCACCGCCACCGTGGGTGATCGCGTCCGGGAGCATGACCAGCGAGGTGGTGCCCGCCTGCTCGCCGGAGGGGCGCAGCTGGACCCGGATGCCGTGGCGGTCGGCGAGCCGGCCGACCACGAACAGGCCCATGCGCTGGGAGACGGCGGCGTCCACGGTCGGCGGGTTGGCCAGCTTGTGGTTGATGTCCGCGAAGTCCTCGGCGGTGAGGCCGATGCCCTTGTCGTGGATCTCGATCATGACGCGGCCGTCGGGGAGACGGGTCGCGGTGACACGGACCTTGGTCTGCGGCGAGGAGAAGGTGGTGGCGTTCTCCAGGAGCTCGGCGAGCAGGTGCACGAGGTCGGTCACGGCCTGGCCGTGGATCTCGCTCTCCGGCACACCGGACAGCTCGATGCGCTCGTACGACTCCACCTCGGAGGAGGCGGCGCGCAGCACGTCGACCAGCGGGACCGGCTGGTTCCAGCGGCGGCCCGGCTCCTCGCCGGCGAGGACGAGGAGGTTCTCGCCGTTGCGGCGCATACGGGTCGCGAGGTGGTCCAGCTTGAAGAGGCTCTCCAGCTGGTCCGGGTCGGCCTCGTTGTTCTCCAGGTCCGTGATGAGGGTCAGCTGACCCTCGATCAGGGACTGGTTGCGGCGCGACAGGTTGGTGAAGATCGCGTTGACGTTGCCCCGCAGGAGGGCCTGCTCGGCGGCGAGCCGGACCGCCTCGCGGTGGACCTGGTCGAAGGCGCGGGCGACCTCGCCGATCTCGTCCGTGGAGGTGATCGGGATGGGCTCGACCCGGGTGTCGACCCGGCCGGGCTCGGTCCGCGAGAGCTGGTCGACGAGCATCGGCAGTCGGGTTTCGGCCACCTCGAAGGCGGCGGAGCGCAGCCGGCGCATCGAGCGGCTCATCTGGCGGGCCACCATGCCGGCCAGGATGAAGGCGGCGAGCAGCGAGACCACGACGACGGCGCCGTTGATGTACGCGGAGGTCTTGGCGTCGTCGGCGATCTGGCCGGCCTCGTCCACCGCCTTGGTGACCAGGTCCTGCTCGACCTCGGTGTAACCGTCGAACTTGGCGGTGGAGGCGGCCATCCAGGCGTCGGGGGTGATGCCCTGGGCCTTGAGCTGCTTGGCGCTCTGCCCCTCACCGATCGCGGCGGCCATGCTGTTGAAGACCGAGCCGTCGCGGGCCGGGGCCGCGCCGATGCGCGGGCCGTCGTCGGCCTGCTGGCGCACCGCCGGGACGTCCTTGGCGGCCTGGGCGGCCTTGGCGTCCATGACCTGCTTCAGATGGAGGCTGTCCGCGTCCGTACCACCGGCGTCGAACTCGCCGAGGGCGATGAACTCCAGGTAGTTGTACGAGTTGAACGCCTTGACCTGCAGCTGGAAGGTCTTGGGGTCCTCGCTCGGCCGGATGATGAGGTGCAGACCGATGGACCGCTGGAGCGACTCCGCGGCCTTGGCGAGGTCGACCGCGTAGACCATGCGGCCGTAGCTGGTGATGTTGCCGGTGCCCAGACCGAGCTCGTTGGAGAACGTGCTCAGGTAGTGGGGGATCTGGGTGTAGCCCTCTTCGGTCAGCACCGGGTTCTTCGCCTCGACGCCCTTGGCGTAGGCGGTCTTGCGCAGCGCGTCGAGGTTCTTCTCGGCGTCGCGGACCTTGGCCAGGCGGCGCTTGAGGCTCGCCGTGTCCGGCATGCCCTGCACTTCCTGGTCGAACTTGGCGCGGGCCGCGTCCGAGGTCGCGATGGCCTTGGCGATGACCTCGCTGTCGCGCTTGTTCTGCAGCAGCGGCTGGGCGGTGAGGTCACGCTCGTTGAGCAGCGCCTGGCCGTACTCCGAGGCGGCGCGCACGATCTGCGCCGTCTTCTCGGCGTCACGCGCGTCGCGCCAGGTGGATATGGACCCCTTCACCTCGAAGCCGCCCATGATGAGGCCGACGAGTACGGGGATGAGGAGGATGGCGTTCAGACGGGTGGCCACCCGCCAGTTGCGCGGCGAGAACTTGCTCTGGCTACCGGTGTCGGGGCCGGCGAGCGGACCCGCGCCCTTGCCCCCGGATGGTTTCGGCAGCTCGTCCGGCGTCGCCGCACTGCGCTGCGGCGGGGTGAAGTTGCCCCGCGCCTGCTGCGTCGCGGAGCTCGTCGTGCTTCGCCTCACTCGACCAACAACCTCTCGGCGCCGGCACCTCTCGCGGTGTGCCTTTAAATGTTCTGAGCCGTACTACTCGGGAGTTCGTCGAATTCCAGCACGCCAGGGGGGTCCGTTCCAAACAGCTGGAATCCGGGGTTCCGAGTGGCCCACGCCTCAGATAAAACGGGCATAAAGAGCGAGCCCCGCCAAAAGGCGGGGCCGATGTGAGCGCAGTGACACCGTGCGAACGCGGCGGGTGGCCGCCACGGGCGAATTCTCTGTCGAAATGTTATGAACACAGGGGCGGATCGTGTCAAAGGACACAGTCCGCCCCCGTTCGTCTACGACAACTGCCGTATACGACTTCCTACTTGAGTCGTGCCATCAGCGCGTGCTCGACCAGTGTGATCAGCGCGCTCTTCGCGTCGCCGCGGTGGCGGGCGTCGGTGGTGATGATCGGGGTGTCGGGGCCGATCTGGAGTGCCTCGCGGACCTCGTCGGGCGTGTACGGCTGGTGGCCGTCGAAGCCGTTGAGGGCGATGACGAACGGCAGGCCGCTGTTCTCGAAGTAGTCCACCGCCGGGAAGCAGTCGGCGAGGCGGCGGGTGTCGACGAGGACGACGGCGCCGATCGCGCCGCGGACCAGGTCGTCCCACATGAACCAGAAGCGGTCCTGGCCCGGCGTACCGAAGAGGTACAGGATCAGGTCCTGGTCCAGGGTGATGCGGCCGAAGTCCATGGCCACCGTGGTGGTGGTCTTGTCCCCGGTGTGGGTGAGGTCGTCGATGCCCGCGGAAGCGGACGTCATGACGGCCTCGGTGCGCAGCGGGTTGATCTCCGAGACGGCGCCCACGAACGTGGTCTTGCCCACGCCGAAGCCACCCGCCACCACGATCTTCGCGGAGGTGGTAGACCGTCCCGCTCCGCCGCTAGAGCTTGCGAAGTCCACTGAGCACCCTTTCGAGCAGCGTCACATCCGGCGTGCCGCCGGCCTCTCCATTGCCCGGCTGGTGGATGGCCACCATGCCGGCCTCCGCCAGGTCGGCGACAAGAATCCGGGCCACACCGAGCGGCATCTGCAGCAGCGCCGAGACCTCCGCCACCGACTTGACCTCACGGCACAGGTGGCAGATCCGCTGGTGCTCCGGGAGGAGCGTGGCCAGGTGCGCCGGGTCCGCGGTCGTGCTGACCAGCGCCTCGATGGCCAGCTGGTAGCGCGGCCGGGTCCGGCCGCCCGTCATGGCGTACGGGCGGACCAGCGGCTGGTCGCCTTCACTGTCGTAGTGCGCGTCGTGCAGAGCGCCGTACGAATCGTGTGAGGCGGGTGGCGGGGTCATTGATCCTCCGGGCGGGACAGCAGGGACAGCGAGTGTCTTCGAGCCGTCTGATGTGGCCGGTGGGGGGCGGTGCGCGGCCGGACGGTGGGTTCTGACTGAGTGGGGGGCCTCAGTGGAGCAGGCTCCCCTGGAGCTCCGCACGCAGGTCCGGGGTGAGGACGGAGCCGGCGCGGTCGACCAGGAGGGCCATCTCGTAACCGACCAGGCCGATGTCGCACTCGGGGTGGGCGAGCACGGCCAGCGAGGAGCCGTCGGAGACGGACATGAGGAAGAGGAAGCCGCGCTCCATCTCCACCACGGTCTGGGCGACGGTGCCGCCCTCGAAGATCCGGGACGCACCCGCGGTCAGCGAGGTGAGACCGGACGCCACGGCCGCGAGCTGGTCGGCCCGGTCCCGCGGAAATCCTTCGGACATGGCAAGCAGCAGGCCGTCGGCGGAGACCACCACCGTGTGGGACACCCCGGGGGTGTTGTCCACGAAGTTGGTGATCAACCAGTTCAGATTCTGCGCCGCCTGGCTCATCTGACTCAACTATCGCTCCTGCTGGTGAGTGGGGTCCATCGAGAAACTGCCGGTCGACGGGCCGTTGCCGGCCTGTCGCCCCTGCTGGATACCCCGGCGGAGATTGGTCAGGCGACCGCGCACATCGTCGGGCGCACGCGAGACCTGGGGGCCTGCCTGGTTCTGCTGCTGTTGTGCGGTACCCGCGACCAGGTTGGCACGCGGGACCCGCTTGGGCAGACCGGAAGTGGTGACTCCGCCGGCGGCGGGCTTGCGGGCCCGCTCGGCCTGGCGGACGAGTTCGTCGTTGGGCGAGGGCCGCCAGGAGCCGTTGCCGGCCGCACCGCCCGCATCGCGCTGCACGGGCGCCGGACGGCGCTCGGGGCTCTGCGGGGCCGCGGCCGGGGGCTGGCCCGGGCGCGGACCCTGGGGTCCGCCCTGACCGGCCTGGCCCTGCTGGGGAGCGGGCTGACCCGGCTGCTCGCCGTTCTGACCGCCCTGGCCGTGGAACCAGTTGGTCTCCAGGGTGTCATACAACGGCGTACGGCCGTCACCGGCGTTCGGAGCCGGCGGCAGGGCCTCCGGCTGCGACTGCTGCGGCGGGGTCCCGGCGCCCGGTCGCGTGCCCTGGGGCTGCTGCGGCGCCTGGTACTGCTGGGGCTGCGACTGCTGGGGACGGGGCGCGTCGAAGTCCGGCCGGGCGAACTCGGAGGTGGCTCCGGGTCCCTGGCGGTCGTCCATCGGCGGACGGGCGTACTGGCCGGTGTGCCGGCCGTTGCCGGGACCGGCGCCCTGACCCTGGCCCGGGTTCTGGCCGTACGCGCCGGGGCGCTCGAACTGGCCGGTCGCCTGCGGCGGCAGGGACGCGGGGTCCTGGGAACCCTGCGGCGCGCCGAAGACGTCCGGGCGCATGAACTGGCCGGTGGACTGCGGCGACTGGGGCGCGTCCGGGCGGCCGGGCGGCGGCCCGTCGAAGTCGGGGCGGGCGAACTCGGCCGTGGAGCCGGGGCCCTGGCGGTCGTCGAGCTGCGGCCGGGGGTACTGGCCGGTGTGCTGCTCGCTCTCCTCGTGACCGCGCGGACCGTCCTGGGCCGCCTGCTCGTTGCCCCAGCTCGTGGCCTGCGGGCGCTGCGGGGCGCCGCCGCCGGGCAGCTCGGCGCGCGGGGCGCCGGACTGCGGGGTCTGCGGGCGGTCACCGCGGCGCGGGGCCGGGGGCTGCTGCTGGGCCGGGATACCGGTGCCGAAGGCGCCGACCTGGCCGAAGCCGCCCTGGTTCTGGCCCTGGCGGGGCGGCTGGGCGGTGCCGTCGCGCGGGGGCAGCGCGGCACGGGGACCCGCACCGCCGGCCACCGCGCCGCGCGGGGCGCCCGTGCCGAGCCGTCCGCCGCCACCGGGGCCGCCCGCCGGGCCGCTGCCGAGCGCACCGGCGAGACCCGCGCGGGCACCGGGGCCCGGGGTCACGCCGGGACGGCCGGCACCGGGACCCGAGGGGGCCTGCCCCTGGGGGCCGCCGGGCTTGCCGGGAGCCTTCTTGCCGCCCTGGGCGACATCGACGGGCAGCATGACGAGGGCCGTCGTACCGCCGGAGTCGGAGGGGCGCAGCTGGATGCGGATGCCGTGACGCAGCGAGAGGCGGCCGACCACGAACAGACCCATGCGGCGCGAGACCGAGACGTCCACGGTGGGCGGCGAGGCGAGCCGCTCGTTGATCGCGGCGAGGTCCTCGGGGGAGAGGCCGATGCCGGTGTCGTGGATCTCGACCAGGACGCGGCCGTCGGGCAGCGCGTGGCCGGTGACCCGGACCTTGGTCTGCGGCGAGGAGAACGAGGTGGCGTTCTCCAGCAGCTCGGCGAGGAGGTGCACGAGGTCGTTGACCACGCGGCCGGCGACATCGGTCGCGGGCACGGCGGCCAGTTCGATGCGCTCGTACTGCTCCACCTCGGAGGCGGCGGCGCGCAGCACGTCGACCAGCGGGACCGGGCGGGTCCAGCGGCGGCCGGGCTCCTCACCGGCGAGGACGAGGAGGTTCTCGCCGTTCCGGCGCATACGGGTCGCGAGGTGGTCGAGCTTGAAGAGCGAGGAGAGCTGGTCCGGGTCGGCCTCGCGGGACTCCAGTTCGGAGATGAGCGACAGCTGACGCTGGATGAGGCCCTGCGAGCGGCGCGAGAGGTTGGTGAACATCGCGTTGACGTTGCCTCGCAGCAGGGCCTGCTCGGCGGCGAGGCGGACCGCCTCGCGGTGCACGTCGTCGAAGGCCGCGGCCACCTGGCCGATCTCGTCCCGGGAGTGCACGCCGACCGACTCCACGGACGTGTCGACGTCCTGCGGGTCGGACTCGGAGAGCTGCTTGACGAGCTCGGGCAGCCGGTCCTGGGCGACCCGGGTCGCGGTGTCCTGGAGACGCCGCAGCGAACGGATCATGGACCGGGCGACGACGAACGCGCCGACCAGCGAGACGCCGAGGACGATGAGGATCAGGGCACCGTTGAGGATCGCGTCCCGCTGCGACTGGTCGCGCAGCTCGCGGGCCTTCTGCTCCATCTCGCCGAGCAGGGTCTGCTCGATCGTCTTCATCTGGTTGATCTTGTTGGAGTCCTGGTCGTACCAGTCGAGGTACGAGCGCCTGGTCTCCGTGGCGAGGCCGCCCTTGAGGACGCGCTGGGAGTACGCGTTGGCCGCGGTGATCTCCGAGTTGCCCTTGTCGAGCGGGGCCATCAGCTCTTCGGGGTTGCCGTGGTTGCTCTCGTAGACGATCGAGAACGACGACAGCTCCTGGCGCTCGCCGTCCGCCGCGGACTTGGCGTAGAGGCGGTCGGACTCGGCGAGGGTGCCGGTCTTGTCCTTGGTCGCGGGGAGCGCGGCGGCGATGATCGCGCGCTGGATGGAGGCGTACTCCTTGGCGGAGGAGAACGCGGCCAGCGCACGGGTGCGCTTGATCATCTCCGGGTTGGAGGTGGCCTGCGCCATGTCCTGGGAGAGGCTGAGCAGACCGCGGATGAGGCGGCTGTAGCCCTCGACGGTCTGGGAGTCCGAGACATCGCCGTGGTAGGCGCTCTTCCGGATGTTGTCGAGGTCCTGGAGCTGGATCGCGATGGCCGTGACGTTACGGCGGATCGACTCCAGGGCGTCGTCGTTGTCCGGGTTGTCGACGTCCTGGGTGGCCGTCATGAACGACTGCTTGACCCGGTCGGTGGTGGACTTGGCCGTCTGGACCATGTCCGCGCCGGTGCCGGTGGCCAGCGGGCCCGCCGACTTGTCGCGCTCCTCCTGGAGCGCGGCTGCCAGCTCGGTGGCCTGCTTGGTCATGTCGGTGAGCAGCTGCATGTGGTCCAGCTGCTTCATGTCGTTCATCGACTCGTTGATGCGGAGCCCGCCGAGGGTGGTCGCGGCGACCACGGGCAGGGTCAGCAGCGCGACCAGTCGGGTGGAGATGCGCCAGTTGCGCAGGGCTATTCGCGACCCGGTGTCCACCGCCGGCTTCGGCTTGGGCGCGGCCGAGGGCTTCTCACCGCCCGCGGCGGAGCGGCCCGTGGGGCCGGAGGGGCCGGCCTTGTCGTCGCCACCCGGCGAAGGAGCCGACGGATTCTGGGTGGCCCGGGGGTTCTGGGCGTGCTGGGGCGAGGAACTGACTGATGTGGGGCCAGTCCCGCCGTGCGGCTCCTGCTCCGCCGCAGCGCTGCCATCCCTCTTGAAACGTCCCTGCACTAGCGTCGCAACCTCTGGACCAGGCGTCCCCCCGCTCTGAACGGAAGGGACGGTGTCGGCGTCGTGGGGCAAGTGTGCGCCCCATGTGTTGGTCGTGAGTGACCGGCGCTTGTTGGTCTCCCCCTCCCCGCCGCCACTCGGCGCTGCGTTGCGCCCCTGCGCGCCGGTCAGTGACCCGCGGCGGTGCGTGGAATTCCAGCACAGTGCCGGATCTCCAACAAGGCCCGTGTACCGGGCTGTGACCTGAGTGACACATTGTGATGAACGGGTCACGAGCCGTAGAAACTGGGCACGGATGAATCGGACTTTTGCCTACGAGTCGCTTACGTGGGAGGAGCTACCCAGTCGCCATGATCAAGAGCGGAATGGAGGGTTCAGTGGTGCAATGTCCGGTTAGTCGGCCACGGTTGACGGGTCGTAATGTCCGGAATGGTTACCAACTCGTGAGCAAACTCACACGATGATCGTCGGCTCTACAGCCCTTTGCCGGGAATTCGAATGTTTAGCCTGACGCTTTACAGGGATGGGCAATCCGACAACCGGCGCCGCCGCGCGCCCCGCAACCGACAGGGTCCGAACGGCAGATGAAGACGACGATGATGATCCGCACCATAGCCAACCCCCGCCGCACCACCCTCGCGCACCTCGCGGACGCCGAGGAGATGCAGACGGAGCTCCTGCCCGAGCACCCGGTCGACCTGCCGGCCCAGACGGCCAACCCGCGCCGCACCACCCTCATGGACGCCCCGGTCGTGGCCGCCGCCCAGTAAAGAGGGGGGCGCGCCCCCGGCCCGTACGTCACCGGGCGCTCCCACCGGCCCGGACGGCGTCCTCGAAGCGCGGGTCGCCCCCTCACCCGCGTTAGCCTGGAGCGTCAGTCTCCAGCCAGCGACCAAGTGAGGGGCGACAGCATCCCGTGCGCATCGCCAGATTCTCCATCGACGGCAATGTCGCCTTCGGCGCGGTCGAGGACACCCCGCAGGGGCCCGTGCTCGACATCATCAAGGGCATTCCGTACGCCGACTTCGAGCTCTCCGGGACCAAGGTCCCGCTGAGCAAGGTCCGGCTGCTGCCGCCGGTGCTGCCGAACAAGGTCGTGGCCATCGGCCGCAACTACGCGGAGCACGCCAAGGAGCTCGGCAACGCCATCGTCGACGACCAGGGGCGCCCCGAGGCGCCCGTCGCCTTCTTCAAGCCCACCACCTCGGTGATCGGCTCCGGCGACGCGATCGAGTACCCCTCCTTCTCCGAGGAGCTGCACCACGAGGCCGAGCTGGCCGTGGTGATCGGCCGCATGTGCCGCGAGGTCCCGCGCGAGCGCGTCAAGGACGTCATCTTCGGCTACACCTGCGCCAACGACGTCACCGCGCGCGATGTGCAGCAGCGCGAGAAGCAGTGGGCCCGCGCCAAGGGCTTCGACACCTCCTGTCCGCTCGGCCCCTGGGTGGAGACCGACCTCGACCCCACCGATCTCACGATCCAGGCGACGGTCAACGGAGAACAGCGCCAGCTGGGCCGCACGAGCGACATGATCCGCTCCATCGAGGACCTGGTCGTCCACATCACCGAGGCCATGACGCTGCTCCCCGGCGACGTCATCCTCACCGGCACCCCCGCCGGGGTCGGCCCCCTCAACCCCGGCGACGAGGTCGCCGTCACCATCGAAGGCATCGGCACTCTCACCAACAAGGTGATCAAGCGTGGCTAACGCGACGAACGTCCGCGTACGTTTCTGTCCCTCCCCGACCGGCAACCCGCACGTGGGCCTGGTCCGGACCGCCCTGTTCAACTGGGCGTACGCCCGGCACGTGGGCGGCACCATCGTCTTCCGCATCGAGGACACCGACGCTGCGCGCGACTCCGAGGAGTCGTACGAGCAGCTCCTGGACTCCTTCCGCTGGCTCGGCCTGGACTGGGACGAGAGCCCGGAGCTGGGCGGCCCGCACGCCCCGTACCGCCAGTCCCAGCGGATGGACATCTACCAGGACGTGGCCGGGAAGCTGCTCGCGGGCGGCTACGCGTACCACTGCTACTGCACCACCGAGGAGCTCGACCAGCGCCGCGAGGCGGCCCGCGCCGCGGGGAGGCCGTCGGGCTACGACGGCCACTGCCGCGAGCTGAGCGACGGGCAGAAGGCGGCGTACGAGGCGGAGGGCCGCACGGCCATCGTCCGCTTCCGGATGCCCGACGAGCCGATCACCTTCACGGACCTGGTCCGCGGCGAGCTGACCTTCACCCCGGACAACGTGCCGGACTACGGCATCGTCCGCGCCAACGGCGCCCCGCTCTACACGCTGGTCAACCCGGTCGACGACGCCCTGATGGAGATCACCCACGTCCTGCGCGGCGAGGACCTGCTCTCCTCCACCCCGCGGCAGATCGCGCTCTACAAGGCGCTCATCGAGCTGGGCGTGGCCAAGGAGACCCCGGTCTTCGGCCATCTGCCGTACGTGATGGGCGAGGGCAACAAGAAGCTCTCCAAGCGCGACCCGCAGGCGTCCCTGAACGTCTACCGCGAGCGCGGCTTCCTCCCGGAGGGCCTGCTCAACTACCTCTCCCTCCTCGGCTGGTCCTTCTCGGCCGACCAGGACGTCTTCTCGCTCTCCGACATGGTCGCGAGGTTCGACGTCGCGGACGTCAACGCCAACCCGGCGCGCTTCGACCTCAAGAAGGCCGAGTCGATCAACGCCGACCACATCCGCATGCTGGACGTGAAGGCGTTCACGGCCGCCTGCGAGCCGTGGCTGACCGCCCCGCACGCCAACTGGGCGCCCGAGGACTTCGACCGCGCCGCCTGGGAGGCCATCGCGCCGCACGCCCAGACCCGGGTGACCGTCCTGTCGGACATCACGGCCAACGTCGACTTCCTCTTCCTGAAGGAGCCGGTCCAGGACGAGGCGTCCTGGACCAAGGCGATGAAGGAGGGCTCGGACGCGCTGCTGCGCACGGCCCGCGAGAAGCTGGCGTCGGCCGACTGGTCCTCCCCGGAGTCCCTCAAGGAGGCCGTCCTGGCCGCCGGCGAGGCGCACGGGCTCAAGCTCGGCAAGGCGCAGGCCCCGGTCCGTGTCGCCGTCACCGGCCGTACGGTCGGTCTGCCGCTCTTCGAGTCCCTGGAGATCCTGGGCAAGGAGAAGACGCTGGCCCGCATCGACGCGGCGCTGGCGAAGCTGGCGGCATAGTCGCTTGACGTATGTCCCGAAGGGGCGTGGGCCGGTCGGCCGACGCCCCTTCGGCGTACCGTCGTGGCATGACCGTCCGCGCCGTCCTCTGGGACATCGACGACACGATCTTCGACTACGCCTCGGCCGCCCGCAGCGGCATGAACGCCCATCTGGAGACCGAGGGGCTGCCCGTCGCGTACGCCTCGATGGAGCAGGCGCTCGCGGCCTGGGACGAGCTCACCGCGTACCACTGGGCGCGGTTCGCCGCGGGGGAGACCGACTGGGAGGGCCAGCGACGCGACCGGGTGCGCGCCTTCCTCGGCGCCGAGCTGAGCGACCCCGACGCCGAAACCTGGTTCGAGCGCCATATGGCCCACTACGAGGCCGCCTGGTCGCTCTTCCCGGACACCGTGCCCGCCCTTGACCTGCTGGCCGGCGGCTACCGGCACGCGGTCCTGTCCAACTCCTCCCTCCGCCACCAGGAGCGCAAGCTCCAGGTCCTGGGCGTACGCGACCGCTTCGAGGCGGTGGTGTGCGCGGCCGAGCTGGGGATCTCCAAGCCCGACGCGGGGGCCTTCCACGCGGCCTGCGAGGCCCTGGCGCTGGCCCCCGAGGAGGTCGCGTACGTGGGCGACCAGCCGGACATCGACGCGCGCGGCGCGGTGGAGGCCGGGCTCCTGGGGATCTGGCTGGACCGCAACGGGCTGGGGGGCAGGCCCGAACTGGTGCGGATCACGGGCCTGGAGGAGCTCCCCGGCCTGCTGCGCCGGGATACCCGTTTTGGAGCGCCGGACACCTTCGGGTAATGTTCTTCCTGCGCCGAGGGGAGCGGGAAGAAAAGCCCGGGACCGACAGCGCAAGCCGAGCAGGATCCCCGGTGGGGATGGTGTTCCGGTGGCCTATGGTGTAATTGGCAGCACGACGGTTTCTGGTTCCGTTAGTCTAGGTTCGAGTCCTGGTAGGCCAGCTCGCAGAGCTTATCTGCACCGCGGATTCCAGATCCGCAAAGCCCCCGTTGTGTAGCGGCCTAGCACGCTGCCCTCTCAAGGCAGTAGCGCCGGTTCGAATCCGGTCGGGGGTACAGATCCTTCCCAGGGGGACAGTCCGGGTCGCACCCGCTGACTCTCATGCAGGATCGCTAGGGCCCCCGTTGTGTAGCGGCCTAGCACGCCGCCCTCTCAAGGCGGTAGCGCCGGTTCGAATCCGGTCGGGGGTACTGGTCTAAACCACCATGGGCTATGGTGTAATTGGCAACACTACGGTTTCTGGTACCGTCATTCTAGGTTCGAGTCCTGGTAGCCCAGCAGATCGCATGATCGAAAGACATGCGGTCGCCGATCCTCAGGGATCAACACGCCCCCGTTGTGTAGCGGCCTAGCACGCCGCCCTCTCAAGGCGGTAGCGCCGGTTCGAATCCGGTCGGGGGTACGTGAGGAAGGGGCCCGGCACACCATGTGTGCCGGGCCCCTTCCGCGTTCCCGGGGGCGGGCAGCCCCCGGGGGTGCGCGTCATGGCCGGACGAAGCGCCGCGCCGACTCCTGCGCCTGGGCCAGGCGCCGCAGACTCAGCAGTACCGGCTCGTACAGCACGGTCAACGCCACGGCCGCCTCGACCTGTTCGGCGGGGGTGTCCCAGCGCTCCACCAAGTCCAGGTCGGTGACCGCCAGTTGCGTCGCCGCCGCCGCGTACGACGCCAACTCCTCGGTCCCGCAGGGGTATCCGAGGCGGGCGAGCGCGGTCACCGCGGTGAGCAGCGTCAGATACGCGCCCGAGCGGCCGTGCGGGTCCGAGCCGCCGTACTGCCAGCCGAGATCCTCGATCAGCGCGTCCACCGACGCGCGCGCCGCCCGCGCGTACGGGTCGGCGGGGCCGGGCTCCGGGGCGTGCGGCAGGGCCTCCACGGCGACGCCGAGCCGGGAGTGGTGGTCCAGGGTGTCGTCCTCCAGGGCCGCGAGGACGTCCTTGGCGACGGCCACCGGCACCCGCCCCACCTGGATCAGTGCCCGCACCAGCTTGAGCCGCTGGAGGTGGGAGGCGTCGTAGTCGGCCTGGGTGGCGGTGACCCGCTCGCCCGGCGGGAGCAGGCCCTCGCGCAGGTAGTACTTGATCGTCGCCGCGGGGACCCCGCTCCGCTCGCTCAGCTCGGCCAGCCTCATATCCCTTGCGCCTTTCCTTGGGGAGTGCCACTATCCAACCATTGGATAGTGACGCTATCCACTGCACGGCCCGAGCAACCGTCACGTCATGGGGGACTGTCATGAGCGCGAAGCCGATCGAAGGACGTATGGCCGCCGCGGCCGAGGGGGACGTGGTGGTCTTCCTCATCGGGATGCGTGTCAACCGCTTCCGTGCCCTGCGCAGTTGGCTGCCGGTGATGTCCGCGATGCCCCGGATGCTGCAGGAGCTCGCCGGGGACGAGGGCAGCGGACTGCTCGGCCACCAGTCCGTCCTGGCCGGACCGCGCACCCTGGCGGTCGTGCAGTACTGGGAGTCCAAGGAGAAGCTCATGGCCTACGCCTACGCGCAGGGCAAGGAGCACCGCCCGGCCTGGGCCGCCTTCAACCGCCGCGCGCGCGGGGCGAAGGGCGCCGTGGGGATCTGGCACGAGATGTACCTCGTCCCGGCGGGCTCGTACGAGACGGTCTACAACGGCATGCCGGAGTTCGGTCTCGGCAGGGCTACGGGCGTGGTGCCGGCGGGACGCCGGGGGGACCGGGCGGGGGACCCGGTCGAGGCGTAGGCGGCTCCGCCGGGGCGTCCGGGCGTCCGGGGCATGCGGGGCCTCCGGGTCTTCCGGGGGCGCGGAGAGCCGCTGAAGGGGCCCGGACGCGCCTCCGGCCCACCGCTGCGGCGCTGGAGCGGTGGGCCGGAGACGGACGGAGGGCGGGCTAGCCGTTGCGGCGCAGGGCCTCGGACAGGCGCGCGGCGGCGTCGATGACCGCCTGCGCGTGCATCCGGCCCGGGTGACGGGTCAGGCGCTCGATCGGCCCGGAGACCGAGACGGCCGCCACCACGCGGTTGGACGGACCGCGCACCGGCGCCGAGACCGAGGCCACGCCCGGCTCGCGCTCGCCGATCGACTGGGCCCAGCCCCGGCGCCGTACGCCCGACAGGGCCGTCGCCGTGAAGCGGGCGCCCTGGAGCCCCCGGTGCAGGCGCTCCGGCTCCTCCCAGGCCATCAGGATCTGGGCGGAGGAGCCCGCCTTCATCGTCAGGGTCGAGCCGACCGGCACGGTGTCCCGCAGTCCGGACAGCCGCTCGGCCGCCGCCACGCAGATCCGCATGTCGCCCTGCCGGCGGTAGAGCTGCGCGCTCTCGCCGGTGACGTCGCGCAGATGCGTGAGCACCGGGCCGGCCGTGGCCAGCAGACGGTCCTCGCCGGCCGCCGCCGCGAGCTCCGCGAGCCGCGGGCCGAGGATGAACCGGCCCTGCATGTCCCGCGCCACCATCCGGTGGTGTTCCAGTGCCACGGCAAGGCGGTGTGCCGTGGGTCGTGCGAGTCCGGTGGCCGCGACCAACCCCGCGAGGGTGGCCGGACCGGACTCCAGGGCGCTCAGGACGAGAGCCGCCTTGTCGAGAACGCCGACGCCGCTAGAGTTGTCCATGAAACGATACTCGCGTCTCACTCTGTGAAACGCAAGTTCAATTTTCTCCGGAACTTGCGAACCTGTACTGGCGGTCCGCACAACGGCCGCAGCCACCGTCCGGTCCCGGGGGCCCGGCGGTACACCCGGTCTCTAGTTGGGCCGGCGACGACGCCGGCCGGAGGGAAAGCGATGGGTAGGACACTCGCGGAGAAGGTCTGGGACGACCATGTCGTCAGGCGCGCCGAGGGCGAGCCCGACCTCCTCTTCATCGATCTGCACCTGCTGCACGAGGTGACCAGCCCGCAGGCCTTCGACGGGCTGCGCAAGAGCGGCCGTCCGGTGCGGCGCCTCGACCTCACCATCGCCACCGAGGACCACAACACCCCGACCCTCGACATCGACAAGCCCATCGCCGACCCGGTCTCCCGGGCGCAGCTGGAGACACTGCGCAAGAACTGCGCCGAGTTCGGCGTGCGGCTGCACCCGCTCGGCGACGTCGAGCAGGGCGTCGTCCACGTGGTGGGACCGCAGCTGGGTCTGACCCAGCCCGGCACCACCGTGGTCTGCGGCGACTCGCACACCTCCACGCACGGCGCCTTCGGGGCCCTGGCGTTCGGGATCGGCACCTCACAGGTAGAGCATGTGCTCGCCACCCAGACCCTGCCACTGGCCCCGTTCAAGACCATGGCCATCACCGTCGAGGGCGAGCTGCCCGACGGCGTCACCGCCAAGGACCTGATCCTGGCCATCATCGCCAGGATCGGCACCGGCGGCGGCCAGGGCTACGTCCTGGAATACCGCGGCTCCGCCATCGAGAAGCTCTCGATGGAGGCCCGGATGACCATCTGCAACATGTCGATCGAGGCCGGCGCCCGGGCGGGCATGATCGCCCCCGACCGCACCACCTTCGACTACCTCCAGGGCCGTGCGCACGCCCCCGAGGGCGCCGACTGGGACGAGGCCGTCGCGTACTGGCAGACGCTGAAGACGGACGAGGACGCGGTCTTCGACGCCGAGGTCGTCATCGACGCCACCGAGCTCTCGCCGTTCGTCACCTGGGGCACCAACCCGGGCCAGGGCGCCCCGCTTTCGGCGAACGTCCCCGACCTGGCTTCGTACGAAGACGCTTCGGAGCGCCTGGCCGCCGAAAAGGCGCTGGAGTACATGGGGTTGACGGCAGGGCAGCCGCTGCGCGCCATCGACGTCGACACCGTCTTCGTAGGTTCGTGCACCAACGGCCGCATCGAGGACCTGCGCGCGGCGGCCTCGATCCTCCAGGGCCGCAAAGTCGCCGACGGCGTACGGATGCTGGTCGTGCCGGGCTCGGTGCGGGTCTCCCTGCAGGCCGTCGAGGAGGGCCTGGACAAGGTCTTCACCGCCGCCGGCGCCGAATGGCGGCACGCGGGCTGCTCGATGTGCCTGGGCATGAACCCCGACCAGCTGGCCCCGGGCGAGCGCTCCGCCTCCACCTCCAACCGCAACTTCGAGGGCAGGCAGGGCAAGGGCGGTCGCACCCATCTGGTGTCGCCGCAGGTCGCCGCCGCAACGGCGGTTCTCGGCCACCTGGCGTCCCCCGCCGACCTGTCCGACGCCCGTACGCCCGCTGGAGTCTGATCAGCCATGGAAGCTTTCACCACGCACACCGGCCGGGCCGTCCCGCTGCGCCGCTCCAATGTCGACACCGACCAGATCATCCCGGCCCACTGGCTGAAGAAGGTCACCCGGGACGGCTTCGAGGACGGACTGTTCGAGGCCTGGCGCAAGGACCCGGAGTTCGTGCTGAACAAGCCCGAGCGCGAGGGGGCGTCGGTGCTGGTCGCGGGCCCCGACTTCGGTACCGGATCGTCGCGCGAGCACGCCGTGTGGGCGCTGCAGAACTACGGCTTCAAAACCGTGATCTCGTCCCGGTTCGCCGATATCTTCCGGGGCAACTCGCTGAAGAACGGCCTGCTCACCGTGGTCCTCGACCAGAAAGTCGTGGACGCGCTCTGGGAGCTGACGGAGCGCGACCCGAACGCCGAGATCACGGTGGACCTCCAGGACCGCCAGGTCCGCGCGGAGGGTGTCACGGCCGCCTTCGAGCTCGACGAGAACGCCCGCTGGCGGCTGCTGAACGGCCTGGACGACATCAGCATCACGCTCCAGAACGAGCCCGACATCGCCGCGTACGAGGCGAAGCGGCCCTCCCACAAGCCCAGCACCTCGCTCGTCTGACCGGCCGGGGCCGCCTCTTGGGCGGACCCCGGGCAGTCTTTCGGCCCAACACGCCCTCTGTCTTTCGGGACAGGGGGCGTGTTGCGTTGCGGGGTGTCAGGGTGGCGTCAACTAGCCTAGGCTGCACAGCAGATGGCCGGATTGAGTCTTGCGCGATCGGGGGTCGTTGGGTTGCCGGAAGCCGCCCGGAATCCCTCAGTTGCCCCCGCCGGAGGCGACAACTCGCCCCAGATGGCACAATCGGCGCATGGAACGCGACAGCCAACTCGAGCTCTACCGGCTCGTCGCGGACCGGCTGAAAGAAGCGCACACAGTCGTGCGCGAACTGCAAGTCCCGGAGGGCGTACGGATGGCGCTGTCCCGGAAGCTGCTGGTCATCACAGCGGCTGCCAAACACGATCTCGCCGATGCGGCAAGGCGTCTGGAGCGGTTGATGAAGGACCTCGAAGAGGGCCGATTCCCCGAAGGCGACTGAGTCACAAGGAGTTCGGTGAAGCCGACTTCGTTGCGGCACTAGGGTGATTAGCCCGTTTCGTGTTTGATTTGCGGTATATATCTGCCTAACGTGCGAAAAAGCCAGAACAGATTCGTTCCGGCAATGTCTCCGAAGGGGAAGACGTGAACAAGGCGCAGCTCGTAGAAGCGATTGCCGACAAGCTCGGCGGCCGTCAGCAGGCCGCGGACGCCGTGGACGCGGTTCTGGACGCGGTCGTCCGGGCCGTCGTCGCGGGCGACCGGGTCTCGGTCACCGGTTTCGGTTCGTTCGAGAAGGTGGACCGTCCGGCCCGGTACGCCCGCAACCCGCAGACGGGTGAGCGCGTGCGGGTCAAGAAGACCTCGGTTCCGCGCTTCCGTGCGGGTCAGGGCTTCAAGGACCTGGTCAGCGGCTCGAAGAAGCTCCCCAAGGGCGACGAGGTCGCCGTGAAGAAGGCGCCCAAGGGCAGCCTCTCGGGTGGCACCTCCACCCGCAGCACGGTGAAGAAGGCCGCGGCCAAGAAGGCCACCGCCGCCAAGAAGACGACCGCCGCGAAGAAGACCACGGCGGCCAAGAAGACCACCGCCAAGAAGGCCACCCCGGCCGTGAAGAAGACCACGGCGGCCAAGAAGACCACCACCGCCGGCGCCGCCAAGAAGACCACGGCGACGGCGAAGAAGGCGACCCCGGCCAAGAAGGCCACCACCGCCAAGAAGGCCACGGCCAAGAAGACCGCGCCCGCGAAGAAGACCGTCGCGAAGAAGGCGCCCGCCAAGAAGGTCACCGCGCGCAAGACCACCACCGCCAAGAAGACGACCGCCCGCAAGAAGTAGGCACCGCCGGACGGCTCACGCGCCGGGCCGGGCTCCCCTCGGGGAGCCCGGCCCGCGGCGTGTCGGCCACGCCTCACGCCCCATGCCCCGGCCCGCGGGGCCCGGGCTCAGAAGGTCTGCAGCGTCACCAGGGTGATCCGCAGGGACGCGCCCTCGCCCTCCGTCTCGATACGGACCCGCTGGCCCACCCGCAGCAGCCGCAGGCCACCCGCGTCGAAGGCCTCGGCCCCGAAGTCCACCGGGGTGCCGTCGTCGAGCAGCACACTGCCGCTGCGGGTCTCGAAGTCGTATGTGTACGCGGTCGCCTGCATGGCTGGCAGCCTAGTGCCCCGGCGGGCGGCGCTCCCGCCCCGGCGCCGGTACCCGGGGACGGCCTCCACCGCGTCCCGCAGCGCCCCGGTCGCGGGCCCCGCGCCCAGCGCCAGCGCGATCCGCAGGTCCGCTCCGGTGTCCACGTCCCGGCGCACCGAGTCCACGCCGGCCAGCACGATTTCCGCCGCACCCGACGCCGAATGCGCGGCCCGGGAGGGGCCGCCGAATGCGGGGGCCAAATCCACTCCGGGGGCGGCCGAAAGAAATGTCGTCCCGATTCCTGCCGCATCGGCCAGAAATGCGCGCGGAAATACGGAGGCGGCATCCAGTACCCGCGCCAATTCCGCCGGCCGCAACGCGGGCAGATCCGCGTTGAGGGCCGCGACCGCCGCCCCCGGGCGCGCCCGCCGCACCGTGTACACCCCGTGCGCGAGGGCGGCGTTGAGGCCCGCGCGCGGGCGGTCGGCGACGACGCGGGCGCCCAGCGCGGCCAGCTCCGCGCCCGCCAGCGGATCATCCGTGACGACCGCCACATCCCGTACCGCCGGGCAGGTGAGGGCCGCTCCCACGGTGTCCAGGGCGAACGCCAGAGCGAGCCGGGGCCGCAGCGCCGCGCCGACGGCGGCCGTGAGCCTGCTCTTCGCCAGCGTCAACGGCTTCAGCGGCACGACCAGCGACCAGCGGCCCGTTGATGCGGTGTTCGTGACGTCCCCCTCGCTCTCGTCGCTCCCCGCCGGTCGAACGGACAGCCGCTGGACAGCACGGTGCC
Source organism: Streptomyces sp. NPDC031670 (assembly GCF_055580545.1). NCBI lineage: Bacteria > Bacillati > Actinomycetota > Actinomycetes > Kitasatosporales > Streptomycetaceae > Streptomyces > Streptomyces sp. NPDC031670. The sequence continues at coordinate 104,188 of NZ_JBVILC010000005.1, read as the reverse complement.
CATTGTCACCCGGCCAGGAGCGGCCCCCGCACGGTCGGGGCGTACGGTGTTCTCGACAGACCGGAGGGCCGGGGCGACACTTGCTCCCTGCGCAAGTCGCGTGGTGGCCGACAGTGGTCTGTCCTAGAGGAAGGTGCTCCGAGTGTCCCGCCGCAGAATCGGCTTCTGGTACCGCCTGGCAGCGGTCATCGCCAAACCTCCACTGGTGGTGCTTTTCAAGCGGGACTGGCACGGAATGGAGAACATCCCGGAGGACGGTGGCTTTATCACCGCCGTCAATCACAACTCCTATCTCGACATGTTCTCCTACGGGCACTTCCAGTACAACACCGGACGGGTGCCCCGCTTTCTCGCCAAGGCCGCGCTCTTCAAGGTGCCGGTGGTGGGACCCCTGCTGCGCGGCACCGGCCAGATTCCGGTCTATCGCGAGTCCTCCAACGCCTTCGGCGCCTTCCGGGCCGCCGTCGAGGCGATCGAGCGGGGCGAATGCGTCGTCTTCTATCCCGAGGGCACCCTCACCCGCGACCCCGACATGTGGCCGATGACCGCCAAGACCGGGGTGGCGCGCGCCGCCATGCAGACGAAGGCGCCGGTCATCCCGGTCGCCCAGTGGGGCGCCAACCTGGCGATGCCGCCCTACGCCAAGGAGAAGAAGGTCCGCTTCTTCCCCCGCAAGACCCTCCAGGTGAAGGCCGGTCCGCCGGTCGACCTCGCGCGCTTCTACGACAAGGAGCCCACCCCCGAGGTGCTGCGCGAGGCGACCGAGGCCATCATGGCCGCGGTCACCCGCCAGCTGGAGGAGATCCGGGGCGAGAGCGCCCCGGCCAAGCCGTACGATCCGCGCGAAGTCCGCGCACAGCTGCGCCGCAAGGCCGCCGGGGAGGGCACCAAGTGACGCACGCCGCCACCAAGGCAGCAGTATTCGGCAACGGCTCCTGGGGTACGGCGTTCGCCATGGTCCTCGCCGACGCGGGCTGCGAGGTGACCCTCTGGGGCCGCCGCCCCGAACTCGCCGAGGCCATCAACACCACCCGCACCAACCCCGACTACCTGCCGGGCATCGAACTGCCCGCCGCGGTACGGGCCACCAGCGATCCCGCCGAGGCCGCCGCCGACGCCGACTTCACGGTCCTCGCCGTGCCCTCGCAGACCCTGCGCGGCAACCTCGCCGCCTGGACGCCGCTGCTCGCGCCCGGGACCGTCCTCGTCTCGCTGATGAAGGGCGTCGAACTCGGCACCGCCAAGCGGATGAGCGAGGTGATCGAGGAGGTCGCCAAGGTCCCCGCCGACCGCGTCGCCGTGATCACCGGCCCCAACCTCGCCAAGGAGATCGCCCAGCGCCGGCCCGCCGCCGCCGTGGTGGCCTGCCGCGACGAGGCCGTGGCCCAGCGCCTCCAGGCCGCCTGCCACACCCCGTACTTCCGCCCGTACACCAACACCGACGTCGTCGGCTGCGAGCTCGGCGGCGCGGTGAAGAACGTCATCGGGCTCGCCGTCGGCATCGCGGACGGCATGGGCCTGGGCGACAACGCCAAGGGCTCGCTCATCACCCGGGGCCTGGCCGAGACCACCCGGCTCGGCCTCGCCATGGGCGCCGAACCGCTCACCTTCTCCGGCCTCGCGGGCCTGGGCGACCTCGTCGCCACCTGCTCCTCGCCGCTCTCGCGCAACCACACCTTCGGCACCAACCTGGGCCGGGGCATGACGCTCCAGGAGACCATCGCGGTCACCCGGCAGACCGCCGAGGGCGTCAAGTCCTGCGAGTCCGTGCTCGATCTGGCCCGCCGCCACGGCGTCGACATGCCCATCACCGAGACCGTCGTCGGGATCGTCCACGAGGGCAAGCCGCCGGTCGTCGCGCTCAAGGAGCTGATGTCGCGCAGCGCCAAGCCCGAGCGGCGCTGAACCACACGGGTCGAACGGGTACGCTCATCGCGATATGAGCAGCGAGAACCTCCCCCAGAGCCCTGAATCGAGCACCCAGCAGCCGCGCAAGCCGCGGGTGGCCGTCGTGTTCGGTGGCCGCAGCTCCGAGCACGGCATCTCGGTCGTCACCGCCGGTGCCGTGCTGCGCGCCATCGACCGTACGAAGTACGACGTGCTGCCCATCGGCATCACGACGGACGGCCGCTGGGCGCTCACCGCCGACGAGCCCGAGCGGATGGCCATCTCCGACCGCAAGGTGCCCAGCGTCGCCGAGCTCGCCGAGTCCGCCGAGGGCGCCGTGGTGCTCCCGGTGGACCCGAACAACCGCGAGGTGGTGTTCAGCGAGCCCGGCGCGGTCCCCAAGGCGCTCGGCGAGGTCGACGTCGTCTTCCCGGTGCTGCACGGCCCGTACGGCGAGGACGGCACCCTTCAGGGCCTGCTCGAACTCTCCGGCGTCCCCTACGTCGGCTCGGGCGTCCTCGCCTCGGCGGTCGGCCAGGACAAGGACTACATGAAGCGGGTGTTCACCTCCTTCGGGCTGGCCGTCGGCCCCTACCTGGTGATCCGCCCGCGCGAGTGGGAGCAGGACGAGCAGGGCGCCCGCAAGCGGATCGCCGCGTTCGCGGGCGAGCACGGCTGGCCGCTGTTCATCAAGCCGGCCCGGGCGGGCTCCTCCTTCGGCATCACCAAGGTCGACTCCTTCGACGGTCTGGACGAGGCCATCGAGGAGGCGCGGCGCCACGACCCCAAGTTCCTGGTGGAGTCGCTGCTGCGGGGCCGGGAGATCGAGTGCGGCGTCCTGGAGTTCGAGGACGGGCCGCGCGCGAGCGTGCCGGCCGAGATCCCGCCGGTGAGCGACCACGCCTTCTACGACTTCGAGGCGAAGTACATCGACTCGGCCGACGGCATCGTGCCCGCGCCGATCGGCGCCGAGGCGACCGCCGAGGTCCGCCGGCTCGCCGTGGAGGCCTTCGAGGCCGCGTCCTGCGAGGGCCTGGTCCGCGCGGACTTCTTCCTTCAGGAGAACGGCGAGTTCGTGATCAACGAGATCAACACGATGCCGGGGTTCACGCCGATCTCCATGTACCCGCGGATGTGGGAGGCGACGGGCGTGGACTACGCGGAGCTGGTGGACCGCCTGATCGAGGCGGCGCTGCGGCGCTCGACGGGCCTGCGCTAGCCGCCGGCCGCGCGTCCGCGCCCGGCGCGGGGCGCTACAGGCTCGCCGGAACCGTCTTCTTGACCGGTCCGGCGAGCTGGGTGAGCCACCCGATGTCTCCGGCGGGCTTCCCGGCCGCCGTCCGCAGGGTGACCTCCACATACGCCTTGCGATAGGTCGTGGTGAAGCGGAAGCCGCCCTTCGACTGCTCCAGGAGCCAGTTGACGCCGTCCACGGTCACCCCGTCCGCCTCGGGATCGTTCATCTTCTCCGGCCGGTCGATCCCGCAGCGCAGTACGATCCCGTCATCGCCCCACCCGGCGGTCAGCTCCGACGCCGGGCTGGGATCGTTCCGCCCGAGCCCGTCGAGCCTCTGGGGCAGCGCCTTGTGCAGCGCGCCGCAGAGCGCGGCGGTCTCCTTCGGCGGGCTGGGAACCGTGATCGTCGCCTTCGCGTCCGTGGAGGAGCAGCCCGCGGCGGCCAGCAGGGCGAGTGCGGCTGCGGGCAGGAGGAGGGACCGGCGGCGAGAGGAAGTCACCGGCCAAGGGTAAGCGGGGGCTACAGATGAACCACCGGGCAGGTCAGGGTGCGGGTGATCCCGTCCACCTGCTGGACCTTGGCGACCACCATGCGGCCCAGCTCGTCGACCGTGTCGGCCTGGGCGCGCACGATCACGTCGTACGGCCCGGTGACGTCCTCGGCCTGGATCACCCCCGGAATCTTTGCGATGGTCTCGGCGACGGTCGACGCCTTGCCCACCTCGGTCTGGATGAGGATGTACGCCTGTACCACGGAACCTCCAGGGCGGCCACGAGGATCATGTCCCCTCCCTACGGCGGGGAGGCCCAAGGGGGGAGGAAAGAGACGCCACGGTATCGCGTCGCCGTGCGCCCGCGGGAGTACCGCGCAGGCGCGGGCGCTCGCACATCCGCGTGCGCGCGGCAGAAGTTGACGTATGAGTTGACGGTACCCACCGAGGTGACGGCTCGCGACCGCGAGCGCGCCGGGTCCCAAGGGGTACGAGGATGAGAGGTGGCACGGTGAGAGGCACTGTGGGCGAGTTGGGGGAGTTCGGGCTCATCAGGGAGCTGACCTCCCGGCTCACCTCGACCCCCGCGGTACGGATCGGCCCCGGCGACGACGCCGCGGTCGTGACCGCACCCGACCGCAGGGTGGTGGCGAGCACGGACATCCTTCTGGAGGGCCGCCACTTCCGGCGCGACTGGTCGACCGCGTACGACGTGGGCCGCAAGGCCGCCGCGCAGAATCTGGCCGATATCGCCGCCATGGGCGCGGTCCCCACCGCGCTGCTGCTCGGGCTCGTCGTCCCGGCCGAGCTCCCGGCCACCTGGCCGGTCGAGCTGATGGACGGCATCCGCGACGAGTGCCAGGTCGCGGGGGCGGCCGTGGTCGGCGGCGACGTGGTGCGCGGCGACACCATCACCGTCGCCATCACCGCCCTCGGCGACCTGCGCAACCACGAGCCGGTGACCCGCGGCGGCGCGCAGCCCGGCGACGTGGTCGCGGTCACCGGCTGGCTGGGCTGGTCGGCGGCGGGCTACGCGATCCTCTCGCGCGGCTTCCGCTCGCCGCGCGCCTTCGTGGAGGCCCACCGCCGCCCGGAGCCGCCGTACCACGCGGGGCCGGCCGCCGCCGGTCTCGGCGCCACCGCCATGACGGACGTCAGCGACGGCCTGGTGGCGGACCTCGGGCACATCGCGGAGGCGAGCAAGGTCCGTATCGACCTGCGCTCGGGCCTGATCGACATCCCGACGCAGATGAGCGACATCGGCCAGGCGGTCGGCGTCGACCCGCTCCAGTGGGTGCTGACCGGGGGAGAGGACCACGCGATCGTCGCGACCTTCCCGCCGGACGTGAAGCTCCCCGCCCGCTGGAGGGTCATCGGGGAGGTCCTCAACCCCTCCGCGCTGCCCCAGGTGACGGTCGACGGGGCCCCCTGGACCGCCAAGGGCGGCTGGGACCACTTCGGGGACGCGGAGTGAACACCGCGCCGCCCCGGGTGCTGACCGTCGCCGGCTCCGACTCCGGCGGCGGCGCCGGCGTCCAGGCCGACCTCAAGACGATGCTGGCCCTGGGCGTCCACGGGATGAGTGTGATCACCGCGGTGACCGCGCAGAACTCGCTCGGCGTCCAGGGTGCCTGGGAGCTGCCCGCCGAGGCGGTCCGGGCGCAGTACCGCTCGGTCGTCGACGACATCGGCGTCCAGGCCGTGAAGACGGGGATGCTCTCCTCGGCAGTCCTGGTGGAGACCGTGGCGGAGCTCCTCGCGGACACGGACGCGCCGGTGGTCGTGGACCCCGTGGGCGTCTCCAAGCACGGCGACGCGCTGCTGGCCGCCGAGGCGCTGGAGTCGGTACGCCGGCGGCTGCTGCCGGCGGCGACGGTGGCCACGCCGAACCTGGACGAAGTGGCGCAGCTCACGGGCGTACGGGTGGAGGACGAGGACGGGATGCGGCGGGCGGCGGAGGCGATCCTCGCCCTCGGCCCGCGCTGGGCCCTGATCAAGGGCGGCCACCTGGCGGGCTCGGCGTCACCGCAGGCGGTGGACCTGCTCACGGACGGCGCCGAGGAGCACTGGCTCCGGGCCCCTCGCCGGGACAACCGCCACACCCACGGCACGGGCTGCACCCTGGCCTCGGCGCTGGCGTCGTCCCTGGCCAAGGGGGCGCCGGTCCCGGAGGCGGCGCGGGCGGCGAAGGAGTACGTGACGGCGGCGATCGCGTCGGGCTTCGCCCTGGGGGCGGGGATCGGCCCGGTCGACCACGGCTGGCGGCTGCGCACCGGGCGAGAGGCGCGGGAGCCCGCCTGAAGGGCACGGGAAATCGCGCGGCAGCCCCCCGAAGCGGACCGCAGCCGCCCGAGAACGACAGAAAGCCGGCCCACCCGAGGGTGGACCGGCATTCTGGGCAACCGGAAAGGCTGCGCTACGACGAAACGTCGGCGTTAGCGCGAGACCTTGCCGGCCTTGATGCACGAGGTGCAGACGTTGAGCCGCTTCGGCGTCCGACCGACCACGGCACGCACACGCTGGATGTTCGGGTTCCAGCGACGAGACGTACGGCGGTGCGAGTGCGAAATGTTGTTGCCGAAGCCCGGCCCCTTGCCGCAGACGTCGCAGTTGGCAGCCACGGGTCACTCCAAAGACTTCAGATGCACTTACAGTGAAATCCGGCGCACCGGATCAGAGATCTGAGGTGGCTTGCCGGGGGAATGGCCCGACTCTCGCCGGGCAACCGAAGCAGCATACAACGGCTGCTCCCGAGATACGAAACTACCATGACCGGGGCCTCCCCCCTCCCCGGGTCCGAGCCCCTCCCCGGGTCTACCCTGCTGCTGGCCCGCAGCTCACCGGCCGCTCTAGGAGGACACCAGGTGCCGCAGACTCTCGACGCCGTCGCGGTACGCACCTGGTGCTCGCTGGCTCTGGACGGGCTCGGGCGGGACCGCGAGGAGATCGACGCGGTCAACGTCTACCCCGTCGCGGACGGGGACACCGGCACCAATCTCTATCTGACCGTCGAGTCCGCCCACCAGGCGGTCGAGGCGGTCTTCGCCGCGTACACCGAGGTGCCCGAGACGGCCGACGTCATACGGGCCATGGCCCACGGCGCCCTTCTGGGCGCCCGCGGCAACTCCGGCACGATCCTCTCCCAGCTGCTGCGCGGTATGGCCGAGGTCCTCACCGAACGCGGCACGGACCTCCCCGGGGCCCTGCGCAGGGCGGCCGAGTCGGCGTACGAGGCGGTCGCGCACCCCGTGGAGGGCACGGTCCTGACGGTGGCGACGGCCGCGGCCGAGGCGGCCCGGGCCGCTGGGGACGCCGACGGCGCGGCGGACGGAGACGCGGCGGCCGTCGCGAGCGCGGCCTACGCGGGCGCCCGGCGGGCCCTGGAGAGGACACCCGGCCAGCTCGCGGTGCTGGGCCGCGCCGGGGTCGTGGACGCGGGCGGCTGGGGTCTGGTGACGGTCCTGGGGGCGCTGGCGCAGGCGCTCTCCGGTGAGGTTCCGGCCGTACGGCACGAGACGCGCGCGCCGCTCGACGGGCCCGGCTGCCCCGCCGAGGACGCCCAGGGCGCGGAGACCGCCGGACCCGCCTTCGAGGTGATCTACCTCCTGGAGGCGGACGACGAGGCGGTGGCACGGCTGCGGGGCCGGCTGGACGCGCTGGGGGACTCCCTGGTGGTCGTCGGCGGCGACGGCCTGTGGAACGTCCACGTCCATGTGGACGACGCGGGCGCGGCCGTCGAGGCGGGCGTGGAGGCGGGCCGCCCGTACCGGATCCGCATCACCCACTTCGGCGCGCACCCCGAGCCGCGCGAACAGGTCCAGCGGGCCGTCGTCGCGGTGGTGCCCGGCGAGGGCCTGGCGGGGCTGTGCGCCGAGGCCGGGGCGACCGCCGTCCTGGCCCGGCCCGGTGAGCCCCCGGCCAGCGGAGAGCTCGTCGACGCGATCCGCCGCGCCCACGCGCGCGAGGTGGTCCTGCTGCCCAACGACGCCGAGCTGCGCCACACCGCCGCCGTCGCCGTGGAGCAGGCCCGCGCCGAGGGCGTACGGGTCGCGCTCATCCCCACCCGGTCCGCCGTCCAGGGCCTCGCCGCGCTCGCGGTGCACGCCCCCGACCGCCGCTTCGACGAGGACGTGGTGGCGATGACCGCGGCGGCCGGCGCGACCCGGTACGCGGAACTGGCCGTCGCCGAGCGGCAGTCGTGGACCACGGCGGGCATCTGCCAGGCCGGCGACGTGCTGGGCCTCATCGACGGCGATGTCGCCGTGATCGGCCAGGACCTGGGCCGTACCGCCGTCGCCGTCCTCGACCGGATGCTGGCCGCGGGCGGCGAGCTGGTCACCCTGGTACGGGCCGCCGACACCCCGGCGGAGCTGGCCCCGGGCATCGAGGCCCATGTGCGCGAGGCCCATCTCGCGGTCGACACGGTCGTCTACGAGGGCGGCAACCAGAGCTCCCCGCTGCTCATCGGCGTGGAGTGACCGGCCGGGCGAGCGGTCGCACCGCGCCGAGTCGTCCACCGAGTCGTCCCCCGAGTTGTCCACAGGGGCCGGGGCCTCCTGCGGGATGTCAGTGGCGTGGTGTGCAATGGACCGCGTGCCCGCGCTCGAAGAACCACTGAAGAAGCTGCTCGGCGGACCCACCGCGAAGGTGCTGGCCGAGCAGCTCGACCTGCACACGGTCGGCGACCTCCTGCACCACTACCCGCGGCGGTACGAGGAGCGCGGCCAGCTCACCAGACTGGCCGAGCTGCCCCTCGACGAGGACGTCACGGTGGTGGCGCAGGTGGCCGACGCGCGCGTGCACACCTTCAACGGAGGCCGCGGCCAGCGCCTGGAGATCACGATCACCGACGGCAGTGGCCGCCTCCAGCTGGTCTTCTTCGGCCGGGGCATCCACAAGCCGCACAAGGAACTGCTGCCCGGCAGCCGCGCGATGTTCGCGGGCAAGGTGTCGATGTTCAACCGCCGCCTCCAGCTCGCCCACCCCACGTACGCGAAGCTGGCCGCCGACGGCGACGAGGACGGCGACTCCGCCGAGGTGGTCGACTCCTGGGCGGGCGCGCTCATCCCGATCTACCCCGCCTGCAAGGGCCTGGAGTCCTGGAAGATCGCCAAGGCGGTCGACGCGGTGCTGCCCAGCGCCCGGGAGGCCGTCGACCCGCTGCCCGCGTCCCTGCGCGAGGGCCGGGGATTCGTGCCGCTGCCCGAGGCGCTGCTCAAGGTCCACCGGCCGCACACCAAGGACGACGTGGAGCAGGCGCGCCAGCGGCTGAAGTGGGACGAGGCGTTCGTCCTCCAGGTCGCCCTGGCCCGGCGGCGGTACGCGGACGCGCAACTGCCCGCCGTGGCCCGCCGCCCCGTCCCCGGCGGCCTGCTCGACGCCTTCGACGCCAAGCTGCCCTTCACCCTCACCGACGGCCAGCGGAACGTGTCCGCGGAGATCTTCGGCGACCTGGCGACCGAACACCCGATGCACCGCCTGCTCCAGGGCGAGGTCGGTTCGGGAAAGACGATGGTCGCCCTGCGCGCGATGCTCGCCGTGGTCGACTCCGGCGGCCAGGCCGCGATGCTCGCCCCCACCGAGGTCCTCGCCCAGCAGCACCACCGCTCCATCACCGAGATGATGGGCGAGCTCGCCGAGGGCGGCATGCTGGGCGGCTCCGACCTCGGTACGAAGGTCGTGCTGCTCACCGGCTCCATGGGCGTCCCCGCCCGCCGGCAGGCCCTGCTCGACCTCGTCACCGGCGAGGCCGGGATCGTGATCGGCACGCACGCGCTGATCGAGGACAAGGTGCAGTTCCACGATCTGGGCCTGGTCGTGGTGGACGAGCAGCACCGCTTCGGCGTCGAGCAGCGCGACGCCCTGCGCGGCAAGGGGCACACCCGGGGGGAGCGGCGGACCCCGCACCTCCTGGTGATGACCGCCACCCCCATTCCGCGCACGGTGGCGATGACCGTCTTCGGCGACCTGGAGACCTCCGTCCTCGACCAGCTCCCGGCCGGGCGCTCGCCCATCGCCAGCCATGTCGTCCCCGCCCAGGACAAGCCGCACTTCCTGGCCCGCGCCTGGGAGCGGGTCCGCGAGGAGGTCGCCAAGGGCCACCAGGGGTACGTGGTGTGTCCGCGCATCGGCGACCCGGCCGACGAGGACGAGAAGAAGGCCGCGAAGAAGAAGGCGGCCGAGGACGAGGCGGAGAAGCGCCCGCCGCTCGCCGTGCTCGACATGGCGGAACAGCTCCGCGCGGGCCCGCTCCAGGGGCTGCGCGTGGAGGTCCTGCACGGCCGGATGCAGCCCGACGACAAGGACGGCGTGATGCGCCGGTTCGCGGCCGGCGAGGTGGACGTGCTGGTCGCGACGACGGTCATCGAGGTCGGGGTGAACGTGCCCAACGCCACCGCGATGGTGATCATGGATGCGGACCGGTTCGGCGTCTCGCAGCTGCACCAGCTGCGCGGCCGTGTCGGGCGCGGCTCCGCCCCGGGTCTGTGCCTGCTGGTCACCGAGATGCCGGAGGCGAGCGCGGCCAGGGCCCGGCTGAACGCGGTGGCGGCGACCCTGGACGGCTTCGAGCTCTCCAGGATCGACCTGGAGCAGCGGCGCGAGGGCGATGTGCTGGGCCAGGCCCAGTCCGGGGTGCGCTCCTCGCTGCGGATGCTCGCGGTCATCGAGGACGAGGAGGTGATCGCGGCGGCCCGCGAGGAGGCGGTGGCGGTGGTGAGCCGGGACCCGGACCTGGAGGGGCTGCCCGCGCTGCGGACGGCCCTGGACGCGCTGCTGGACAAGGACCGGGAGCAGTACCTCGACAAGGGCTGAGCCGCACCGCGACGAGGACTGACCGGTGGGGCGCGCGGGCCGCGTCCGCGCCGGGTTCTGAGAAACTGGGGGACACCAGTGACACCCGTACACCGACAAGGACTCAGATGACCCGCGTGATCGCCGGCCGGGCCGGCGGACGCCGCCTGGCCGTTCCGCCGGGCAACGGCACCCGCCCCACCTCCGACCGCGCGCGCGAGGGGCTCTTCTCCACCTGGGAGGCCCTGCTCGGCACACTGGAGGGCATCCGGGTCGCCGATCTGTACGCCGGGTCGGGCGCCGTCGGCCTGGAGGCGCTCTCCCGGGGCGCCTCGCACGCGCTGCTGGTCGAGGCCGACGCGCGGGCCGTGAAGACCGTCCGCGACAACGTGCGCGTACTGGGCCTTCCGGGCGCGGAGGTACGTAACGGAAAAGCGGAACAGATCATTGCGGGCCCCGCCCCCGAAACCCCCTTCGACGTGGTGTTCCTCGACCCGCCGTACGCGGTCACCGATGACGATCTTCGCGAGATCCTCCTCACACTCCGCACTCAGGGGTGGCTCGCCGACGCGTGCCTGGTCACCGTGGAGCGCAGCACCAGAGGCGGGGAATTCGGCTGGCCCCAGGGGTTCGAGCCGCTGCGGGCCCGCCGTTACGGCGAGGGCACGCTTTGGTACGGTCGCGCCGCCTCTACGTGCGAAGACGCACCATGACCGGGAGCGAGGGACTTCAGTTGCGCCGTGCCGTCTGTCCGGGATCGTTCGACCCCATCACCAATGGACACCTCGACATCATCGCCCGGGCCTCGAAGCTGTACGACGTCGTGCACGTCGCGGTGATGATCAACCAGTCGAAGAAGGGCCTGTTCACCATCGACGAGCGGATCGACCTGATCCGCGAGGTGACCGCCGACTTCGGCAACGTGGAGGTCGAGTCCTTCCACGGCCTGCTGGTCGACTTCTGCAAGCAGCGCGACATCCCAGCCATCGTGAAGGGCCTGCGCGCGGTCAGCGACTTCGACTACGAGCTGCAGATGGCCCAGATGAACAACGGCCTCTCGGGCGTCGAGACCCTCTTCGTGCCCACCAACCCGACCTACAGTTTCCTGTCGTCGTCGCTGGTCAAGGAGGTCGCGGCCTGGGGCGGGGACGTCTCCCACCTGCTGCCCGCGACCGTCCACGACGCCCTCGTGGCGCGGATCGCCGAACAGCGCTGAGCTGACTAACCGTCAGCTGGTGTCGGGCGGGCCCCGACTGGCCTTACAGTCGTCCCGTCCGTCTCCCAACCAGTCGTAGAGAGTGGCGAGCCCACGGTGGACGTGCAGAAGAAGCTGGACGAGATCGTCGACGTCGTCGCCGGTGCCCGCTCCATGCCCATGTCGGCCTCGTGCGTGGTCAACCGCGCCGAGCTGCTCGCGCTCCTGGAGGAGGTGCGCCAGGCCCTGCCCGGCTCCCTAGCCCAGGCCCAGGAGCTGATCGGCGGCCGTGAGCAGCTGGTCGAGCAGGCCCGCCAGGAGGCCGAGCGGATCATCGAGTCCGCACACGCCCAGCGCGGCACGCTGATCTCCGACACGGCCGTCGCCCGCCAGTCCCAGGACGAGGCCGACCGCATCCTCGCCGACGCCAAGCGCGAGGCCGAGGAGATCCGCGCCGAGGCCGACGACTACGTCGACTCCAAGCTGGCCAACTTCGAGGTCGTCCTCACCAAGACCATCGGCTCGGTCGACCGGGGCCGGGAGAAGCTCCTCGGCCGGGGCCCGGGCCTCGACGAGCAGGGGCAGGCGGACGCGGACGCGCCCGAGTACAGCGCGGACCCCCAGACGCTCATCCAGCGCGCCGACGAGTACGTCGACGCCAAGCTCGGCGCCTTCGAGGCCGTCCTCGCCAAGACACTGGAGGCCGTGGGCCGGGGCCGCGAGAAGCTGCACGGACGGATCGCCTCGGACGAGCTGGGTGCCCACATGGCCGCCCAGGACGCCGCGGGCGCCCTCGGCGGCCACACCAGCGACGCGGACTACCTGGCGGGCCTGGCCGAGCTGGCCGACCCGCAGCCGCAGACCGCACAGGTCCAGCAGCCCCAGCAGGCCGGGGTCCCCGCCCAGGTCTACGACCCGTACGGCTACGGACAGGCCCAGGCCCAGCCGCAGGCCCAGCAGGACCCGTACGCCTACCAGCAGCCCCAGCAGCAGTACGCCCAGTACGGCTACGACCCGCAGCAGCAGGACCCGTACGCCTACGACCCCCAGGCGTACGGCCGGGAACAGGGGCAGGGCCAGGCGCACGACCAGGGCCAGGCCCACCACGACCAGCAGGGCGGGCACGGCCAGGACTACGGCCGGCAGACCGCGCACCCGCAACAGCCCGCGCTCGACGAGACCAGCCTCTTCGACACGAGCATGATCGACCTCGAACAGCTGCGGCAGTACGAGCAGGGCCGCTGAGCGCCGCGCGCGAGGGGAGCCCGGGGCCGCACGGCTCCGCGCCCCCTCCGGGGCGGGGCCGTGGGACCGGATTGGGTCAAACGCGGCGCGTCAAGTAAACTGGCTCTTCGGTCGCGCGTACGTCCGCGATCAACGCTGCCCGCGCATCGCCGCACCCACGGCGACGCCTGGCGGCCAACCCTCCACGATCCGAAAGCGGGAAGAACCCTGAGTACGCACCTCGACCACCGCAACCCTCTCGTGTTCGACACACGCGAGCTGGGCCGGCGTCCCGGTGCCCTCCAGCGGATCTCCCGCACGGTCGAGGCGCCCGCCGATCTCGGGATCGACGGCGTCATCGGTGTGCCCCAGGGCGCGCCCGTGGAGATCCAGCTCCGCCTGGAGTCGGTCATGGAAGGGGTGCTTGTCACAGGCACCGCCCGTGCATCGGCCGAGGGGGAGTGCGTAAGGTGTCTGGAGCCGCTGGAGCTCGCGCTCGATGCGGACTTCCAGGAGTTGTTCTCGTACCCTGACGCCGACGACCGGGGCCGCAGCAAGCAGGCGGAGCCGGTCGACGACGCCGAGGACGAGGACGTCATGCCGCTCGAGGACGGAATGTTCGACCTCGAACCGGTGCTGCGTGACGCGGTGGTGCTCGCACTGCCGATGCAGCCGGTGTGCCGGGAGACCTGCCTCGGCCTGTGTTCCACCTGTGGATTCAGGCTTGAGGACGACCCCGACCACCACCACGACGCCGTCGACATCCGTTGGGCGGCACTGCAAGGACTCGCCGGGACCATCCAGGACGGCGAGAAGGACAACATGAGCGGCACTGCCTCTGACGTGCAGCGCGCCGCCGAGAAGCAGGAGAAGTAGCCGTGGCTGTTCCGAAGCGGAAGATGTCGCGCAGCAACACGCGCCACCGCCGGTCGCAGTGGAAGGCTGCGGTCCCCACCCTGGTTTCGTGTGAGCGTTGCCAGGAGCCGAAGCAGCAGCACATCGCGTGCCCGAGCTGCGGCACCTACAACAAGCGCCAGGTCCTCGAGGTCTGAGCGGCTGGTGAGAGGCCCGATGTCTGATCTGTCGAATGCCGGCGCCAAGAAGGCGGGCAGTAGCGACAACAACTCGGCCTCGTCCCACACGCTTCTGGAAGGGCGGCTCGGGTATCACCTTGAGTCCGCCCTTCTGGTGCGTGCGCTGACCCATCGTTCCTACGCATACGAGAACGGCGGTCTGCCGACCAACGAACGGCTCGAGTTCCTCGGGGACTCGGTGCTCGGTCTCGTCGTCACCGACACGCTGTACCGGACCCACCCCGATCTCCCGGAAGGCCAGTTGGCCAAGCTCCGGGCCGCGGTGGTCAACTCTCGTGCGCTGGCGCAGGTGGGCCGTGGGCTCGACCTCGGCTCCTTCATCCGGCTCGGCCGGGGCGAAGAGGGCACGGGCGGCCGGGACAAGGCTTCCATCCTCGCCGACACCCTTGAAGCGGTGATCGGCGCGGTCTATCTGGACCAGGGTCTCGGGGCGGCTTCCGAGCTCGTCCACCGGCTCTTCGACCCCCTGATCGAGAAGTCCTCGAACCTCGGGGCCGGCCTGGACTGGAAGACCAGCCTCCAGGAGCTCACCGCGGCCGAAGGCCTCGGCGTTCCGGAGTACCTGGTCTCCGAGACGGGTCCCGACCACGAGAAGACCTTCACTGCTGCCGCCCGCGTCGGTGGTGTCTCGTACGGCACCGGCACCGGCCGCAGCAAGAAGGAAGCGGAGCAGCAGGCCGCAGAGTCCGCATGGCGCGCGATCCGCGCGGCGGCGGACGAGCGGATCGCACGGGCGAAGGCGGAGGCCGAGGCCCCCGCGACCGAGCCGACCGGCGGGACGCCGACCCCCGCCGCCGACCCGGCAGCCTGACCGTTTCCTGAACCCCTGCCCGCACGGATTTCCGTGCGGGCAGGGGTTTTTCGCGCCCGCGCGCAATCGCCGCCGCCCCCCGGGCCCCCGGACCGACGTGCGGCCCCGGGGCATCAGCGAGGGGGAGGGGCGGGATACCCTCCAGGCATCCCGTCGTCCCGCGCCCCCGTGGAGGAGCCCGTGCCAGAACTCCCCGAGGTGGAAGTGGTCCGCCGTGGACTTGAGCGCTGGGTGGCCGGACGGACCGTGGACGACGTCGAGGTGCTGCACCCGCGCGCCGTACGCCGCCATCCGGCCGGCGCGGCCGACTTCGCGGCCCGCCTCAAGGGCCACCGGATCGGGGTCGCGCAGCGGCGCGGAAAGTACCTCTGGCTGCCGCTGGCCGACACCGGGCAGTCCGTGCTCGGGCACCTCGGGATGAGCGGGCAGCTGCTCGTCCAGCCCGAGAGCGCGCCCGACGAGAAGCACCTGCGGATCCGGCTGCGCTTCCAGGACGCGGCCGGCACCGAACTGCGCTTCGTCGACCAGCGGACCTTCGGCGGACTCTCGCTCCACGACAACACGCCCGACGGACTGCCCGACGTCATCGCGCACATCGCGCGCGACCCGCTCGACGAACTCTTCGACGACGCCGCCTTCTTCACCGCGCTGCGACTGCGCCGCACCACCGTCAAGCGCGCGCTGCTCGACCAGTCACTCATCAGCGGGGTCGGCAACATCTACGCCGACGAGGCGCTGTGGCGCGCCAAGTTGCACTACGAGCGCCCCACTTCGACGCTCACGCGCCCCAAGTCCGCCGAACTCCTCGGTCACGTAAGGGAGGTGATGACCGCGGCCCTCGCCGTCGGCGGCACCAGCTTCGACAGCCTGTATGTGAACGTGAACGGGGAGTCGGGGTACTTCGACCGCTCGCTCGACGCGTACGGGCGCGAGGGCGAGCCCTGCCGCCGGTGCGGCACTCCGATGCGCCGGCGCCCCTGGATGAACCGGTCCAGTTACTTCTGCCCGCGCTGTCAGCGCCCGCCGCGCGTCGCGTCGTAGCGCTCGCGCGCCTGGAGGACCGACGGCATCCGGTCCTCCATGAGGTGGATGAGGCCCAGCAGGCGTTCGGCGACCTCGGTGCCCAGCGGGGTGAGGGTGTAGTCGACGCGCGGCGGGTTGGTCGGCTGGGCCTCGCGGTGGACGAGCCCGTCGCGCTCCAGCGCCTGGAGTGTCTGGGAGAGCATCTTCTCGCTCACCCCGTCGACCCTGCGCCGCAGCTCGTTGAAGCGGAAGCCGCCCTCGTGGAGCGCGCCCAGGGTGAGGCTGCCCCAGCGGCCGGTGACGTGCTCCAGGGTGCCGCGCGAGGGGCACGCCTTGGAGAAGACGTCGAACGGCAGGTCCGCGGGGTCGGCGGTGGCGGTCTCTTCCATACCGTTCACCATACGACGAGACAGCGCTAACCAGAAGTTAGCGCTGTCCGTGTGTGAGCCGCAGGTCGGTTGTCGGGAGGCCCGGCTGTCAGAAGCCGAAGTCCTGCGTCCACCACGGGCCGCCCTCGCCGAGGTGCACCCCGACACCGAGGGTCTTGTAGTCGCAGTTCAGGATGTTCGCCCGGTGGCCGGGGCTGTTCATCCAGGCCTCCATGACGGCCTTGGCGTCCGCCTGGCCGCGGGCGATGTTCTCGCCGCCCAGGTTGCCGATGCCCGCCTTGGCGGCCCGGTCCCAGGGGCTCTTGCCGTCCGGGTCGGTGTGGTCGAAGAAGCCGCGCGCCGCCATGTCGTCGCTGAACGCGGTGGCCAGCGCCGCGAGCGAGGCGGAGGCCTTCAGGGGGCTGCAGCCCGCCTGGGCGCGCTGCTGGTTGACCAGCGACACGACGGTCGCCGCTGCCGCCTGTTCGGCGGTGGGCGCCTTGATCTGCGGCTGCTCGGGCACGACGGCCCGCGCCCGGGACGGGGACGCGGACGGCGTGGCCGTCCGGGGCGCCGCCGGGGCCGAGGACTTCTCCCGCGTCCGGGCCGGGGCGGGCGCGGCCGAGGACGGCTTCTGGGAGGGCGTGGCGGACGGGGAGGTGAGGGGGGCGTGGCTGCTCGGCGAGGTGATCGGCGCCGAGGGGGCCGCGCTGGTGGGCTGCGCGGACTGGCCGCCCTGCTGGCGCAGGTCGGAGCCGGCGCCGCCGGCCTGGACGTGCTCGCCCGTGGACCCGCCGTTGAGCTCGAAGGAGGAGCCGCCCGGCAGCAGACCGGAGGCTATGGCCACGGCGCCCACCGCCACGGCGGCGGACGCGCCGAGCAGACCGGTGCGCACGGGCACGACGGGCCGCTTCTTGGCGGGCTCGGCGGAGCGACGATGGCGTCCCACTGCGGGCCTCCCTTATTGCTTCAGTGCTTGTGGTTCCTGAGCCCCGGCCCCCGTCAGGGGTGACGGGCACTGGTCCGAACGGGTGAGGCTCATTGCGTCGGGACTGTACGCCATGACGCAAGAGGGCGAAGTGCTCCGTGAGCTATTGGCCGGTTAGCGTGCACCCATGAACGAAGATGCACGGCTCACCGCCTGGGTACGCGGCCGAGTACAGGGAGTGGGCTTCCGCTGGTTCACCAGGGCAAACGCTTTGGAGATCGGCAACCTCGTCGGGTTCGCCCTCAACCTCGACGACGGCAGGGTGCAGGTCGTGGCCGAGGGGCCACGTGATAATTGCCACCGTCTGCTGGAGTGGCTCAGGGGCGCCGACACACCCGGCAGGGTCGACGGCGTCACCGAGATCTGGGCCACACCGCGTGGCGGCTACGACGGCTTCGCCATCCGCTAGGGCCCCCGGGGCGCGGGCCGGGCGGCCCGGGGAGCGCCCATCGGTCGGCCGGTACCGGTCCGGGGCCCCTGACCTCGTACGACTTCGTTGTTGCCAATCCGGGCCGGGCGTGCAAGGCTGCCGCTAGAAGGATGATCTCCACGCCCCCAGGGCTCCGAGGAGAGGCCTCGCCGGACGCTTTCCGGCTCGACGGCCCCCGGATTGCCCGCCGATGCGGGGCGTGATCGTGTTGACCGTCAAACTTTTTGGTGAGACGCTGAAAGCCCCGCGCACCTTAGCTGTTTGGCATGAAGAACCGCAGTCGAAGTCCAAACATCGCGGGTGCGATTCCCTCACGACCCACACCGCTTCGGTCGGTCACTCATTGTGGAGGACCATCCATCATGGCAAAGGCGCTTCTCGGTTACGTCGGCGGTTCCGACCCGCGACTCCTCGCCGAGATGCGACGGCTCCAGCAGCGTGTCCAGGACCTTGAGTCCGAGCTTGTACGGATCCAGTCCGAGAAGGACGCGCTGTCCGCTGCCGTCGCTTCGCACCGCGGAGACTCGCTGCTCGAAGGCATCGACATCGACGTACCCCAGGCGGAGCCTGCGCTCACCTGACCCCGGGCCGCGCCCCGAGGCCCGTAGGTGAGAGTCCACTCTCCCGAGATAGATATGCAAGGGACGCCTCAGGCGTCCCTTCTTTCTTTCCCGGCCCTCACCCGGCCGCCGCCACTCCTCGTCTCCGCTCGTCTCCGCCCCCGCGTCCTTCTCATCGGTGTGCCCTGCGTGATCAGAGGTGAAACCGCCGGGGCTGTGCCTTCCCGGGGCGCGGACGGGGGCGCAGAGTAGAGTCCGACGGCGTGCACCTCAAGGCCCTGACCCTGCGCGGGTTCAAATCCTTCGCTTCTGCGACGACTCTGAAGTTCGAGCCCGGCATCACCTGTGTGGTGGGCCCCAACGGCTCCGGCAAGTCCAACGTCGTGGACGCGCTGTCCTGGGTCATGGGCGAGCAGGGCGCCAAGTCGCTGCGCGGCGGCAAGATGGAGGACGTCATCTTCGCCGGGACGACCGGCCGCCCGCCGCTGGGCCGTGCCGAGGTCTCCCTCACCATCGACAACTCCGACGGCGCCCTGCCGATCGAGTACGCCGAGGTCACCATCACCCGGATCATGTTCCGGGGCGGCAGCAGCGAGTACCAGATCAACGGGGAGACCTGCCGGCTCCTCGACATCCAGGAACTGCTCTCCGACTCCGGTATCGGCCGCGAGATGCACGTGATCGTCGGGCAGGGCCAGCTCGACTCCGTACTCCACGCCGACCCGATGGGCCGCCGCGCCTTCATCGAGGAGGCGGCCGGCGTCCTGAAGCACCGCAAGCGCAAGGAGAAGGCGCTGCGCAAGCTGGACGCGATGCGGGCCAACCTCGCGCGCGTGCAGGACCTCACCGACGAGCTGCGGCGCCAGCTCAAGCCGCTGGGCCGGCAGGCCGCCGTCGCGCGCCGGGCCGCCGTCATCCAGGCCGATCTGCGCGACGCCCGGCTGCGGCTGCTCGCCGACGACCTGGTGCGGCTGCGTGAGGCGCTGCGGGCCGAGATCGAGGACGAGGTGGCGCTCAAGCAGCGCAAGGACAGCGCCGAGGCCGAGCTGAAGGCCGCCCTCGCGCGCGAGGCGGAGCTGGAGGAGGAGGTCCGCGCGCTCGCGCCCCGGCTGACCGGTGCCCAGCAGACCTGGTACGAGCTGTCGCGGCTGGCCGAGCGGGTGCGGGGCACGGTCTCGCTCGCGGACGCGCGCGTGAAGAGTGCCACCGCCCAGCCGCCGGAGGAGCGCCGGGGCCGCGACCCGGAGGAGATGGAGCGCGAGGCGGCCCGGATCCGGGAGCAGGAGGCGGAGCTGGAGGCGGCCCGCGAGGCGGCCGAACGCGCCCTGGAGGACACCGCCTCCCACCGCGCCGAGCTGGAGCGGGAACTCGCGCTGGAGGAGCGGCGTCTGAAGGACGTGGCCCGGGCCATCGCGGACCGGCGCGAAGGCCTGGCGCGGCTGCACGGCCAGGTCAACGCGGCGCGGAGCAGGGCGGGTTCGGCGCAGGCGGAGATCGACCGGCTCGCGGCGGCGCGGGACGAGGCGGGCGAGCGGGCGGCGCTGGCCCAGGAGGAGTACGAGGCGCTGAAGGCCGAGGTCGACGGCCTGGACGCGGACGACCACGAGCTCGGCGAGGCCCACGACCGCGCCAGGCGCGAACTGGACGAGGCCGAGGCGGCCCTCGGAGCCGCCCGCGAGGCGGCCACGGCCGCCGAGCGCAGACGCGCAGCCGTGGCCGCCCGCCACGACGCGCTCGCCCTGGGCCTGCGCCGCAAGGACGGCACGGGCGCCCTGCTCGCCGCCCAGGACTCACTGCGGGGCCTGCTCGGCCCCGCCGCCGCCCTGCTCACCGTCGAGCCCGGCTACGAGGTCCCGGTGGCCGCGGCCCTGGGCGCCGCCGCCGACGCGCTCGCGGTGTCGGGCCCCGCCACCGCCGCCGAGGCGATCCGGCTGCTGCGCAAGCAGGACGCGGGGCGGGCCGCGCTGCTGGTGGGCGGACTGCCGGGACCCCAGGAGCCCGATCCCGTACGGCCGGGCGGGCCTCCGCGCGCGGCGGACCTGGTGCGCGGCCCGGCGGAACTGCTGCCCGCCGTGGGCAGGCTGCTGCGCGGGATCGTCGTCGTGGACACCCTGGAGGACGCCGAGGACCTGGTCCACGCCCGGCCGGAGCTGACCGCCGTCACCGCCGAGGGCGATCTGCTCGGGGCGCACTTCGCGCACGGCGGGTCCGCCGGGGCGCCCAGCCTGCTGGAGGTGCAGGCGTCCGTCGACGAGGCCGCCGCCGAGCTGGCGGAGCTGGCGGTGCGGTGCGAGGAGCTCGCCGGGGCCCAGCGGGCGGCCGGGGAGCGGCGGGCCCGGTGCGCCGAGCGGGTCGAGGAGCTGGGGGAGCGGCGCCGGGCCGCCGACCGGGAGAAGTCGTCCGTCGCCCAGCGGCTCGGACGCCTCGCCGGGCAGGCCCGCGGCGCCGCGGGCGAGGCCGAGCGCACGGCGGCGGCTGCCGCCCGCGCCCAGGAGGCCCTGGAGAAGGCGCTGGAGGAGGCGGAGGAGCTGACCGAGCGGCTCCTGGTGGCCGAGGAGATGCCGGTGCAGGAGGAGCCCGACACCTCCGTACGGGACCGGCTCGCCGCCGACGGGGCCAACGCCCGCCAGACCGAGATGGAGGCCCGCCTCCAGCTGCGTACGCACGAGGAGCGGGTCAAGGGCCTGGCCGGGCGGGCCGACGCGCTCGACCGGGGCGCCCGCGCCGAGCGCGAGGCCCGCGCCCGGGCCGAGGAGCGCCGCGCCCGGCTGCGCCACGAGGCCAGGGTGGCCGCGGCCGTGGCGGCGGGCGCGCGGACCCTGCTCGCCCATGTCGAGGTCTCGGTGGCGCGGGCCGAACGGGAGCGGACGGCCGCCGAGGCCGCGAAGGCCGCGCGCGAACAGGAGCTGGCGGGCGCCCGGGCCACCGGCCGCGACCTCAAGGGCGAGCTCGACAAGTTGACGGATTCGGTGCACCGCGGCGAGGTACTCGGTGCCGAGAAGCGGCTGCGGATCGAGCAGCTGGAGACGAAGGCGCTGGAGGAGCTGGGGGTCGAGCCAGCCGGGCTGATCGCGGAGTACGGGCCCGACCAGCCGGTGCCGCCGTCCCCCGCCGCCGAGGGGGAGGAGCTTCCCGAGGACCCGGACCACCCGCGCAACCGGCCCCGGAGTTTCGACCGCGCGGATCAGGAAAAACGGTTGAGGTCAGCCGAACGGGCGTACCAGCAGCTGGGAAAGGTCAACCCGCTCGCGCTGGAGGAGTTCGCGGCTCTGGAGGAACGGCACCAGTTCCTCTCCGAGCAACTGGAGGACCTGAAGAAGACGCGGGCCGACCTTCTTCAGGTGGTGAAGGAGGTGGACGAGCGGGTCGAGCAGGTGTTCACGGAGGCGTACCGGGACACGGCCAGGGAGTTCGAAGGCGTCTTCTCGCGGCTCTTCCCGGGCGGCGAGGGGCGGCTGATCCTGACCGACCCCACCGACATGCTCGCCACCGGGGTGGACGTGGAGGCGCGCCCGCCGGGCAAGAAGGTCAAGCGGCTCTCGCTGCTCTCGGGCGGTGAGCGGTCGCTGACGGCCGTGGCACTGCTCGTGTCGATCTTCAAGGCGCGGCCGAGCCCGTTCTATGTGATGGACGAGGTGGAGGCGGCGCTCGACGACACCAACCTCCAGCGGCTCATCCGGATCATGGAGGAGCTCCAGGAGTCCTCGCAGCTGATCGTGATCACGCACCAGAAGCGCACGATGGAGGTCGCGGACGCGCTGTACGGCGTGTCCATGCAGGGTGACGGCGTATCCAAGGTCATCAGCCAGCGCCTCCGCTAGGTCCCCCTAACCCATCTTCAAGTCTTGAACAAGCACGACACGCCAGGGTCGCTCAATTCACACCTCTCGCCCTATTGACTTCGGAACTTGAAGGCATAGTCTCTGCAACGTTGCTTTTTCCTTCAAGTGGTGGGTGACCCGAAGTTGTGCGCCACTTGAAGTGCCCCCAACGCCCGGCGACGCTGCCGGGCGGCCCCAGGAGTTCACGTGACCAGCACTACGCAGCCACCGGCCTCGGGAGCCCGCACGGCGCATCCCGAGCACCTCGCCCACGTCGTCTTCATCGCGGCGGCGGCAGCGATGGGCGGTTTCCTCTTCGGCTATGACAGCGCCGTCATCAACGGTGCCGTCGAAGCCATCAGGGGCCGCTACGACATCGGTTCCGCGGCGCTCGCCCAGGTCATCGCGATCGCTCTGATCGGCTGCGCGATCGGTGCCGCCACCGCGGGCCGGATCGCGGACCGCATCGGCCGCATCCGCTGCATGCAGATCGCCTCCGTGCTCTTCACCATCAGCGCCGTCGGCTCCGCGCTCCCCTTCGCCCTGTGGGACCTGGCCTTCTGGCGCATCATCGGCGGCTTCGCCATCGGCATGGCCTCGGTCATCGGCCCCGCCTACATCGCCGAGGTCGCCCCCGCCGCCTACCGCGGCCGGCTCGGCTCCTTCCAGCAGGCCGCCATCGTCATCGGCATCGCCATCTCGCAGCTGGTCAACTGGGGCATCCTCAACGCCGCGGGCGGCGACCAGCGCGGAAAGCTGATGGGCCTGGAGGCCTGGCAGGTCATGCTCGGCGTGATGGTCATCCCCGCCGTCCTGTACGGCCTGCTCTCCTTCGCCATCCCCGAGTCGCCGCGCTTCCTCATCTCGGCCGGCCGCGACGCGCGCGCCCGTGAGGTGCTCAAGGAGGTCGAGGGCGACATCGATCTTGACGCCCGCGTCGCCGAGATCGAGCACGCCATGAAGAGCGAGGAGAAGTCGAGCTTCAAGGACCTGCTCGGCGGCTCCTTCTTCTTCAAGCCGATCGTCTGGGTCGGCATCGGGCTGTCGGTCTTCCAGCAGTTCGTCGGCATCAACGTCGCGTTCTACTACTCCTCGACGCTGTGGCAGTCGGTCGGCGTCGACCCGACGGACTCGTTCTTCTACTCCTTCACCACGTCGATCATCAACATCATCGGCACCGTGATCGCGATGATCTTCGTCGACCGGATCGGCCGCCGTCCGCTGGCGCTCATCGGCTCGGTCGGTATGGCCATCGGCCTCGCCCTGGAGGCCTGGGCCTTCAGCTACGACCTCGTGGACGGCAAGCTGCCCGCCACCCAGGGCTGGATCGCCCTGGTCGCCGCCCATGTCTTCGTGCTCTTCTTCGCCCTGTCCTGGGGCGTGGTGGTCTGGGTCTTCCTCGGCGAGATGTTCCCGAACCGGATCCGCGCCGCCGCCCTCGGTGTCGCCGCCGCCGCGCAGTGGATCGCCAACTGGGCCATCACCGCGAGCTTCCCCTCGCTGGCCGACTGGAACCTCTCCGCGACCTACGTGATCTACACGGTCTTCGCCGCCCTCTCGATCCCCTTCGTACTGAAGTACGTCAAGGAGACCAAGGGCAAGGCGTTGGAGGAGATGGGCTAAACCCCGCTGCCCTCTCTCCTCGACACACGTACTGCCCCGGCTCACCCATGGAGCCGGGGCAGTACGTCGTCCGTGAACAGGCGCAGACTGCGCCACCCCTCCTCCAGCGGCATCCCGCCGCACAGCGGGTGCAGCACCAGGCTCTCGGCGCCCAGCGCCGCGCACTCCTCGGGCGTCACGATCCGGTAGACGCCCTCGGCGCGCAGCTCCCCGACCGTGGCGGCCGTCGAGCGGACCGCCGAGCGGATGTCCTTGGACTGCCAGGACGCGTACATCCGCGCCTCGTGCAGGAAGTGCTCCCCGTACAGCGCCCAGGCCCGGTCCGGGTCCTCGCTCAGATGGAGCAGCGGCGTGCTCGCGGCGGGCATCATCGTCCAGCCCTCGGTGCCGTGCGCCGCCAGTTGCTCGCGGTAGTACGCCTCCAGCTCCGGCAGGTGCGCGCTGGGGAAGAACGGCAGCCCCAGCCGGGCCGCCCGCCGGGCCGCCGCCTTCGACGAGCCGCCCACCAGCAGCATCGGGTGCGGTTGGGTGAAGGGGCGCGGGGTGACCCGCACGGTACGTCCCCCGTAGGTGAACGGCTCGCCCGTCCACGCCTTCAGCAGCGTCTCCAGCAGCAGGTCCTGGAGCTTGCCGCGCCGGCCCCACTCGACGCCCGCCTGCTCGTACTCCTCGGGCCGGTAGCCGATCCCCGCCACCGTCACCAGGCGTCCGCCGCTGAGCAGGTCGAGCACGGCGATGTCCTCGGCGAGCCGCAGCGGGTCGTAGAGCGGGCCGATGATCGCGGAGACGGTGACCGCGATCCGGCTGGTGGCCCCGAAGACCGCGCCGGCGAAGGCGAAGGGCGAGGGCAGCCAGCCGTTGCCGGTGCCGTGGTGCTCCTCGGTCTGCACGGTGTCGACGCCGTGCGTGTCGGCGTACGCGGCCATCTCCACCGCGGCGCGATAGCGGGCCGACAAGGGCTCGGGCGGCTCGTGCGGGGCCACCAGGTTCATACGTACGACGGTGAACGGCATGGCAAAGTCCCCCTCCGCCGGGCCGGGTCCGGCCGGAACCGGTGGGATCCGATGGAACCCGATGGGACCCGATGGAGGGGGACGGTAGCTGACGAGGCGTCAGACGGCCAGGGGTGCGGGCTCCTCGGCCGTCTCGTCCTCGGCCGGTGCCGGGACGGCGGGCTTGGGCAGCACCACGTACAGCAGTCCGGAGACCACGATGGTGGCCACCCAGCCCAGGCCGTACTCGCCGACCGGGTTGTTCGCGGCGAGCGGGCCGGTGAACCAGTCCGAGGTGGTGAAGAGCAGGCCCGAGACCAGGCCCACCGCCCAGGCGGCGACGGCGGCGGGGGAGAAGCCGCCGGTGTACCAGTAGGCGCTGGTGGGAGTGGTGTCGAGGAGCGCCTTCGCGTCGTACTCGGTGCGCCGCAGCATGTCCGCGCCGAAGACGCCGACCCAGGCCGAGAAGGCGACGGCGAGCAGCGAGAGGAAGGCGATGAAGGAGCCCATGAAGCTCTTGGCGACCAGCATCAGCACACCGCCGAAGGCCAGCGAGATCACGGCGTTGACCGAGACCGCCCAGTGGCGCGGGATCTTGAAGCCGAGGGTCTGCGCGGTGAAGCCGGCCGAGTACATCGACATCGAGTTGATCAGCACCATGCCGACCAGCGCGATCAGCAGGTACGGCACCGCGATCCACAGCGGCAGGATCTCGCCGAGGAAGGAGACCGGGTCCGCGGCCGAGGCGAGGTCGGGGGTGGAGACCGCCATGACCGCGCCCATCA
This sequence comes from Streptomyces sp. NPDC031670, assembly GCF_055580545.1. Classification (NCBI taxonomy): domain Bacteria; kingdom Bacillati; phylum Actinomycetota; class Actinomycetes; order Kitasatosporales; family Streptomycetaceae; genus Streptomyces; species Streptomyces sp. NPDC031670. Next base: position 78,868 of record NZ_JBVILC010000005.1, on the reverse strand, counting down.
GGACCATCGGCAGCACCACGATCCCGGCGCCGCCGACGGAGCTCGCCACCATCGCCCGGGACGAGGCGGTGCGCGGCAGATAGCGGGTGAAGTCCGGGGCGGACGGGATCCAGCTGACACCGCCGGCGGCGATCAGACCGGTGCCCGCCACCATCAGCGACATCTTCCCGGCCGGACGGTCGAAGACCGCGCTCCAGTCGGTGTTCAGCGCCAGATAGACCAGCACGAGCACGGAGAACGCGCCGAAGAGGTAGGTCGCGTACTTGTTGCACTTCTGTACGACGTTGATGCCGAGGCCCGAGATCGCGAAGGTCGTCACCACGAAGAGCAGCAGCGTCACGATGATCAGGAAGGTGTTGCTCCGGATGCCGAACACGATGTCCAGGACCGTGAGCATCGCGTAGGCGCCGGTGACCGCGTTGATCGTCTCCCAGCCCCAGCGGGCGACCCAGATCAGCGAGCCGGGCAGCAGGTTGCCGCGCTGGCCGAACACCGCGCGCGAGAGCGCCATGCCGGGCGCGCCGCCGCGCTTGCCCGCGATGGAGATGAGCCCCACCAGGCCGTAGCTGACGACCGGCGCGGCGACCGCGACGACGATCGCCTGCCAGAAGTTCAGCTGGTACGTCACGACGAGGCTGGCGCCCATCGTGAGCAGCAGCACGCTGATGTTGGCGGCGACCCAGGTCGGGAAGAGCTCGCGGGTTCTGGCGGTGCGCTCACTGTCGGGGACGGGCTCAAGGCCACGGGTTTCCAGTGCGCCTTCGGACTGGGAGGTGGTGCTCATGGGGGTGCGGTTGCCTCTCGCTCGGCTCGGAAGGAGCCGGTGGGGGTCATCTCGGGGGACTCTACGCGCGTTGATGCCTCCTCTTCCATCGTAACTTAATACGACGATTGCCCCATAATTCCCTTTGATCTTCATGGGAAGACACGAGCGGGCCCCCTCGGTGGCCCATGACTGATACTGGGGACGTTATGGAATTCGTCATCCTTGCCGTAGTCATCGCCCTGGTCGCGGTCGGCGCGATCAGCGGGCTCGTGGTCAGCAGCCGCAAGAAGAAGCAGCTGCCGCCCACGGCACCGCCGTCCACGCCGACCATCACTGCCCCGCCCGCCGAGCCGCACGTCGGCGACGACGCCGCGGAGAGCGCCGAGGAGCAACGCCGCGCCATCGAGGAGGTCGCCCTCCCCGAGGCCCCGGCGAGCCCCGTCGTGGTCGAGGAGGCGCCCGTCGAGGCGCCCGCCGCGCCCGCGATCGAGGTGCCCGAGCCGACGGCCGGCCGTCTCGTACGGCTGCGCGCCCGGCTCGCCCGCTCGCAGAACTCGCTGGGCAAGGGGCTCCTCACGCTCCTGTCCCGGGACAACCTCGACGAGGACACCTGGGAGGAGATCGAGGACACCCTGCTCACCGCGGACGTGGGCGTCGCCCCGACCCAGGAGCTCGTCGAGCGGCTGCGCGAGCGCGTCCGGGTGCTCGGCACCCGCACCCCCGCCGAGCTGCGCGCGCTGCTGCGCGAGGAGCTCGTCGCGATCCTCCGCCCGGACTTCGACCGCACGGTGAACACCGAGGGCAACACCGCCGAGGGCGGCGCCGAGGTCCCCGGCGTCGTGATGGTCGTCGGCGTCAACGGCACCGGCAAGACCACCACCACCGGCAAGCTCGCGCGCGTGCTGGTCGCCGACGGCAAGTCGGTCGTCCTGGGCGCGGCGGACACCTTCCGCGCCGCCGCCGCCGACCAGCTCCAGACCTGGGGCGAGCGCGTGGGCGCCCGTACCGTGCGCGGCCCCGAGGGCGGCGACCCGGCGTCGATCGCCTTCGACGCGGTCAAGGAGGGCATCGCGGAGGGCGCGGACGTCGTCCTCATCGACACGGCCGGACGGCTGCACACCAAGACCGGGCTCATGGACGAGCTCGGCAAGGTCAAGCGGGTCGTCGAGAAGCACGGGCCACTCGACGAGGTCCTGCTCGTCCTCGACGCGACGACCGGGCAGAACGGGCTGGTCCAGGCCCGGGTCTTCGCCGAGGTCGTCGACATCACCGGCATCGTGCTGACCAAGCTGGACGGCACCGCCAAGGGCGGCATCGTCATCGCCGTCCAGCGCGAACTGGGTGTGCCGGTCAAGCTCATCGGGCTCGGCGAGGGCGCGGACGATCTCGCGCCGTTCGAGCCCGGCGCGTTCGTGGACGCGCTGATCGGGGACTGAGCACCCCTCGCGGAGCGCGGACGCCCGTCCTCACCGAACGGATGAGGGCGGGCGTCGTCACGTCAGGACGGCGCCCGGTGGCAGATGTACGCCAGGGTGCCCAGCAGCAGACGGGCCTCCGGGGGGCGGGTCGCGGTGTCCAGGGACGGGGGGCGCAGCCAGTGCACGTCCGCCGACGGGGGCGCCTGCACGTACTCCCCCGGACCCGGGCAGACCAGGTCCAGATCGGCGTCGTCCCAGCCCATCCGGTAGAGCAGGAGCGGCAGTTCGGCCGCCGCCCCCGGCGCCACGTAGAAGTGCGTGCGGCCCGCCGGGGTCGTCGAGACCGGGCCCAGCGGCAGCCCCATCCGCTCCAGGCGCACCAGCGCCCGCCGCCCGGCCGGCGCGGCCACGTCCAGGATGTCGAAGGCACGGCCCACCGGCAGCAGTACCGAGGCCCCCGGACACTCCGCCCACGCCTTGCCGACCTCGTCCAGCGTCGCCCCCGCCGGCACCTCGGGGACGAAGTCCAGCGGGTGCGCACCCGGCGCAGGGCAGAGCGGATCGCCGCAGGAGCACTGGCCGGAGAGCGCCCGCGCCCCCGGGGCGACGTCCCAGCCCCACAGGCCCGTGTACTCGGCCACCGCCGTGACCTCGGTCGCGCGCCCGCGGCGCCGCGGACCGGGCCGGATTTCGCGGATCCCCCGGCCGCCGCCGATCGTGAAGCCCATGCCCCCTCCAACGGGTGAGACGCGACGGTGGTTACGATCCGGAGTCCCCTGATCGCGCACCGCGCACACCATGGCGCGCGGCGGAAGGGGGAGGGTGGTGCGAAACCGGTCCGCGCGCCCCGGCGTGCACCGTCCCGCCAACTCCTGATCGACCTGTGTCAAGTGAATCGCGCACGGAGCCGGGGGAGTTCATTCGAAGGGGTGGCGAATGGTGGCGTTTACGGAATCGCCCTCGCCAGACCGGTGATCGTAGAATTACTCTGAGTGTACGAACCCTGGAACGCGCGCACTCGCGGGTATGCCAACGGCAAGGAGCTGTACCGTCCCGGGGGTCGCGTCCTGAGGACGGAAAGCATCAACTCGCGGCATCCTGGCGGGAGTTCGCGTGACGGATCCGACGGATCCGTCGATCCGACAGGGGTTCGCGTGACCAAGACGACGCACGGGGCTTTAGCCGAATGGGGGCGTTCCAGTGGGCGGCAGTGGGGCTAGCGGTACGAGCGCCGGCAAGCGCCCCAACGAACAGCTGAGTTCGTGGTTCGTACGGAGCGGCTGGTCGAAGGGCGAGCTGGCACGCCAGGTCAACCGACGGGCGCGCCAGCTCGGCGCCCACCACATCAGCACGGACACCTCCCGGGTCCGCCGCTGGCTCGACGGCGAGATGCCGCGCGAGCCCATCCCGCGCATCCTCTCCGAGCTGTTCTCCGAACGGTTCGGCAGCGTCGTGGCCGTGGAGGACCTCGGGCTGCGCACCGCCCACCAGTCCCCGTCGGTCTCCGGCGTCGACCTGCCCTGGGCGGGCCCCCAGACGGTCTCCCTGCTCAGCGAGTACTCGCGCAGCGACCTGATGCTGGCCCGGCGCGGCTTCCTCGGCACCTCCCTGATGCTGTCGGCCGGCCCCGCCCTCATCGAGCCCATGCAGCGCTGGCTGGTGCCCGCGCCGCCCGCCGAGTCCATCAACGTCGAGACCCCCGCCAACGCCCGGCGCCCCTCCCGGCTCTCCCCGCCCGAGCTCGACCTGCTGGAGACCACCACGGAGATGTTCCGCCAGTGGGACGCCCAGTGCGGCGGCGGACTGCGCCGCAAGGCCGTCGTCGGCCAGCTCCACGAGGTCACCGACCTCCTCCAGGAGCCCCAGCCCGAGGCCACCGCCCGTCGGCTGTTCCGGGTCGCGGCCGAACTCGCCGAACTCGCCGGGTGGATGAGCTACGACGTGGGCCTCCAGCCGACCGCCCAGAAGTACTTCGTGCTCGCCCTGCACGCCGCCAAGGAGTGCGGCGACAAGCCCCTCGGGTCGTACATCCTGTCCTCGATGAGCCGCCAGATGATCCACCTCGGCCGCCCCGACGACGCCCTGGAACTCATCCACCTCGCCCAGTACGGCAGCCGCGACTGCGCCACCCCCCGCACCCAGGCGATGCTGTATGCGATGGAGGCGCGCGCGTACGCGAACATGGGCCAGCCCAGCAAGTGCAAGCGGGCCGTCAGGATGTCCGAGGACACCTTCGGCGACGCCGGGCTCGACGGCGAGCCGGAGCCCGACTGGATCCAGTTCTTCTCCGAGGCCGAGCTCAACGGCGAGAACGCCCACTCCTTCCGCGACCTCGCCTACGTGGCCGGCCGCAGCCCCACGTACGCCACCCTCGCCGAACCCGTCATGGAGCGCGCGGTCGAGCTCTTCGGCAAGGACGACGTCCACCAGCGTTCGTATGCGCTGAACCTCATCGGCATGGCCACCGTCCACCTCCTCAAGCGCGAGCCCGAGCAGTCCACCGTGCTGGCCGCGCAGGCGCTGAAGGTCGCCAAGACGGTCCGCTCCGAGCGGGTCAACACCCGGCTGCGCAAGACCGTCGACACCGCCGTGCGGGACTTCGGGGAGGTGGCCGAGGTCATCCAGTTCACCGAGCTCCTCGGCCAGGAGCTGCCCGAGACGGCCGAGGCCGTCTGACCGCCCCGGGCGCCGCCACGGCGGCATACAGAACGCCGGCCGCGACGCACGTCCCGGCACACTCCGACTCGGCTCCCCCCGCCAGGTCGACCGGGAGACGTCGCGGCCGGTCACCCCGGAGCGGGTACGGGCACCGCGACCACCCCCCCAGGGCGATGATCCGGCAGTTCATGTCCACGTAACACGCCCGACCTCTTCGTCACGGCGGCGAAACATCGAGCGGCATCGACGGAAACCGCGCTGCGCCAACCTCATGGCGCATAACGGCCCACCCTTTCGCAGCCACTCGTTCGCCCCCGCACGGGCCGCCGTACCGACGACGAGGAGACGCCGATGCCCCCAGGCATCACGCTCGCAGCCGACACGCCTCAGCTGTCCAGCGCCAACACCGGGTTCATGCTGATCTGCTCAGCGCTGGTGATGCTCATGACCCCCGGCCTCGCCTTCTTCTACGGAGGCATGGTCCGCGTCAAGAGCACACTCAACATGCTCATGATGAGCTTCATCAGCCTCGGGATCGTCACGATCCTGTGGGTGATGTACGGCTTCAGCCTCAGCTTCGGCGAGTCCAACGGCTTCATCGGCTGGTCCAGGGACTACTTCGGGCTCAGCGGCATCGGCATCGTCCAGCTCTGGCCCGGCTACACCGTCCCGGTCTACGTCTTCGCGGTCTTCCAGCTGATGTTCGCGGTCATCACCCCGGCGCTGATCAGCGGCGCGCTCGCCGACCGCGTCAAGTTCAGCGCCTGGGCGCTGTTCATCACCCTGTGGGTCACGGTCGTCTACTTCCCGGTCGCACACTGGGTGTGGGCCTCCGACGGCTGGCTCTTCAAGAAGGGCGTCATCGACTTCGCGGGCGGCACTGCCGTCCACATCAACGCCGGAGCGGCGGCCCTCGGCGTCATCCTCGTCATCGGCAAGCGCGTCGGCTTCAAGAAGGACCCGATGCGACCGCACAGCCTGCCGCTGGTCATGCTCGGAGCGGGCCTGCTGTGGTTCGGCTGGTTCGGCTTCAACGCCGGCTCCTGGCTCGGCAACGACGACGGCGTGGGCGCCGTGATGTTCGTCAACACCCAGGTCGCCACCGCCGCCGCCATGCTCGCCTGGCTCGGCTACGAGAAGCTGCGCCACGGCTCCTTCACCACGCTCGGCGCCGCCTCCGGCGCGGTCGCGGGCCTCGTCGCCATCACCCCGTCCGGCGGCTGCGTCAGCCCGCTGGGCGCGATCGCGGTCGGCGCCATCGCGGGTGTGCTGTGCGCCATGGCCGTCGGCCTCAAGTACCGCTTCGGGTTCGACGACTCCCTCGACGTCGTCGGCGTCCACATGGTCGGCGGCATCGCCGGCTCCCTCCTCGTCGGCCTCTTCGCCACCGGCGGCGTACAGTCCGACGCCAAGGGCCTCTTCTACGGCGGCGGCCTCGACCAGCTCGGCAAGCAGGCCATCGGCGTCGGCGCGGTCCTCGGCTACTCGCTCGTCGTCTCCGCGGCCCTGGCCTTCCTGCTCGACAGGACGATGGGGATGCGGGTCACCGAGGACGACGAGGTCTCGGGCATCGACCAGGTCGAGCACGCCGAGACGGCGTACGACTTCAGCGGCGCCGGCGGCGGCACCGCCGTCCGCACGCACGCCCCGGCCGCGAGCGAGAAGGCAGCGCAGAACAAGAAGGTGGACGCATGAAGCTGATCACCGCGGTCGTCAAGCCGCACCGCCTGGACGAGATCAAGGAAGCCCTCCAGGCCTTCGGGGTCCACGGCCTCACGGTCACCGAGGCCAGCGGATACGGACGCCAGCGCGGCCACACCGAGGTCTACCGCGGCGCCGAGTACACCGTCGACCTCGTCCCCAAGATCCGCATCGAGGTGCTGGTCGAGGACGACGACGCCGAGCAGCTGATCGACGTCGTGGTCAAGGCCGCCAGGACCGGGAAGATCGGCGACGGCAAGGTGTGGAGTGTGCCGGTCGAGACGGCGGTGAGGGTCCGCACCGGCGAACGCGGCCCCGACGCCCTCTGAGTTGGCCCCCCGATCGGGTACGGACAGGAGCTGCCGGGTGACGAGTGTGGAAGCCAGCACAGAGACAGAGGACTCCGGATCCGGCGGCTACGCGGCGGCCCGGCTGCGCCTCCTCCAACAGGAGGCGCGGTCCGGGCCGCCGCGCCGTGCCGCCCTGGCCCGGCTCACCGACGCGTGGCTGGAGCGGCTCTTCACCGCCGCCGCCCGCACGGCCGGGGTGCGCGGCGCCGCCCTGCTGGCGGTCGGCGGCTACGGACGCGGCGAGCTGTCGCCCCGCAGCGACCTCGACCTGGTGCTCGTCCACGACGGCGGCGCGAGCGCGAGCGCCGTCTCCGCGCTCGCCGACGGCCTCTGGTACCCGGTGTGGGACCTGGGCCTGGCCCTCGACCACTCCGTGCGCACCCCCGCCGAGGCGCGCAGAGCCGCGGGCGCCGACCTCAAGGTGCACCTCGGCCTCCTGGACGCCCGCCATCTGGCCGGTGAGCAGAGCCTGACCGCCGCCCTGCGCACCACCGTCCTCGCCGACTGGCGCAACCTCGCCCCCAAACGGCTGCCCGAACTCGACGCGCTCTGCCGCGAACGGGCCGAGCGCCAGGGCGAGTTGCAGTTCCTGCTCGAACCCGACCTCAAGGAGGCGCGCGGCGGGCTGCGGGACGCCACCGCCCTGCGCGCGGTCGCCGCGTCCTGGCTCGCGGACGCGCCCCGCGAGGGCCTGGACGAGGCCCGGCGGCGGCTCCTGGACGTCCGCGACGCGCTGCACCTGGTCACCGGCCGCGCCACCGACCGACTCGCCCTCCAGGAGCAGGACGCGGTCGCCGACGCGCTCGGCGTGCTGGACGCGGACGTGCTGCTGCGGCAGGTGTACGAGGCCGCGCGGACCATCTCGTACGCCAGTGACGTCACCTGGCGCGAGGTCGGGCGGGTCCTGCGGGCCCGCTCGGCGCGGCCCCGGCTGCGGAGCCTGCTCGGCGGACGCACGGCCGCCCCCGAGCGGACCCCGCTCGCCGAGGGCGTCGTCGAGCAGGACGGCGAGGTGGTGCTCGCGCTCGCCGCGAAACCCGAACGCGACCCGGTGCTGCCGCTGCGGGCCGCCGCGGCAGCCGCCCGCTCCGGGCTGCCGCTGTCACTGCACGCGGTACGCCGGCTCGCCGCGGCGGCCCGGCCGCTGCCGGTGCCCTGGCCCGCCGAGGCCCGCGAGGAGCTGGTGACACTGCTGGGCGCGGGGGAGTCCACCGTGCCCGTCTGGGAGGCGCTGGAGGCCGAGGGCCTGATCACCCGGCTGCTGCCCGACTGGGAGCGGGTGCGCTGCCGCCCGCAGCGCAACGCCGTGCACACCTGGACCGTCGACCGCCACCTGGTGGAGACGGCCGTACGGGCCTCCTCGCTCACCCGCCGCGTCCACCGGCCCGACCTGCTCCTGGTCGCGGCCCTCCTCCACGACATCGGCAAGGGCTGGCCCGGCGACCACAGCGTGGCGGGCGAGGTCATCGCGCGCGACGTGGCCGCCAGGATCGGCTTCGACAAGGACGACGTGGCCGTGATCGCCGCGCTCGTACGCCACCATCTGCTGCTCGTCGAGACGGCGACGCGGCGCGACCTGGACGACCCCGCGACGGTACGGGCGGTGGCGGAGGCGGTCGGAACGGCGTCCACGCTGGAACTCCTGCACGCCCTCACCGAGGCGGACGCCCTCGCCACGGGCCCCGCGGCCTGGTCCTCCTGGCGCGGCTCGCTGGTGGCGGACCTGGTGAAGCGGGCGGCGGCGGTACTGGCGGGCGAGCCGGCCGACCCCGTACCGCCCGTCGCCACGGCCGAGCAGGAACGCCTCGCGATGGAGGCCCACCGCACGCGCGGGCCGGTCCTGTCGCTGCGCGCCCACCCGGAGGAGCCGGCCGACGAGGCGGCCCGCGAGCCGCTCGGCGTGGAACTGCTGATCGCCGTCCCGGACCGGCCCGGGGTGCTGCCGGCGGTGGCGGGGGTGCTGGCGATGCACCGCCTGACCGTACGGACGGCGGAGCTGCGGGCGATCGAGCTACCGGATCCGCTGGCCGAGGAGATCCTGCTGCTGGACTGGCGGGTGGCGGCGGAGTACGGCTCGCTCCCGCAGGCGGCCCGGCTCCGCGCCGATCTGGTCCGCGCGCTGGACGGCTCCCTGGACCTTCCCGCCCGCCTCGCCGAACGCGAGGCGGCCCGCCGCCGGGGCCCGGCCGCCCCTCCGCCGCGCGTCACGGTCGCCCCGGCGGCGTCCCGCCTGGCCACGGTGATCGAGGTCCGCGCCCAGGACGCGCCGGGCCTGCTGCACCGGATCGGCCGGGAACTGGACCGGGCGGGGGTACGGGTGCGGAGCGCGCATGTGTCGACGCTGGGGGCGAACGCGGTGGACGCGTTCTATGTGACGGACGGGGGAGGGGAGCCGCTGGGGGTGGAGGTGGCGGCGGGGGTGGCGCGGGGGGTGGAGCGCGCGCTGGCCCCGACGGGGGGTTAGCCCCCACCCCGCCCCTTCCCCAAACCCTCCGGGGGTGGGCGGGGGCTGAGGCCAGTCCCGGGGGCTACGCCCCCGGCCCCCCCCCCTGCGGGGCCTGCGGCCCCTGCACCCCGCTAGGGGGCTGCGCCCCCGGCCCCCGCCACGGGGCTGCGCCCTCTGTACCCCGGCTGGGGCTGCACCCGTCCCCGCTTCGGGGCTGCACCCGTCCCCGCTTCGGGGCTCCGCCCCGGACCCCGCTCCTCAAACGCCGGAGGGGCTGATGTGCTCCCCGCCCGAGGATCGGCAGATACAGCACCCCCAACCCCCAAGGGGCGCGGGGAACTGCGCGACCAGCCCAAGACGGACCCGCAGACAAAGACCGGGCCCAGAAGGGGCGCGGGGAACTGCGCGAGCAACCCAGGCCGGTCCGCAGGCGAACACCCGGCCCAGAAGGGGCGCGGGGAACTGCGCGAGCACCCCCCACCCCGCCCGCAGACAAAAAGGCACCCCATCCCCCGGAGGGACAACGCAACGGGGCGGGGTGGGGAAAACCTCTCCCGGGATACCCTGGGGGGCGTTCACCCGACCGCCCTACGAGCCGAGGATCCGCGACCACCGTGTTCGACACCCTCTCCGACCGCCTCAGCGCGACATTCAAGAACCTCCGGGGCAAGGGCCGCCTGTCCGAGGCGGACATCGACGCCACGGCACGCGAGATCCGCATCGCCCTGCTCGAGGCCGACGTCGCCCTGCCCGTCGTCCGCGCCTTCATCAAGCAGGTCAAGGAGCGCGCGTCCGGCGCGGAGGTCTCCCAGGCGCTCAACCCCGCCCAGCAGGTCGTCAAGATCGTCAACGAGGAGCTCATCACCATCCTCGGTGGTGAGACCCGCCGGCTGCGGTTCGCCAAGACCGCCCCGACGGTCATCATGCTCGCCGGCCTCCAGGGCGCCGGTAAGACGACGCTCGCCGGAAAGCTCGGCCACTGGCTGAAGGGCCAGGGCCACGCGCCCCTGCTCGTCGCCTGTGACCTCCAGCGGCCGAACGCCGTCAACCAGCTCTCCGTCGTGGCCGAGCGCGCCGGCGTCGCCGTGTACGCGCCCGAGCCCGGCAACGGCGTGGGCGACCCGGTCAAGGTCGCCCAGGACTCCATCGAGTACGCCCGGTCGAAGCAGTACGACGTGGTCGTCGTCGACACCGCCGGCCGCCTCGGCATCGACCAGGAGATGATGCGGCAGGCCGCGGACATCCGCGACGCCGTCAAGCCCGACGAGATCCTCTTCGTCGTCGACGCCATGATCGGCCAGGACGCGGTCAACACCGCCGAGGCCTTCCGCGACGGCGTCGGCTTCGACGGCGTGGTGCTCTCCAAGCTCGACGGCGACGCCCGCGGCGGCGCCGCGCTGTCCATCGCGCACGTCACCGGCAAGCAGATCATGTTCGCCTCCAACGGCGAGAAGCTCGACGACTTCGACGCGTTCCACCCGGACCGCATGGCGTCGCGCATCCTCGACATGGGTGACCTGCTCACCCTGATCGAGCAGGCGGAGAAGACGTTCAGCCAAGAAGAGGCCGAGAAGATGGCCTCCAAGCTGGCGTCCAAGAAGGGCCAGGACTTCACGCTCGACGACTTCCTGGCGCAGATGGAGCAGGTCCGCAAGATGGGCTCCATCTCCAAGCTGCTCGGCATGCTGCCCGGCATGGGGCAGATCAAGGACCAGATCAACAACATCGACGAGCGCGACGTGGACCGCACCGCCGCGATCATCAAGTCGATGACCCCGGGCGAGCGCCACGACCCCACCATCCTCAACGGCTCGCGCCGCGCCCGTATCGCCAAGGGTTCCGGCGTCGAGGTCAGCGCCGTCAAGAACCTCGTCGAGCGGTTCTTCGAGGCCCGCAAGATGATGTCGCGGATGGCCCAGGGCGGTGGCCTGCCCGGTATGCCCGGCATGCCGGGCATGGGTGGCGGTCCCGGCCGGCAGAAGAAGCAGCAGAAGCAGGCCAAGGGCAAGCGCAAGAGCGGCAACCCGCTGAAGCGCAAGGCCGAGGAAGAGGCCGCCGCCGCCCGCCGCGAGCAGGGCCCCCAGGCGCTGCCCGGCGCCGCCCAGGTCCCGCAGGACTTCGAACTGCCCGACGCCTTCAAGAAGTTCATGGGCTGACCGGCCCGTACGTACGTACGTCCCGTACGAGGACCCGCCCGTCCTCTCGTACCTCCTGGTACGGAAGCTCGTACCTCCTTGTACGGAAGAGAGGGGCCCGCTGCCGTTCCGGCCGCGGGCCCCTCTCGCGTTCCCCGTCCCTTCGGCCCACCCGGAATGCCTCGCTCCACCCGCTCTTCGATAATCGCCGTACCGGCCAGAGGAGAGCAGCGTGCCCAGTCCCGTACCCCCACGCGATCGCACCGACCAGCCGTGGCGCTCCGAGGGCGCGCCCCCGCCGCCCCCGCCGAAGCGCAAGATGCCCGGGGGCTGGGGCAGCCTCATCCTCACCGCGCTCGTCGTCTACCTGATCACCAATCTGATCCTGTCGTTCTTCGACGAGGCGAACGAGCCGACGCTGTCGTACACCGAGTTCAGCAGGCAGGTCGCCGCCGGCAACGTGGAGAAGATCTACTCCAAGGGCGACGCCATCCAGGGACAGCTCAAGAGCTCCCAGACCGTGCCCGGCGGCAGTGACAAGTACACGAAGTTCACCACCCAGCGGCCCACCTTCGCCGACGACGACCTCTGGGCGCAGCTGACCAAGCAGAAGGTCACGGTCACCGCCCAGCCGGTCGTCGAGCACCGCAGCTTCCTGGCCAACCTGCTCATCTCGCTCGCCCCGATGCTCCTGCTCGTCGTCCTGTGGCTGTTCGTCGCGCGGCGGATGAGCGCGCGGATGGGCGGCGGGATGCTGGGGCGCAAGGCGCCGCCCAAACCGGTCGAACTGACCGAGGACAAACGCACCACGTTCGAGGACGTGGCGGGCATCGACGAGGTCGAGGGCGAGCTCAACGACGTCGTGGATTTCCTCAAGAACCCCACCGACTACCGCAAGATGGGCGCCCGCATGCCCGGCGGCGTCCTGCTCGCGGGCCCGCCCGGCACCGGCAAGACCCTGCTCGCGCGGGCCGTGGCGGGTGAGGCGGGGGTGCCGTTCTTCTCCGCCTCGGCGTCGGAGTTCATCGAGATGATCGTGGGCGTGGGCGCCTCGCGGGTACGCGAACTGTTCGCCGAGGCACGCAAGGTGGCCCCCGCCATCATCTTCATCGACGAGATCGACACCATCGGACGGGCGCGCGGCGCCGGCGCCGGAATGGGCGGCCACGACGAGCGCGAGCAGACGCTCAACCAGATCCTCACCGAGATGGACGGCTTCTCCGGGTCCGAGGGCGTCGTCGTCATCGCCGCCACCAACCGGGCCGACGTCCTGGACCCGGCGCTCACCCGGCCCGGCAGATTCGACCGGATCGTGCAGGTCAGCCCGCCCGACCGGGGCGGACGCGAGTCCATCCTGAAGATCCACACCCGGGAGATCCCGATGGCGCGGGACGTGGACCTCGCCCAGCTGGCCCGCACCACCCCCGGCATGACCGGCGCCGAACTCGCCAACCTCGCCAACGAGGCGGCCCTGCTCGCCGTCAAGCGCCGCCAGAGCGAGGTCACCCAGTCGGACCTCTCCGACGCCCTGGAGAAGGTCCAGCTCGGCGCCGAACGGCCGCTGGTGATGCCCGAGGAGGAGCGCCGCCGCACCGCCTACCACGAGAGCGGCCACGCCCTGCTCGGCATGCTCCAGCCCGGCGCCGACCCCGTCCGCAAGATCACCATCGTGCCCCGGGGGCGGGCTCTCGGCGTGACGCTGTCCACCCCGGACGCCGACAAGTACGCGTACACCGAGGACTATCTGCGCGGTCGCATCATCGGCGCCCTCGGCGGCATGGCGGCCGAGCACATCGTCTTCGACGTGGTCACCACCGGCGCCGAGAACGACCTCGAACAGGTCACCAACCTCGCGCGCGGCATGGTCGCCCGGTGGGGCATGAGCAAGAAGATCGGCCCCCTCACCGCGCTGCCCGGCGACTCCCAGCAGGCGTACGGACTCGCCGCCGCCCCCGAGACCCTGGACGCCATCGCCACCGAGATGCGCCGCATCGTCGACGAGTGCTACGCCGAGGCGTGCCGGCTGCTGCGCGAGCACCGCCCCCGGCTGGACGCGCTCGCCGAGGCGCTGCTGAAGAACGAGACGCTGGAGGAGGAGGCCGCCTACCGTGCGGCCGGCATCCCGCGCACGGCCAGGGCCGACATCTGAACCCCTCCGGGCCTCGGATGAACCCCTCCGGGCCTCGGATGAACCCCTCCGGGCCTGGGGTTAACCCTTGCGCGCCTCAGGGCGTCCGGGCGATCAGATAGCGGAACACGTTCGGCATCCACACCGTGCCGTCCTGCCGCAGATACGGATGCAGCGCCTCCGTCAGCTCCTTCTCCACCTGGACCTGGTCGGTGGCCCTGGCCGCCGCGTCGAACAGGCCCGTCGAGAGCAGCCCGCGCACCGCGCTGTCGATGTCCGCGTAGCCGAAGGGGCACGCCACCCGGCCCGACCCGTCGGGCCGCAGACCGGCCCGCGAGGCCAGATCTTCCAGGTCGTCGCGCAGGCTCGGCCGCCAGCGCGGGGAGTCGGTGAGCCGCGCCGCCACCCGCAGCACGCCCGAGGTCGCACACCGCTCCGGCGGACCCCAGCCCGTCAGCACCACCGCGCCGCCGCGCTCGGCGAGCCCCACCGCGGCCTCCAGCGCCGACCCGAGGCCGTCCGCGTCGCCCGCCGCACAGCCCACCGGCTCGAACGCCGTCACCAGGTCGTAGCGGGCCGCGGACGGATCGGCGGCGGCCTCCGGACCGCCCGCCAGGAGGCGGGCGCCGCCGGGCCCCCACACCCCGTCCGGGCGCAGCCGCTCACGGGCCAGCGCGAGCCGCTCCGGACGGGTGTCGACACCCGTCACGCGCGCGCCGCGCGTGGCCGCCATCAACAGGGCCAGCCCGGAGCCGCAGCCCAGGCCGAGCAGCCGGGTGGCTGCTCCCACCTCCAGCCGCTCGTACACCGCCTCGTAGAGCGGTACCAGCATCCGCTCCTGGATCTCCGCCCAGTCACGCGCGCGGGCAGACGCCCGCGCGGGCGAGGCCGAGGCCGTGGGGGACTGGTGCCGGACGAGCGTAGGTGTCATGGAAAGCGCCCCAATCCGCGGAAGAGGTCAGCTGTGCGCTGATGGAAAGCCCCCGTACCCGTGCGGTCTCGCTCCCCCCGTATGCCAAAGGGAACTCCGCATCCGCCATCCCGTCCAGAGGGAGGGCGATTCACGTTCGGGGCCACCGGGCCCGTACCATTCGCGCCATGGCAAAGGCACCCGTTCTCACGCCCCAGGCGGAAGACTTCCCCCGCTGGTACCAGGATCTGATCAACAAGGCCGAGCTCGCGGACAACGGTCCGGTGCGCGGCACCATGGTGATCCGACCGTACGGCTACGGCCTGTGGGAGCGGATGCAGCAGGAGATGGACGCACGCATCAAGGACGCGGGCGCCCAGAACGCGTACTTCCCGCTGTTCATCCCCCAGTCTTACCTGACTCGCGAGGCTGAGCACGTCGAGGGCTTCGCGCCCGAGCTCGCGGTGGTCACGCACGGTGGCGGCAAGGAGCTCGAAGAGCCCGTCGTGGTGCGCCCCACCTCCGAGACGATCATCAACGACTACTTCTCCAAGTGGGTGCAGAGCTACCGGGACCTGCCCCTGCTCATCAACCAGTGGGCCAACGTGGTCCGTTGGGAGATGCGCCCGCGCGTCTTCCTCCGTACGAGTGAGTTCCTCTGGCAGGAGGGCCACACCGCGCACGCCTCCTACGAGGACGCCCGCGACTACGCGGCGCGCATCCACAGGGACGTCTACGCGGACTTCATGGTCAACGTCCTGGGCATCGACGTGGTCCTGGGCCGCAAGACCGCCAAGGAGCGGTTCGCCGGCGCCATCAACACCCTCACCCTCGAAGGCATGATGGGCGACGGCAAGGCCCTCCAGCTGGGCACCAGCCATGAGCTCGGCACCAACTTCGCCAAGGCCTTCAACACCCGGTACCTGTCCAAGGAAGGCAAGCAGGAGCTGGTCTGGCAGACCTCGTGGGGCGTCTCCACCCGCATGGTCGGCGGTCTGATCATGTCCCACGGCGACGACAACGGCCTGCGGGTGCCGCCGCGCCTGGCGCACGTCCAGGTCGTCGTCATGGCGATCAAGGGTGACGAGGCCGTCGCCAAGGTCCGCGAAGTCGGCGCCCGCCTCAAGGCGCTGGGCATCCGCGTCCAGGTCGACGACCGCGTGGACACCCCCTTCGGCCGCCGCGCGGTCGACTGGGAGCTCAAGGGCGTGCCCGTACGTGTGGAGATCGGCCCCCGCGACCTGGAGGCCGGCACCGCGATGCTCGCCCGCCGCATCCCCGGCGGCAAGGAGCCCGTCTCCATCGACGCGCTCGGCGAACTGCTGCCCAGGGTCCTGGAGGAGGACCAGGCGCAGCTGCTGCGCGAGTCCCGCGAGCGCCGCGAGTCCCGTACGAGCGATGTCGACACCCTCGAAGAGGCCGCCGAGGCGGCCACGGCGGGCGGCTGGGCGCGCATCCCGTGGGCCACGCTCGGCACCGAGGGCGAGGCCAAGCTCGCCGAGCAGGCCGTGTCCGTACGGTGTCTGGTCGCCGAGGACGGGTCGGTCCCCGAGACCGACGACGCACCCGGTACCGTCGCCATCGTCGCCCGCTCCTACTGAGCGGCCCGCGGCCTGTTCCGGTCGACCGAAAACGCCTCTTGCGTACCGGCCGAATCCTGGAATCCCGGCGCGTGGACATCATCTACGCGCCGGGGCGTACGCGCCGCTACGTACTACCTTGGTGCGAGCTGTGAGGCTTCTCCGCAGATCAGCGCACCCGCCCTCGTCCGGACGCATCAACGGCAACTGACGGGTACGTGCAAATTATTTGGGATGCCCCGGAATAGGAACACCGGGGCACTCCGGCTCGTTGTCACGACGTGAGCACGACACCACCTGTTCTCGCCGCAGAGCTGGCGCAGGCGTGGGCCGACATTCAGCGGTACCACCCCGAGCTGCCTGACCTTGCCGCGCCCGAGTCCCTGATCGGAGAGTCGTCGTCCGCCTGCGGCGCCGAACTCTCCTTCGAGCGACTGCTCCACGAAGCAGTCCACGGCATTGCCGCCGCCCGGGGTGTCCGCGACACATCCCGGGCCGGGCGGTACCACAACCGCAGATTCCTGGCCATCGCCGAGGAGCTCGGTCTCGACCATCCCGAGGAACCGCACCCCAGCAGCGGCTTCTCCCTGGTCGCGCTGAACCCCGAGGCGAGGCGCCGCTACCGGCCGACCATCGAGCGGCTGCAGCGGGCCCTCAAGGCGCACACCGTGGCCACCGCCGCCGACACCAAGCGCTCCTTCCGGGGCCCGGCGGCACGACACGGCTCCTCGGGCGGCGGCGTCCGCGTCAAGGCCGTCTGCGACTGCGGTCGCAATGTGCGCGTCGTCCCCTCCGTGCTCGCCCAGGCGCCGATCGTCTGCGGCGGCTGCGGCAAGCCCTTCCGTATCCCCGAGGTCGTGGCCGCGGCGAGCTGATCCCGGACCGGCCGCCCGACGGGGGCGGCGCGGGCCGTCGGGCGCGGACACACACGGGTGTGCCACTGTGCCGCTGTGCCGCCCGGGGGTGCCCCACGGACCCCCGGCGTGCCCGGCGCCGGCGTGTGGCACAATGGACAGCTGTACTCGACAGCCGCACAGGAACCCTCTCGCCTCCGGCTGACGCGTCCATCGGGCACTTTGAGTACCGCAACCCCACGTGGCATCCCGTTGTGCCCAACCACGTCAAGACCAGGAGACACCACTCCAGTGGCAGTCAAGATCAAGCTCAAGCGCCTCGGCAAGATTCGCCAGCCGCACTACCGCATCGTCGTCGCCGACGCCCGCACCCGCCGTGACGGTCGCGCGATCGAAGAGATCGGTATCTACCACCCGACGTACAACCCGTCGCGCATCGAGGTCAACGCCGAGCGTGCGCAGTACTGGCTGTCCGTGGGCGCCCAGCCCACCGAGGCTGTGCTCGCCATCCTGAAGCTCACCGGTGACTGGCAGGCGCACAAGGGCCTCCCGGCCCCCGCGCCGCTGCTGCAGCCGGAGACGAAGGAGAGCAAGCGCCGCTCCTTCGACGAGTTCGCCAAGGCTCTCGAGGGCGACGACACCAAGGGTGAGGCCATCACCCCCAAGGCCAAGAAGGCTGACAAGAAGGCGGACGAGGCTCCGGCCGACGCCGCCGAGTCGACCGAGGCCTGAGCATGCTCGAGGAGGCTCTTGAGCACCTCGTGAAGGGCATCGTCGACAACCCCGACGACGTGCAGGTCGCCTCGCGCGCCCTGCGCAAGGGGCGCGTGCTGGAGGTCCGGGTCCACCCCGACGACCTCGGCAAGGTGATCGGCCGCAACGGCCGCACCGCCCGCGCCCTGCGTACCGTCGTGGGCGCCATCGGTGGCCGTGGAATCCGCGTCGACCTCGTCGACGTGGACCAGGTCCACTGACAAAGTTGGTTGTTTTACCAGATGCGCCGGCTCGGGCCGGGGAGGGCCACCGTGCCCTCCCCGGCCCGCAGTCGTCTGTACAGCCGTAGTCCCCCCGGGGCTGAAGTCACCGAAACACCGTAGGCATCCGACAGGAAAGTTGAACGACGTGCAGCTGGTAGTCGCGCGGATCGGCCGCGCCCACGGCATCAAGGGCGAGGTCACCGTCGAGGTCCGCACCGACGAGCCGGAGCTGCGGCTCGCCCCCGGCGCCGTACTGGCCACCGACCCGGCCTCCACCGGACCGCTCACCATCGAGACCGGCCGCGTCCACAGCGGTCGCCTGCTGCTGCGCTTCGAGGGCGTACGCGACCGGACCGCCGCCGAGGCCCTGCGCAACACGCTGCTCATCGCCGACGTCGACCCCGAAGAGCGCCCCGACGAGGACGACGAGTACTACGACCACCAGCTCATCGACCTCGACGTGGTCCTCACCGACGGCACCGAGGTCGGCCGGATCACCGAGATCTCGCATCTGCCGTCCCAGGACCTGTTCATCGTGGAGCGGCCCGACGGCACCGAGGTCATGATCCCGTTCGTCGGGGAGATCGTCACCGAGATCGACCTCGACGCGCAGCGCGCGGTCATCGACCCGCCGCCCGGTCTGATCGACGACCGAGCCGAGATCGCCTCCGCCCGCGACGAGGCCGGGGCCGACGCGACCGGGGACGACGAGACCGGCGATGACGAGACCGGCGATGACGAGACAGACGGGGCCCGCGGCTGATGCGGCTCGACGTCGTCACGATCTTCCCCGAGTACCTGGAGCCGCTGAACGTCTCCCTCGTCGGCAAGGCACGCGCGCGTGGACAGCTCGACGTCCACGTACACGACCTGCGGGAGTGGACCCACGACCGGCACAACACGGTCGACGACACCCCCTACGGCGGCGGCCCCGGCATGGTCATGAAGACCGAGCCCTGGGGCGCCTGCCTCGACGACGCCCTGGCCGACGGCTACGAGGCGGGGGCGCACGGCCCCGTCATGGTCGTCCCCACCCCCAGCGGACGGCCCTTCACCCAGGAACTCGCCGTCGAGCTCTCCCACAAGCCGTGGCTGATCTTCACGCCCGCGCGTTACGAGGGCATCGACCGCCGCGTCATGGACGAGTACGCCACCCGCATCCCGGTGTACGAGGTGTCCATCGGCGACTACGTCCTCGCGGGCGGGGAGGCCGCCGTCCTGGTGATCACCGAGGCCGTGGCCCGGCTGCTGCCCGGCGTCCTCGGCAACGCCGAGTCCCACCGCGACGACTCCTTCGCCCCCGGCGCCATGGCCAACCTCCTCGAAGGCCCGGTGTACACCAAGCCCCCCCAGTGGCGCGGACGCGGCATCCCCGACGTCCTGCTCAGCGGACACCACGGCAGGATCGCCCGCTGGCGCCGGGACGAGGCCTTCCGCCGCACCGCCGAGAACCGGCCCGACCTCATCGAGCGCTGCGACCCCTCCGCCTTCGACAAGAAGGACCGCGAGGTGCTGTCCATCCTCGGCTGGGCACCCGAGCCCGGCGGCCGATTTTGGCGCAGGCCGCAGGACGTGGAAGAATAAGCCGCTGCTGTACGCCCGGCCCATGCCCCTGCCACAGGGGGAAGGGCAAAGCGTTCCCCGCGCACGCGGGAGTCGCCCCACGGCGGTCCGGCCGCGGACAGCACCTCGAACCCCATCACGAATTCCGCCGATGACCTGTGGCGTCGGCGAGGAAGCAGAAGAACATGGCCAGCCTGCTCGACTCCGTCAACGCCGCGACGCTGCGCAGCGACGTCCCGGCCTTCCGCCCGGGTGACACCGTCAACGTCCACGTCCGCGTGATCGAGGGCAACCGCTCCCGTATCCAGCAGTTCAAGGGCGTTGTCATCCGCCGTCAGGGCGCCGGCGTCTCCGAGACCTTCACGGTCCGCAAGGTCTCCTTCTCCGTCGGCGTCGAGCGCACCTTCCCGGTGAACTCCCCGATCTTCGAGAAGATCGAGCTCGTCACCCGCGGTGACGTCCGCCGCGCGAAGCTGTACTACCTGCGCGAGCTCCGCGGCAAGGCCGCGAAGATCAAGGAGAAGCGCGACAACTGAGCTCCGGCTCGACGGTGAGCCACGGCTCACCACGCGCGCGTACGGGTCCACAGGACGGGCGGATAGGCTCACCCCCCGATGGACACCGAAGCACAGCACACGGAGCGCGACCTCCCCTCCACCCCTCAGCCGGGGCCGGAGCGGAGGTCGCGCTCCGCGCGTTTTCCCGCCCTCGCCGGCCACCTGGAAGGGCCCTGGCGCAAGAGCGCGGCCCTGGCCGCGGTATGCCTGCTCTTCCTGCTGCTGCTCAGCCACTTCGTGATGCAGCCCTTCCTCATCCCCAGCGGCTCCATGGAGCCCACCCTGAAGGTCGGCGACCGGGTCATGGTCAACAAGCTGGCGTACCGGTTCGGGAGCGGTCCGGCCCGCGGTGACGTCGTCGTCTTCGACGGCCGGGGCTCCTTCACGGACGAGCCGCCCGAGGGGAACCCGGTGGGCAGGGCCCTTCGTTCAGCTGTCGCGGCCCTCGGTCTGAGGGAGCCGGCCGGGAACGTGTACGTGAAGCGGGTCGTCGGAGTGGGCGGCGACCGGATCGTGTGCTGTGACAGGAGCGGGAGGGTCCAGGTGAACGGGACACCGGTGACCGAGGAGTACGTGCACCCGGGCGACGCCCCCTCCCAGGTGCCGTTCGACATCGTCGTGCCCGACGGCACCCTCTTCGTCCTGGGCGACCACCGCTCGCGCTCCAGCGACTCCCGCGACCACCTGGGCTCGCCGGGCGGCGGCATGGTGCCGGTGGACCACGTGGTGGGGCGGGCCGACTGGATCGGCTGGCCGTTCGGCCGCTGGTCGGGGGTCGACGGCTCCGGCGCCTTCGCGCGCGTGCCCGCACCGGGCGGCGCCCATGGGTAGCCGCGGACGCCCCCGCTCGGCACCCCGGCCGGCGGACGAGCCGCTGCCCACGGGCACGCGGCCGACCTCCCGCGCCGCGGCGCGGGGAGCCAGGGGCACCAGAGGGCGCGGTGACGTGCCGGACCCGGCCCGCCGCGAGACGGCGCCCGGCGAGGCCGGGACCGGCCCGCTCAGCGACTCCTACGCCGCCTCGGGGCAGCCGGTGGCGTACGCGTCGGGCTCCGCGGGTCTCTCCGGGCCCGCCGACCTCATGGAGCCCGCCCCGGCCGCCGCCGAGACCGCGCCCACGCGCCCTGCGCAACGCGGGCGTGAAGACACGACTTCGCCCGCGCCCGCGCGTCCGCCGGGCCGCCGCGCCCAGCAGGGCCGGGCCGACCGGCGCAGGCTCGCCCGCAAGGTGAAGCGGCGCAGGCGCAGATCCGCGGTCAAGGAGATACCGCTGCTGGTCGGGGTGGCGGTGCTCATCGCCCTCGTACTGAAGACGTTCCTCGTCCAGGCCTTCGTGATCCCGTCCGGGTCCATGCAGGAGACGATCACCATCGGCGACCGGGTGCTCGTCGACAAGCTCACGCCCTGGTTCGGCTCCAGGCCCCAGCGCGGCGACGTGGTGGTGTTCAAGGACCCCGGCGGCTGGCTTAAGGACGAGAAGAAGACCACCGGCGGCGGCGACCCGGTCGTCGTCAAACAGGTCAAACAGGCCCTCACCTTCATCGGCCTGCTGCCCTCCGACAACGAGCAGGACCTGATCAAACGGGTCGTCGCGGTCGGCGGAGACACCGTGAAGTGCTGCGACGGCAGCGGCAGGGTCATGGTCAACGGCAGACCCCTGGACGAGCCGTATGTGCATCCCGGCAACCCGCCCTCGGAGATCACCTTCGAGGTGAAGGTGCCCGAGGGGCGGCTCTTCATGATGGGCGACCACCGCTCGAATTCGGCCGATTCCCGCTTCCACCTCGACGAGCCGTACCACGGCACCGTCTCCGAGGACGGGGTCATCGGGCGGGCAGTCCTGATCGGCTGGCCCTTCGACCACTGGCGCTGGCTGGAGGAACCCGGGACATTCGGCTCGGTGCCGGACGCGCCCGGCAGGTCGGACACCGCACTCGGCACGTCGCATAGGGTGTCCTCCCGGGATCCGGCCACGGATCCCGGCAGATCATATGAAGTGGCAGTACATACCTCGATATCGGATGACCCGAAATCGAACGATGCGATCCGGCTCCCGAGCCCTGCGGAACTCCCGCTCGTTATGGGAGTGGTGGGCCTGCGTCTGGCACGGCGCGGGCGGTGGCACGGAGTGAGGAGTGGATGTGGGGGATTTGGCGGTCGGCGCACGATCCGGACACGACGAGCCCGAGGAGCGGCCGGACGGGCCCGCCGACTCTCCCGCACAGGCCCGGGCGGGCGATGGCGGTGGCGGCACCGCCGACGGCGGCTCGGGAGGTGACGGCGAGCCGGGCGGCGGCCCGGCCCCCAGGAAGCAGCGCTCCTTCTGGAAGGAGCTGCCGCTGCTCATCGGCATCGCGCTGATCCTCGCGCTGCTGATCAAGACGTTCCTGGTGCAGGCCTTCTCGATCCCCTCGGACTCGATGCAGGACACCCTCCAGCGCGGTGACCGGGTCCTGGTGGACAAGCTGACGCCGTGGTTCGGCTCCACGCCCGAGCGCGGCGAGGTCGTCGTCTTCCACGACCCGGGCGGCTGGCTGGAGGACCAGAAGCCGGCCGAGCCCAACGTGGTGCAGAAGTTCCTCAGCTTCATCGGCCTGATGCCGTCCGCCGAGGAGAAGGACCTGATCAAGCGGGTCATCGCGACCGGCGGCGACACCGTGGAGTGCAAGAAGGGCGGCCCGGTCAAGGTCAACGGCAAGGCCCTGAACGAGCCGTACATCTACCCCGGCGACAGTGCCTGCGACGACATGCCGTTCGGCCCGATCAAGGTCCCCAAGGGCCGGATCTGGGTGATGGGCGACCACCGGCAGAACTCGCTCGACTCCCGCTACCACCAGGAGCTGCCCGGCGGCGGCACGGTCTCCGACAACGAGGTAGTCGGCCGCGCCTTCACCATCGCCTGGCCGCTCAACCGCATCGACTGGCTCGGCATCCCGGGCACCTTCGACCAGAAGGGCCTCAACGGCATGGCCTCGACGGCCCCGGTGGCCGCGGGGCTCGCGGGCGCGGTGCCGCTCGTGCTGTGGCGCCGACGCCGGCTCACCCGCCCGAGTGACGCGATCGAGGACGCCGGCCTCACCCGAGAGGGCTGACCGCGCGGGATACCGCCGGGTAGGGTGCCGTCCCAGATCGTCGATCTCCGGAGCACGCGCAGGACGCGGGCGCCCGGGGGAGGAGCACTGGGATGAGCGGAACGGGACGCAATGACGACGGCCGCGGCCGTGGTCTCGGCAATCTGCTGTCGGGACTGGCCGTGGCCGTCGGCTGTGTGCTCTTCCTCGGCGGGTTCGCCTGGGGCGCCGTCGAGTACAAGCCGTACACGGTGCCGACCCAGTCCATGAATCCGACGGTCAAGGCGGGCGACCGGGTCCTCGCCCAGCGCATCGACGGCGCCGACGTGAAGCGTGGCGACGTGGTGATCTTCAAGGACAAGGCCTGGGGCAACGTCCCCATGGTCAAGCGGGTCGTCGGCATAGGCGGCGACACCGTCAAGTGCTGCGACCGGGGCGGCAAGCTCACCGTCAACGGCCGTGAGATCGACGAACCGTATCTGCACAACACGGCTCCCTCCACGACCAGGTTCAGCGCCACCGTCCCCAAGGGCCAGCTCTTCCTCCTCGGCGACGAACGCGACGTCTCCCTGGACTCCCGGATGCACCTGGAGGACGCGGCGAACGGCTCCGTGCCGCGCTCGGCCGTCAGCGCGCGCGTGGACGCCGTGGCCTGGCCGCTGGACGGCATGCTGGAGCGCCCGGCGGGCTTCAGGGCCCTCCCGGGCGGCATCTCCCAGCCCGGCCCGCTGACGCTGGTCGTGGGCGCGGTGGTCGCCGGAGCCGTACTGATCGTGGTGGGCGCCGCGTACGGGCCCCTGGCACGGCGGTTCGGGCGGCGCAGGGCGGCGGCCGGTGCCCGCTGAGACCGGCGGCCCCGGCCCCAGCCGGCCGCGGGGGCGGGGCGAGGCGCCGGAGGAGTTCCGCAGGGTCGCCCGGGTCGTCCTGCTCGATCCGCAGGACCGCATCCTGCTGATCCACGGACACGAACCGGACGACCCCGCCGACACCTGGTGGTTCACCCCGGGCGGCGGCCTGGAGGGCGACGAGACCCGGGAAGAGGCCGCACTGCGCGAACTCGCCGAGGAGACCGGGATCACCGATGTGCGGCTCGGCCCCGTGCTGTGGCAACGGAAGTGCTCGTTCCCCTTCGACGGCCGCCGCTGGAACCAGGACGAGTGGTACTTCCTCGCCCGTACCACCCGTATCACCCGTACCACCTCGGCCGAGGCCGCGCCGACCAACCTCACCGAGCTGGAACGACGCAGTACCACGGGGCTGAGGTGGTGGACCTCCGCCGAACTGTCGGCGGCCCGTGAGACGGTGTACCCGACCAGACTCGCCGAGCTGCTGCGCACGCTGCTCGACGAGGGTCCTCCGCCTGTGCCGGTGGTCCTGGCTCCGGAAATCGTCTAGGGGTCCGGGGGGCTGACGCACAATAGGGGGACCGCACGGCTGAAGGGGAACATGCCATGAGCGCCGAGGACCTCGAAAAGTACGAGACCGAGATGGAGCTGAAGCTCTACCGGGAGTACCGCGACGTCGTCGGTCTGTTCAAATATGTGATCGAGACCGAGCGGCGCTTCTACCTCACCAACGACTACGAGATGCAGGTGCACTCGGTCCAGGGCGAGGTGTTCTTCGAGGTGTCGATGGCCGATGCCTGGGTGTGGGACATGTACAGGCCGGCTCGCTTCGTGAAGCAGGTGCGTGTTCTGACGTTCAAGGACGTGAACATCGAGGAGCTCAATAAGAGCGATTTGGAGCTTCCGGGGGGCTGAGCGGGGGTGGGTCGGTCTTGTACGGCCTGGGCGCTCCTGCGCGGCCCGGAGGTGCTGCTTGGCTCGGCCGGTCCCCACGGTCCGC
Source organism: Streptomyces sp. NPDC031670 (assembly GCF_055580545.1). Classification (NCBI taxonomy): domain Bacteria; kingdom Bacillati; phylum Actinomycetota; class Actinomycetes; order Kitasatosporales; family Streptomycetaceae; genus Streptomyces; species Streptomyces sp. NPDC031670. The sequence goes on along the minus strand of NZ_JBVILC010000005.1, from coordinate 53,909 downwards.
ACGGCCCGGACGCGCTGCTTGGCTCGGGCTCTACTCGCCCCTTGAGCGGGTGTGCTCGCGCGGGCAGCCTGATTCCGGCGTGTCCATGATGCTCGCCTGCCCGCCGCTGGTCCGGGGGCCACTGCCTGTCCGTCGGCCCAGGCGGTCCGCGGGGTCGGGGCGTCTGTCGGCTCGGGCGGTCCACCGGTCTGGCCGGTACGCCGATCCGACGGTCCCGCTGTGCCGTCGGCGTCAACGGATCGCGGAGGATCCACCTTCCGGATGACCGGGTTATCCACAATGGCCCGGCTGTCCACCAAGATCCACAAGGTGGCGGCGGGTGCGTGACAGTCGGTGCCGGAGGTGGTGCCGAGATGAACGCACGAGGAGCGCTCGGACAGTACGGCGAAGACGTTGCGGCCCGACTGCTGGCCGACGCCGGAATGACCGTGGTCGCCCGCAACTGGCGGAGCGGCCGGACCGGAGAGATCGACATCGTCGCCCGCGACGGCGACGTACTGGTGGTCTGCGAGGTCAAGACCCGCAGAGCGGGCGGCCCGTTCGAACACCCCATGGCGGCCGTCACCCCCGCCAAGGCCGAGCGGCTCAGGCACCTCGCCGAGCGATGGCTCGCCGACCACGGAGGACCACCCCACGGCGGCGTCCGCATCGACCTCGTCGGTGTCGTCCTGCCCCGCCGCGGCGCGCCCCGCGCCGAGCACGTCCGGGGGGTGGCATAGATGGGATTCGCCCGAACCTGCTCCGTGGCGCTCGTCGGCGTCGAGGGCGTCGTCGTCGAAGTCCAGGCCGACCTGGAACCCGGCGTCGCCGCCTTCACCCTCGTAGGCCTGCCCGACAAGAGCCTCAGCGAAAGCCGCGACCGCGTCCGGGCCGCCGTCGTCAACTCCGGCGGCGACTGGCCCCAGAAGAAACTCACCGTCGGCCTCAGCCCCGCCTCCGTCCCCAAGAGCGGCAGCGGATTCGACCTCGCCGTCGCCTGCGCCGTCCTCGGCGCCGCCGAACGCATCGACCCCAGAGAACTCGCCGACCTCGTCATGATCGGCGAACTCGGACTCGACGGCCGGGTCCGCCCCGTCCGCGGCATCCTGCCCGCCGTCCTCGCCGCCGCGGAAGCCGGATACGAGCAGGTGGTCGTCCCCGAACAGACCGCCACCGAAGCATCCCTCGTCCCCGGCATCTCCGTCCTCGGCGTCCGCAGCCTGCGCCAGCTCATCGCCGTCCTCACCGACGAACCCGTCCCCCAGGAGGAACCCGACCAGGAAGGCCGCCCCGACGCCATGCTCGCCGGACTGGTCGTCCCCGGCGCCGGAGTCGGCACCGGCCTGTCCATCGACGCCGACACCAGCCCGCCCGACCTCGCCGACGTCGCCGGCCAGCGCACCGCCCGCACCGCCCTGGAAGTAGCCGCCGCCGGCGGCCACCACCTGCTGCTGTACGGACCGCCGGGCGCCGGCAAGACCATGCTGGCCGAACGGCTCCCCGGCATCCTGCCGCCGCTCACCCGACAGGAGTCCCTCGAAGTCACCGCGATCCACTCGGTCGCCGGAATCCTGCCCCCCGGCAAACCCCTCGTCCACAAAGCCCCCTACTGCGCACCCCACCACTCGGCGACCATGCAGTCCCTCGTCGGCGGAGGCAACGGCCTGCCACGACCCGGCGCCGTCTCCCTCGCCCACCGGGGCGTCCTGTTCCTCGACGAAGCCCCCGAGTTCACCGGCAAGGCCCTGGACTCACTGCGCCAGCCCCTGGAAGCCGGACACGTCGTCGTGGCCCGCAGCGCCGGCGTCGTCCGCCTCCCCGCCCGCTTCCTCATGGTCCTCGCCGCCAACCCCTGCCCCTGCGGCCGGCACACCCTCCACGGCGCCGGCTGCGAATGCCCCCCATCCGTCATCCGCCGCTACCAGGCCAGGCTCTCCGGCCCCCTCCTCGACCGCGTCGACCTGCGCGTCGAAGCCGAACCCGTCCGGCGCGAGGACCTCCTCACCCAAGGCGGACGCGGCGAATCCAGCGCACAGGTCGCCGAACGCGTCCTGACCGCCCGGGAACGTGCCGCCGCCCGCCTCCAAGGCACCCCCTGGACCACCAACAGCGAAGTCCCGGGCCACGAACTGCGCACCCGCTGGGTCACAGCCCCCGGCGCCCTCGCCGCGGCCGAACGGGACATGGAACGCGGCCTGCTGACCGCCCGAGGCCTCGACCGCGTCCTGCGCGTCGCCTGGACCCTCGCCGACCTCTGCGGCCACGACCGCCCCGACGAAACCCACATCGGCCTCGCCCTGGAACTCAGAACAGGCATCTCCCGGGGCGCGCCACTGCCCGTAGGAGGTGCCGGGTGAGCGGGGGAGCACCGGGCCCCGGCGGCGAGACGGCCGGCTCCGGAGATGCGCTCCACGCGGCCGAGGGCGGTCATGCGCCGGGTTACCCGGCGTCCAGCGGTCGGGTGTCGGGCGGCCCAACCGGTGACCCCGAACGGCTGGCGCGGGCGGCGCTGGCCAGGGTCATCGAGCCGGGGGACGAGCGAGCCGGCCGCTGGCTGCGCACTTACGGGGCGGTGGAACTGCTACAGCGGCTCACCGCCCCCGAGAACCCCGACTACCCACTCACCGGAGTGAGCGCCGCACGGCTCGCCGGATACCGCAGACGAGCGGCGGACGCCGACCCCCAGCGGGATCTGGCCACGCTTGCCGCTCTCGGCGGCCGGTTCATCTGCCCCGGCGACCACGAATGGCCCGCCCAGCTCGACGACCTCGGCGACGGCCGCCCCATCGGCCTCTGGCTCCGCGGCCCCGCCGACCTACGGCTCTGGGCACTGAAATCCGTCGCCGTGGTCGGCGCACGAGCCTGTACCCCCTACGGCGCCCACATGGGCGCCACCCTCGGCGCCGGACTCGCCGAAAAAGGCTGGGTAGTGGTCTCCGGCGCCGCCGCCGGGGTGGACGGCGCCGCCCACCGCGGCGCCCTCGCCGCAGGCGGCGCCACCATCGCCGTCCTCGCCAGCGGAGTCGACGTCGTCTACCCCCGCGCCCACACCGAGTTGATCGGCCGCATCGCCGAACAGGGCGTCCTCGTAGCCGAGTTGCCGCCCGGCGACCACCCCACACCCAGCCGGTTCGTCCTCCGTAACCGCGTCATCGCCGCCCTCACCCGGGGGACCGTCGTGGTCGAGGCCGAATACCGCAGCGGCTCCCTCGTCACCGCACGCAACGCCCAACGACTCGGCCGCCACACCATAGGGGTACCCGGCCCCGCCACCAGCGGACTCTCCGCCGGAGTCCACGAACTGCTGCGCGGCGAAGCCGCACTCGTCACCGACGCCGCCGAAATCATCGAACTCGTGGGGGACATGGGCGACCTCGCCCCGGCCCGCCGAGGCCCCGTCCTGCCCCGGGACCTCCTCGCCCCCGGCACCGCACGCGTACTCGACGCCCTGCCCGCCCACGGCAACCTCGCCGTACGCGACATCGCCCGTGAGGCTGCAACGACTCCGGAGGAAGCCCTCGGCAGGCTGTACGAACTCCACTCCCTCGGGTTCGTGGAACGCGAAGGAGACGACTGGCGGTTGACCACAACCCCGCTCCCCACCCCGGGCACCCGGCGAGGCGGTGCTTGACCTGGGGCATTCGGGTGAAAAGGTAAGGCCAATGACCACCGAGGGCCGCACGCCACCGCTTTCGGGACCGACGCGACCGGCGACGGCCCCCACCCCCGCGCGCGCCCGTCCGCCCGTGCCGGACCGCCCCGATCCCCCGACGTTCGCGCACCGCAACGAGCCGGTCACGCTACGCTCACGAGAACCCCGCAGCAGAGAGAATCCCCCCGCTCACGTCACACCAGAACGGCTCAAGGCAACGAATGCCCCAGCACACCTCCGGGTCTGATCGCACGGCAGCTCCCCCCGCTGCCCGCGCCGGCGGCACCGTGCGACCACCGGCGCCCTCGTCCGTCGACGAACTGTGGCGCTCGTACAAGAACAGCGGCGACGAGCGCCTGCGCGAACAGCTGATCCTGCACTACTCGCCGCTGGTCAAGTACGTCGCGGGCCGCGTGAGCGTAGGTCTGCCGCCCAACGTCGAACAAGCCGACTTCGTCTCCTCCGGAGTCTTCGGACTCATCGACGCCATCGAGAAGTTCGACATCGAACGCGCCATCAAGTTCGAGACCTACGCCATCACACGCATCCGCGGCGCGATGATCGACGAACTCCGCGCACTCGACTGGATCCCGCGCTCCGTACGACAGAAGGCCCGCGCCGTCGAGCGCGCCTACGCGACCCTCGAAGCACAGCTGCGCCGTACCCCCTCCGAGAACGAAGTCGCGGCCGAGATGGGCATCGCCGTCGAGGAACTCCACTCCGTCTTCAGCCAGTTGTCGCTCGCCAACGTGGTCGCCCTCGAAGAACTGCTGCACGCCGGAGGCGAGGGCGGCGACCGGCTCAGCCTCATGGACACCCTGGAGGACACCGCCGCCGACGACCCCGTCGAGGTCGCCGAGGACCGCGAGCTGCGCCGACTGCTCGCCCGCGCCATCAACACCCTGCCGGAGCGCGAGAAGACGGTCGTCACCCTCTACTACTACGAGGGCCTCACCCTCGCCGAGATCGGCAACGTCCTCGGGGTCACCGAGAGCCGCGTCAGCCAGATCCACACCAAGTCCGTCCTCCAGCTGCGGGCCAAGCTGGCCGACGTCGGCCGCTGAGCACCACCCCGGCGAATCGACCCTCCGCGGATCACCGGCCCAGCCTTACAGTGGAGCGGTGCCAAGGATTCGAGCGGCCTCAGTGGCCGAGCACCGCGCCATGCAGCGCGCCGCCCTGCTGGACGCCGCACGCTCCCTCCTGTCCCAGGGCGGCACCGAAGCCCTGACCTTCCCCGCCCTGGCCGAGCGCACCGGTCTCGCCCGGTCCTCCGTGTACGAGTACTTCCGCTCCCGGGCCGCCGTCGTCGAAGAACTCTGCTCCGTCGACTTCCCGCAGTGGGCCGCCGACATCGAGGCCGCGATGCGGCGGGCGGGCAGCCCCGGGGAGAAGGTCGAGGCGTACGTACGCCGCCAACTGGAACTCGTCGGGGACCAGCGCCACCGTGCCGTCGTCGCCATCTCCGCCAGCGAGCTGGACGCCGGCGCCCGCGAGAAGATCCGCGCCGCCCACGGCGGCCTCATCGCCATGATCGTCGAAGCCCTGGGCGACCTCGGCCACACCCAGCCCCGCCTGGCCGCGACCCTCCTCCAGGGCGTGGTCGACGCCGCGGTCCGCCGCATCGAGCTGGGCGCGGCGGAAGACCCGACAGCGGTCACGGAGGCGGCGGTGGCGATGGCGCTACGAGGCGTGGCCGGCTGATCCTGGGGGCCTCCCCTCTCCCCCCCTCCCCCCACCCCACCCCACCCCACCCCTCAGCCCGTCTCCACCCCCAAATCCGTCCCCACCTCCACAACATCCCCGTCCACGGCCACCCCGACCACCGGCAGCAGCCGCGAATGCCCCCCACGCACCAGCGCGAGCGGGTTCACATACTCATCCCCCCGTTTCAGCCCCCAGTGCACGCACCCCACCTCCCCGCAGTGGCGCGGTCCCGCCTCCACGGTGGCGACGGGCTGGCCGGGGAGGACGTGCTCGCCGGTGCGGACCAGGGGGTGGACCGGCTCGTACGTGGTGCGCAGCGGGGGGCTGCCCGAGCCGTTCAGGGTGATCGTCAGGACGCCCTTGTCCGCGACCGGGCCCGCGAACGTCACCCGGCCTTCCGTGACCGCCCGGATCTCCGTCCCGGGGGGCGCGGCCAGGTCCACGCCGCGGTGGCCGGGGCCGTACGGCGTGGTCGGCGGGGCCCAGCCCCGTACGACCACCGGCTGCCCCGGGACCGGCCACACTCCTCCGATCGCCGCTGTCGGCCGCCCGTTCGTCATCCCCACGGGCGCTGCCCGTACCCGTACCGATATCGGCCCAGCCGTCACCAACGGCACCACCCCAACCACCCCAACCACCCCCACCACTCCCATCACCCCTGCCGCTCCCAACCCGGCCAGGCCGCGCCCCAGCCCCGCCTCCAGCCGTAACGCGCGCCGCACGAGTTCCCGTGGCACGAGTTCCGACGGCACGAATGCCGCCGGCACGGGTTCCGTTCGCATCAGGCCCCTCCGCACCAGCCCCCTCCGCACCAGCCCCCTCCGCATCAATCCCCTCCGCGCGATTCCCCTCCGGGCGAGTTCCAGCCGCTTCAGTTCCATGGGGAGAGCATGGCGAAGCCGGGCGATTCGCGGTGATCATGGGCCTGGGCTGTGGACAACCGGTCCGTTGTGGACAGCGGCGTCACCCGGCACGGTGAGGGTCCCGTACACTTCTTGTGGCGATCCGGGTGACCGGGTCGACTTCGCACGCCCCGCCGGTGGTCCAGACCATCGGCCGCGCCTCTCGGTCCCTCACCTGTTCAGTCCGGTGCGGGGCACGGCGCACCGGGGCGTCAGGCGCGGCAGCCGCCCGGCGGTCGCGATAACCGAGTACCTCAAGGAGTACGGCCATGGCCGTCGTCACGATGCGGGAGCTGCTGGAGAGCGGCGTCCACTTCGGTCACCAGACCCGTCGCTGGAACCCGAAGATGAAGCGCTTCATCTTCACTGAGCGCAACGGCATCTACATCATCGACCTGCTCCAGTCGCTGTCGTACATCGACCGCGCCTACGAGTTCGTCAAGGAGACCGTCGCGCACGGCGGCTCCATCATGTTCGTCGGCACCAAGAAGCAGGCGCAGGAGGCGATCGCCGAGCAGGCGACGCGCGTGGGCATGCCCTACGTCAACCAGCGCTGGCTCGGCGGCATGCTGACCAACTTCTCCACCGTCTACAAGCGTCTGCAGCGCCTCAAGGAGCTCGAGCAGATCGACTTCGAGGACGTCGCGGCCTCGGGTCTCACCAAGAAGGAGCTCCTGGTCCTCTCGCGTGAGAAGGCCAAGCTGGAGAAGACCCTCGGTGGTATCCGTGAGATGTCGAAGGTTCCCAGCGCCGTCTGGATCGTCGACACCAAGAAGGAGCACATCGCCGTCGGTGAGGCGCGCAAGCTCCACATCCCGGTCGTCGCGATCCTCGACACGAACTGCGACCCCGACGAGGTCGACTACAAGATTCCGGGCAACGACGACGCGATCCGCTCCGTCACCCTGCTCACCCGCGTGATCGCCGACGCCGTCGCCGAGGGCCTCATCGCCCGTTCCGGCGCCGCCACCGGCGACTCCAAGCCGGGCGAGAAGGCCGCCGGCGAGCCCCTCGCCGAGTGGGAGCGCGACCTGCTCGAGGGTGACAAGAAGGCTGACTCCGAGGAGTCCGCCGAGGCTGCCGCCCCCGAGGCCGCTGCCGCCGAGGCGTCGGCCGCCGAGGCCGAGAAGCCGGCCGAGGCCGCTGCGGAGGCTCCGGCCGCCGAGGCGCCGGCCGCGGACGCCGAGCAGGCCTGACCTTCGGGTCCTCGCTTCGGCGGTGACGGCGGGGGCACAGGCTGTGCCCCCGCCGTCACCCCGTAGCCCCGTAGATCTTTCAGACTTCGAGTCAGACTTCGAGAGAGAAACCCAGACTCATGGCGAACTACACCGCCGCTGACGTCAAGAAGCTCCGCGAGCTCACCGGCGCCGGCATGATGGACTGCAAGAAGGCGCTGGACGAGGCCGACGGCAACGTCGACAAGGCCGTCGAGGCGCTGCGTATCAAGGGCCAGAAGGGCGTCGCCAAGCGCGAGGGCCGTTCCGCCGAGAACGGCGCGGTCGTCTCCCTCATCGCCGAGGACAACACCTCCGGTGTGCTCCTCGAGCTGAAGTGCGAGACGGACTTCGTCGCCAAGGGCGAGAAGTTCCAGGCCACCGCCGCCGCGCTGGCCGCGCACGTCGCCAAGACCTCCCCGGCCGACCTGGACGCGCTGCTCGCCTCCGAGATCGAGGCCGGCAAGACCGTCCAGGCGTACGTCGACGAGGCCAACGCCAACCTCGGCGAGAAGATCGTCCTGGACCGCTTCGCGCAGTACGCGGACGGTTTCGTCTTCGCGTACATGCACCGCACCATGCCCGACCTGCCGCCGCAGATCGGTGTCCTGGTCGAGCTGGACAAGGCCGACGCCGACGTCGCCAAGGGCATCGCGCAGCACATCGCCGCGTTCGCCCCGAAGTGGCTGTCGCGCGAGGACGTCCCGGCCGAGGTCGTCGAGACCGAGCGTCGTGTCGCCGAGGAGACCACGCGCGCCGAGGGCAAGCCCGAGGCCGCGCTCCCGAAGATCGTCGAGGGTCGCGTCAACGGCTTCTTCAAGGACGCCACGCTCCTTGGCCAGCCGTACGCGCTCGACAACAAGAAGTCGGTCCAGAAGGTTCTGGACGAGGCCGGTGTCACCCTGAAGCGCTTCACGCGTATCAAGGTCGGCATCTGAGTCCGTCCAGCGATCGACGGAAGACCCCGCTAGGGTCTGAGGCAGTCGTCGGCCGCGCTCGCGACGGACGACCGCAGATCTGACGAGGAGGCCATTGCCGCTCAGGGACACAGCACCCACCGGCAATGGCCTTCTTCGTATGTGTACGAGGAGATCCCCATGAATCAGGGCGCGGACGCCGCCACTCAGGCTGACCACAAGCGCGACGACGGCAAGGTGACCGGGCGCTTCATGCTGAAGCTCTCCGGTGAGGCGTTCGCGGGCGGAGGGGGTCTCGGCGTGGACCCCGACGTCGTGCACGCCATCGCCCGTGAGATCGCCAACGTCGTACGGGACGGGGCGCAGATCGCCGTCGTCATCGGCGGCGGCAACTTCTTCCGCGGGGCCGAGCTCCAGCAGCGCGGCATGGACCGGGCCCGTTCCGACTACATGGGCATGCTCGGCACGGTCATGAACTGCCTCGCGCTCCAGGACTTCCTGGAGAAGGAGGGCATCGACTCCCGGGTCCAGACCGCCATCACGATGGGCCAGGTCGCGGAGCCGTACATCCCGCTGCGTGCCGTGCGCCACCTGGAGAAGGGCCGCGTCGTGATCTTCGGCGCGGGCATGGGCATGCCGTACTTCTCCACCGACACGACGGCCGCCCAGCGTGCCCTGGAGATCGACGCCGAGGCCATGCTGATGGGCAAGAACGGGGTGGACGGGGTCTACGACTCCGACCCCCGCGTCAACCCGGACGCCGTGAAGTTCGACGCGCTGGAGTACGGCGAGGTCATCACCCGCGACCTGAAGGTGGCGGACATGACGGCCATCACCCTCTGCCGCGACAACAACCTCCCCATCCTGGTCTTCGAACTGCTCACCGCGGGCAATATCGCGCGCGCGGTCAAGGGTGAGAAGATCGGCACGCTCGTGAGCGACCAGGGCACCCGGGCCTGACCGGGGGATGGACAATCCCCTGACGGTCGGACACCGTGCAGGGAAAGACGCGGGTTACGCAGGGCCGTCGAGCACCCGACACGACTCCCGGCCCACTCAAGACATGCAGGAGCAAGTGGTGATCGAAGAAATCCTCCTCGAAGCCGAGGAGAAGATGGAGAAGGCCGTCGTGGTCGCCAAGGAGGACTTCGCCGCGATTCGCACCGGCCGTGCGCACCCGGCGATGTTCAACAAGATCGTGGCGGACTACTACGGTGCGCTGACGCCGATCAACCAGCTGGCCTCGTTCTCGGTGCCCGAGCCGCGTATGGCCGTGGTGACCCCGTTCGACAAGAGCGCGCTGCGCAACATCGAGCAGGCGATCCGCGACTCCGATCTGGGCGTCAACCCGAGCAATGACGGCTCCATCATCCGGGTGACGTTCCCGGAGCTGACGGAGGAGCGCCGCCGGGACTACATCAAGGTCGCCCGGACCAAGGCCGAGGACTCCAAGGTGTCGATCCGTTCCGTGCGCCGCAAGGCCAAGGACGCCCTCGACAAGCTGGTCAAGGACAAGGAGTCCGGCGAGGACGAGGTCCGCCGTGCGGAGAAGGAGCTCGACGACACCACCGCGAAGTACGTCTCGCAGGTGGACGAGCTGCTCAAGCACAAGGAAGCAGAGCTGCTAGAGGTCTGATGAACGACTCTTCCTGGGGGGCTCCGCCGCGACCCGAGCACTGGGGGCCACCCGTCCAGGGGCCTTCCCAGGAGGTGCCTTCGGCGGGGGCTGCCTACGATGCGTATGACGCCCCGTCCCGGACACAGCCCATGCCCGTAGTGACCGACGGCGTGGGCACAGACGCCGTGGTCAGCGAAGAACGTGACCGGGGGACCGCTCGGGTGAGCGGCCCCCTGTTCCGCGAAGAGACGCCGCAGGAGCCCATGCCCAGCTCGGTACCACCTTCGACTCCGCCGCAGCCGCAGCGGCCCGCGCAGCCGGAGAAGAAGCGGGCGGGGCGCGATCTGCGGGCCGCGATAGGGGTCGGCGTCGGGCTCGGCGCGGTGATCCTGGCGTCGCTGTTCGTCGTCAAGGCAGTCTTCGTCGGAGTGATCGCGGTGGCGGTCGTCGTCGGCCTGTGGGAGCTCGCCTCCCGGCTGGACGAGCGCAAGGACATCAAGGTGCCGCTGGTGCCGCTCGCGGTGGGCGGCGCGGCGATGGTCGTCGCCGGCTACGCGCGCGGTGCCGAGGGCGCCTGGGTGGCGATGGCACTCACCTCGCTCGCGGTGCTGGTCTGGCGGATGACGGAGAAGCCCGAGGGCTACCTCAGGGACGTCACCGCCGGTGTCTTCGCCGCGTTCTACGTGCCGTTCCTGGCGACGTTCGTGGCGATGATGCTGAGCGCCGACGACGGGCCGTGGCGGGTCTTCGTCTTCCTGCTGCTGACCGTGGTCAGCGACACCGGGGCGTACGCGATCGGCTGGCGCTTCGGCAAGACGAAGCTGGCGCCGCGCATCAGCCCCGGAAAGACCCGTGAGGGTCTGGTGGGCGCGGTGACGTTCGCGATGGCGGCGGGCGCGGTGTGCATGCAGTTCCTCATCGACGACGGCCAGTGGTGGCAGGGCCTGCTGCTGGGTCTCGCGGTCGCGGCGAGCGCCACGCTCGGCGACCTCGGCGAGTCGATGATCAAGCGGGATCTCGGCATCAAGGACATGGGCACGCTGCTGCCGGGCCACGGCGGAATCATGGACCGGCTGGACTCGCTGCTGCCGACGGCGCCGGTGGTGTGGCTGCTGCTCGTCGCCTTCGTCGGCAGCTGAAAGGTCCGCAGGGTAGGCTCTGACCTGCGCTTTCCTCGGTCGGGGGCTCGTTGTCCACAGGACGGCGGGCCCCTTTCCGTATGTCTGAGACACTTGAGGAACCATGCCGAAGCCCGGAGAACTCACTTTCGTCGCCCCCCGCGGAGCCAAGAAGCCGCCGCGGCACCTCGCCGACCTCTCGCCCGCCGAGCGGAAAGAGGCTGTCGCCGCGATCGGCGAGAAGCCGTTCCGCGCCAAGCAGCTCTCGCAGCACTACTTCGCGCGGTACGCGCACGACCCGGCCCAGTGGACGGACATCCCCGCCGCGGCGCGCACCCGCCTCCAGGAGGAGCTGCTGCCGGACCTGATGTCGGTCGTGCGGCACATCTCGTGCGACGACGACACCACCCGCAAGACGCTGTGGCGCCTGCACGACGGGACGCTGGTGGAGTCGGTCCTGATGCGCTACCCCGACCGGGTGACCATGTGCATCTCCTCGCAGGCCGGCTGCGGTATGAACTGCCCGTTCTGCGCGACCGGCCAGGCGGGCCTGGACCGCAATCTGTCGACCGCGGAGATCGTGCACCAGATCGTCGACGGCATGCGCGCGCTTCGCGACGGCGAGGTCCCCGGCGGCCCCGCCCGGCTGTCGAACATCGTCTTCATGGGCATGGGCGAGCCGCTCGCCAACTACAAGCGGGTCGTCGGGGCCATCCGCCGGCTCACCGACCCCGAGCCCGACGGCCTGGGCCTGTCCCAGCGCGGCATCACCGTCTCCACCGTCGGCCTCGTCCCCGCGATGCTGCGCTTCGCCGACGAGGGCTTCAAGTGCCGTCTCGCCGTCTCGCTGCACGCCCCGGACGACGAGCTGCGCGACACGCTGGTGCCCGTCAACACCCGCTGGAAGGTCCGCGAGGTCCTGGACGCGGCGTGGGAGTACGCGGAGAAGTCCGGCCGCCGCATCTCGATCGAGTACGCACTGATCCGCGACATCAACGACCAGGCGTGGCGCGGTGACCTGCTGGGACGCCTCCTCAAGGGCAAGCGGGTCCACGTCAACCTGATCCCGCTCAACCCGACGCCGGGCTCGAAGTGGACCGCCTCGCGCCCCGAGGACGAGAAGGCGTTCGTCGAGGCCATCGCGGCCCACGGGGTGCCCGTCACCGTCCGGGACACCCGTGGCCAGGAGATCGACGGAGCGTGCGGACAGCTCGCGGCGTCCGAGCGGTAGTCTGAGCGCGACATCCGCATAATTCGACATCCGCATAGCTCGACATCTGTATTCCGACAGGGGAGCGCCACAGCGCTGAGAGTGCGACGCCGTCAGGTCGCAGACCCTCTGAACCTCGCCCAGGTCATTCTGGGTAGGAAGTTCGGTCATCACTCAAGCTGTTGCGCCCTGCTCGCCGCCGCCCGGCGGGCAGGGCCGCGTCTCTTCCTGGTCACTCCAGGAGGAATCACCACCATGCGCAGTACGAAGAAGATGGCGGCCACCGCGCTCGCCGCGGCCCTCGGGGTCAGCGCGCTCGCCGCGTGCGGCGGCAAGGACGACGACAGCCCCAAGGCCGACGGTGCCACCAAGTCCAAGACCGTCACGCTGGTCAGCCACGACTCGTTCGCCGCCTCCGACGCGGTGCTCAAGGAGTTCACCGCCCGGACCGGCTACACGGTCAAGGTCCTCAAGAGCGGCGACGCGGGCGCGGCCCTCAACCAGGAGATCCTCACCAAGGGCTCCCCGCGCGGCGACGTGTTCTTCGGCGTCGACAACACCCTGCTCTCCCGCGCCCTCGACCACGGGATCTTCACCCCGTACGAGGCGAAGGGCCTGGCCGCCGTCCCCGCGGCCGTCCAGCTCGACAAGGAACGGCACCGGGTCACGCCGATCGACACCGGCGACATCTGCGTCAACTACGACAAGAAGTACTTCGCGGACAAGAAGCTCACCCCGCCGAGCTCGTTCGCCGACCTGATCAAGCCCGAGTACAAGGACCTGCTGGTCACCGAGAACGCCGCGACCTCCTCGCCCGGCCTCGGCTTCCTGCTCGGCAGCGCCGCGCAGTACGGCGATGAGGGCTGGCAGGACTACTGGAAGAAGCTCAAGGCCAACGGCGTCAAGGTCGTCGACGGCTGGGAGCAGGCCTACAACCAGGACTTCTCCGGCTCGGCCGGCGGCAGGAAGGCCAAGGGCGACCGCCCGCTGGTCGTCTCCTACGCCTCCAGCCCGCCCGTCGAGGTCCTCTACGCCAAGCCGCAGCCCACCGACGCCCCCACGGGCGTCGCCACCGGCACCTGCTTCCGCCAGACCGAGTTCGCCGGACTGCTCAAGGGCGCCCGGAACGAGGCGGGCGGCAAGGCCCTCCTCGACTTCCTGATCTCCAAGAAGTTCCAGGAGGACATGCCGCTCACCATGTTCGTGAACCCGGTCCTCCCGGACGCCAAGCTGCCCGAGCTGTTCACCAGGTTCGGCGCCAAGGTCACCGAGACGCACGACGTCGCTCCGGAGAAGATCGCCAAGAACCGTGAGCAGTGGGTCAAGACGTGGTCCTCGCTCGTGCTGAAGTAAGCCGCACGCCCCGGGCGGCGAAGGTGCGCGCGAACGCGGTGCGGCTCGGCCTGATGGCCCTGCCGCTCGCGTTCTTCGGGCTCTTCTTCGCCTGGCCCGTGGCCGCGATCGTCGGCCGCGGGCTGCGCGTCGACGGCGTCTGGCAGCTCGGCCGGATCACCGAGGTGATCACCGAGCCGGACATCGGGCACGTGCTGTGGTTCACCACCTGGCAGGCGCTCGCCTCCACCGCGCTCACCCTGCTGATCGCGCTGCCCGGCGCGTACGTCTTCGCGCGCCTGGACTTCCCCGGCCGGCACCTGCTGCGGGCCGTCGTCACCGTCCCCTTCGTGCTGCCCACCGTCGTCGTCGGCACCGCCTTCCTCGCCCTGCTCGGCCGCGGCGGACTCCTCGACGAACTGTGGGGCGTACGGCTGGACACCACGGTGTGGGCGATCCTGCTCGCCCACGTCTTCTTCAACTACGCCGTCGTCGTCCGCACCGTCGGCGGCCTCTGGGCCCAGCTCGACCCGCGCCAGGAGGAAGCCGCCCGGGTCCTCGGCGCCTCCCGGCTCGCGGCGTGGCGCACGGTGACCCTGCCCGCCCTCGGACCCGCCGTCGCCGCCGCCGCCCTCATGGTCTTCCTCTTCACCTTCACGTCCTTCGGCGTCGTCCAGATCCTCGGCGGCCCCACCTTCTCCACCCTCGAAGTGGAGATCTACCGCCAGACCGCCGACCTCCTCGACCTGCCCACCGCCGCCGTCCTCACCCTCGTCCAGTTCGCCGCGGTCGGCGCGGTGCTCGCCGTGCACGCCTGGACCGTACGGCGGCGCGAGAGCGCACTGAAGCTCGTCGACCCCGCGCACACCGCCCGCCGCCCGCGCGGCGCGGGACAGTGGACGCTGCTCGCGGCGGTGCTCGCCGTGGTGGCCCTGCTGATCCTGCTCCCGCTCGGCGTGCTCGTCGCCCGCTCCCTGGACACCCCCGACGGCTACGGCTTCGGCTACTTCCGCTCCCTGCAATCCGTCGGAGAAGGCGGAACGTTCCTCGTGCCGCCGCTGGAGGCGGTGGGGAACTCGGTGCAGTACGCACTGGCCGCGACCGGTATCGCCGTGGTGGTCGGAGGCCTGGCCGCCGCGGCCCTCACCCGGCGCGGCGGCCGTCTGGTCCGCGGCTTCGACGCGCTGCTGATGCTGCCGCTCGGCGTCTCCGCCGTCACCGTCGGCTTCGGCTTCCTGATCACCCTGGACCGGCCGCCGCTGGATCTGCGCACCTCCTGGATCCTGGTACCGCTGGCCCAGGCACTGGTCGGCGTGCCGTTCGTCGTACGGACCATGCTTCCCGTACTGCGCGCGGTCGACGGACGGCTGCGCGAGGCGGCGGCCGTGCTCGGCGCGTCCCCGTGGCGGGTGTGGCGGGAGGTGGACCTGCCGCTGGTGCGGCGGGCGCTGCTGATCGCGGCCGGATTCGCCTTCGCGGTCTCCCTCGGCGAGTTCGGCGCGACCGTCTTCATCGCCCGCCCCGACCGGCCCACCCTCCCGGTCGCGGTGGCCCGGTTGCTGGGCCGGGCCGGGGACCTCAACTACGGCCAGGCGATGGCGCTCAGCACGATCCTGATGGTGGTGTGCGCGGTGTCCCTGCTGCTCCTCGAACGTGTCCGTACGGACCGGACCGGAGAATTCTGATGCTGAAGCTCGACGGGGTGACGGTCCGGTTCGGCGAGCGGGCCGCGCTCGACGCGGTCGACCTGGAGGTCGCCGACCACGAGACGGTGTGCGTGCTCGGGCCCAGCGGCAGCGGCAAGTCCACGCTGCTGCGGGTGGTGGCGGGTCTGCAGCCCGCCGACGCGGGGCGGGTACTGCTCGGCGGCGCGGACCAGGCCGGGGTGCCGGTGCACCGGCGGGGGCTGGGCCTGATGTTCCAGGACCACCAGCTGTTCCCGCAGCGGGACGTGGCCGGGAACGTGGCCTTCGGGCTGCGTATGCGCGGGGTGCCGCGCGGGCGGCGGGCCGAGCGGGTGGCGGAGCTGCTGGAGCTCGTGGGGCTGCCGGGCGCGGGGCGGCGGGCGGTCGGATCGCTCTCCGGCGGCGAGCAGCAGCGCGTCGCCCTCGCCCGGGCGCTGGCCCCCGAGCCCCGCCTGCTGATGCTCGACGAGCCGCTCGGCCAGCTCGACCGTACGCTGCGGGAACGGCTCGTCGTCGAACTGCGGTCGCTGTTCGGGCGGTTGGGGACGACCGTGCTGGCCGTCACGCACGACCAGGGGGAGGCGTTCGCGCTCGCGGACCGGGTGGTGGTGATGCGCGACGGGCGCATCGCGCAGAGCGGTACGCCGCTGGAGGTCTGGCAGCGGCCCGCCTCGGAGTTCGTGGCGCGCTTCCTCGGCTTCGAGAACGTGGTGGGGGCGACGGTGTCGGGCGAGGTGGCGTCCACGGAGTGGGGGAAGGTGGCGGTGCCGGCCGGGTCGGCGCAGGGTGCGGTACGGCTGCTGGTGCGGCCCGCGGGTGTTCTGCTGCTCCCGGCGGAGCAGGGCCTGAGCTGCGAGGTGGAGTCGCGTACGTTCCGGGGCGGCCATGTGGCGCTGCGGCTGCGGCCACGGTCCGGGCCGCCGCTGGAGGCGGAGTGCGGGGTGCGGGGGGCGCCGGGGGTGGGGGAGTTGGTGGGGGTGGGGTTCGTGGGGGCGGAGACGGTGGTACTGGGGGGTGAATAGCCCCTCCCCGCCCCTTCCCTAAACCCTCCGGGGGTGGGTGGGGGGTTTCTCCCGGGGGCTAGGCCCCGGCCCCCCTGGCGGGGCCTGCGGCCCCTGCACCCCGCCGCGGGGCTCCGCCCCGGACCCGGGTCACGGGTGGGTTGGGCTGCGGGGCTCCGCCCCGGACCCCGCTCCTCAAACGCCGGAGAGGCTGATTTTGCCGCCCCCGGAGTTGCCCCAGGGGCGCGGGGAACTGCGCGACCAGCCCCCACCGGCCTGCGGACGAAACGGCGCCCGGAGAACCCGCTCACCTCCCGGAGTTGCCCCAGGGGCGCGGGGAACTGCGCGACCAGCCCCCACCGGCGCGCGGACGAAACGGCGCCCGGAGAACCCGCTCACCTCCCGGAGTTACCCCCCAGGGGCGCGGGGAACCGCGCGACCAGCCCCCACCCGCCCGCAGACGAAACCGCGCCCCGAGAGCCCCCTCACCCCCGGAGGGTTTCGGGAAGGGGCGGGGTGGGGGAGTCCTCCCCCCGGGACCCCGCCTCGCTCTCCGCCCCGAACCACGCCACCCCCACCGCCCCCCCGACCGCCAGCACAAACCCCGCCACCGCCAGCCACCCCAGCCCCGCCCGTGACGCGTCGCCGAGCCACAGCACGCCGATCGCGCCGGGCAGGACCGTCTCGCCGACCACCAGCGCCGCCGTCGCCCCGTTGACCGAGCCGATCTGGAGCGCCACCGTGTGCAGATACATCCCGCCCGCCCCGGCCACCGCGATCGCGTAGAGCGCGGGGTCCGAGAGGAGGCGGCCGAGGTCGAAGGGGTCGACGCCGTTCAGGACGCGGACGCCGACGCCGAGCGCGCCGAAGCCCAGCCCCGACAGCAGACCCGCCACGATCGCCGCCCGGGCGCCCAGCAGACGTACCGCCACCGCCCCGCCCGCCATCAGCAGCACCGACACCACCAGCAGCCACCAGTGCGTGGCCAGGGACGTGTGGCCGCCGCCCTCCGCGCCCGCCGCCGTGGCCAGCAGCACCAGGGCCGAGCAGACCACCGCTATGGAGCCCCACTCCGCCCGGTTCAGCCGCAGGCCCAGCAGCCGCACGCTCAGGACCGCCGTGATCACCAGGTTCGCGCTGATGACCGTCTGCGAGAGGAAGAGCGGCAGGAGGCGGGCCGCCAGCGCGCCCAGGGCGAAGCCCACGAAGTCCAGCACAGTGCCGACCATGAACTCCCAGGTCATCGCTGCCTTGGCGGTCGAGGACAGACTGGGGCCCCCGTGCTGGGTACGGGCCGTCTCCGCCGCCTCGCGGCGCGCGGACTTGACGGATCCCACAGCTTGCAGGACCGAGCCCGTGCCGTAACAGATCGAGGCCGCGATCGCGGTCAGTAGGCCGAGCAGCACCCGGAGCTCCGTTCACCGATGTGGGGGGAGCGGGACGTGGTCCGCTCCCCGTGCTTCCCAGCGGCAGACGTGCCGGAGCCGCCCCGCGTTGCCTGGTGTGATCTATGCCGTATCCGCGGCGGGGCCGCTCAGGCCGACAGCCGGGCCAGTTCCCCCGCCGCCTCGTCCACCGAGTCCACCAGCGCGATCCGCGCGGCCATCGGGCGGCCCTCGGCGAGCGCCTGGAGCAGCGGCCAGGCCGGCAGGTGCCGCGTCCAGTGCTCCCGGTCCACCAGCACCATCGGCGTCGGCCCGCCCCGCGACCCGTAGTAGTTGGGGGTCGCGTTGTCGAAGATCTCCTGTACGGTCCCGGCGGCGCCCGGCAGGAACACCACGCCCGCGTTGGAGCGGGCCAGGAGACCGTCCTCGCGGGTGGCGTTGGCGAAGTACTTGGCGATGTGGCCGGCGAACGCGTTGGGCGGTTCATGGCCGTAGAACCAGGTGGGGATGCCGACCGACAGCCCGCCCCGGGGGTGGCGCCCGCGCACCTCGAAGGCGGCCCGCGCCCAGTCCGAGACGGACGGTGTGAACGAGGGTGCCTTGGCGAGCAGTTCCAGCGCCTCGCCGAGCACGGCGTCCGCGAACGGCGCCAGGTACGCGCCCAGGTTGGCCGCCTCCATCGCGCCCGGCCCGCCCCCGGTCGCCACGGTGAACCCGGCCCGGGCCAGGGTGCGCCCCAGCCGGGCCGCCCCGGCGTACGCGTCGCCGCCCCGGCCCATCGCGTGCCCGCCCATCACGCCCACCACCCGCGTCCCGGCCAGGACTTCGTCGAGCGCGTCCGAGACGGAGTCGTCGTGGATGGAGCGGAGCATGGACGCGAAGACATCGCCGTCCGACTTGGTGCGCTGGAACCAGGCGTACGAGCGGGCGTCCGGCGTGTGCTCGTAACCGCTGTCGAGGTCCTCGAACAGTTCGTCGGGGGTGTAGAGCAGACCCCGGTACGGGTCGAACGGCAGATCCGGTACGGGCGGGAAGACCAGCGCCCCGTCGGCCCGGACCTTGGTGGTGGCGTCCGGCGCCATCCGGCAGCCGAGGAAGACGGCGCCCGCGGTGTCGGCCGACAGCAGCGCGGACGTACGGCCCGTCAGATCGAGGGACTGCAGGCGGTATCCGGCCAGGGTGCCGCGCGCGACCACCTCGTCGAACTCGGCGACGGACTCGATTTCCCGGTCCCGCGCGTCCGGCACCCGCTGAAAGTCTTCACTGGCCATCGGGCCACCCTAGAACGTACGGGGAGCGGCGGACCGGCCGGGTGTCCGGCCGGTCCGGCTCAGCCGGCCAGGGGCAGCGCCGCGAGCTCCGCGATGCCCCAGGTCACCGGGCCGAACAGGGCCACGATGCCCGCCGCGCGCAGAGCCGCCGCGGTGCGCAGCAGCCGGGCCGGGGCGCCCAGGCGCAGCAGCGCCTCGGTGGTGTCGCCGTGGACGTGCCTGGACTCCAGGGCCGCCGTCAGCAGCGTCGCCACCGTGCAGCTCGTCACCAGCGCGGCGCCCAGGCCCGTGAGCGGGCCGAAGGGGTGCGGGCCCGCCTCGTCGCCGTACAGCGAGGCGGCGGCGATCGTGGCCGAGACCACCGCGCACACCACGCCCAGCGGGCGCCCGATGCGGCGGGCCTCCTCCATCAGGACCCGTCCCGCGAGCAGCCGGGCCGCCCCGGGGCGCGCGGTCTGGAGCAGCCGGCCGCACAGATGGGTCAGGGCCGGGCCCGCGACGGCGAGGCCCAGGGCCGTCAGGACCCAGCCGGCCAGCACTCCGGCGGGACTGCTGTCGGGATGGCCGGGCATGGGGATCGCGCCGCCGGGGGTGCCCCGGCTCAGAAACGTCTCGGCCGCCAGGCCCGCCGTGATCAGGGTGATGCCCCAGGGCAGCCCCGCCGGGACGGAGGCGGGGGGCCGCTCCGTGCCGCGCGGGCCCGGCGCCTCTCTGCGCGGGCGCAGGGCGAGCCCGGCCGCCGCCGACGCAGTGAGCGGCAGCACGCTGAGCAGGGTGAGGGCGGCGGCCAGGGGCAGCGGCCGGTCCGCGCCGAGCAGTCCGGCCGCGGCGCCGTCGAAGGGCAGCCCGGTGATGTCGCCGCGCAGGTGCAGACAGACCAGGAGCGCGACCGTGGAGCCGAGGGTGCAGGACACGGCCGTCGAGGCCGCCGCGATGGCGGTGAGCCGTCCGGGGCCCAGGCCCACCGCGGAGAGCCCGGGGCGGGGGCGGGTGCTGGGGTCCGTACGGGCCACGGCGACCGCGAAGTGGACGGTGGCGGCGAGCGGCACCGCGCACCACAGCAGCCGCAGCACCGAGCCGCCGGGGTGGGCCGCCGCGTACCCCAGGGTGCACAGGAGCAGGAAACCGACGCCCGCGGAGGCCGCGGCCACCAGCAGGCGGCGCAGCAGGACCAGCGGGTGGGTGCCCCGGGCTAGGCGGAGAGCGAGCACGCGGCGCGGCCCTCCGGGTCGGGGGCGCCGGCGGGCCCGGCCGCGGTCACCCGGCGGCCGTCGAGCAGCCACACCGCGCGGTCGGCGTGGGCGGCGATCTCCGCGTCGTGCGTGGCCAGGACCGTGGTGATGCCGTGCGAGCGGGCCGCGGCCGTCAGGGTCCGCAGCACCTGGGCGCCCTCGGCGCGGTGCAGGGTGGCGGTCGGCTCGTCCGCGAAGAGCACGGCGGGGGAGGTGACCAGGGCGCGGGCGATCGCCACGCGCTGGCGCTGGGTGGTGGGCAGGGCGTGCGGGCGGCGCCGCGCGCAGGCGCCGATGTCGAGCCGCTCCAGCCACTCCATGGCGGCCTTCTTGGCGGTGCGGTGCGAGATGCCGCGCAGCAGCAGCGGCAGCGCCGCGTTCTCCCAGGCGTTCAGCTCGGGCACCAGGGTCGGTTCCGGGTCGATCCAGCCGAAGCGGTCCCGCCGCAGCCGTTCGCGCGAGAGCGCTCCCATGGTGTGGACGGGGGCGCTGTTGAACCACACCTCGCCCTGGTCGGGCACGAGCTGGCCGGACAGGGCGCGCAGCAGGGTCGTCTTGCCGCTGCCGCGCGGGCCCTGGACGGCCAGGATCTCTCCCTCGCGGATCCCGAGGGAGACCCCGGTCAGGGCGGGCGAGCCACCGTGGGAGTGGTGCAGGGAACGTCCCCAGAGCACATCGTTGTCCGGCGGGGCCACCATGGCGTACACCTCGGTTCAGATCAGATTGCCTGCTCCCCCGTACGGGGGAACGAAGGCAGGGCCGATCGGTCACTGGGCACGCTAGGGACTCGGGCGCGCCGGTCCCGACAGCACGCGGCCCCGTGGCGCCCATCTCACTCGGATGGGGGCCACCGGGCCGGTGCGTTCAGACGAATCGCCGGGGCGGTCCGGGCACGACCGCTCCGGGGACGGCTACAGCTTCGTCCAGGCCTCGGTGAGGACCTGCCGCAGGACGCCCTCGATCTCGTCGAAGGTCCCCTGGTCGGAGATGAGCGGCGGGGCCAGCTGGACCACCGGGTCGCCCCGGTCGTCGGCGCGGCAGTACAGGCCGTTCTCGAAGAGCGCCTTGGAGAGGAAGCCGTACAGGACGCGCTCGGTCTCCTCGTCGTTGAAGGACTCCTTGGTGTGCTTGTCCTTCACCAGCTCGATGCCGTAGAAGAAGCCGTTGCCGCGGACGTCGCCGACTATCGGCAGGTCGTGGAGCTTCTTGAGGGTGTCGAAGAAGGCGCCCTCGTTGTCCAGCACGTGCTGGTTGAGGCCCTCGCGCTCGAAGATGTCGAGGTTGGCCAGGCCCACGGCCGCGGAGACCGGGTGGCCGCCGAAGGTGTAGCCGTGCAGGAAGGTGTTGTCGCCCTTGTAGAAGGGCTCCGCGAGCTTGTCGGAGATGATGCAGGCGCCGATCGGGGAGTAGCCCGAGGTCATGCCCTTGGCGCAGGTGATCATGTCCGGTACGTAGTCGAACTTGTCGCAGGCGAACATCGTGCCCAGGCGGCCGAAGGCGCAGATGACCTCGTCGGAGACGAGCAGCACGTCGTACTTGTCGCAGATCTCGCGGACCCGCTGGAAGTAGCCGGGCGGCGGCGGGAAGCAGCCGCCCGCGTTCTGCACGGGCTCCAGGAAGACCGCGGCGACCGTGTCGGGGCCCTCGAAGAGGATCTCCTGCTCGATCTGGTCGGCGGCCCAGCGGCCGAAGGCCTCCGGGTCGTCCTGATGTATCGAGGCGCGGTAGATGTTGGTGTTCGGCACCTTGTGCGCGCCGGGGACCAGCGGCTCGAAGGGAGCCTTCAGCGCGGGCAGACCGGTGATGGACAGCGCGCCCTGCGGGGTGCCGTGGTAGGCGACCGCACGCGAGATGACCTTGTACTTCGTGTGGTTGCCGGTGAGCTTGTGGTACTGCTTGGCCAGCTTCCACGCGGTCTCGACGGCCTCGCCGCCGCCGGTGGTGAAGAAGACCTTGTTGAGGTCGCCCGGGGCGTAGTTCGCCAGGCGCTCGGCGAGCTCGACGGCCTTGGGGTGGGCGTAGGACCACACCGGGAAGAAGGCCAGCTCCTGCGCCTGCTTGTAGGCGGTCTCGGCGAGCTCGTGGCGGCCGTGGCCGGCGTTGACGACGAACAGGCCGGAGAGACCGTCGAGGTACTTCTTGCCCTTGTCGTCGAAGATGTAGGTGCCCTCGCCCCGCACGATGGTGGGAACGGGCGCGTTCTCGTACGACGACATGCGGGTGAAGTGCATCCACAGGTGGTCGTAGGCGGTCTGGCTCAGGTCCTTGCTCACGGCTATCGGGTTCCCCACATATAGGTCTGCTTCTTCAACTTGAGGTAGACGAAGCTCTCGGTGGAGCGCACGCCGGGGAGGGCGCGGATCCGCTTGTTGATGACGTCCAGCAGGTGGTCGTCGTCCTCGCAGACGACCTCCACCATGAGGTCGAAGGAGCCCGCGGTCATCACCACGTACTCGCACTCGGCCATGGCCGTCAGGGCCTCCGCGACGGGGTCGAGGTCGCCCTCGACGTTGATGCCGACCATCGCCTGGCGCCGGAACCCCACGGTGAGGGGGTCGGTGACGGCGACGATCTGCATCACGCCCTGGTCCAGGAGTTTCTGCACGCGCTGGCGCACGGCCGCCTCGGACAGGCCCACGGCCTTGCCGATCGCGGCGTACGGGCGGCGCCCGTCCTCCTGGAGCTGCTCGATGATCGCCAGGGACACGGCATCGATCGACGGGGACGATCCGTTTCCCGTCCTGGGGTCTGCGCTTCGACTGGCCACGAAGCCACTGTGCACGCGACTCGTCTGTCCCGCAACCCCAAAGCGATGAAATTCGTTGTTCCGTGACCGTGGAAGCACTGAATCCGAAGTTGCCGGGCGGCGGGTCTGTCGAAAGCGACACTTCACCGACTAAGGTGGGTTGTCTCACCCATCGGACATCGGACCGGGAGGCAGGACCTACGTGACCACCACCGAACTGCGTCGTCTGCGCAACTACATCGACGGAGAGTTCCGGGACGCCGCCGACGGGCGGACCATCGAGGTGGTCAACCCGGCCACGGGCGAGGCGTACGCCACCTCGCCGCTCTCCGGCCAGGCGGACGTCGACGCCGCCATGGCCGCCGCCGCCGCGGCCTTCCCGGCCTGGCGCGACACCACCCCGGCCGAGCGCCAGAAGGTCCTGCTGAAGATCGCGGACGCCTTCGAGGAGCGCGCCGATGAGCTCGTCGCGGCCGAGTCGGAGAACACCGGCAAGCCGCTCGCGCTCACCGCCAGCGAGGAGGTCCCGCCGATGGTGGACCAGATCCGCTTCTTCGCGGGCGCCGCGCGGCTGCTGGAGGGCCGCTCGGCCGGCGAGTACATGGAGGGCATGACCTCGATCGTCCGGCGCGAGCCGGTGGGCGTCTGCGCCCAGGTAGCGCCGTGGAACTACCCGATGATGATGGCCGTGTGGAAGTTCGCCCCGGCGCTCGCCGCGGGCAACACGGTCGTCCTCAAGCCCTCGGACACCACCCCCGCCTCCACCGTCCTGATCGCCGAGATCATCGGTGCGATCGTCCCCAAGGGCGTCTTCAACGTCATCTGCGGCGACCGCGACACCGGCCGCGCGATGGTCGAGCACCCCACCCCGGCGATGGCCTCCATCACCGGTTCGGTACGGGCCGGCATGCAGGTCGCGGAGTCGGCGGCCAAGGACGTCAAGCGCGTCCACCTGGAGCTCGGCGGCAAGGCCCCGGTCGTCGTCTTCGAGGACGCCGACATCGCCAAGGCCGTCGAGGACATCGCGGTCGCGGGCTACTTCAACGCCGGCCAGGACTGCACCGCCGCCACCCGCGTCCTGGTCCACGAGTCCATCCACGACGAGTTCGTGACCGCCCTCGCCAAGGCCGCCGCCGACACGAAGACCGGTCAGCCGGACGACGAGGACGTGCTGTACGGCCCGCTCAACAACGCCAACCAGCTGAAGCAGGTCACCGGCTTCATCGACCGCCTCCCGGCGCACGCCAAGGTGGAGGCGGGCGGCCACCGCGTGGGCGACAAGGGCTACTTCTACGCCCCGACCGTCGTCTCCGGCCTTCAGCAGGACGACGAGATCATCCAGAACGAGGTCTTCGGCCCGGTCATCACCGTCCAGTCCTTCACGGACGAGAAGCAGGCCCTGGAGTACGCCAACGGCGTCGAGTACGCCCTGGCTTCCTCGGTCTGGACGAAGGACCACGGCCGCGCGATGCGCATGTCGAAGTACCTCGACTTCGGCTGCGTCTGGATCAACACGCACATCCCGCTGGTCGCGGAGATGCCGCACGGCGGCTTCAAGAAGTCCGGCTACGGCAAGGACCTCTCGGCCTACGGCTTCGAGGACTACACCCGTATCAAGCACGTGATGACGTCGTACGAGGGCTGATCTCCCCCCGTGGACAAGCCACTTGTGGTGCGGCGCCGGACCGGGCGCCGCACCACAGGTGCGTAGGGGGCCGTTTACCGGTCGACAGGTTGTCGGCCCCGCCCCGCACGGCTGTACGCACCGTCCATTGCCCCGTGCGCCGGCGCCCCGGCATCCTTCCGGGGTGCGAGCGACCCCCTTGAACTCCCTGTCCCGCCGCCGGCTGCTGCGCGCGCTCGGCGGCGGCGCCGCGGCGACCGCGCTCGCGGGCTGCGGAGTGCCCGCGGCGTACGTCGCCCCCGGTGAGCGCGGAGCGCCGGACCGCTCGGCCGCCGAACACCGGCTCACCTTCGCCAACTGGCCGCTGTACATCGACACCGACGAGCACGACAAGGCGAGGCGGCCCACCCTCGACGCCTTCACCCGGCGCACCGGGATCTCCGTCGCGTACACCGAGGAGATCAACGACAACGACGAGTTCTTCGGGAAGATCAGCCCGGCCCTGATGAACCATCAGACGACCGGCCGGGACATCGTCGTCGTCAGCGACTGGATGGCCGCGCGCTTCGTCCGGCTCGGCTGGGTGCAGCAGATGGACCGCTCCCGCCAGCCGAACGTCGCCCGGTACCTGGACCCGCAGCTGACCGCGCCCGGCTTCGACAAGGGGCGGCTGCACAGCGTGCCCTGGCAGTCCGGGATCACCGGCATCGCGTACAACAGGAAGAAGCTCGGCCGCGAGATCAAGCACACCGGCGACCTGTGGGACCCGCGCCTGGCGGGCCGGGTGACGTTGCTGTCCGGGCTCGACGAGTCGTTCGCGCTGCTGATGCAGGGCGACGGCGTCGATGTGACGCGGTGGACGGCGGACGACTTCCACCGGATGTGCGACCGGGTCGAGAAGCAGGTGCACAACAAGCAGATACGCCGCTTCACCGGCAACGACTACATCAAGGACCTCTCCACCGGCGATGTGCTGGCCTGCCAGGCGTACTCGGGCGACGTGATCCAGCTCCAGGCGGACAACCCCGACATCGAGTTCGTGGTGCCCGAGGAGGGTGCCGAGCTGTGGGCCGAGTCGATGATGATCCCCAACCTGGCCCGCCACAAGGCCAACGCCGAAGCGCTGATCGACCACTACTACGACCCCGAGGTGGCCGCGGAGCTCGCGGTCTGGGTCAACTACGTCTGCCCGGTCCCGGCCGCCCGCGAGGTACTGGCGGCCTCCAAGGACAAGGAGCGCGCCGAACTCGCCGAGGACCCGCTGGTCTTCCCGGACGCCCGCATGCGCGCACGGCTGGCGATCGCCCGGGACATCGCATCGGAGGAGCGGGTGGAGTTCGCGAAGCGGTGGAACGCGATCGTGGGGCTGTAGACGGCCCTCTCCCGGCGGGCCGGGGCAGGTTTGAACGCGTTCAAACCGAGGCGTAGGCTGCGATCATGAGCGAGCCAAGAGCTGTCCTCGTGCGGCGCATACGCCTGTGGCTGGCGGTCTTCATCGTCGGCCTCGTACTGAGCGGACTCACCGCGTTCCCGCTGGTGCACGAATTGCGCTGGACGCAGGACCTGCTGCGGTCCACACCGCTCGGGGACTGGTTCCCGGGCCTCGCGGGCTGGATCGACCGGGTGCGCGAAGGGCTCGACGCGACCGACGCGAACTACCCCTTCGTCCTCTACGGAACGGACTGGCTGGCCTTCGCCCACCTCGTCATCGCCGTCGCCTTCTACGGGCCCTACCGCGATCCGGTGCGCAACATCTGGGTGATCGAGTTCGGGATGATCGCCTGCGCCGGGATCATCCCGCTGGCACTGATCTGCGGACCCGTGCGCGGGATCCCCTTCTGGTGGTCGGTGATCGACATGTCGTTCGGGGTGTTCGGGGTGATCCCGCTCTACGTCGTACGCCGCCGGATCAAGGAGCTGGAGGCGCTCATGGCACCGGCCGTCCCGGGGGCGCCGGCACCGGCGTGACCCGCGCCCCCGCGCCCGTGCCGCCGTGCCGTCAGCCGTCCTCGGCCAGGACCGCGCGCAGCGCGTCCAGCCGGTTGGTGGTGATCGTGTCCACGCCCTGCCCGATCAGCCGCCGCATCGTCCGCCGGGTGTCCGCCGTCCACACCGACACCAGCATCCCGTCCCGGTGGATCCGCGCCGCCAGCTCCGCACTCATCAGCCCGAAGCGGTAGTTGAGCGACCGCGGTCCGACCGCGCCGATCAGCTCGGGGCGCGGCGGGGCCAGTGTCGTCCAGGTGAGGGAGATCTCGGCGGACGGGTCGGCGGCGCGGACCTTCAGCATGGTGGCCGCGCCCGCGCAGTAGGCGACGCGGTCGGCCGCGCCGCACTCCCGCACCGTCGCGACCACCGCGCGCACCGCCGCCTCGGTCGCACCCGGCAGATCGATCATCAGCCGGTGCGCGCCCGCCGCCGCCAGCGCGGCGCGCAGCGTGGGCACACCGGAGTGGGTCAGCTCGCGCACGTCCTCGTACACCAGGGAGGACAGCGGACGGTCATGGCCCCACAGCCGCTCCAGGGTGGCGTCGTGGAGCAGTACGGGGACGCCGTCGCGGGTGAGCCGTACATCGATCTCGACCACGTCCGCGCCCCGTTCCAGCGCCGAGTGGATCGACGGGAGCGTGTTCTCGCGGACGCGGTAGGGGTCGCCGCGGTGGGCCACGGCAGTCACGGTGCGCATGGGCCCATTGTGGTCGGGCGCTACCGCGCGAGCCACCGAGTGGTGTAGTCGTCGATCTCGGCCGTGAGCCGCGCCTTGCCCGCCTCGTCCAGGAAGGACGCCTCGACGGCGTTCCTGGCCAGGCCGGCCACGCCGCGCTCGTCCAGCTCCAGCAGACGGGCGGCGACCGCGTACTCGTTGTTGAGGTCGCTGCCGAACATCGGCGGGTCGTCGCTGTTGACCGTGACCAGCACGCCCGCCTGGACCATCTCCCTTATCGGGTGCCGCTCGATGTCCGTGACGACCCGGGTCGCCAGGTTGGAGGTCGGGCAGACCTCCAGGGCGATCCGGTGGTCGGCGAGGTGCTGGAGGAGGTCGCGGTCCTGGGTGGCGCTGGTGCCGTGGCCGATGCGCTCGGCGCGCAGGTCGCGCAGGGCGTCCCAGATGGACTGGGGGCCGGTGGACTCGCCCGAGTGCGGTACCGAGTGCAGCCCGGCGGCGATGGCCCGGTCGAAGTAGGGCTTGAACTGCGGGCGCGGTACGCCGATCTCGGGGCCGCCGAGGCCGAAGGAGACCAGGCCCTCGGGACGGATGGAGTCGGCGGTGGCGAGCCGGGCCGTCTCGGCCGCCGCCTCCAGACCGGCCTCGCCCGGGATGTCGAAGCACCAGCGCAGGACCGTGCCGAGCTCCTTCTCGGCCGCCTTGCGGGCGTCCTCGATCGCGTCCATGAAGGCGCGCTCGTCGATGCCGCGGCGGGTGGAGGAGAAGGGGGTGATGGTCAGCTCTGCGTACCGGATGTTCTGCCGGGCCATGTCGCGGGCGACCTCGTACGTGAGAAGCCGCACATCCTCGGGGGTGCGGATCAGGTCGACGACCGAGAGGTAGACCTCGATGAAGTGCGCGAAGTCGGTGAACGTGAAGTAGTCCGCGAGCGCCTCGGGGTCGGTGGGGACCTTGGAGTCCGGGTGGTGGGCGGCGAGTTCGGCGACGATACGGGGGGAGGCCGAGCCGACGTGGTGCACATGGAGCTCCGCCTTGGGCAGCCCCGCGATGAACGGGTGCAGATCGGTCATGGTTCTTCCTCCGCGGCTGTCGGCTTCGCTCGTCGGGGATCATGTTAGGCCGGGGGTGTCGCCCGGATCCCAGGGGTCACGCGGATCCGGGGGGATCGCGGCGCGGGCGGGAGCGGGCGCGAGCCTTAGCATGTCGGAACCACGATGGGGGAGGCCCATGTCAGACAACCGCGATCAGCCGTCCCAGGGCGCGGAGCCCGTGGACCCGTGGGCGCCGCCGGAGCGGAAGGTTCCGCTGGAGAAGCCGGTGCACGACCAGCCGACGGTGACGTCCATGCCGGCGGCGGGGGAAGGGCCGGCGGTGGGGCCCGCCGCCGGGCCGGTGCCGCCGCCTCCCACGGCGCCGGGCGGGCCCGGCGGGCCGGGGGGCCCGGGGGTTCCGGGAGGCTACGGCTACCCGGCGTATCCCGGTTACCCCGGCTACCCGGGCTACGGCCACCCCGGCTGGACCGGCATGGGCGCGCCTCTCAACGGCTTCGGCACGACCGCGCTGGTGCTGGGCATCGTGTCGGTGGTGCTGTTCTGCCTCTGGGGCCTCGGGATCGTGCTCGGCATCCTGGCGCTGATCTTCGGGTTCCTGGGAAGGGGACGGGCGAAGCGGGGCGAGGCCACGAACGGGGGGCAGGCGCTGGCCGGGATCATTCTCGGGGCGGTGGGGGTCGTGGTGAGCGCGGTGTTCCTGGGGCTGATGATCTGGGCGGTGACGAAGGACGACGATTCGGGGGACTCGACGAGGTATGACGACCCGTTCGCGACGTCGCTGGTGGTGTCCCCCACCCCGCCCCTTCCCTGAACCCTCCGGGGGTGGGTGGCAGGCTGAACCCGGCCCCCCGGGGGCTCCGCCCCCGGACCCCGGGCGGGGGCTGCGCCCCCATGTACCCCTGGCCGGGAGCCAGCCCCCTGCGCCCCCCGAGCAGCGGGGCCCCGCACCCCGCCGAGGACCCACCGCCCCGCACCCCATCCCCCCCCAGGGGCGCGGGGAACTGCGCGACCAGCCACCCCCCACCCGCAGACGAACACCGGCCCCCCAAACCGCCCCCCAAACCGCCCCCAGCCCCCACCGGCCCGCAGCCAAAACACGGTCAGCGCCCCCTACCCCCCCAACACCCCCCGCACCTCCATCAACGCAAACCCCAGCAAGTTCTCCCCCCGCCACCGCCCCGGATCCGACGCCTCGGGGGCGTCCGCCGGGAGGCCGATTCCCCAGATGCGGTCCAGGGGGCTCGCCTCGACCAGGACGCGTTCGCCCGTGGAGAGCAGGTAGGACCGGAGCTCGGGGGACTGGCCGAACTTGTGGAGCGAGCCCTCCACCACGATCCCGTACCGCTCCCGCCGCCAGACCTCCTCATCGAAGCCCCGCACCAGCCGGCCCGCCTTCTTCGCCTCCGCCGGGGTCCGGGCCGTGAGCGCCGCCCGTTCCGCCTCCGCGTCGGCGAACAGGCGGGCCTTGGCGGCCATCATCCAGTGCTCCGCCGTCGCGTAGACGACCCCGTCCACCGTGAACGGCGACGGCCACCACTGGCTGAGACAGCTCGCTCCGAGCGTCCCGTCGCGGCGCGGCGTGTGACCCCAGAAGTGCAGGAACTTGACCCGTTCACCATCCTTGACCTGCGCGATCAAATTGTCGATCTTCTCCATACACGCGAGTCTGGCATCCGCCACTGACACTCCGTACGGGTATTTACGGCCTGACCCGACACATGGTCGACAGATTCCGTCGCGTAACCAAAAGGCAACAACGGAATCACTTGTTGGCGAGATGCCGCTCTGTCAGGATCGGCACTCAAATCGAGCTGGAGCTACGGAGACCGTGAGCGAGATGGGCAACAGCAACAGCAGTCGCTTCCCGGCGCAGGACCGTTTCGAAGGCGGCGCCCAGTACATCGGCGGGCGTCTCACCCCCGGCACCTCCGGGCGCAAGCAGGACGTCGTCGACCCCGCCACGGGACAGGTCGTCCACACGTACGAGCTGGCCGGGACCGGCGACGTGGACGCCGCCGTCGCGGCGGCCAAGGACGCGTTCCCGGCCTGGTCCGGCGCCACCCCCGCCGAGCGCTCCGACGCCCTGCACCGCTTCGCCGCCGTCCTCGCCGACCGCGCGGAGGAGTTCGCGCAGGCCGAGTCCCTGCAGTGCGGCAAGCCGATCAAGCTCAGCCGGGAGTTCGACGTCCCCGGCACGATCGACAACACCGCCTTCTTCGCCGGGGCCGCCCGCCACCTCCAGGGCCAGTCCGCCGGGGAGTACTCGGGTGACCACACCTCCTACGTACGCCGCGAGGCCCTCGGTGTCGTCGGCTCCATCGCCCCCTGGAACTATCCGCTCCAGATGGCCGCCTGGAAGATCCTCCCGGCGATCGCCGCCGGCAACACCATCGTCCTCAAGCCCGCCGAGATCACCCCCCTGACCTCGCTGCTCTTCGCCCAGGCCGCCACCGCTGCCGGGATTCCGGACGGCGTCGTCAATATCGTCTCCGGCGCCGGGCGGGACGCCGGGGAGCACCTCGTCGGGCACCCGGACGTCGTCATGACCTCCTTCACCGGGTCCACCGCCGTCGGCAGGCGCGTCGCCGAGATCGCCACCGCCACCGTCAAGCGCACCCATCTGGAGCTCGGCGGCAAGGCGCCCTTCGTCGTCTTCGACGACGCCGACCTGGAGGCCGCCGTGCACGGCGCGGTCGCCGCCGCCCTCATCAACTCCGGGCAGGACTGCACCGCCGCCACGCGCGCGTACGTACAGCGTCCCCTCCACGACGCGTTCGTCGCGGGTGTCGCCGACCTCATGGCGAGCGTCCGCGTCGGCGACCCGTTCGACCCTGCCACCGACCTCGGGCCGCTGATCAGCCACGTCCACCGCGACCGGGTCGCCGGCTTCGTCGAGCGCGCCCGCTCCTACGCCCGGATCGTCACCGGCGGCGTGGTCCCGAAGAGCGAGGGTGCCTTCTATCCGCCCACCCTCGTCGCGGACGCCCCGCAGGACAGCGAGGTCGTCCAGGCCGAGATCTTCGGGCCGGTGCTGGCCGTGCTGCCCTTCGACTCCGACGACGAGGGCATCCGGCTCGCCAACGACACCCCGTACGGCCTCGCCGCCTCCGCCTGGAGCCGGGACGTCTACCGGGCGAACCGCGCCACCCGCGAGATCAAGGCCGGCTGCGTCTGGGTCAACGACCACATTCCGATCATCAGCGAGATGCCGCACGGCGGCTATAAGGCAAGCGGCTACGGAAAGGACATGTCGGCCTACTCGTTCGAGGAGTACACGCAGGTCAAGCATGTGATGTACGACAACACGGCGGTCGCCGCGAAGGACTGGCACCGCACGATCTTCGGGGACCGATAAAGCATCCGATCAGCGGCGCCGCCGCGTGGCGGCCGTCCGACCAGCGGCCACCACCTCCACCCGAAAGGGCACACAGCGCATGGAGAGTTACGAGCCGGACCGCCTGTCCGGGGCCCAACTGGCCGCCGTGCGGCGCAGTCTGACCAGCGGCCGGGGCGCCCTGACCCGCCGCTCGCTGATACGGGCCACGGGCGTCGGCGCGCTCGCCGTCGGCGGCCTGGCCGGGCTCGCCGGCTGCGGCATCCCGGCCGCCAGGAAGGACAGCGGCCAGGCCCCGGCCTCGGACGACCACTCGGCCACGGAGAAGGTGATCAACTTCTCCAACTGGACCGAGTACATGGACGTCAGCGACGACAAGAAGCACCGGCCGACCCTGGACGGCTTCACCAGGCGGACCGGCATCCAGGTCAAGTACACCGAGGACATCAACGACAACGTCGAGTTCTTCGGGAAGATCAAGCCGCAGCTCGCGGCCGGGCAGGACATCGGCCGCGACCTCATCGTCGTCACCGACTGGCTGGCCGGGCGGCTCATCCGGTTCGGGTGGGCGCAGAAGCTCGACGCCTCGAAGCTGCCGCACGCCTTCGCCAACCTCTCCGCGCCCTTCCGTACCCCCGACTGGGACCCGGGCCGGGCCTACTCGTACCCGTGGACCGGCATCCCGACGGTCATCGCGTACAACGCCAAGGCGACCGGCGGGCGGACCGTCGACTCGGTCACCCAGCTGCTCGACGACCCCACCCTCAAGGGCCGGGTGGGCTTCCTCACCGAGATGCGCGACACCGTCGGGATGACCCTGCTCGACATGGGCAAGGACCCGGCGAACTTCACCGACGCCGACTACGACGCGGCGATCGGGCGGCTCCAGAAGGGCGTCGACAAGAAGCAGATCCGCCGCTTCACCGGCAACGACTACACCGGCGACCTCGACAAGGGCGACCTCGCCGCGTGTGTCGCCTGGGGCGGCGACGTCACCCAGCTGCGGACCGACAACCCGGACATCAAGTACGCGATCCCGGCGGCCGGCTACATGCTCTCCAGCGACAACCTGCTGGTTCCCGCCAAGGCCCGGCACCGGGCCAACGCCGAGCGGCTGATCGACTACTACTACGAGCCGGCGGTCGCGGCCAGGCTCGCCGCGTACATCAACTACGTGTGCCCGGTCGACGGCGTACGCGACGAGCTGACCAAAATCGACCCGGAGCTGGCCCAGAACACGCTGATCCTCCCCGACAGGACGATGGCCGCCAAGGCGCACTCCTTCCGCTCGCTCAGCAGCGAGGAGGAGACCAGGTACGAGCAGAAGTTCGCCAAGCTCATCGGCGCCTAGGGCGGCGGGCCCTTCCCGGCCCTCCCCTCCGTTCCCCTCCCCTCGTCCCTCTCCACCCCTGGGATCGCAACCCATGACTGACGAAAAGAACGACGGCGGCGATGTCCGCCTCACCGGGATCAGCAAGACGTACGGCTCCTTCACCGCCGTCCATCCGCTCGAACTGACCGTTCCGCAGGGCTCCTTCTTCGCCCTGCTCGGTGCCTCCGGGTGCGGCAAGACCACCACCCTGCGCATGATCGCCGGACTGGAGGAGCCCACCACCGGGACCGTCTTCCTCGGCGACAAGGACGTCACCGGTCTGCCGCCGTACAAGCGGCCGGTGAACACCGTCTTCCAGTCGTACGCGCTCTTCCCGCACCTCAACGTCTTCGAGAACGTGTCCTTCGGGCTGCGCCGCCGGGGCATCAAGTCGGTGAAGAAGCAGGTCGACGACATGCTGGAGCTCGTCCAGCTCGGGGACTTCGCGGGGCGCAAGCCGCACCAGCTCTCCGGCGGCCAGCAGCAGCGCGTGGCGGTCGCCCGCGCGCTCATCAACCATCCGCAGGTCCTGCTCCTCGACGAGCCGCTCGGCGCCCTCGACCTGAAGCTGCGCCGCCAGATGCAGCTGGAGCTCAAGCGCATCCAGACCGAGGTCGGCATCACCTTCGTCCATGTCACCCACGACCAGGAGGAGGCCATGACCATGGCCGACACGGTCGCGGTGATGAACGGCGGCCGGGTCGAGCAGCTCGGCGCCCCCGCCGACCTCTACGAGAACCCGAAGACCACCTTCGTGGCGAACTTCCTCGGCACCTCCAACCTCATCGAGGCCGAGGTCGTCGAGGTGAGCGGCGAGGACCTCGTCGTGACGGCGGGCGGCGCCAAGCTGCGGCTGCCCGGCGGCCGATGTCAGGCCCCCACCGTCGGCGGCGGCAAGATCCTCGTGGGCGTGCGCCCGGAGAAGATCTCCCTCGCCCACCGCGAGGACGAGGGCTCGATAGCGGCGGGCCGTAACCGGATCCCCGGCCGCATCGTCGACTCCTCCTTCATCGGCGTCTCCACCCAGTACGTCATCGACTCCCCGGCGGGCCGGGGTCTCGCGGTGTACGAGCAGAACGTCGAGAGGCGCGCGGGACTCCTTCCCGGCGCCGAGGTCGTCCTGCACTGGAACCCGGCGCACACCTTCGGCCTCGACGCGGCCCAGGCGATCGACGCGGGCGTGGAGAAGGTCGAGGACGCCGCGTGAGCGCCCTGACCGAGGCGCCCCCGGCCGCCGACCTCCCCGTACGCAAGGTGTCGGTGCGCAGGCGTCTGGTGCCCTACTGGCTGCTGGTGCCCGGCCTGCTGTGGCTGGTCGTCTTCTTCGCGCTGCCGATGGTCTACCAGGCCTCCACCTCGGTGCAGACCGGCTCCCTGGAGAAGGGCTTCCAGGTCACCTGGCACTTCCAGACCTACTGGGACGCCTTCAAGGAGTACTACCCGCAGTTCGTGCGCTCGCTGCTGTACGCGGGTACGGCGACCGTGCTGTGTCTGCTGCTCGGGTATCCGCTGGCGTATCTGATCGCCTTCAAGGCGGGCCGCTGGCGCAATGTGATCCTGGTGCTGGTCATCGCCCCGTTCTTCACCAGCTTCCTGATCCGCACCCTCGCCTGGAAGACGATCCTCGCGGACGGCGGACCGGTGGTGCACGCGCTCAACTCGCTGCACGTGCTCGACGTGACGAACTGGCTGGGCTTCACCGAGGGCGACCGGGTGCTGGCCACGCCGATGGCGGTGGTCTGCGGCCTCACGTACAACTTCCTGCCGTTCATGATCCTGCCGCTTTACACGTCCCTGGAGCGGATCGACTCCCGGCTGCACGAGGCCGCCGGCGATCTGTACGCGACCCCCGCGACCACCTTCCGCAAGGTGACCTTCCCGCTCTCCATGCCGGGTGTCGTCTCGGGCACGCTGCTCACCTTCATCCCGGCGAGCGGTGACTACGTCAACGCCGAACTGCTGGGCTCCACCGACCAGAAGATGGTCGGCAACGTCATCCAGTCGCAGTTCCTGCGGGTCCTGGACTATCCGACGGCCGCCGCCCTCTCCTTCATCCTGATGGCGATCGTGCTGGTCATGGTCTCCGTCTACATCCGCCGAGCCGGGACGGAGGACCTGGTCTGATGCGCTGGCTCCGACGCAATGTGATCGTCATCGCGGGGCTCGCCACCCTCGCGTACCTGATCCTGCCGAACGTCGTCGTGATGGTGTTCTCGTTCAACAAGCCGAACGGGCGCTTCAACTACTCCTGGCAGCGGTTCTCCACCGACGCCTGGCAGGACCCGTGCGGGGTCGCCGACATGTGCGGCTCGCTCTCGCTCTCGCTCCAGATCGCCACCTGGGCCACCGTCGGCGCGACCGTGCTCGGCACGATGATCGCCTTCGCGCTGGTGCGCTATCGGTTCCGGGCGCGCGGCGCGATCAACTCGCTGATCTTCCTGCCGATGGCGATGCCCGAGGTCGTCATGGCCGCGTCCCTGCTCACGCTCTTCCTCAACCTGGGCGCGCAGCTCGGCTTCTGGACCATCCTCATCGCCCACATCATGTTCTGCCTGAGCTTCGTGGTCACGGCGGTCAAGGCGCGGGTGATGTCGATGGACCCGCGCCTGGAGGAGGCGGCGCGCGATCTGTACGCGGGGCCGTTCCAGACGTTCGTACGGGTCACCCTGCCGATCGCGGCCCCCGGAATCGTCGCGGGCGCGCTGCTCGCCTTCGCGCTCTCCTTCGACGACTTCATCATCACCAACTTCAACGCGGGCTCCACCGTGACGTTCCCCATGTTCGTCTGGGGATCTGCGCAGCGGGGCACGCCCGTTCAGATCAATGTCATCGGTACGGCGATGTTCGTCATCGCCGTCGTGGTGGTCGTCGCCGGCCAGCTCGTGGCCAACCGGCGCGGCAACCGTGCGAAAGCCTAGGCAGTAACCGACCGAACCCTTCGAGGGAGTTGGAAGTCATGGCCGTCACCCGAGCCATGCGCAGTGCGGCAGCCCTTTCCCTGACGGACGCCCAGCCCGTCCCCTTCTGGCTGGAGGACCCGGGCAGGCCCGGCGCCCACCCCGCCCTCGCGGGCGACGAGCGGTGCGATCTGCTCGTCGTCGGCGGCGGCTACAGCGGACTGTGGACCGCGCTCCTGGCCAAGGAGCGCGACCCGGACCGCGAGGTGGTGCTCATCGAGGGCAAGGAGACCGGCTGGGCGGCCTCGGGCCGCAACGGCGGCTTCTGCGCCGCCTCCCTCACCCACGGCCTGGGCAACGGCCTGGCCCGCTGGCCGGACGAGCTGCCCCGGCTGGAGAAGCTGGGCGCGGCCAACCTCGACGCCATCGAGGCGGCCGTCGCCCGGTACTCCCTGGACTGCGACTTCGAGCGCACCGGCGAGATCGACGTGGCCACCGAGCCGCACCAGCTCGACGAGCTGCACGAGATGTACGAGGCGGCCCTCGGGCTCGGCATCGAGGGGCTCGACCTGCTCGACCAGGACGCGATGCGCGCCGAGGTCCACTCGCCGACCTTCCTCGGCGGCCTCTGGGACCGGCGCGGGGTGGCGATGCTGCACCCCGCCAAGCTGGCCTGGGGCCTCAAGCGGGCCTGTCTGGATCTGGGCGTACGTATCTACGAGCACACCCCCGGTCTCGATCTGGTGGCGGCCGGACCGGGCATGGCGGTGCGCACCCCGTACGGGCGGATCCGGGCCCGCCGGGTCGCGCTCGGCACCAATGTGTTCCCGTCCCTGGTCAAGCGGGTGCGCGCGTACACCGTGCCGGTCTACGACTACGCGCTGATGACCGAGCCGCTCAGCGCGGAACAGCTGGCCTCGGTGGGGTGGCGGAACCGCCAGGGGCTCGGCGACTCGGCCAACCAGTTCC
The DNA here is from genome assembly GCF_055580545.1 of Streptomyces sp. NPDC031670. Taxonomy (NCBI): domain Bacteria; kingdom Bacillati; phylum Actinomycetota; class Actinomycetes; order Kitasatosporales; family Streptomycetaceae; genus Streptomyces; species Streptomyces sp. NPDC031670. The sequence goes on along the minus strand of NZ_JBVILC010000005.1, from coordinate 17,024 downwards.
ACTACTTCCGGATCACCGCCGACCAGCGCATCCTGTGGGGCGGCTACGACGCGATCTACAAGTACGGCGGGAAGGTGCGGGCGGAGTACGACGACCGGCCCGCCACCTACCTCAAGCTGGCCGAGCACTTCTTCCGCTGCTTCCCCCAGCTGGAGGGGCTGCGTTTCAGCCATGCCTGGGGCGGGGCGATCGACACCTGCTCGCGCTTCTCGGCGTTCTTCGGGACGGCGCACGGCGGGAAGGTGGCGTACGCCGCCGGGTACACCGGCCTCGGCGTGGGCGCGACCCGCTTCGGCGCGGAGGTGATGCTCGATCTGCTGGCGGGGGAGCGCACCGAGCGCACGGAGCTGGAGATGGTCCGCAAGAAGCCGCTCCCGTTCCCGCCGGAGCCGGTGGCCTGGGCGGGCATCGGCATCACCAAGTGGGCCCTGGCGCGCGCGGACGCCAACGGCGGTCGCAGAAACCTGTGGCTGAAGGCGATGGACCGGGCGGGGCTGGGTTTCGACAGCTGAGCACCGCCTACCCGGCCGGATCGTTTCGCTCCCCCGCGCGCGGGGGGCGCACAACCCGTGATCATGGAGCGCCCCGGTTCACTACCGCCAGGTAGTGAAACCCGCGTCATAGCCGGACCCCACCCCGCTCTCTCCCCGTGACCGCAACTTCGCGCTCACGGAAGGAAGAACGGGTGATGAATGGCTCCGGGCCCAGGACAGCGGTGGAATGGCTGGCGTCGGTGGCGCCGGATCCCGACGCCTGCCGGTGGGAGTGGGAGCGCAACCCCCTGGGGGTCGCGCTCCTCCCCGCCGGCAGGCGCTGGGACGTACTGATCCTGCCGGGCGAGCTGGGGCACGCCGCCCTGGAGGTCCTGCTCCGGCTCGTCGACCGGCCCGGGCCCGTCCTCGCCGACTCCGGCGACGCGCGCCTGGGGTTCTTCGTCCCGCCGGGCACCGCCGCCCGCTGGCTCGGCACGGGGGTGCGCGGGGCCGGGCAGGGGACGTGGATCGTGGTGCCCTACCCGGGCCGGGTCGGCGGCGGGGTGCGCTGGCTGGTGCCGCCCGACGGCTCGGGCACCCTCACCGATCCCGCCCTGCTGGAACTCGCGATGCACGAGGCGGCGGCGTACATCGCGCGGGACGGGCGGGACTGAACGGGTGCTCTCCAGAAGCGGCGGACTCCTGCCGGAGGCCTTGACAACCCCATTGGTCTGGACCACATTGTGGCGGGCTCGGCCTGATCCCCGCCATCCCCGGATCCGCTCCCACCCGCCCCGGATCCGGTCCCCCCATGCCCGGAGGACGTTGTGGACCGCACCGGACGCCTTGCCAGAACCGCCGGACCCGCCCGACTCCTCGCCGCCCTCACGGCGGCCGTCCTCGCCGCGGGTGCCCTGGTCGCCGCCGCGCCGGCCGCCCGCGCAGCCGACACCGAACTGGCCCGCAACGGCGGCTTCGAGGCCGCGCTCGACGGCTGGAGCTGTACGGCGGGCAGCGGCGCCGCGGTCACCTCGCCCGTGCACGGCGGGGCCAGGGCCCTCCAAGCCACCCCGGCCGGGAGCGACAACGCCCAGTGCTCCCAGACGGTCGCGGTCCAGCCCCGCTCCACGTACACCCTGAGCGCATGGGTGCAGGGCAGCTACGTATACCTGGGCGCCACCGGTACCGGCACCACCGACGTCAGCACCTGGACCCAGTCCGCCCCGTCCTGGCAGCAGTTGCGCACCACCTTCCAGACGGGCGCCGACACCACCTCGGTGACCATCCACACCCACGGCTGGTACGGAACCGGCCCCTACTACGCCGACGACATCAGCCTGCTGGGCCCCGGCGGCGGGCCCGTCCAGCTCCCGGCCGCCCCCACGGGGCTGACCGCGGGCTCCGCGACCTCCTCCAGCATCGCCCTGAGCTGGGCCGCCGTCCCCGGCGCCACCGGCTACACCGTCTACCGGGGCGGCGCCGAAGCCCTCAGGGCGGGCGGGACCTCGGCCACCGTCACGGGCCTGACCGCCTCCACCGCGTACACCTTCCAGGTCACCGCCACCAACGCGGCCGGCGAGTCGGCGAAGTCCGCCCCCGTCACCGCCTCCACCACCAGCGGCGGCGGCGACCCCGGCGGCGGTCTGCCCGCGCACGCGCTCGTGGGCTATCTGCACGCCAGTTTCGCCAACGGCTCCGGCTACACCCGGATGGCCGACGTCCCCGACTCCTGGGACGTGATCGACCTGGCCTTCGGCGAGCCGACCTCCATCACCTCCGGGGACATCCGCTTCACCCTCTGTCCGGCGAGCGAGTGCCCCGGCGTGGAGTCGGCGGCCGACTTCAAGGCGGCCGTCAGAGCCCGACAGGCCGCGGGCAAGAAGGTCCTGATCTCCATCGGCGGCCAGAACGGGCAGGTCCAGCTCACCACCACGGCCGCCCGCGACACCTTCGTCGCCTCCGTCTCGAAGATCATCGACGAGTACGGACTCGACGGTCTGGACATCGACTTCGAGGGCCACTCGCTCTCGCTCGCCACCGGCGACACCGACTTCCGCAACCCCACGACACCCGTCGTCGTGAACCTCATATCGGCGCTGAAGACCCTCAAGGGCAAGTACGGGCCGAAGTTCGTGCTGTCGATGGCCCCGGAGACGTTCTTCGTGCAGCTCGGCCACCAGTACTACGGCGCCGGTCCCTGGGGCGGGCAGGACCCGCGCTGCGGCGCCTATCTGCCGGTGATCCACGCCCTGCGCGACGACCTGACGCTGCTGCACGTCCAGGACTACAACTCGGGCCCCGTCATGGGCCTGGACGACCAGTACCACTCGATGGGCGGCGCGGACTTCCCCGTCGCCATGACCGACATGCTGCTCACCGGCTTCACGGTGGCGGCCGACAGTGGCCGGATGTTCCCGGCGCTCCGCCCCGACCAGGTCGCGATCGGACTGCCGGCGTCCACCAACGCGGGCAACGGCTACACCGCCCCCGCCGAGGTCACCAAGGCGCTGGACTGCCTGACAAAGAAGGCGAACTGCGGTACGTACCAGCCCCATGGCAGCTGGCCGGGGCTGCGCGGGCTGATGACCTGGTCGGTGAACTGGGACCGGTTCAACGGCGGGGAGTTCTCCCGGAACTTCGACGCGTACCCATGGAGCTGAGCAGCAGGAGCAGCCCGCACAGACAGCCGCTCGCCAGCACGTCCAGGGGCCAGTGGTAGCCGTGCAGTACCAAACCGGTGCCCGTCGCCGCGGTGAGCACACCCGCGCCGGCGGGCATCACCCATGCGCGGCGCGGGGCGGTGCACCGGGTGAGCAGCAGGGCCGCGCCGCCGTACGCCACCATCGCGGTGGCCGTGTGGCCGGACGGGTAGTAGCCGGTGTCGGAGGTGAGCGGGCCCGCCCGGTCGGTCCAGATCTTCAGCGGGACGACGAGGGCGGGGACCAGCGCCATCGTCACCGCCGCCACCAGCGCGTCCCGCCACGCACCGCGCCACACCGCGTATCCGAGGGCGAGGGCCAGCACCGGCAGGGCGACCGGCATGGAGCCCAGATCGGCCAGCACCTCGGCCAGGGACTGGGGGCCGCGGCCCGCGAGACGTCCGCCGACACGCTCGTCCAACCCGCGCAGCGGGCCGTCGGTGACGACCTGCCAGGTCAGCAACGAGAAGAGCACCGCGAGAGCGGCGCAGGCGGTAAGGAGGAAAGCCGGCCGCCCCGGAACAGGGGGGGGAGGTTCCGAGACGGCCGGTCTGACCGGTGTGCCGTACGCCCCGGGGGGTGTGGGGCGGACGGCCATCCGATCGGTGAGGAGTTCCGGAGCCAGAAGCACCGGCGGTGTGCGCCAGGGCACGACCAGAACGAGGCTGAGGATGCGCCGCCCTGGAGCCGCCCGCGGTTCCCCGCGGGCGAGGTGTTTCTCTCATCTGCGGAAACCGTACGGCAGTGGGAGGGGGACCGACAGCCGGATCCCCATCCCGCCATCGGCCCCCCACACGTTCTTCACAGGCCGCGGTCCCGTCCTGTGATCAGAGCGCGGCGAAGGCCTGCTCGATGATGTCGAGACCCTCGTTCAGCAGGTCCTCACCGATGACCAGCGGCGGCAGGAAGCGCAGCACATTGCCGTAGGTGCCGCAGGTCAGGACCAGCAGGCCCTCCGCGTGGCAGGCCTTGGCGAGCGCCGCCGCGGCGGCGGCGTGCGGCTCCTTGCCGTCGCGGGTCCGGACCAGCTCGATGGCGATCATGGCGCCGCGGCCACGGATGTCACCGATGATGTCGAACTTCTCGGCCATGGCGGACAGGCGGCCCTTCATGACCTCCTCGATGCGCCGGGCCTTGCCGTTGAGGTCGAGCTCCTTCATGGTCTCGATCGCACCGAGCGCGCCGGCGCAGGCCACCGGGTTGCCGCCGTAGGTGCCGCCGAGGCCGCCCGCGTGCGCGGCGTCCATGATCTCGGCGCGGCCGGTCACGGCGGAGAGCGGCAGACCGCCCGCGATGCCCTTGGCGGTGGTGATCAGGTCCGGGACGATGCCCTCGTCCTCGCAGGCGAACCACTGGCCGGTGCGGCAGAAGCCGGACTGGATCTCGTCGGCGACGAAGACGATGCCGTTGTCCTTGGCGAACTGCGCGATGGCGGGCAGGAAGCCCTTGGCCGGCTCGATGAAGCCGCCCTCGCCGAGCACCGGCTCGATGATGATCGCGGCGACGTTGTCGGCGCCGATCTGCTTGGTGATGTTGTCGATCGCCTGTGCGGCGGCCTCGGGGCCGCAGTTCTCGGCGCCGGTCGGCCAGCGGTAGCCGTAGGCGACCGGGACGCGGTAGACCTCGGGCGCGAACGGGCCGAAGCCGTTCTTGTACGGCATGTTCTTGGCGGTCAGCGCCATCGTCAGGTTGGTACGGCCGTGGTAGCCGTGGTCGAAGACGACGACGGCCTGGCGCCTGGTGTACGCACGGGCGATCTTCACCGCGTTCTCGACGGCCTCCGCACCACTGTTGAACAGGGCGGACTTCTTGGCGTGGTCGCCGGGGGTCAGCTCGGCGAGCGCCTCGGCGACCTCGACGTACCCCTCGTACGGCGTGACCATGAAGCAGGTGTGGGTGAAGTCCGCGAGCTGCGCGGAGGCGCGGCGCACGACGGCCTCGGCGGAGGCGCCGACGCTGGTGACGGCGATGCCGGAGCCGAAGTCGATCAGACGGTTGCCGTCGACGTCCTCGATGATGCCGCCACCCGCGCGCGCGGTGAAGACGGGCAGGGTGGAGCCCACCCCGGCCGCGACCGCGGCGAGGCGGCGGGCCTGCAGCTCCTGCGACTTGGGGCCGGGGATCGCGGTGACGATGCGGCGCTCCTGCGGGATCGCGGTCATGAGGGCTCCTGGAGGATCTGGCGGTCTTTGCGGACGCGGGTGGGGTGGACGCGGGTGTTTTTGGACGCTTCCTTGGCTTTCTTCGCAGGCTAGGGCCCGGCGCGGGGTGCGGGCATGCTCCGTTGGGGAGTGGTGGAGCCGTGTCGTTGTCCTTCGCGGACATAGCGAGCGCTTTGGTGTGGGCCCGGTCTTCGTCCGCGGGCCGGTGGGGGCTGGTCGCGCAGTTCCCCGCGCCCCTGCGAATGCCGCTACGCGGCAATCCGGCGGGTGCCCCTGGGGGCACAGTCACGAAGACCGGGCCCAGACAGCCGCGTGCTGACCCCCCGTAGTCCCCCCGTTCCGTTTAGATTGGCCGCTGGACGCGGTTACGGACCCGGCTGGTCAGGGGGCAAGCGGTCGATGGACACCGAAGGCACGCACGACGCACGGGGCACCGAGGCGCGGCCGGTGCCGCGCCCTGCCGCGCCGCCGACCGTCCCGGCGCCGCCCCCCGCGTTCCCGCCCCAGCCCGCCGCCCCGCCCGGGCGCCCGCCGCTGGGGGAGTGGCTGCGCACCCCGCGCGCCGCCGCCGAACCGGGACTGTGGCGGTACGGGTACCGGCCGCGCCCCGCCGAGGCCGTCCACCGCGTACCGGACCGGGCCCTGCTCGGCGGCGCCGTGATCGCGCTGCTCGCCGCCGTCCTGGCGTGGTCGCTGTGGCGCAACGGGTACGTGCCGCACCGCAGGGTGCCGCTGGAGCTGTTCACACCGTCCGACTGGTGGGGGCTGCACCGCAGGCCGCCGGCCGCGCTCACCGCGCTCGCCGCCTACAACAGCCTGGTCGCGGTCGCGCTCATCTACGTCTTCGGACACTTCGGCAACTGGCGCGAGGTCTTCCGGCGGTACGCCGTGGACCACCCGCAGCCCACGCGCGCGGTGCGCACCGCGCTCGTCGCCGTCGCGCTGGCCTGGTTCGTGATCTGGGCCGACGACTGGCTCCCCTTCTACTCCCTCGCCTTCGGCGTCGTGCCGCACTCGTGGATCTTCAGCGACGACCCGGTGGCCACCAAGGACGCCACCGACACGGTGACCACCGTCTACCACCTGCTGGTGGTCGCGGTCGCCCTGTTCGTGTGCGGCCGGGCCGGCGACTGGGCCGGGCTCCTGCGCGAGCGCACCGGCCGCGCCCCGAGCGCGTCACCGGCCACGACGCCCGCCGGCCCCGGCGCCGCCGACTGGCCGCAGCTGCGCGAGGCGGGCCAGCACGCCGCGGCCGACCGGCTGGCCGCCGACGCCGGGAGCGGCCGGATGAACGACGTGGACTGCGCCCGTATCCGCCGCGCCTGGACCTCGGTCGTCGCCGACCCGGCCCGGCTGACGGCGTTCACCGACGCGGTGCTGCGCGACGGGGCGCGCGCCTGTCTGCACCCCTCCGGCGACCGCGACCTGCCCGCCCGCGCCGCCACCCACGACCTGCTCACCTCGCAGGTGCGCATCGGCCGGTACGCGGACCTGGAGAACAACCCGCCCGCCCGCCGGGGCGCCGGCGCGGCCGTCGACCCGGCGGCGCTCGGCACCTCACTGCTCGCCGTCGGCCCCTCCGGCGCGGGCAAGACCCGCCATCTGGTGCGGCCCGTGGTGGAGTCGCTGGCACTGCAGGCCCTGGCCGGACAGGCCGCCGTCGTCGCCGTCGGCGCCGCGGGCACCCCGCTCGGCGCGGACGAGGCGTACGACGTGATCGTCCGGCCCGGCGACCCCGCCTCCGAGTACGACCTCGACCTCTACGGCGGCACCCTCGACCCCGACGAGGCCGCCGCCCTGCTCGCCGAGGCCTGCGCCGGGGACCTGCCCGACGCCGACGTCCGGCGCGCCGCGACCGCGCTCGCCCAGCTCCTGGGCCCCTACCGGGCGGCGTACGGCTGCTTCCCCTCGGTGCCCCGGCTGCGCGAGCTCCTGGACGGCTCGGGCGACGCGCTCGACGAGCTCCGCGCCGGCCTCGACCGCGAGGCGCACCCGGCGCTCCACCGCGAACTGGACGCGCGCGCCCGGCAGGCCGGCGTCCCCGGCGACCCGGGCCTGGTCCTCGCCGACCGGCTCGCCCCGCTGGACCGGCCCGCCTTCGCCGCGTTCTTCGACACCACCGGCCACAGCCGCCCGTTCTCGCTGCGCGCCCTGGAGCACCCCGTACGGGTCCGGGTCGACCTGCCCGAGCGGGCGCACCCGGAGGCGGCCCGGCTGCTGAACCGGTTGCTGCTCGTCCAGTTCACCACCAGCGCCATGGCCCGCCAGGACCGCTCGCTCTTCGCCTGCCTGGTCCTGGACGACGCCACGCACGCCGTCACCGCCGGGTCCGTACGGGCCCTCCAGCGGCTGCGGCAGGCCAACGCCGGGGTGGTGCTCACCCTGCGCGCCCTGGCCGACGTACCCGAACGGCTGCACACCTCGCTGCTCGCCTCGGTCGGCTGCCATATGGCCTTCCGGGGCGTCACCACCTGGGACGGGCAGCTCCTGTCGCAGCTGTGGGGCACCGAGTGGGTCGAGACGACGGAGGTCGCCAAGCACGCCGTCTTCGCCGACCAGCCGCTCACCCGGGCGCTGCACTCGCTGCGCAAACTGGCCACCGGCAAGCCGGTGACCCGGGACGCGGTCACCGTGCGCAAGGTCGAGCGGGAGCGCTGGTCGGCCTCCCAGCTCGCCCACCAGGTGCCCGCCGGGCACGCGGTGCTCTCGCTCACCGACGTCGCGGGCGAGCACGCGCCGCCGCTCCTGGTGGACCTGCGCGGCTGAGGTGACGCCGGGACCCCGCCGTCCTGGCAGAATCGGGGTGCGCCGTTCATACGGGACGGCGCATTCCCCCGGTCCCTCCCCGAAGGTCGTCGAAGCCCCCCATGCCGCCCACCCTCGCCTCCCTCGTCCAGCACTCGGCGCTCAAGCTCACCGTGCGCGCGGGCGAGGACCGGCTGGACACACCGGTGCGCTGGGCGCACGTCAGCGAGCTCGCCGACCCCGTCCCGTACATGGAGGGCGGCGAACTCCTCCTGATCACCGCGATGACGCTGGACGCCGAGGACCCGCAGACCATGCGCCGCTATGTGCGCAGGCTCGCGGGCGCCGGGGTCGTCGGCCTCGGCTTCGCGGTGGGCGTCAGCTACGAGAGCGTGCCGGACGCGCTGCTCGAAGCGGCCCGGGCGGAGGACTTCCCCCTGCTGGAGGTGCCGCGCCGCACCCCGTTCCTGGCGATCTCCAAGGCGGTCTCGGCGGCGATCGCGGCCGACCAGTACCGGGCGGTGACCGCGGGCTTCGAGGCCCAGCGCGAACTGACCCGGGCGGCGCTGGCCGGCCCCGGCGAACTGCTGGCCCGGCTCGCGGCGCACGTCGACGGGTGGGCCGCGCTCTACGACACCGCCGGCGCGGTGGTGGCGGTGCAGCCCGAGTGGGCGGGGCGGCGGGCGGCCCGGCTCACCGCGGACGTGGCCCGGCTGCGCGACCGGGCCGCGCCCGCCAGCGCGGTGGTCGGCGGCTCGGACGACCGCGTCGAGCTCCAGTCGCTGGGTACGGGACGCCGGGTGCGCGGGGCGCTGGCGGTCGGCACGGGGGCGCCGCTGGGGACCGCCGAGCGGTACGCCGTGCACTCGGCGGTCGCGCTGCTGACCCTCACCACGGAACGCACCCGGGCCCTTCAGCTGGCCGAGCAGCGCCTGGGCGCGGCGGTGCTGCGGATGCTGCTGTCCGGGCAGCAGGACCACGCGCGGGCCGTGGCGGGCGACCTGTACGGCGGGCTCCTCGACGCGCCCTTCCGCCTGGTCATCGCCGAGCGGGCGGGGGAGTCGGCCGACCTCGGGGCGCTCACCGAGGCGATGGAGTCGGCGGCGGCGCGCGCCGGGGAGGCCGTCCTGGTGGTCCCCGAGGGCGACCGCCTGGTGGTCCTCGCGGCCGACGGCGGCGACGCGGTGGCCGCGTGCGTCTCCTTCACCCCCGAGGAGGGCGCCGAACTGGTCACCGGCCTGTCCGCGCCCGCCGGGCCGACAGCGGCGGCGTCCGCGTACAAGCAGGCCGAGCAGGCCCTGTCGGTGGCCCGGCGCCGGGGCCGCCCGCTGGTCGAGCACGAGGAGATGGTGGCGGGCTCACTGGTGCCGCTGCTGGCGGACGACGCGGTACGGGCGTTCGCGGACGGGATGCTGCGCGCGCTGTACGAGCACGACGCGACCGGCCGCGGCGATCTGGTGGCCTCGCTGCGCGCCTGGCTGTCCCGGCACGGCCAGTGGGACGCGGCGGCGGCGGACCTCGGCGTCCACCGGCACACGCTGCGGTACCGGATGCGGCGGGTGGAGGAGATCCTGGGGCGGTCGCTGGACGACCCGGATGTGCGGATGGAGCTGTGGCTGGCGCTGAAGACGACGGCGCCCGGCGAGTGAGTGTCCCCCACCCCGCCCGTTCCCTTAACCCTCCGGGGGTGGGTGGGCCGTGAGGAGGGATTTACCCGGGGGCTACGCCCCCTGCACCCCCAGGGGGGCTGCGTCCCCTGCACCCCTGGCGGGGGCTGCGCCCCCGGCCCCCCAGCCGGGGCTGCGCCCCCTGCACCCCGCTGCGTGGGCTCTGCCCCCAGACTCCCGGGCGGGCCACGTCCCGGGACCGCGGGTCGGGACCCGGCGTCCTGCACCCGCTGCGGAGCTCAGCCCCGGCCCCCAGCCCTGGTGGCTGCGCGGCCCCGCCTCAAGCGGCCGGAGGGGCTGAAATGGCCGGGCCCGGGTGCCCTGAAGGGGCGCGGGGAACTGCGCGACCAGCCCCCACCCACCTGCGGACAAAAGGAGACCCGGGGGGTGCAGGGGCCGAAGGGTCCCGCCCGCCCGAGGGGTCCGGGGCCGTAGCCCCCGGGAAGAAAGCCGGCACCCACCCCCACCGGGGAGCGGCCCTCCAAAAGGGCGCGCCCACCACCCCCACCACTCCACCCCGGACAACCCCACCCCCGCCCCCACCCCCCTACGGTGGGAAGCACAGGGCAACAGACCCACACCACCCACCACCAACCTCGGAAGGGCCGGGATTCGCAATGACTTCCACCCACGCCTTCTGGCTCGCCGGCCGCCAGGCCACCGGTGAGGACACCTTCGACGTCACCTCCCCCTGGGACGGCCGGCTGGTCGGCACGGTGAGCGTTCCGACCGAGGCCCAGGTCGAGGAGGCCGTCGCCGCCGCGCACGCCGTGGTCGACGAGTTCGCCGCGACCCCCGCGCACGTACGCGCCGCCGCCCTCGACCACGTCTCCAAGCGCCTCACCGAGCGCACCGAGGAGATCGCCCAGCTCATCTCCGCCGAGAACGGCAAGCCCATCAAGTGGGCCCGCGGCGAGGTCGGCCGCGCCGTCTCGGTGTTCCGGTTCGCCGCGGAGGAGGCCCGGCGCTTCAACGGCGGCGAGGCCCAGCGCCTCGACACCGACGCCGGCGGCCAGGGCCGCTTCGCGCTGACCCGCCGCTTCCCCAAGGGCGTCGTCCTCGGCATCGCGCCGTTCAACTTCCCGCTGAACCTGTGCGCCCACAAGGTGGCCCCGGCCATCGCCGTCGGCGCGCCGATCATCCTCAAGCCCGCCCCCGCCACCCCGCTCTCGGGCCTCGTCCTCGGTGAGCTGCTCGCCGAGACCGAGCTGCCCGCCGGCTCGTGGAGCGTCCTGCCGGTCGCCAACGACAAGATGCCGGCCCTGGTGCAGGACGACCGCCTGCCGGTCATCTCCTTCACCGGCTCCGACAAGGTCGGCTACGCGATCATGGACTCGGTGCCGCGCAAGCACTGCACCCTGGAGCTCGGCGGCAACGGCGCGGCCGTCGTCCTCGCCGACTTCGCCTCGGACGCGGACCTGGACTGGGCGGCGTCCCGTATCGCCACCTTCTCCAACTACCAGGGCGGCCAGTCCTGCATCTCCGTGCAGCGCGTGATCGCCGACGCGGCCGTCTACGACCGGCTGCTGCCGAAGATCGTCGCGGCCGTCGAGGCCCAGGTCACCGGTGACCCCTCCGACGCGTCCACCGACGTCGGCCCCCTGGTCAGCGAGGACGCGGCCCGGCGCGTGGAGTCCTGGGTCGACGAGGCCGTCTCGGCCGGCGCGAAGCTGCTCGCCGGCGGCAAGCGCGACGGCGCCTCCTACGCCCCGACCGTCCTCACCGAGGTCCCGGCCGACACCACCCTCGCCTGCGAGGAGGTCTTCGGACCGGTCCTCACCGTGCAGAAGGTGGACGGCGAGGAGGAGGCCTTCGCGGCCGTCAACTCCTCCAAGTACGGCCTCCAGGCGGGCGTCTTCACGCACAACGTGCAGACCGCCTTCCGCGCCCACCGCGCCCTGGAGGTGGGCGGCGTGATCATCGGCGACGTCCCCTCGTACCGCGCGGACCAGATGCCGTACGGCGGCGCCAAGGCCTCCGGCGTCGGCCGCGAGGGCGTGCGCTACGCGATGGAGGACTACACCTACGAGCGCGTGCTGGTCCTGACCGGTCTCGCCCTCTAGGACGTACGTACGCGAACGGCCGGAGCCCCCACCACGGGGCTCCGGCCGTTTCGCGTCACAGGGGTGGCTGCCCCGCCGGGAATCGGGTACATACGGACGAGTAGCACTGTCCGGTAACGGGGTGCGTGCGTGCGCCCCGCACAACGTCGCGGCGAGGAGTACCCCTCAATGACCGCACCACACGGCACACCCAAGGTCTCGGAGCGCGAGGCGCGCCGGGTCGCCGAAGCCGCGCGCGAGCAGGACTGGCGCAAGCCGAGCTTCGCGAAGGAACTCTTCCTCGGGCGTTTCCGGCTCGACCTCATCCACCCGCATCCGCTGCCCGCCGGCGAGGACGCGGAGCGCGGCGAGGCGTTCCTCGCCAAACTGCGGGACTTCTGCGAGACGAAGATCGACGGCGCCCTCATCGAGCGCGAGTCGCGGATCCCCGACGAGGTGATCAACGGGCTCAAGGAGCTCGGCGCCCTCGGGATGAAGATCGACACCAAGTACGGCGGCCTCGGCCTCACCCAGGTGTACTACAACAAGGCGCTCGCGCTGGCCGGTTCCGCGAGCCCCGCGATCGGAGCGCTGCTCTCGGCGCATCAGTCGATCGGCGTACCGCAGCCGCTGAAGCTCTTCGGCACCCAGGAGCAGAAGGACACGTTCCTGCCGCGCTGCGCCCGTACCGACATCTCCGCCTTCCTGCTCACCGAACCGGACGTCGGCTCGGACCCGGCACGGCTGGCCACCTCGGCGGTCCCGGACGGCGACGACGCCTACGTCCTGGACGGCGTGAAGCTGTGGACCACCAACGGCGTCGTCGCGGACCTGCTGGTCGTCATGGCGCGGGTGCCCAGGTCCGAGGGGCACAAGGGCGGCATCACGGCCTTCGTGGTCGAGGCGGACTCGCCCGGCGTCACCGTGGAGAACCGCAACGCCTTCATGGGCCTGCGCGGCATCGAGAACGGGGTGACCCGCTTCCATCAGGTCCGCGTCCCCGCCTCCCACCGCATCGGCCCCGAGGGCGCCGGGCTGAAGATCGCCCTGACCACGCTGAACACCGGCCGTCTCTCGCTGCCCGCGATGTGCGTCGGCGCGGGCAAATGGTGTCTGAAAATCGCCCGTGAATGGTCGGCGGCGCGTGAGCAGTGGGGCAAGCCGATCGCCCAGCACGAGGCCGTCGGAGCCAAGATCTCGTTCATCGCGGCCACCACCTTCGCCCTGGAGGCGGTGCTCGACCTGTCCTCGCAGATGGCCGACGAGGACCGCAACGACATCCGTATCGAGGCCGCCCTCGCCAAGCTCTACGGCTCCGAGATGGCCTGGCTGATGGCCGACGAACTGGTCCAGATCCGCGGCGGGCGCGGCTTCGAGACCGCCGACTCGCTGGCCGCCCGGGGCGAGCGGGCCGTACCGGCCGAGCAGATCCTGCGCGATCTGCGCATCAACCGGATCTTCGAGGGCTCCACCGAGATCATGCATCTGCTGATCGCCCGCGAGGCCGTCGACGCCCACCTCTCGGTCGCGGGCGATCTGATCGACCCCGACAAGAAGCTGCCCGACAAGGCCAAGGCGGGTGCGGGCGCCGCCGCCTTCTACGCCCGCTGGCTGCCCAAACTGCTCTCCGGGCCCGGCCAACTGCCCAACTCCTACAGTGAGTTCGAGGGTCTGGCGCAGCACCTGCGGTACGTCGAGCGGTCCTCCCGCAAGCTGGCCCGCTGCACGTTCTACGCCATGTCGCGCTGGCAGGGCCGGATGGAGACCAAACAGGGCTTCCTCGGCCGGATCGTGGACATCGGCGCCGAGCTCTTCGCGATGAGCGCCGCCTGCGTACGGGCGGAGCTGCTGCGGACCGGCGGCACCCACGGCCGCGAGGCCCACCAGCTGGCCGACGCCTTCTGCCGGCAGGCCCGTATCCGGGTGGACGAGCTCTTCGACCGGCTGTGGGCCAACACCGACGACCTCGACCGCAAGGTCGTCGCCGGGGTGCTGGCCGGGTCGTACACCTGGCTGGAGGAGGGCGTCGTCGACCCCTCCGGCGACGGCCCGTGGATCGCGGACGCGACCCCGGGGCCCGCGAAGCGGGACAACGTCCACCGCCCGATCCGCTGAATCCACCGGGCCGTTGGGACACCGGAGGGCTCCGCTCCCCGGTGTCCCGGCGCCCCCGGAACACACCGCGCGGCCCCCGCACGGGGGAGTGCCTGTCCCGGCGCACAGCGGATGCGGCAAGAATGGGGGGATGAGCGACAGCCCAGCCCCCCTCGCCGACCCGCACATCGCCTTCGATCCCACCGAAGGCCGCCGGGACATCGTCGTCCTCGGCTCCACCGGGTCCATCGGCACCCAGGCCATCGACCTGGTGCTGCGCAACCCCGACCGGTTCCGCGTCACCGCGCTCGCCGCGTCGGGCGGCCGGGTCGCGCTCCTGGCCGAGCAGGCGCGCCGGCTGCGGGTCCGCGCGGTCGCGGTCGCCCGGACGGACGCGGTGCCGGCGCTGCGCGAGGCGCTGAAGGAGGGGTACGGCACCGAGCCGCTGCCCGAGATCCTCGCCGGGCCCGACGCGGCCACCGAGCTCGCCGCCTCCGAGTGCCACACCGTCCTCAACGGCATCACCGGCTCCATCGGCCTCGCGCCGACCCTGGCCGCCCTGGAGGCGGGCCGGACCCTGGCGCTGGCCAACAAGGAGTCGCTGATCGTCGGCGGCCCCCTGGTGAAGGCGCTCGCCAAGCCGGGCCAGATCATCCCGGTCGACTCCGAGCACGCGGCCCTCTTCCAGGCCCTCGCCGCCGGCACCCGCGCCGACGTACGCAAGCTGGTGGTCACCGCCTCCGGCGGTCCCTTCCGCGGCCGTACCCGCGCGCAGCTGGCGGACGTGACCCCCGAGGACGCCCTCGCGCACCCCACCTGGGCGATGGGCCCGGTGATCACCGTGAACTCGGCGACCCTGGTCAACAAGGGCCTGGAGGTCATCGAGGCGCATCTGCTGTACGACATCCCCTTCGACCGTATCGAGGTCGTCGTGCACCCGCAGTCCTACGTCCACTCCATGGTGGAGTTCACCGACGGCTCCACGCTCGCCCAAGCCACCCCGCCCGATATGCGCGGCCCGATCGCCATCGGCATCGGCTGGCCCGAGCGGGTGCCCGACGCGGCCCCCGCTTTCGACTGGACCACGGCGTCGAGCTGGGAGTTCTTCCCGCTGGACACCGAGGCCTTCCCCTCGGTCGGACTCGCCCGGCAGGTCGGGGAGCTGGGGGGCACGGCCCCGGCGGTGTTCAATGCCGCGAACGAGGAGTGCGTGGACGCTTTCCTCGCGGGACGGCTGCCTTTCAACGGAATCATGGATACGGTCACAGAGGTCGTGGCCGAGCACGGCATCCCCGCCGCGGGAACCCCACTCACGGTCTCGGACGTCCTGGAAGCGGAGACCTGGGCACGAGCCCGGGCCCGGGAACTCGCGGTGAAGGCGACAGCGGAGGCGCGCGCATGACGATTCTGATGACGGTCCTCGGCATAGTCGTCTTCGTGGTGGGCCTGCTCGTCTCGATCGCGTGGCACGAGCTCGGCCACCTGTCCACGGCCAAGATGTTCGGTATCCGGGTGCCGCAGTACATGGTCGGCTTCGGCCCGACGATCTGGTCGCGGAAGAAGGGCGACACCGAGTACGGCATCAAGGCGGTCCCGCTCGGCGGGTACATCCGCATGATCGGCATGTTCCCGCCCGGCGAGGACGGGCGGATCACCGCGCGCTCCACCTCGCCCTGGCGCGGCATGATCGAGGACGCCCGCTCGGCGGCCTTCGAGGAGCTCCAGCCGGGCGACGAGACGCGGCTGTTCTACACGCGCAAGCCGTGGAAGCGCGTGATCGTGATGTTCGCCGGGCCGTTCATGAACCTGATCCTCGCCGTGGCGATCTTCTTCGGCGTGATGATGACCTTCGGCGTCAACACCCAGACCACCCAGGTGGGCAAGGTCTCCGACTGTGTGATCTCGCAGAAGGAGCAGCGCGACACCTGCAGGGCCGCCGACCCGGTGGCCCCGGCCAAGCAGGCGGGTCTGAAGGCGGGCGACAAGATCGTCGCGTTCAACGGCGAGAAGGTCGGCGACTGGTCGGCGCTGCAGAAGCACATCCGCGACACCATCGGCCCGGCCACGATCACCGTCCAGCGCGACGGCCGGCCGGTGGATCTGCACGCCACCCTGATCAAGAACGATGTCGCCAGGATCGACGGCTCCGGCAACTACACCTCCGGCACCACCTCGGCGGGCTTCCTCGGCTTCAGCCCCGCCACCGGCATCGTCCAGCAGTCCTTCGGCCAGTCCGTGGACCGCATGGGCGACATGATGCGCTCGGGTGTGAAGTCACTGGTCGCGATCCCCTCCAAGGTCCCGGACCTGTGGAACGCGGCCTTCAACGGCGAGGAGCGCAAGGCCGACTCCCCGATGGGCGTGGTCGGCGCGGCCCGGGTCGGCGGCGAGGTGTTCACCCTCGACATCCCGCCGGAGAACCAGATCGCGATGATGCTGTTCCTGGTCGCGGGGTTCAACCTCTCGCTGTTCCTCTTCAACATGCTGCCGCTGCTGCCGCTGGACGGCGGGCACATCGCGGGCGCGCTGTGGGAGTCGCTGCGGCGCAAGGTCGCGCGCGTCTTCAAGCGCCCCGACCCGGGCCCGTTCGACGTGGCGAAGCTGATGCCGGTCGCGTATGTGGTAGCCGGGATCTTCATCTGCTTCACCCTGCTCGTGCTGGTCGCGGACGTGGTGAACCCGGTCAAGATCTCCTAGCGGCCGTACGGAAGTGCGGGGCGTCCCGGGTGCGTAACGTGCCCGGGACGCCCCTTTCGGTGAACTCGGGGGCACGGTGTGCTCGTGCGCCCCCAGGTGCCGTAACCTCGAAGGCTGGAGCCCGCCGATCTCGGGACCTTGATCCACACCTTGGGGTTGCACAGCAGATGACTGCGATTTCACTGGGAATGCCGTCCGTTCCGACCAGGCTGGCCGAGCGCCGCAAGAGCCGTCAGATCCAGGTCGGGTCCGTGGCGGTCGGCGGTGATGCTCCTGTGTCGGTGCAGTCGATGACGACGACGCGGACGTCGGATGTCGGGGCGACGTTGCAGCAGATCGCGGAGCTGACTGCGTCGGGCTGTCAGATCGTGCGGGTGGCGTGTCCGACGCAGGATGACGCGGACGCGTTGGCGGTGATCGCGAAGAAGTCGCAGATTCCGGTGAT
>NZ_JBVILC010000004.1:245100-459460 GCF_055580545.1 Streptomyces sp. NPDC031670 | reverse complement strand
CCACCCCCTCTCCCCCCCCCCCCCCCCCGTCTCCCCCCCCCCCCCCCCCCCCTCCCCCCCCCCCCCCCCCGCGGCCGTAGGTGTCAGCCCAGGACCGGGAAGTTGCTGCGGAAGACTCCGCGCGGGTCCCGGTCGCGCTTGACCTGCTGGAGCCTGGCCAGCGCCGCCGGCCTGAAGGCCGTCGCGGCGGTGTCGCCGGGGGAGAGGTAGGTGTAGGGCTTGCGTCCGCTGACGTACGGGGCGACCGACTGCACCAGCGCCTCCTGGCGGGCGGCGATCTCGGCCCCGCGCTCCGGCGTGAACGGCACACCGAACATGGAGAGCGTGTACGGCTCGGTCAGCGGGCCCTGCGGGTTCTCCGTCGGTGCGGCGAAGGCGCCGCCCAGGTGGCGGATGTGCACACCGACGAGCGGATCGATCGGCTCCGCGAGGAGAGCCGCCGCCACCTTGTCGTCCAGGTCGGTCAGCAGCTCGGCGCGGGTCGCGCTGGGGCCGGGCTCGGTCGGCTCGCCGGTGATCTCGCCCAGCTGGGCCACCGGCAGCATGCCCCGCGTGTCGGTGTTGGCGCCCTCGATCCCGTCGAGCGCGCGGAGCAGCGCCCGGCCCTCGGCCTCCTCGCCCAGGAACGTGCTGTCCACGGTGACCAGTGAGGGACCGTTGGGGATCTGGAGGATGTTGATCCACGCGGTCAGCTCGTCCGGCGCGTTCGCGGTGATCTTGCGGAAGGCGTCCAGGACCCGGGGCGCCTGGCTGCCGTGCCAGACCACCCGGCCGCCGAAGAGGGCGGGCGCGGGGTGCAGGTCGTACTCGATCGCCGTGACCAGGGCGTAGTCGCCGCCACCGCCGCGCAGCGCCCAGAAGAGCTCCGCGTCGGAGTCGGCGGTCACCCGGGCCCGGTCGCCGTCGGCGGTGACCACGTCGAAGGCGGTGACGCTGTCGGCGGCCCAGCCGTACTTGCGCCCGAACCAGCTGAGCCCGCCGCCGAGGGTGTAGCCGACCACGCTGACCAGCGGGGAGCTGCCGGGCAGCCCGGTCAGACCGAGCGGGCCGGCCACGGCCTGGACCTGTCCGCCCAGGACGCCCGCGCCCACCCGCGCGGTGCGGGTGGCGCCGTCGACCTGGAGCTCGTCGAGTTGGCCGGTGCGGAGCAGGATCACGCCCTCCACATCACCGCTGGCGCCCCGGCCGCCGGGCTGGGGCGCGACGACGAGCCCCGCTGCCGCCGCGTACCGCACCACGGCCGAGACGTCGTCGGCGTCGGCCGCCTCGACGACCGCCGAGACCGGCTGCTGGACCGACCGGTTCCACGGCTGTCGTGCCTGGTCGAAGTCGTCGTCACCGGTCAGCAGGACACGGCCGCGCACCTGTGACCGCAGTTCGGCGAGAGCGCTCGTCGTCATGGTTCTTTCCCTACTTCCTCGTTCCGCGTGTGCCCCCGGAACCGCCCCGGCCGGCTTTCGCGATCACTTCCCTGACGGAATCGAACGGGGAAATGTGACGGGGCGGGGGTGGGAGAGGGGGAGCGGGAGGAGCGGGGGAGGGGTCAGCGGTGTGCGGGGCCCTGCGGGAGGGCCCCGCACACCGGCGCGGGCGGGACTTTCGCCATACGCCCTAGACCGCTTCCGGCCCGTCCTCGTCGTCCTGCGGGACGGGCGGGGCGAGGGGCCGCAGCCAGAGCCAGCCCAGGAAGAACAGGCCGAGGGCCAGCATGCCCAGCCCGGTCCAGAGGTTGATGTTGACGCCCTGGGCCTTGTCCAGGTCGGCGTCGGAGGCCGTCAGCCCGGCTATGGTGACGATCACTCCGTACAGGGTGAAGAGCCCGCCGATGATCCGGCGGATGTCGAAGAGCCGGGCCGCCGTGGCGGACTTCTTCTCCAGCTCGGAGACTTCGCGTTGCAGTTCAGACATGGTCCTGGCCTCCGATCAGAGCGAGTAGGGCACGTAGCAGAGCGCGGCGAGGACGACCGCTCCCCAGCCGAGCAGCGCGGGCCTGCGGTACCAGGCGCCGTCGCCCTCGCCGGGCGCCTCCTCCAGACCGGGCGAGGCCGTCCCGTACACCAGCCCGGCGAGCTCGGCCTCGGGCTTGGGGGCGGTGAAGAGCGTCACCACGACCATGGTGATCGCTCCGGCGGCGAAGCCGACGATCGCGGAGACGAAGTTGGCTCCCTGGTCGGTGGGGATGGAGACGACGCCCTGCTTGTAGATCCAGAAGTAGTTGACCATCGCGGCGGTGGTGCCGGCGAGGAGCCCCCAGACACCGGACTTCATGGACGCGCGCTTCCAGAACATCCCGATGACGAAGACCACGAACATCGGCACGTTGAAGAAGGAGAACAGCGTCTGGAGGTATCCCATGATGTTGGAGAAGCTGGACGCGATGAACGCGGTGCCGATCGAGGCCAGCACACCGATGGCGGTGATCAGCCGACCGAAGCGCAGGTAGTACGCGTCGGGCCGGTCCTTCTTCACGTACTTGGACCAGATGTCGTAGGTGAAGACGGTGTTGAACGACGACACGTTGGCCGCCATGCCCGCCATGAAGGCGGCGAGCAGACCGGTGACGGCGATCCCGAGCACGCCGTTGGGCAGCAGCTCCTGCATCAGATACGGGATGGCGTCGTTGTACGTCAGGTCGGAACCCGGGGTGCCGATCTTCGGCACCAGGGCGGCGGCGACCAGGCCCGGGATCATCACCAGGAAGACGATGAACATCTTGGGGAAGGCGGCGATCAGCGGGGTGCGCCGGGCGGCGCTGAGGTTCTTCGCGGACAGGGCGCGCTGGACCTCGGCGAAGTTGGTGGTCCAGTAGCCGAAGGAGAGCACGAAGCCGAGCCCGAGGATGATCGTCAGCCAGTTGGCGCCGAGCGGGTTGCTCTGCCCGATACCGGTGCCGCCCCAGGCGGTGAGGTAGTTGTGGCCGTGCGCGGACTCCAGGTCGTCGCTGAGCGCGCCCCAGCCGCCGACGCGCTTGAGGCCGAGGACGACGAGCGGGATGAGCGCGGCGAGGATCACGAAGAACTGGAGCACTTCGTTGTAGATGGCGGAGGAGAGTCCGCCGACGGTGATGTACGCGAGGACGAAGAGCCCGGCGACGACGATGGCCACCCACTGCGGCCAGCCGAGCAGTGCCTCCACGACGATCGACAGGGCGTAGAGGTTCACGCCCGCGATGAGGATCGCGGCGAAGGCGAAGAGGGCCGAGCTGAGCAGGTGCGCGGAGGCGTCGAAGCGCTGGAGCAGGAACTCCGGCACGGAGCGGACCTTGGAGCGGTAGTAGAACGGCATCATCACCAGGCCGAGGAAGACCATGGCGGGGATGGCGCCGATCCAGTACCAGTGCACGACCGCCACCCCGTACTGGGCGCCGGTCGCGGCCATCCCGAGGATCTCGGTCGCGCCGAGGTTGGCGGCGACGAAGGCGAGCCCGGTCACCCAGGCGGGCAGCGACCGCCCGGAGAGGAAGAAGTCGAGGCTGGTCTTCACACTCGCCCGGGCGGCGAAGCCGATGCCCAGAACGACGACGAAGTAGATCGCCAGAATGGTGTAGTCGAGCCCGTTGGTGGGGAGCCGGAGCCCTGCGGCCAGAGATTGCATACGTACCCGCTTCGTCGAGCGAACTGATCGGAACGGAACCTACGCCTCAGCGGCGAGAAACTGAACACTTTTGTTGGAAGTTTTTGTTTGATTGTGGTGGAGAGTGATGGTGCCAGCGAGCGAGGGGGCCGTTCCCGGCGGTACGCGGCGCTGTTCCGTATCCCCCGGCACCGTGCCATCGTGAAACCCAGGACCAGTGGTCTGGACCAGACCTGGTCATCGGTGGTGGGTACATGCGCGGTGGGAGTCGTGGATGCGTGGGGCGGCGGCGGTGTCGGGAGCCGGGTGGAACGGGTGTGGGGACGGGGGTGGGGTGCCGCCGTTGCATCGGCTGGAGGTGCCGATGCCCAACTCGCTGCCGTTCGCCATGGGCACCTTCGACACCATCGGCGCGATGTCCCGCGCCGACTTCCCCCACCGGCACACCTTCTACGAGATCGTGCACATCACCGGCGGCACCGGCGCCCATGTGCTCGACCTCGCCCGGTTCGCGCTGCGGCCACCCCACCTGTGTGTCATCTCCCCCGGGCAGGTCCACCAGTGGGAGTGCGCGGACGGGCCGGAGGGGTGGGTGATCCTCTTCACCGAGGACTTCCTGCTCGACCACCCCGACGACCGCGCCCTGCTGCGCACCCTCGGCCCCCGCCCCTGGCTGGAGCTGGACCGCGAGGCCGAGAGCTGGACCTCCTCGCTCGTGGGGGAGATGTACGAGGAGTACCGGACGGGGGCCGAGGGCTTCCACGGAGTGCTGCGCGCGCTGCTGCACGTCCTGCTCGTACGGACGGCGCGACTGCCCGCACCCCCCGTCGTCCAGGACGTCGCCCGCGCGAGCGGCGTCGCGGGGCGGTTCACCGCCCTGGTGACGCGCGCCGACGACCTGCCCTCGTCCGTACGGGCGTGTGCGGAACGGATCGGGGTGTCCGTGGGGTATCTGACCGAGGCCGTGAAGGAGGCCACCGGCCGGACGCCCGGTGAGCTCATCCGCCAGGCCCGCACCCACGAGGCCAAACGGCTGCTGCTGCACACCGAGTTGACGGTACGTCAGGTAGCCGGGCGGGTCGGATTCGCCGACCCCGCCTACTTCTGCCGCTTCTTCCGCCGGGAGACCGGCACCAGTCCCGGCGACTTCCGGCGCGGCGGCGGCGATTATCACCACGACCACCGCATCGCGTCCATAGCCCGGACACGACCGTCCCCCTAGCGTCGTAGCCGTCCCCAACCTCCCCCCCCAAGGAGCAGACATGGATGGCGAGAGCGACGCGACGAGGCGTGACGAGAACCGGCACGTGGACGCCGACGGGCGGCCCCGGCCCAGCCGCAAGACCGTGCTGCGGGCCGCGCTCGCGGCGGGAGTGGCCGTGCCCGTGTCCCTGGCCGGGGTGCCGGCCCTGGCCCGTGGCGCCACCGGCAGCGCCACCGCCCCCGAACTCACCCCGCCGTGCGACGACGGCGACCACCCCACCCCGGAACAGATAGAGGGCCCGTACTTCAAACCGAACTCTCCCGAACGCACCTCGCTCCTCGACCCGGGCACCCCCGGCACCCGCCTCACCGTCACGGGATACGTCTTCGGCCGGGCCTGCCTACCGCTGTCACGCGTCCTGCTCGACTTCTGGCAGGCCGACACCAATGGCGCCTACGACAACACCGGCTTCCGCCTCCGTGGCCACCAGTACACGGACGCGCGAGGCGCGTTCACGCTTACCACGATCGTGCCGGGCCTCTACCCCGGCCGCACCCGCCACATCCATGTGAAGGCGCAGGCGCCCGGACGGCCGGTGCTCACCACCCAGCTGTACTTCCCCGGCGAGCCGCGCAACACCACCGACTCGCTCTTCGACGCCCGGCTGCTGATGACCGTTCGGGACGCGGGCGGCGCGAAGGAGGCGGCGTTCGACTTCGTACTGGACGTGGCCCAGTCACCGTCGCCGACCCCCACACCCACCGGCCCGCCGCCCGGAACCACCTGGGCCGTCGGCACCGCCTACCGCTCGGGCGACCGCGTCGCCTACGGCGGTCGCGGCTACGTCTGCCTCCAGGCACACACCGCACAACCGGGCTGGGAGCCGCCGAATGTACCCGCGCTGTGGCGGACGGAGTGAGTCGTTTCCTTGGCGCCCATTCCACCGGTGCGGCCCTGAATCCGCGCGATATCGAGCAGACTCGTCCGTGCTTATGCCGAAGGCGGAAGGAGGAATGGCCGAAGGGGAAAGCGTCCCATTGATCCCGTCGAGTTGATTGGGTCGTTGCGACCGATGATGCGGTTGGGCCCGTGCAGACCGTGGAGTTCGGGCATTCCCCTCACGCGGTCATGGATGGCAGACTGCGATCATGACTACGGAGACGATCGACGCGGCGGCAGCGGGCGCCTGGAAACTCGGTGACCTGTCGGTCAACCGCCTGGGATTCGGCGCGATGCGCCTGACCGGGAGCGCCGCATTCGACCTCGGTACACCGAGCGACCGCGAGCGGTCCCTCGGTGTACTGCGGCGCGCGGTCGAACTCGGCGTCAACCACATCGACACCGCCGCTTTCTACTTCTCCCGGGTCCGTTCCGCCAACGAACTGATCAACCGGGCGCTGGCGCCCTACCGGGACGATCTGGTCATCGTCACCAAGGTCGGCCCGGCGCGCGACGCGTCCGGCGCATGGCT
Source organism: Streptomyces sp. NPDC031670 (assembly GCF_055580545.1). Classification (NCBI taxonomy): domain Bacteria; kingdom Bacillati; phylum Actinomycetota; class Actinomycetes; order Kitasatosporales; family Streptomycetaceae; genus Streptomyces; species Streptomyces sp. NPDC031670. Next base: position 453,212 of record NZ_JBVILC010000004.1, on the reverse strand, counting down.
CCCCTGGGCGACCCCGGAGCAACTGCGCGGCCAGGTGGAGGAGAACCTGCGCCAGCTCGGCCGCGACCACCTCGACGTGGTCAACCTGCGCCTCAACGGGCCCGGTTCGCTCGCCGAGCACTTCGGCGCACTGGCCGAGCTGCGCGAGGCGGGCCTCATCCGCCACCTGGGCATCTCCAACATCGGGCCCGAGCACCTGGCGGAGGCCCAGGCGATCGCGCCGGTGGTCTGTGTGCAGAACCGGTACGGGCTGGACAGCAGGCGTACGGGCTCCGACGAGGTGCTGCGCCTCTGCGGTGAACAGGGCATCGCGTTCGTCCCCTTCTTCGCCATCGCCGGCGAGGGGCGCGAGAGCGGGGCGGGGCACGGTGGCGGGGACGGCGAGGCGGTCCTCGCGGTCGCCCGCGCGCACGGGGCGACGCCCGCCCAGATCCGCCTCGCCTGGACGCTTCAGCAGGGCGCGCACGTGCTGGCCATCCCGGGGACCGGCAACCCGGACCATCTGGTGGAGAACGTGGCCGCGGGCGCGCTGCGGCTCACGGACGAGGAGATGGCACTGCTGGAGTCGCCGGACGCCTAGATGTCCGGAATGAGCCACGTACAGCCTTTTTCGTTCCTATGTCGTCAATCTATTCATTGGGAATGATAAAGGGGCTTAGCTTTTCTTTTGGGTGCCGCGAGGGGCTGTTCTTTCCCCCGTGGGTGTGCGGAGAAGTCCGCGTGAAGCCGCCAGGAAAAGTGAAGTGGGTCACTCGGGGTGTGCGTGGGCGCGCCCCGGTGACGCGCGTATTCCGTTCCGTGGAAGGCGAGTTGGGGATACGGGGAGAAGTGCGCCCGTATCCCCGTCCGCGGTGGATCTTTCTATCCGGCCGCGGAATGAATTCACGCTCTTGTTTCGGCCGGTCCTATTCGATTACGGTCTCGCTCAAATCCGGATGGACCGCCGAATCCTGCCGCTGTCCGGAAACCTCCCACACACGAAAAGGCAGGAGCGGGGGACCCAGGTAGTCGCCGGATCCGGATGACGGAACGGCTCGGGGTGAAGCCGCGTGCAGCGCGGCCGGGCAGCTCTCGCCCGAACCCGACAGCTCACCTCGCAGGCGAAGGAGAGGAATTCGCCATGCCTGCAAAGGGTAAGCACCGCCGCCCCAAGTCCAGCAGCCTGACCCGCGGTATCGCCGCCGCGGGCACGGGCGGCGCCGCGCTCATCATTCCGGTGATCGGCGCGACGAGCGCCGGTGCCGCACCCTCGGCTGCCCCCCACGCCGGCGCCGTGAGGGCCGCCTCCGCCGTCGCGGCCGTCAAGGGCGCGGTGTCCGCCAAGCCGATCGTCGCGGCCAGGGCCACCGCGGCGAAGGCTGCCCCGACGACCTACTCCGTCGTCGCGGGGGACACCCTCTCCAAGATCGCCCAGGACCTCGATGTGAGCGGCGGCTGGAAGAAGCTGTACCAGGACAACCGCCAGGCCATCGGCGGCAACCCGGCGCTGATCCATCCCGGCCTCGCACTGACGGTGGGTCAGAAGGCCAAGGCCGCCTCCGCCGGCCGCGCCGCCACCCCGGCCCGGGCCGACCGTTCGGCGCGGACGAGCGCGCCGCTCCAGCAGGCGAGCGCCACCGTGACGAAGGCGTACGGCAACGATCTGGACGGCTGGATCCGGCAGTCGCTGGACATCATGGCCCAGCACGGCATCCCCGGCTCCTACGACGGCATCTACCGCAATGTCATGCGCGAGTCGTCGGGCAACCCCTTCGCCATCAACAACTGGGACTCCAACGCCGTCGCCGGCACCCCCTCCAAGGGTCTGCTCCAGGTCATCGACCCCACCTTCCAGGCCTTCCACGTGCCCGGTACCTCGACGGACAGCTACGACCCCGTCGCCAACATCGTCGCCGCCTGCAACTACGCGGCGAAGACGTACGGCTCCATCGACAACGTGAACGGCGCCTACTGACCGAAGGCCTCCCGCTCCCTCCCTTTCGCGCGCGACCCTCAGACCATCTGGTCCATCAGGGACCAGATGGTCTGTTACGGTGGCGTGACCAGGCTCAGGGGAGGACCGCATGCCACGCCCGACGCGCGCCGAACTCGACGCCGAGATCATCGAGGCCGCCGCCGAGCTCTTCACCGCCCAGGGCTACCTCGGCACCTCGGTGCAGGAGATCGCGGACCGGGTCGGCTACTCCAAGACCGGGCTGCTGCACCGTTTCCCCTCCAAGGAACGACTGCTCGCGGCGACCCTCATCGGTCCGCTGACCGAGTTCGCCGCGTTGCGGGCCACCTGGGGCGCCCTGCCGCAGGGGCCCGAGCGCCATCTGCGGGCCTCGGCCGATCTCGTCGACCTGGCGCTGCGCCACCGCTCCCGGCTCGCCCTGCTCTTCAACTCCGGGCTGCCGGTACTGCCCGGCGCGCTCGCCGGGGTGGCGGGCATGGGAGATCTCGGCGACCACCGCACCGAGACGCTGGCCGCCTTCGCCGACGCGGACGACCTGGCGGGCACGATCCGGGCGCAGCTGGCCGTGACCGGCCTGGTCAGCACCGTCGCCGCCCGCCAGGACATACCGGACGAGCTGCTGCGCGCCCCGCTGCTGAGCGCCTTCCGTGCCGCGTGCGGGATCTGCGCGGACCCCGTGACCGGTGAGGGGGCCGCGTGCTGAGGGCGCGTGCCGTGGCGGGCCGGGCGCTGCGGGGGTGGCGCAAGTACGCCGTCGCCGTGGTGGTGCTGGCCGGGCTGGGCGTGGCGGGGGACCGGGCCGCAGCCGCCTGGACGGAACACCGTACGGCCGACGCGTTCCAGAAGGCCCAGGGGCTCACGACCGCACCCCATGTGGAGGTGCACGGTTTCCCCGTACTGACCCAGCTGGCCGGAGGCACGCTCGACCGCGTCGACATCGAGGCCTCCGGCATACCCGCGGGCCGCGACGGCGGCCGGCTCCCGATCACCACGCTGACCGTCGAGCTCGACCGACTGCGCCGCTCCTCCGACGCCTCCGAGGCCCACGCCGCCTCCGCCAGGGCCACCGCCTTCGTGTCCTACCGGGACCTGTCCCACGCGCTCGGCTTCGACCTCGGCTTCAGCCCGGACAGTACCGGGTCCGAACCGCGCGTCGCGGCCACCGCCTCGGTGCCCCTCTTCGGCAGGGTCGGTGCCAGCGCGCGCGTGGAGATGGCGGGGGAGCGCGCGCTGAAACTGCGTTCCGTGAAGGTCGGGGACGGCCTGCCCAAGGCGATGCGCTCGATCGTCACCGGCATGCTGGAGCGCGAGGTGAAGCTCGACGGCATTCCGGACGGCCTGGCCCTGACCTCCGTCACCACGACGCCGGAGGGACTCACCGCGACGCTCTCCGGCAAGGACGTCACCTTCCGCACCGACGCCCGCGCCTGAAGAGCCCGCGCCTGAAGTACCCGTAGGCCCAAGCCATGTGACGAGGCGTCACACAGTTGGGGCGTCACGGGGTCGGTGTCATACGGCGTTCGCCGGTTCCCGGTACACCCGCAGCGCGGGCACCTCGAACGACATCTCCGACACCTCGGGAGCGGGCCGGGGGTGGTAACGGCCCGCGCTGACCGAGAGGTTGACGATGAGATGGGCGTGCCAGCGGCGGCCCACCCCCTTGTGGTCGGCGAAGACCGGGGCGCCGTTCACCCACCACGTCACCGAACGGGCGCCGAACTCGACCCGCAGGTCCAGGAGGGCGCCGGGGGCGATGGACGGGTCGCGGTGGTAGTGGTGGGCGTCCCGGACGTGGTTGGTCAGTTCCAGGAGGTCGGGGTTGTCGGGGTGGTACTCGAACACGTCGATCTCCTGGCCGCCGTCCCGCCAGGTCCAGATCGCCGGCCAGGCTCCCGTCTCGCGGGGCAACCGGACCCGGGCCTCCAGGACGTCCCCCGCGCGCACCATGAAGTCCTCGTCGCTGCCCTCGGTGGTCAGCAGCCCCGTGTTCCACATGCCGTCGGGGCGGCGCCGCGCCCGGAACGTGCCGGTGCGGCCGTACTCGGCGTCGGGGACCAGATGGTCGAGCTTGTCGTCGCCGGGATTGACGGGGCCGCCGTCCGGATACGCCCAGGAGCGGCCCGCCACCCACTGCGCGGGGGAGGTGAAGTCGGCGGTGAGGACGGGCGAGCGCGGGGCCTCGGGGAGCACGGCCAACACTCTGGCACAGCCACGGAGCGCACCGGGCCGCTTCCGGGACGTTGCCGGGCGTCTCCTCCCCGTACCCCGAAAGTATGCTTTACGTAAGCAAAGGGCCGGGGTGGTGCGTTCGGGGCGTTTTCCCCGGGAGATCGGGGATTCTGCGGCGTACGGCTGAAAACTTCGGCATTTGCTGTACGCGGCGGCCGACCCGTGCTACTGTTGATCTCAGTTGCAGTTGTGGTTCCCAAAGACTTCAAGTGCCTGGGCGGGCAATCTTCCGCCGGGCACTTTTGTATTTCCGGTGCTTTCCGGACGGGGTAATCATCGCGGCGACGCCGGGGTTCACACAGTGTGGACTCCAAGGGCAATGCCCCGAAGGAGATATGACATGGCTACTGGCACCGTGAAGTGGTTCAACTCGGAAAAGGGCTTCGGCTTCATCGAGCAGGAGGGTGGCGGCCCGGACGTGTTCGCCCACTACTCGAACATCGCCACCCAGGGCTTCCGTGAGCTTCAGGAAGGCCAGAAGGTGAACTTCGACGTCACGCAGGGCCAGAAGGGCCCGCAGGCGGAGAACATCACCCCCGCCTGACGCCACTGAAGCGCAGGTATGACGCAGCTGGGGCCCGCACCTTGTGTACGGGCCCCAGCTCGTTGCTGTCTCCAGGACGCGCGGCCGTACGGCCCGTGTCCACCGCGCCGTGGACGGCACTCCACGACACGCGGGACACCGGGTACCGCCGTACGCGCCACCGCTCCGCCGGGACCATCGCCGCGGACCGGCGCACGGCAGGTATTCCGAGGCCCGGCGGCCCGCGACGACGCGGCCGGACCGGGCTCGTTCTCGTCTTTTCTTTCGGCTCGTTCTTGCGATTCCCCGGCAGTCGTCTCCGCCGCGAATTCCTCGATACGTGCCATATCGAGGAAGGTTCTGCATGAACCGATCAACACGTACGAATGACCGCTCCTACGGCGACCGCAAGGGATCCGGATCCGGCGGCGCCGAACGCGGTGGCGCGCGCTACCGCGCCCAGGCGCAGAGCCGCTCCGCCGGCCGCACCAGGCGCCCCGCCGCTCCGCAGGGCGAATTCGCCCTGCCCGCCACCGTCACCCCGGCGCTTCCCGCGGCCGAGGCGTTCGCCGACCTGGACATGCCCGCCCCGCTGCTGGCCGCGCTCACCGAGCAGGGCGTGACGGAGCCGTTCCCCATCCAGGCCGCCACCCTGCCGAACTCCCTCGCGGGCCGCGACGTCCTCGGCCGTGGCCGCACCGGCTCCGGCAAGACCCTCGCCTTCGGCCTCGCGCTCCTGGCCCGTACCGCGGGCAAGCGCGCCGACTCCAAGCAGCCGCTGGCCCTGATCCTCGTCCCCACCCGTGAGCTGGCCCAGCAGGTCACCGACGCGCTCACCCCCTACGCCAGGTCGCTCAGGCTGCGCCTGGCCACCGTCGTCGGCGGAATGTCGATCGGACGCCAGGCCGGGGCACTGCGCTCCGGCGCCGAGGTCGTCGTGGCGACCCCCGGGCGCCTGAAGGACCTCGTCGAGCGCCGCGACTGCCGTCTGGACCGGGTGGACATCACCGTGCTGGACGAGGCCGACCAGATGGCCGACATGGGCTTCATGCCGCAGGTCACCGAGCTGCTCGACCTGGTGCGCGCGGACGGGCAGCGGATGCTGTTCTCCGCCACCCTGGACCGCAACGTGGACCTGCTGGTGCGCCGCTATCTGAGCGACCCGGTGGTCCACTCCGTCGACCCCTCGGCGGCGACGGTCACCACGATGGAACACCACCTGCTGCATGTGCACGGCGCCGACAAGTACGCCACCGCCACGGAGATCGCCGCCCGCGAGGGCCGGGTGATCATGTTCCTGGACACCAAGCACGCGGTCGACCAGTTCACCAAGCACCTCATGAGCAGTGGTGTACGGGCCGCGGCGCTGCACGGCGGCAAGTCGCAGCCGCAGCGCACCCGCACCCTGGCCCAGTTCAAGGACGGGCAGGTCACCACGTTGGTGGCGACGAACGTGGCGGCCCGGGGCATCCACGTCGACGACCTCGACCTGGTCGTCAACGTCGATCCGCCCGCCGACCACAAGGACTACCTCCACCGGGGCGGCCGTACCGCCCGCGCCGGTGAGTCCGGCAGCGTCGTCACCCTGGTCACGCCCAACCAGCGCCGCGACATGACCCGGCTGATGGCGGACGCCGGCATCCGGCCGCAGATCACCCAGGTCCGCTCCGGCGAGGCCGAGCTGAACCGGATCACCGGCGCCCAGGCACCGTCGGGCGTCCCGATCGGCAACGCGCCGGCGGCCGAGCGCCCCAAGCGCGGCGGGGCACCCTTCCGGGGCATCGGCACCACCCCGGGCCGTCCCGGCCGCTCCGGCGGAAGCCGGCGGACCACCGAGGCCCAGCAGCTCGCCGAGGCCCGCAAGGCGGCCCGCGTACGCCGCTCGGCTTAGCGGGGACGGTACGGGGACGCCGCCCGGCGCGGCCGGGCGGCGCTCAGCGGGCGGGGGTGTGGACGGGCGTGCTCGCCGGAAAGGTCTCGGCGAGCAGCGCGTCGAACAGCGTCGTCACATCGTGCTCGGTCAGACCCTCCGCCCGTGCTTCGCGCAGCCACTCCCCGAGCCGGGCGCGCAGCGGCGACTCCGGGGCGGTCTGCGGAGTGGCGAGCGAGCGGGTGATGAACGTCCCCGCCCCCTGGCGCACCTCGACCAGACCGGCGCGCTCCAGCTCCCGGTACGCCTTGAGGGTGGTGTTGGGGTTGACCTTGGTGGTGGCGGCCACCTGGGCCGCGGTCGGCAGTTTGTCGCCCTCGGCCAGAGCGCCCATGCGCAGGGCCTGTTCCACCTGGTGGACGATCTGGAGGTAGGCGGGCAGGCCGTTGCGGCGGTCCACACGGAACGCGACCATCGCACCTGCCTCCTTCGCTGGAAATCTCTGTCGGGCCGCGCCCCGGAAGTCCCGGGACTCCAGGGCGCGGCACCTTGCGCACGATGGCGTACAGCCTATGCCCGGGGTTGGGCCGAGCCGGGCCGGGCGGCCCTAGAACGCCTGGCGGCGGGTGCGCCACAGGGCCAGCGCGAGCAGGACCGCGCTCCCCACGGTCAGCAGGGCCGCCGCGGTCCACTGCAGGGTGGCCATCTGGTCGTAACCGAAGTAGTCCCACACCGTGTTGACGATGCCCTTCTGGGCGCGGCAGCGCTCGGGGCTCGCGTCGTCGACGCAGGTGCCCCACCCGTAGAGCTTGCCGGACGCGGTGCCGATCCACTGATCCACCTGGGACGCGCCGTCGAGCACCGCCGGCTGTGAGCTCTCCAGGGGGAAGGCGACCCGGCGGGGCGTGGCGAGGTGCGGCTTGAGGTAGTCGAAGACCACCGAGAACGCGTAGGCGCCGAAGAAGGTGAGCGTCATCGCGGTCACCGCACGGCGCACCAGCGCGCCGATGACGATGCCCAGCGAGGTCGTGAACAGCGCGGTCGTGAGCAGCACGGGCCCGGTGTTGTTGAAGATCGTCCCCTCCAGCCAGTCGCCGGAGACGAACGGCCGCGCCGCGTGCCAGTACCAGGTGAGCAGCGCTCCGAGGATCGCGGTGGTCACCACGACGAGACCCAGCGCGAAGCCCACCTTCCACAGCAGCCAGCGCCAGCGGGGCACCGACTGCGTGGTGACCAGCCGTGCCGTGCCGTTCTCCTGGTCCGCGGCGAGCAGCGGGGCGCCGAGGAAGACACCGAACAGCAGCGGGAGATACCCCACATAGGAGGCGTAGCTGTTGAAGGTGTCCGACAGCCGCATGCGCCGGGCGCCGTCGAGGTCGTCCACGCGGGCGGTGGGCCAGCCGGCGGCGTGCGCCTCGTCCAGCATGGCGCCGCGCTGGTGGATGATCAGGGCGCCGCCGATCAGGACCGCCGCCGCGCAGGCGATCAGGACGGCCCGGTGCTGGCGCACCATCAGCCAGAGCAGTCCGCGCAGCCGCCCGGGCCTGGCACGGGTCGGCTCCTCGGTGGCGGAGGGACGGGTGACGGTGCTCATACGGCGTACTCCTCTTGGTGGCCGGGAGCGGCGGCCGGGGACAGCAGCGCGGGCGCCTGGGGGTTGCGGAGGTAGGCGAGCAGGACTTCTTCCATGCTGGGCTCGGCGAGCTGCCAGTCGCCGGTGAGCGGCCCCTCGGTGCGCACCATGGCCGTGAACTGCCGTCCGGCGGTGCGGGATTCGATCACCGTGTGGGTGTTCAGGGCGGCGGGCAGGACCTGGTCGGTGGTGACCCCGGTGACCAGGGTGTGCATCGGCACCAGCTCGTCCGTCTCGCCCGCCATCCGGACCCGGCCGTCGGCGAGGACGAGGAGGTAGTCGCACATGTGCTCGAGGTCACCCAGGATGTGGGAGGACATCAGGACCGTGGTGCCGCGCTCCACGGCCTCGGCCATCAGCAGCGAGCTCAGCTCGTCGCGGGCGACCGGGTCGAGATCGGCCATCGGCTCGTCCAGGAGCAGCAGGTCGGGCCGCTTGCCGAAGGCGAGCGCGAAGGCCACGCGGGTGCGCTGGCCGCCCGAGAGGCTGCCGATCCTGGCGTTCATCGGGACGGCCCCGCCGCGCACGATGCGCTCGGCCGCGTCCTGGTCCCAGCTCGGGTTGAGCTCCTGGCCCAGCCGCAGCGACTCGGCCACGGTGAACCGCTTGAACATCGGTTTGTCCTGGGCGAGATACGCGAACCGGGGCAGCGCGGCGGGGGAGCCCGCGGGGATGCCGAAGATCCGCAGCTCACCGGTGCTCGGCTCGACGAGCCGGGTCGCCAGGTTGAGCAGGGTGCTCTTTCCGGCGCCGTTGGGTCCCACCAGTCCGCAGATGCGCCCGGCCGGAATCCGGAAGGTGCAGTCCCGCAGGGCCCAGCCCCGGCGGTATTTCCTCCCCAGCCCACGCGCTTCCAGGGCCCAGCGGGTGTCGGCCGTGCCAGGAGCGGTCATGTCGCGCACGCCTCCCCCCTTTCCATGATTCCACTAGTTGACTAGTGGAATCATGGGGTCGGTGACGAGGACGTGTCAAACGGCGGGCCGCCCGGGCGAGCCCGCCCCCCGTCCGGGGCGTGGCGCAATTGTCACCGTCGTGCCACACCTCCTCACCCGCGCGAACCGTTCCCGCCGCCACGGTGTGTTGTACGGCGAGCGCCGGGGTGTACCGGCCTATCCTCGGGGGAGTCATGGACTACTCACATATGCGTCGTGCGATCACGGTGGCGGCGACGGCCGCGGTGGCCGGTGTCCTGGTGGTCGGCTGTGAGCCGGGCAGTGGCGGCGGATCCGCTCCGGGGGCCGCCGCGTCCCCCGTGATCCCCACCGCCAAGGCCACACCGCACACCACCGCGCCCACCGCGAAGCCCCCCGCCGAGCCGGGAACCGCGGGCAGCACCAAGCCCAAGCACGCGGCCCCCAAGTGCGCACTCAGCGACCTCAAGGTCACCCCGGCCCACCAGGCCGCCAACCGCCCCCAGGGCACCGGCCTCGGCGCGGCCGTCGTCGGCTTCACCAACACCTCCGCGCACCCCTGCTCGGTGAAGGGGTTCATCACGGTGGCCGGGGCGGGCAACGGCGCACCCGACAAGAACGTCCCCCTGGCCGTCACCCCCACCGGCACCGCCGCCACGGTCCTGCTCACCCCGGGCGCCCACGCCTGGACCAAGCTCACGTTCGTGCAGGTCCAGGGCGAGGCCGACGGATACTGCGTGTCGGGGGCCGAGCCCTCCTCGTACCCGACCGTCGTCCTCGGGGTGCCGGGTGCCGGGCGATACCAGACGGCCCTGGACGACGGGGTGTTCGCCGAGTGCGACAACAAGGTGAAGGTCACCGCGCTCTCCACCACCAAGCCCTCCTGAGCCCGCGGCCCGGTCCGCTCAGCCGTCCTCGGGGCAGAACACCTCGACCCGCTGGACCACGTTGTTGGCGAAACCGCCGCGGTTCCAGGGCTGGGTGAGCGGCTGGGTGGCGCCCCCGGCGTCGGTGGCGCGGGGGCTCAGGACGTGGCGGCCGGGGGTGGCCGTCCACAGGGCCCGCCAGCGGCGCCACGCCCAGCCGTGGCCGACCGCCGGGGCGAGCTCCGCCTCGGACCATTCGCGCCCGTCGTCCGTGCTCACCTCCACCCGGGTGACCGGCGCCCGCCCCGACCAGGCCCGGCCCTCCAGCAGGACGCGGCCGGGGCGCACCACACGGGTGCGGGACATGAAGTCCGGGAAGCCGGGCGGGATCATCAGCGCGCGCGGAGCGATCCTGGTCACCGGCTCGCCCGTCTCCCCCGCCGACTGCCGGTAGCGGTACGCCACTTGCTGCTGGAAGCCGGTGAACGGGGTCGCGGTCAGCGTGATGGCGCGCAGCCACTTCACATGGGCCATGCCGTACCACCCCGGGACCACCAGCCGCAGCGGACGGCCGTGCTGGGGCGGCAGCGGGGCGCCGTTCATCTCGTACGCCACCAGCACCTCGGGGTCCCGGCCGAGGGCCTCCCCCAGCGGCAGGCTGCGCTGGTAGTCCTGCTCCACACCGCGCTCGACGCCGTGGTCCGCGCCGGTGAAGACCGCCTCCACCGCGTCCGGCTCCACCCCGGCCTCGGCGAGCAGCAGTGTGCGCAGCGGCACCCCCGTCCACTCCGCGGTTCCCACCGCCTCCATCAGCCACGGCTGACTGACGGGACGCGGGGAGAGCAGGGCCCGGCCGTTGCCCGCGCACTCCATGGTCACCCGGTGGGTGACCGCCGGGAAGGAGCGCAGAGCGGCCAGGTCCAGGGTGAGCGCGGTGCGCACCCGCCCGTCCACGGTGAGTTCCCAGGTGTCGGCGTCGGTGTACGGGATGTCGTAGTGGACCAGGACGTAGTGCAGCCCGGGCGGGGTGACGTCGTAGCGCAGGGCCTCCAGGGGCAGCGCGTGGTTGCGGGCGGCGAGGGCGAGCTCCTCGGGGCTGATGCCCTCGGCCGGGCCGGCGGTCCGGCCCGGGGTGCTGATGTCACCGAAACGGGCGTCCATGCCCCCATCGTGCGCCCGCGGCCGGGCCCGGTCATCTCCAGGGACGGGGCCCCGGGCCGGGGGATTGCGAGTCCCCGGCCGCGGGGAGACGCTTGAGGTGTCAGCCCTGTGGCGCCCGTCAGCGGCCGAGACCCGTGGGGGCGCCGGGGCACCGGCGCGCGAGAACCACCGGCGGCCCCAGCAGGGGAAGGGCCGGGCGGGTCCCCGGACCTGCCGTGCGCGGCAAGGAGAGCGTCATGGACGGGACGACGCTGGAAGCGATGCGGACCGTGCTGCGCGGTCCGGTGATCGGCCCGCAGGACCCGGAGTACACCGAGGCGCGCACGATCTACAACGCGATGATCGACCGGCGGCCGGCCGCGTTCGTGCGGTGCGCGGACGCCGGCGACGTCATCGACGCGGTCGACTTCGTCCGCGACCACGGCCTCGAACTGGCCGTCCGCGGAGGCGGGCACAGCGGGGCGGGGCTGTGCCTGGTGGACGACGGGGTCACCCTCGACCTGTCGCCGATGCGCTGGGTGCGCGTCGACCCCTCGGCGGAGATCGCCCAGGTCGGCGGCGGCTCCCTGATGGCCGACCTGGACCACGCCGCCCACGCGTTCGGGCTGGCCACACCGGGCGGCATCATGTCGACGACGGGCGTCGCCGGACTGACGCTGGGCGGTGGCCACGGTCATCTGACCCGCAAGTACGGCCTGACCATCGACAATCTGCTGGCCGCCGACGTGGTGCTCGCGGACGGCAGCTTCGTCACGGCGAACGAGCGCGACCACCCCGACCTGTTCTGGGCGCTGCGCGGCGGCGGCGGCAACTTCGGCGTCGTCACCGCCTTCACCTTCTCGCTGCACCCGGTGCACACCGTGGTGCTCGGCGTGACCCTGTGGACACCGGACCGCATCGGCGACGTACTGCGGTGGTACCGCGAGTTCCTGCCGCAGGCGCCCGAGGACCTCAACGGGTTCTTCGCCGTGCTCGTCGTCCCGCCGGGGCCACCGTTCCCGGAGGAGATCCACGGACAGAAGATGTGCGCGGTGGTGTGGTGCTGGACCGGCGACCCGGACCAGGCCGACCAGGTCTTCGCGCCGGTGGCCGAACCGGGCCCGCCCGCCTTCCACTTCACCGCCCCGATGCCGTACCCGATGATGCAGAGCATGTTCGACGAGCTGATCCCCGCGGGCCTGCAGTGGTACTGGCGCGGCGCGTTCTTCGACCGGATCACCGACGGGGCCGTCGACGTCCACGCCAAGTACGCCGAGGGCATCCCCACCGATCTGTCGACCATGCACCTGTACCCGGTCGACGGGGCCGCCCACCGCGTCAAGCCGGGCGACACCGCCTGGGGCTACCGGGACGCCGTCTGGTCCGGGGTCATCGGCGGCATCGACCCCGACCCGGCCAACGCCGAGACCGTCCGGCAGTGGTGCGTGGACTACTGGGAGGAACTGCACCCGCACTCCATGGGCGGCGGTTATGTGAACTTCATCGGCGCGGGCGAGGGCCAGGAACGGGTCAGGGCCACCTACGGCGAGCAGTACGACCGGCTGGCCGCGGTCAAACGCGCCTACGACCCGCACAACCTCTTCCACGCCAACCAGAACATCGAACCGGCGCGCGGCTGACGTCCGTCGGCCCGGGGCCTACCGGGTCACACCGGCAGGAGCCGGGCGACGAGGCCGCCGAGCTGCCGGGCGTTGCGGCACACGTGCATCTCGACCACCTCGGCGTAGGCGAGCGCGGCGGAGTCCCCGGTCGACCACAGGGAGTGCGGTTCGGGGTTGAGCCAGTAGACCCGGCGGGCGCGCTCCGCGATACGGCGCAGCGCCGGGACGTTGGGGTCCCTCATGTTCGTCCGGGCGTCCCCCAGGACGAAGACGGCGGTGCGCGGGCCGACCGCGTCGAGGTGGCGCTCGGCGAACTCCCCGAGCGAGGTGCCGTAGTCGCTGCTGTCGTGCCATCCCGTCACCGCCGCCTCACCGGCGATGCGCTCGGCCAGGCCCGCCGGGTCCGCCGCGCCCTTGTGCAGCAGGCCGGTGACCTCGTCGACGCGGTTGACGAAGGCGAACACCCGTACCCGGCTGAACTGGTCGTGGAGCGCCTGCACCAGGAGCATGGTGAAGTTCGCGAACCCGGCGACCGAGCCGGACACGTCGCAGAGCAGGACGAGTTCCGGGCGTACGGGACGGCGGCGGCGCAGGACCGGGCGCATGGGAACACCGCCGGTCGACAGCGAACCGCGCAGGGTGCGGCGCAGATCGATCCGGCCGCGGGCCGCGCGGCGCCGGCGGACCGCGAGACGGGTGGCCAGTCTGCGCGCCAGCGGCTGCACCGAACGGCGCAGCTCGTCGAGCTCGGCGCGGCCCGCCACCAGGAAGTCGACCCGGTCGGCGGTCGGCCGCACGGCCCGGCGCGCGATCTCGTCGGTGCCGCGGCGCTGCGCCACCCGGCGGCGCGCCTCGGTGGCGACCTGCTCGCGGAACCCCTGGACGCGGCGCCTGATCTCGTCGTCGGTCAGTCGGTCGGTGAAGTCGGCGCCCCCGGCCCCCTGGGCGAGGGTGGCCCGTACCCGCGCGAGCAGGGTCTGCGGGCGCAGCCGGTCGAGGGTCTGGTGCGCGGAGAAGCCGTCCGAGCCGGGCGAGGCGCCGTATCCGCCGAGCGCGTCCACCGCCTCGGCGGCCAACCGCCCCAGCGCCGCCCGGTCGTCGGCGGCGAGCGCGGCGGCCAGCCGCTCGCGCAGGTCCGCCGTGTCACCGCCGGTGGCGGGCGGGGCGCCGACGCGGAGCGGGAAGTACAGATCGAAGACGGGGTCGAAGACCGCCCGCTGGCCCTCGTGGTGCAGCAGCGCCGCCGCCAGCCCCTCCCGCATCCGCTCGCGGTCGTCGAAGCCCAGCACCTCCAGGGCCGCCGCCGCGTCGACGGTCTCGCCCGGCCCGATCCGCAGCCCGTGCGTGCGCAGCGTGCGGACCAGCCCCGTGAGCCGGTCGGGCAGCGCGGTCACACGGCGTCCAGATCGAGTTTGGCGGCGGCCTTGAGCAGGTCGTCCTGGTGCTTGAGGAGGACGCCGAGGCTGTCGCGCACGACGGTCTCGTCGAGGGTGCCGGCGCCGAGCGCGAGCAGCGTACGGGCCCAGTCCACGGTCTCCGCGACCGAGGGCGCCTTGCGCAGGTCCATCGCCCGCAGCGCCCCCACCACCCGCACCACGGAGGTGGCCAGCGCCTGGTCGAGGCCGGGCACCCGCATCCGTACGATGCGGCGCTCCAGCTCCTCCTCGGGGAAGCCGATGTGCAGGAAGAGGCAGCGGCGGCGCAGGGCCTCGGAGAGCTCCCGGCTCGCGTTGGAGGTGAGCACCACGAAGGGGCGGCGCGTCGCCGTGATCGTGCCGAGCTCGGGCACGGTGACCTGGAAGTCGCTGAGGACTTCGAGGAGCAGTCCCTTGACCTCCACGTCCGCCTTGTCGATCTCGTCGATCAGGAGGACCTTGGGATCGCTGCCGCGGATGGCCGTGAGCAGCGGGCGGGGGAGCAGGAACTCCTCGCCGAAGATGTCCGTGCGGGTCTCGTCCCAGGACTCCTCGCGGCCCGCGGTGATGCGCAGCAGTTGCTTGGCGTGGTTCCACTCGTACAGCGCCCGGGACTCGTCGACGCCCTCGTAGCACTGGAGCCGGATGAGTTCCGCGTCCGCGACCCGGGAGACCGCCTTGGCGAGCTCGGTCTTGCCGACGCCCGCCGGGCCCTCGACGAGCAGCGGCTTGCCGAGCCGGTCGGCGAGGAAGACGGTGGTGGCGACGGCCGTGGACGCCAGATAGCCGGCCTCGGCCAGGCGCGCGCGGACATCGTCCACGGACGTGAAGTACCCGGTCGTCATGGGGCGTTCTCCTGGTCTCCCGCTCGGCCGGCGGTCGCCCGGCGCGCTCGTACGTGCTGCCGTACGTACTTGATCAGCTCCCCGGGCCGGTCCACAACGGCCGGACACGGTTTGCGGCGAACGTCACGGTCCGCCGGGCGGCGCGGGGGAGCGCGGGGCGCGGCGGGTGGTCAGCAGGAGCGCGATGTCGTCCGGGCGGTCGGTGACCAGCCGGGCCTCCTCGATGAGCAGGTCGGCGGTGCCGCCCAGGGACGGGCCGGTGCGCCGGGTGGGGGTGGCGGCGCGGGACAGGGAGGCGCGCAGCCGCTCGACGCCCTCGTCGATGTCGGTACCCGGCCGCTCCACCAGCCCGTCGGTGTACAGGGCGAGCACCGCGCCCGGCTCCAGCCGCAGGTCCGCCACCGGGTAGACCGCGTCCGGCGCCACCCCGAGCACCACACCGCCGGGCAGGTCCAGGACCTCGGCCCGGCCGTCGGGGTGGCGCAGCAGCGGCTGCGGATGCCCGGCGCGGGCCGCCCGCGCCTCGCCGGTGAGCGGGTCGAGCCAGATGTAGCAGCAGCTGGCGAACTGGCCCGGGTCGAGGTCGATGAGCAGCCGGTTGGTGCCGCTCATGACCTCCTCGGGCGGATGCCCGCCGAGCGCGAACGCTCGCACCGCGCTGCGCAGTTGGCCCATGGTGGCGGCGGCCTGCACCCCGTGTCCCTGGACGTCGCCGATGACCAGGGCCAGACCGTCCCCGGCCTCGACCACGTCGTACCAGTCGCCGCCCACGTCCATGCCCTGGGTGCCGGGCAGATACCGTGCCGCCGTCTCCACCCCGGGGTGGACGGGGAGGCGGTGGGGGAGCAGGGCCGCCTGGAGGCCGCGGGCGAGGGCGGCCTCGGTGTCGTAGCGCTGGGCCCGCTCCAGGGCCTGGGCGATCAGACCGGCGAGCGCGGTGAGGACCGTGCGCTCCTGCGGGCTGAAGCCGCGCGGCCGGTCGAAGCCGAGGATGCAGGAGCCGACCGGGCGGCCCGAGGCGATCAGCGGCAGAAAGGCGCGGGCGCCCTCCTCGGCGTCGAGCGGGATGCCGGGATAGGCCGCGGCGAGCTGCTCCATCGACTCGAAGAAGAGCGGGCGGCCGTGGGTGAGCGTGTCGACGCCGGGCAGCCGCACATCCAGCGCCACTCCGTCGAAGGGGTCGAGGAAGCCCTTGGGGAAGCCGCTCTCCCAGGCCAGGTAGAGGTGCCGGTCCTGGAGCAGGTAGATGGCGAGGCGACGGCCGCCGAAGGCGGGGAGCAGCTCCTGCATCACCACGGCGGAGACCTGGCGGGCGGTGACCGCCTCGCTCAGGGCCAGGGCGAGGAATACCGGCGGGTAGAGGGATTCCGCCCCGCCCGCCCGGCTCGCGGACGCGGCCGGGGCGGCGTCGGGCGCCGCCGGGGCCGGCGGGGGGCCGAACGGCGGACCACCGGGCTCCCGGCCGTCGCGGGCACCGGCGCCGGTCCGGGAGGCGGCCCCCGCGGTGTCGGCCTCCCGGCCCACGGGGACCGCC
Source organism: Streptomyces sp. NPDC031670 (assembly GCF_055580545.1). Classification (NCBI taxonomy): domain Bacteria; kingdom Bacillati; phylum Actinomycetota; class Actinomycetes; order Kitasatosporales; family Streptomycetaceae; genus Streptomyces; species Streptomyces sp. NPDC031670. The sequence goes on along the minus strand of NZ_JBVILC010000004.1, from coordinate 436,670 downwards.
GTGAACGTCAGTCCGTCGGGGCCGGGGTAGACGGACAGCGAGAGCCGGTCGCCGTACCGCTCCCCGGCCAGGGGGTCCGCGCCGGCCGGCTGCGGACGCCGGACCTGGAAGTGCACCGGGTCCCTGGACAGGAGTGCGCCGCGCAGATGGTCCTGGCAGGTGGGTTCCTCCAGCCAGGGCACGGCGTGTCCGAGGGGCTGCCCGAGCAGTTCGCTGCGGGGGCGGCCGAGGAGCTGGACGGCACTCGTGTTGACGTAGCTGATCAGGCCCAGCCGGTCCAGGGTGAAGACACCTTCGGGGAGCAGGTCGGCGGCGTGCTCCCCGGCCGCCCGGTCGGCCGGTACCCCGTCGGCCTGGGGCGCCACGCACAGCGGCTCGCCGTCCCAGACGACCTCCGGACCCTCCTGGTCCAGTTCGAGCAGGGCGGCGCCCAGGCTCTGAGCGGCCTCGGTGAGGCGGTCGCGGTCCCGGGGTGCGGAGGTGGCGTCCGGCGCGGCGGGGCACAGCACGGTCAGGACGCCGTACGCCGTCGACGCCCCCACGACCGGTACGTACACCGAGCCGAAGCGGAACGGCAGCCCGGCGGCGAGCTGGGGGTAGCGGCGCATGGTCTCGGTGGGGTCGGCGAGCTGGATCTCCACGCCGAGCCGGTGGGAGTCGGCGACCGGGAAGGGCCGGTCCACGTGCATGCGCCACCAGGGGCGGAACAGCGGCCCGGGCAGCCCGGCGAGCACGGCCAGCCGCAGCAGCCCGGGTGTGCTGGAGCGCAGGTACACTCCGCCCACATGGCCGCCGACGGCGCGCATGCCCTCCGCCACGGCCCCGGTGAGCAGTGCGGTCAGCTTTCCCGGCGCCCAGCGCCGGCCCTCGGCGCTTTCAGTCATCTTGTCTGCCCTCGTCCGCGCGCCGCGCGGTAGGTGATACAGCAAGAATGCGCTACGGGGCGGGGGGCCCGCACCTCGTGGGCCCCCCGCCGGACGAGTGCTCGCGGCCGAGTCCTAGCGCGCCGCGTGGCCCTCGGCGAGCGGCCACTCGCGGTGCAGCGCGCCGAGCGGAACGCGGCGCTCGAAGACCGGAGTGCCGAACAGCGACAGCTGGAAGTGGAGCTGTCCGCTGAGGTCGAACCCGCCGTACACGGCCCAGGCACCCGACACGGACGCCTTGCCGTCGCTCGACGCGGTCGCCTTCACATCGGCCTCGCCGCGCAGATAGGGCGCGAAGTCGGCGCTGACGCCGACGGCTCCGTACAGGCCGACGGAGGCCTCGGCACCCATGGCTCCCTTGACGCGTCCGGCCGCGGTCACGGTGGCCGTCACCGGCGAGCTGTGCACGGCGGAGGTGCTGACCGGCGTCCAGCCCTTGCCGGAGGCGTAGCTGCCGCCGACACGGAAGTCGCCCTTGACGTCCTGCGCCACATCGAGCGTGACGTGCCCGTCCGCCTCGACCTGGACGTAGCAGGTCAGGTCGAGGTTGACGACGACCGGGACCGGGCCGACCTGGATGACGGGCGCGCTGTGCAGCTTGGCGAACGGGATGCGCTTGGGTGCGCCCGTGCCGGCGGCGGCGCGGCCCTTGAGCGCCCACTGCGAGGACCAGTCGCCGCTCATGCCGAGGAACGCGGTGCGCGGACCGGTGCCGTGCGAGCCGCCGTCGTACGCGAACTCCACCTCGGGGGCGAGCTGGACGAAGCCGGAGACCGAGGCGCCGGCGGAGGCCGGGGCGTCCTTGGCGGTGTCGACGGCGGCGTTCACGTCCAGGCGCAGGTTGCCGAGGGGGAGCTTGGCGCCCTTGGGGCCGAAGGTGAGGCCCTTGCCCTTGGCCCAGGAGAAGGTGACGCCCTTCATCAGGGGCTCGACCTTCACCGAGGACGGGTCGACCGGGACCTTGCCGTCGGCCCTGTCGTCCTTGAGGACCGAGGCGAGCGTGGTGGGGGCGGTCTTCACCTCGGTGCCGTGGCCGGTCTTCCCGACGACCTCGGTGACCTTGGCGAGCAGTCCGTCGGGGGCGCCCGGGGCCGGCGCGCTGGCGATGACGTCGCCGACGGCCACGGGCTTGTCGGGCGCGGGCGAGTCGCCGGGCGCGCCGGTGGGGCGCTGCACCGGCGTGGATATGACGGCCCGTCGGCTCGTCCGGTCGTAGGAGGCGACCTTCAGCGAGGACTTCTGCGGGCGGCCCTTGCCGGTACCGGGGCGGGCCACCGCCGTCGGCGCGGACGCCTCCTGCGGCGCGGCGGCCACGTCGAGCTGCCGCGTGTCGTCGGCGGCCACCGCGATGGTCGAGGTGCTGCCGGGCTGTGCCGCGTCGCTGTGCCCGGAGGAGGAGCAGCCGGTGGCGGCGAGGGCCAGGGTGGCCAGACCGGGCACCAGAAGGCGGGTGGTGAACGTGCGCACGGAGAATGTGACCTTCGGATGGGAGGAGGGGGGTCGTTACTCGGGAGTAACGCGAAGGTGATCATGCCACGTGCGCCCGGTGCCAGTCATCTTGACTTCACGCCAACTCGCGGGCGGGGCAGGACGGTTGAAGCTTCACTTACGTAGGCGGGGGAAGCCCCACCCGCGAGGGCGGGGTGAGGGCCGGGGGCGGGGCGGGGGCAACGCACGGGCGGCGACGGGGATGGATGCGGTTCGGGGCCGCCGGAGCGCGACGCCCGAACCGCTCCCTCCCTCGTCAGGCGCTCGGCGCGAACGCGTCCACCCCGGTCAGTTCGGCGGAGAGCCGCCACAGCCGTGCGGCCTGGACCGGATCGGTCGCGTGGGCACTGACGCCGGTGGTGAGTGCGTCGCGTCCCACCTCTCCGTCCGTCGGGCCACCGCCCGGGACCGCGGGCTCCGCCACGTCGCAGTCCTCGCAGTAGACGCCGCCCAGACCCGCCAGCCGCGGCGAGGTCGCCGCCCACACCTGGGTCGCCGCGCCCTGCCGCGGTGTCTTGAACGAGTCGGCCACGTTCCCCTCCTCGTCGACCCACCCCGCGTCGAGCATCTCCTCGCGCGAGACGTGCCGCGTCAGGGGCGTGAGGATCTCGCCGGGGTGCAGCGCGAACGCCCGTACCCCCGCGTCCCGTCCCAGCGCGTCCAGGTGGACCGCGAAGAGCACATTGGCCGTCTTGGCCTGCCCGTAGGCCAGCCACTTGTCGTAGCCGCGCGTGAAGTGGACGTCGTCCCAGCGGATTCCGGCGAGCTGGTGGCCGCGCGAGGAGACCGCCACCACCCGCGCCCGGCCCGCCGTCAGCGCCGGCCAGAGGCGGTTGACCAGGGCGAAGTGGCCCAGGTGGTTGGTCGCGAACTGTGCCTCCCAGCCGGGCCCGACCCGGGTCTCGGGGCAGGCCATGACACCCGCGTTGCCGATCATGATGTCGATGGCCCGGCCGGACGCCAGGAAACGGTCGGCGAAGGCGCGGACGCTGTCGAGGTCGGACAGGTCCAGGGTGTCGACCTCGGCGCCGGGCCCGCCGTCGGCGCAGAGAAGTCCGGCCAGTGCCTCCCGCGCGGCGGCGGGCCGCCGGGCGGGTACCACCACCCGGGCCCCGGCCCCCACGAGCGCCCGCGTGGTCTCCAGGCCGAGCCCGGAGTAGCCGCCGGTGACGAGGGCGAGTCTGCCCGTGAGGTCGATGCCGCGCAGCACCTCCCGCGCCGTACTGCGCTGTCCGAAGCCGGATCCGATCCCGCGCTGCGGTGTCGTCGTGGCGGTCGCGTCGGTCGCGTCGGTCGTACGGGTCGTACGGGTCGTGCGGGATGCGGGATGTGCTGTCATGCCGCCGACGCTACGAATTGGAGTGCGCTCTCAGTCAAGCCCCGCCCCGACCGGTGACCGGCGCGGTGCGCGTCCAGGGGTCGGAGCCCTCCAACTGAGCCACCAGGTCGAGGAGCTGGTGTTCCGAGCCCGGCCGGCCGACGAGCTGGACCGAACCGGGCAGGCCGGTGGGCAGCGAGCCGAACGGCATCGCGAGGGCAGGGTGACCCGAGAGGTTCCACGGTGGGGTCATCGGCGAACAGGCGGTGTTCACCAGGACGTTGGCCAGCCAGCCGCGCTCGTGCCACGCCTCGGCCGCCGGGCCGCGGCGGGCCAGCGCGGGGGTGAGCAGAACGTCGTACTCCCCGAAAAAGGGCGCGAGCCGCCGGTTCAGGGCCCCCCGGTGGTCCGCGCGCAGCATCCCGAGCCGTTCGGCGGCCCGCCCGATCGCCGCGTGGCGCCGGGTGCGCGGGGTCAGCAGACGTGGGTCGAGCCCCTCGGCGTCCTGCGCGGTGCCGCCCGTCCAGCGGGCCAGGACGACCGTGCCGAAGGTCAGCGGGTAGGGCGGGTGGGCGACGGACACCCGGTGCCCGGCCCCCGCGAGCGCCCGGGCCGCCCGGCGGGTGAGCGCGGTGTAGGCGCCGGTCACCCGCACCCCGGCGATCGGGCTGCGGGTGGAGACGGCGATCCTGAGCGGACGCGGCGGGCTCGCCGGCTCGTCGCCGGTGGGCGGTGTCTCACCCGCCAGCACCGAGAACATCAGCCGCGCGTCGGCCGCCGTCGTCGCCAGCGGACCGTTCTCCGACATCCCGAACCAGCCACCGCCGAGTTCGGCGGGGACGCGCCCGGTGCCGGGCTTGAGGCCGACCAGACCGCAGTGCGCGGCCGGTATCCGCAGGGACCCCATACCGTCGTTGCCGAGCGCGAGCGGCACCAGCCCCGCCGCGACCGCCGCCGCGCCGCCCCCGGACGAACCACCTGCCGTACGCGAGGGGTCCCAGGGGTTGCGGGCGATGCCGTGGACGCCGTCGGTGGTCCCGAAGACACACAGCTCCGGTACGTGCGTCAGCCCCACCACCACCGCGCCCGCCGCCCGCAGCCGCGCGACGGTGACGTGGTCCTCGGCCGCGGGTGCCGCCGGGGTGGCCGCGGAGCCGTTGCGGGTCGACTCACCGCGTACCGGAAGGTTGTCCTTGACGGCCACGGGGACACCGGCCAGCGGCAGCCGGGCCAGATCGGTACGGGCACCGACCGCGTCCGCCTCCGCGAGCGCGGCGGCGGCGCGCACCACCCGGAACGCGCCGACGCGCCCGTTCCGCGCGGCGATCGCCGCCAGGTGGTCGGCGGCCACCTCGCGCGGGGTGACCACCCCCTGCCGGACGGCCTCGGCTATCTCGACGGCGGTCCGGCCTGCCCACTTGGTCACGGTGGCTCCTCGGCGCTGCTGGCTCGGTCACGACAACGGGAGGCCACTGTGTACGACCCGTGTGTCTTCTGTCGATACCCATGGATCTTCGCCTTCGCCGCGGCCGAGCGGGCGGGGCCCTGGAGCGGGGGCGTGGGGGCCGGGCCGTACGGGCCATGTCGGCCCGGGCCCGCGCCTCGGCCCGCGCCGCACGTGGCCGCTCTGTCGGGAGCCGCCCTGACCTCGGATGATAGGAAGCGGGCGGTCGGTGCGACCGTACGGACGCCCGTCGCCCTCATCCCTGAACAGGAGTCCTCTTGCCTTCCCACCAGCCGCCCCGGCACACCTCCCGGACCCGTACCGGAGCACGTGCCGTGGTGCTCGCCCTGGCCCTGCCCCTCCTCGCGGCCGTGACCACCGCTCCGGTCCGGGCACAGCCGCGGACAGCCCCGGTCGTCTCCCTCGCCCATGTCCGCCCGGCGCCCGCCACCGCCACCGTGACGGGGTCAGGTCCGGGAGGTGGCCCGGGGCGGTGTGCTCACCTACCCCTCCGTCACCAGCTGTCTGACCGTGACGGTACGGCTGCGCACCGGCGGACTGGCCGGGGGCAGCCGCGCGCCGTCGTGACGGTCGAGGACGTGCCGGACGGCGACCAGATCGTGCGCTGACCCCGCCCACCCCTCCGGCTGCCCGCAGGGGGGCTGGAGGGGGCCCGGGGGATAACCCCACCGCGGGCGGCCTGCCTGCCGGATGGGATCGCGGGAACCGCTCAACCACCCTTGTCCCATGACGACTTACCGCCACAGAGGCCTCGCGATCGCCCTCTCCCTCGCCGCCGCCACCACGGCCCTCACCGCCACCGCCGTCCCGGCGGCCCAGGCCCGCTCCGCCGGTACCGGGGCGCCCGCGCTCGACTGGAAACCCTGCGCCTTCGACGGCGCGGTGAGCGGGCAGGAGTGCGCCTCGCTGCCCGTGCCGCTCGACTACGCCCACCCGCGGGGCCCGAGCGTCACCGTCGCCGTGTCCCGGCTGCGCGGCCAGAACCCGGACAAGCGGCGCGGAGCACTGCTGGTGATCCCCGGCGGACCGGGCGGCTCCGGGCTGCGGCAACTGGCGGAGCAGGGAGCCGCGCTGCGCACCGAGACCGGCGGCGCCTACGACCTCGTCAGCCTCGACCCGCGCGGTGTGGGCGCCAGCACCACGGCGAGCTGCGGGCTCTCCGCCGCCGACCGCATGCTGGTGAACCTGCGGTCCTGGCCGGGGCCGGGCGGCGACATCCGCGAGAACGTCGCCAGGTCCCGCCGCGTCGCCGAGGCCTGCGAGCGCAACGGGGGCGCGGTGCTGCGGAGCTTCACCTCCCGCAACGAGGTGCGCGACATCGACCGCTTCCGCCAGGCTCTCGGCGCGCGCAAGCTGTCGGCGTACGGCGTCTCGTACGGGACCTATGTGGGTGCGGTGTACGCGCAGACGTACCCGCAGCACACCGACCGCTGGGTGCTCGACAGCAGCGGCGACCCCGACCCGCGCCGCGTCGAGCGCGGCTGGCTGGCCAACATGGCACCGGCGGCCGACATCCGCTTCCCGGACTTCGCGGCCTGGGCAGCGGCCCCGGCCCGGGAGGCCGAAGGGCTGCGGCTGGCCCAACACGCCTCCGGGGTGCGGCCGTTGGTCCTCGATCTCGCGGCGAAGCTCGACGCGCGACCGAGGAGGACGACCACGAACGGTGTCGCACTCACCGGCAACCAACTGCGCCAGGCGCTCCAGATGGCCCTCTACTCGGACGCGTCCTTCCCCATGCTGGCGCGGCTCATCCAGCAGGCCCAGGACCCCACGGCGATCCCGGTCCTGCCCGCGGCGCTCGCCCGGCCCCTGAGCGACCAGGACGCGGCGGCCACCGTCGCGGTGATCTGCAACGACGTGAGCTGGCCCAAGCCGGTGCCCGGCTCCTACGAGCGGGCCGTCGCGGCCGACCGGGTCCGCCACCCCCTCACGGCGGGTAGCCCGGTCAACATCGTGCCCTGCGCCTTCTTCAAGGACGCGCCCGCCGAGAAGCCGGTCCGGATCACCGGTGACGGCCCGTCCAACGTGCTGATGATCCAGGGCCTGCGGGACCCCTCGACCCCCTACTTCGGCGCCCTGAAGATGCGTCAGGCCTGGGGCGACCGCGCCCGGCTGGTCACGGTCGACCACGGCGGCCACGGGATGTACCTGGACAACGGCAACGCGTGCGGCGACCGCGCGGTCACCACGTACCTCACCACGGGGGAGCGTCCGGAGAAGGACACGTACTGCGCGAGCTGACCCGGGTCCCGGAGAGACCGGTGCACGCGCGCGGGTGACTCCTCCGTACGCGGCCGGACGCCGTCCGGTCCCCGGCCCGCGCTCAGCCCGGTACGGGCGCCGGTTCCGGTCCGAAGCGCCGCCGGTACGCCGAGGGGCTCAGGCCCGTCTCGCGGCGCAGCCGGGACCGGAGGTTGGCGGCGGTGCCCAGGCCGCTGCGCCGGGCCACCACGTCGAGCCGCTGCTCGCCCCGTTCGATGAGACGGCAGGCGAGGGCGATCCGCTCGCCGGTCAGCCAGGCCAGCGGGGTGGTGCCGAGCTGGACACGGAAGCGGCGGTGCAGGGTGGCGGGGCTGACGGCCGCGCGGCCCGCGAGATCGGCCACCGTGAGGGGTGCGCCGAGCCGCTCCTGCGCCCAGGCGAGCACCGGCGCCAGCGACTCGTCCGGGGTGTCCGGCACCGGCCGCTCCACGAACTGCCGCTGCCCGCCGTCCCGGTGGGCGGCGAACACCAGCCGCCGGCTCACCGAGTTGGCCACCTCGGCCCCGTGGTCCCGGCGGACCAGGTGCAGCCCCAGGTCCAGGGCGGCGGCGCTCCCCGCCGAGGTGAGGATGTCACCGTCGTCCACGAACAGTACGTCCGGCCGCAGGTCGACCGAGGGGAAGCGGGCCCGGAACGTGTCGGCCCACTGCCAGTGCGCGGTGGCCCGGCGCCCGTCGAGGACGCCGGCCTCGGCCAGGGTGAAGGCGCCGCTGCACATCCCGACCAGCCGCGCTCCGCGCGCGTGCGCCCGCCGGACGGCGTCGAGGACGGCGGGACGCCGGGGCACGTCGGTGTCGGGCCGGTTGGGCACGATCAGGGTGTCCGCGCTGTCGGCCGCGTCCAGCCCCGCGACTCCGGTGAGCGTGAAGAACCCGTCCCGCATCAGGGTGTCCGGCTCCGGGGCGCACAGGGTGAAGTCGTAGAGTTCCCGGCCGAGTTCGGGCCTGCGCAGTCCGAACACCTCGGTGACGCAGCCCAGCTCGAAGGGGTTGGAGTTCTCGTCGACGATCACGACGACCCGGTGGGTGCGCGACCCGTGCGTCCCGTGCGAGGAATCTTGCGGCATATGCGATTTCTAGCACTCACGGCGGGGCGGCGCCACGGCTGAGGATGGGGCCATGAGCAACCACCCCGTCACCGACGACACCCCCGCCGACCTGCCGATCGCCCTCGACCGGGCCCTCGCCTCCTTCAACGCCCTGTGGAGCCCCCGCATCGTCACCCGCGTCAACGACTACGACGTACGCGTCGCCAAGGTCGAGGGTGAGCACCTCTGGCACGTCCACGACCACACCGACGAGTTCTTCCTGGTGGTCGACGGGGAGTTGCACATCGCACTGCGCGAGGACGGCGGTGAGCGGACCGTGACCCTGCCGGCCGGCTCGGTCTTCACCGTGCCGCGCGGCACCGAGCACAAACCCTCCGCGCCGTCCGGTGCCTCGATCCTCATGTTCGAGCCCGGCGGCACGCTGTCGGTGGGAGACCGCCACGAGGAGGTGCCCGCCCACGTCGACGCGACGACCGGGCACGCGCTCTGACCGCCCCGCGTCCGCGCGGACGCGGGGCGGTGGGGACGACGATCCCGTCGCGGGCACGGTGCGGGTGCCGCAGATGAACACCCGTACCGGGAAAGACACTTCCCTCCCCGGCTGATGATCTGACATCTTGCGTCCACCATTCGTTTCGTAGGACCCGGTAGGTGCCATCCGTGCCTGTCGGGTCATCGGAGGACGCATTGACACCCCCCATATCCGGACGCCCCCGACGCCTTCTGGCCGGGGCCGCCGCCCTCGGCGCCGCGCTGGCCTTCGCGGCCCCCGCCCTCGCGAGCACCCAACCCGTCCCACCCTCCGCCGGTGCCGCACCGGCCCGCGCGACCGCGCCGGTCACGGCCCGGAGCGCGGCGGCCTGGGCCGCGGGCACCCGCGCCTATCTGGTCATCACCGCCCCCGGTGACACCTCGGCGGTGCGCTCGGCCGTCACCGCCAACGGCGGCACCGTCTTCTCGTCCTTCGACGCGATCGGCGTCATCGTTGCCCACTCCGCCTCCGGCACCTTCGCCACCGCGATGCGGGGCGTCGGCGGGGTCCAGCAGGTCGGCGCCACCCGCACCGCGGACGTCCCGGCCGACGCCTATGACCCGGCGCTGCCCGCCAACCCGGCGCAGTCCAGCACCCCGGCCGGTGAGCCGGTGCGCTGGGACATGAGCCAGATCAAGGCCGACCAGGCCTGGGCCGTCTCCACCGGATCGTCCTCGGTGAAGGTGGGCATCCTCGACACCGGTGTGGACGACCAGCACCAGGACCTCGCCGCCAACTTCGACGCCGCCGACTCGGTCTCCTGCGCCTACGGCAAGCCGGACACCCGGACCGGCGCCTGGCGTGACGTCGACAGCCACGGCACGCACGTCGCCGGTACGGTCGCCGCCGCCAGGAACGGCAAGGGCGTCGTAGGTGTCGCCCCGGGGGTGAAGATCGCCTCGGTCCGTCTCGCGGAGCCGGGCTCCACGCTCTTCTACGCCGAGAACACCGTCTGCGGTCTGGTGTGGGCGGGCGACCACGGCTTCAAGGTCACCAACAACAGCTACTACACCGACCCGTGGCAGTTCAACTGCCCGGACAACGCCGACCAGGCCGCCATCATCGAAGGGGTGCGCCGCGCCCAGGAGTACGCCGAGAACAAGGGCTCCCTCCAGGTCGCCGCCGCGGGCAACTCCACGTACGACCTGGCGAACAAGACGACCGACACCGAGAGCCCCAACGACTCGACGCCCACCACCCGCCGTATCACCAACGCCTGCCTCGACATCCCGACCGAGCTGCCGGGCGTCGTCACCGTCTCGGCGATGGGCAGCGGCAACGTGAAGGCGTCCTACTCCAACTTCGGCAACGGCGTGATCGACGTCGCGGCCCCGGGCGGTGACGGCTCCAGCGGCGTCTACTCCACCCTGCCGGGCGGCAAGTACGGCACGAAGAGCGGCACTTCGATGGCCTCGCCGCACGTCGTGGGGGTGGCCGCGCTCCTGGCCGGCGCCAACCCGGGCATCACCCCGGCCCAGCTCCGCGACAAGCTGGCCGTCCAGGCCAACGACGTCCCCTGCCCGTCGGACAGCCGGTGCACCGGCACCACCGCGAAGAACGCGTTCTTCGGCGAGGGCCAGGTCGACGCGCTCAAGGCGGTCGGCGCCACCGTCCCGCCGGGGAAGTACTTCGAGAACACGGCCGATGTCGCCGTCGGCGACAACACCACCGTGGAGAGCCCCCTCACCGTCACCGGGGTGAGCGGCAACGCCCCGGCCGCGCTCAAGGTGGGCGTGAACATCGTGCACACCTACATCGGTGACCTGAAGGTCGACCTCGTCGCCCCCGACGGCACCGTGTACACCCTGCACAACCACACCGGCGGCAGCGCGGACGACATCCACCAGACGTACACCGTCGACGCCTCAGCGCGGGTGGCCAACGGCACCTGGAAGCTGCGCGTCAACGACAACGCGGGCGGTGACACCGGCCGGATCGACAGCTGGAACCTGACGTTCTGAGGCCGCTGAGCCCGGCCTGCCGACGGCAGAGCCCGGGCGTCCCTTCCCTCGGGGGAGCGGACGCCCGGGCGTCGTGAGCTTCACCGCAGCGGTCAGGCCCGGGTCTCCGGGTCCAGGGCGGGCGGCCGGAAACGCGCGCACGAATCATAGTGTTGTCTGTTCACGGTCAAGGTGGATCTTGAAAGAGGGCGAATTTCCATCCAATCGGATGGTTTTTGTCAACCTTGCTCGGTTGGTGGGGAGTTAGAGGGCAAGGTATCGAACCCGTCCCTCGTCCCCGTCCCGTTCTCCGTCCACGCCCCCGTCCACGCCCATGCCCTGTCGCCCTGCCGGTCCGAAGCAGCACCCACACCGTCAGGGTGTGTCGGCATGCCCCGGGTCGTGCTCGGCCCGTCCGGCGCTGTCCGCTGAATTCTCGAAGAAGACAGAGGTGTTCCGTGATCCGTGTGTGCGCCAGGCCCGCGCTGGCTCTCGTCCTGATGCTCATCCCGCTGGCCGTCACACCGACGTCCGCGGCGGCGGCACCTCAGACCCTGACCGTGCTGACCTACAACATCCACCACGGCGCGGACTCCGACGACGCCCTCGACCTCGACCGGATCGCGGCCACCGTGAAGGACAGCGGCGCCGACGTGGTCGGCCTCCAGGAGGTGGACCGCCACTACGACGCGCGCAGCGACTTCGTGGACCAGGCGAGCTGGCTCGCGGAGCGCCTCGGGATGCAGGTGGTCTACGGCGCCAACCTCAGCCTCGACCCGCCGCAGGCCGGGGCCCCGCGACGGGAGTACGGGACCGCGATCCTGTCCCGGTTCCCCGTCGTCGAGTCGCACAACACCCCGCTGCCCCGGCCGCGCCAGGGCGAGCAGCGCGGCCTGCTCGAGGCGGACATCAACGTGAACGGCACGGCGGTGCGCGTCCTGAACACCCATCTGGAGCACACCTCGCAGACCGAGCGGCTCGCCCAGGCCGACGCCGTGGGCAACGTCATCAAGGGCTCCAGCCGACCCACCGTGCTGATGGGCGACCTCAACGCCCCTCCGGCGGCCGGTGAGGTCGGTACGCTGACCAGGATCCTCGGCGATGTATGGCCCAAGGCGGGAGACGGCGCCGGGTACACCTTCGACGTCCGCAACCCGCGCAAGCGCATCGACTACGTACTCGCCTCCGCCACCATCACCGCCCGGCAGGCGCGGGTCCTCGACAGCCAGGCCTCCGACCACCTGCCGCTCCGCGCCGAAGTCACCCTTCCCTAGCGCCCCACGAGCCCGCCGCGGGCAGCTGGCCGGTGGTTCGTACGGCTCGGCCCGCGCCGGGCGGCAGCCGGATCTCTTAGAACCCTCTTATGGGGCACGACTATTCACGACCCATGAGATCAATCCTCCCGGCCCGCCGCCGCACGTCCCGCCGTGCCGCGGTCCACGGCCTCGCATCCACCCTCGTCCTCGCCGCGCTCGCCGGATGCACCACGGCGAACGGCGCCGAGGTTTCCGCAGCCGGTACCGCCGACGGCAAGGTGACCGTCCCCGTCCGGGGCGGCACCGCCGTCATCGACACCACGTCACTGGCCGTACGGGCGCACCCGGCGGCCGGGGGAGACCTGGAGCTGTCCGGCCCGGCCGCGACCGGCCTCGGCCGGCCCGGCCCGGTCACACAGGTCCGCGGGGGAGCCCGCTGGACGTACCCCGCGCAGGGCCTGACGGTCACGGCCGTCGCCGAGCGCGGGCGGCTGCGCGTCGACATGGCCGCCGGGCGCGACGGGGAGGTGCGCTGGCCGGTCACCGGCACCGACGCGTCCGCCTCCGACCTCCAGCTGCCGCGCGGCGAGGGCCTGAACATCCCGGTGGGCGACACGTTCTGGAGCGCCCCCGAGCGCGGGCTCACCGGGGAGCCGATCGACCTGGGCTCCGGGGCCCTCACCATGCCGATGTGGGGCTACACCTACGGCGGGCGCGGCGCCAGCTACCTCGTCCCCACCGACATCGGCACCTCGCTGCGGTTCGCCGCCGAACGGGGCCGGCTGCGCGGCACGGCCACCCACACCTTCGACCGCGGCGACGACACCCGCTCGTACACCGTCACCTTCGCCCTCACCGACGGGAACCCGGTGGCCCCGGCCGTCGACTACCGCGACTGGCTCTCCGAGCACGGCCGACTGGGCAGTCTCCGCGACAAGATCAGGACCAACCCCGCCGACGGCAGGCTGCTCGGCGCCTTCCACGCCTATCTGTGGGGCGACGCGCGCACCCCGCAGGGCGTCGAGGAGCTGCGCAAGCTGGGCGTGAGCCGGATGTGGCTGGGCTACGACGCGGGGAACGACCCGATGAGCGCCCGGGCCGTGAGCACCGCCGAGAAGAACGGCTACCTCGTCGGCCCGTACGACTCCTTCGCCAATGGGCAGGACCCCGCCACCGCCGACTCACCGAGCTCGGCGTGGCCCGGCCGGGTCTACCCCGACTACTGCGTGACCGACGCCAAGGGCAAGCCGGAGACGGGGTTCGGCAACCGGGGCTGCTATCTGAGCTCGCAGGCGTTCGAGCGGGCCGAGCCGGGCGGGCACCTCCTCGCGGACCGCACCCGCCACATGGTGGCCAACGGCGCCGACAGCTACTTCCTCGACGTCGACGCGGCCGGGGACCTCTTCCGGGACCACAGCCCCGGCCACCCGATGACCAAGGCGCGGGACCGGGCCAACCGCCTCGCCCGGATGAAGCGCCTCAGCGACGGCGGGCTCGTCCTCGGCTCCGAGTCCGCCGGGGCCTGGGCCAACCAGGTCCTCGCCTTCGACCACGGGTCTGCCACCCCTGTCGGCGACGGCCTGTGGGCGCTCCAGCGCGACAAGGAGGTGTGGGGCGGGTACGCCCCGGAGAAGGCACCCAAAACGTTCTTCAAGCCGGTCGACCTGCCCGCCGACCTCGCCCGCGAGATGTACGACCCCAAGTACCGCGTCCCGCTGTACGAGACCGCCCTGCACGGTTCGCTCGTCAACGTCGAGCGCTGGGAGCTGTCCTACGGGAAGCTGCCGCGTCAGAAGGCGACCCGGGCGATGCTGGCGATGCTCTACAACATCCCGCTGAACTACGTCCTCGACGGCCCGGCCCTGAAGAAGGACGGGCCCGAACTGGCCGCGCTGCAACGGTACTTCGCCCCACTGCACCAGAAGGCGGGCACCGAGCGGCTGACGTCCTTCCGCTGGCTGACCGCCGACCGCGCCGTACAGCGCACCGTCTTCGGCGCCGGTGTGCTGACGGTGACCGCCAACTTCGGCGCCACCGCCTCCCACGGAGTCCCCGCCGGATGCGTCAGCGCGAAGCTGAAGGGCGACGGCGGGCCGAGGCTGCTGTGCCCGAAGGCGGGGTCCTGACCGGTTTCCGCCGACGCGGCGGGGCGGGTGGTCAGCGGAAGAAGCCCGGCGTCGGCAGGCCCGGCCGGAACGGCATGATCACCTGCTCCAGGTGCCGCTGGATCTGCTCGGCCTCCCGGCGCACGTCGCCAGGGACGTCACCCCGTTCCCGTATGAGCTGGGCGTAGATCGGTACGTCACTGTCGCTGTTCACCGCGCGCTGTCCCTCCTGGCCGCCGGCGCGTCCCGCCGGCGGCACGATTTTAGGCGGTGCGCGAGGGCGGTCGGGCACGGCGGGTCCGTTCCTGGCCGCGATCGCGCCGCCGTCGCGCCCGCCGCGGTGGCCGAGGGGCCCGCCCGGAGCCGGGTCCGTGCACCGGGAGACGGCCGCCCCTCGGCGCGGACGCGGCGGACGGAGTCGTTCGCGGGCGCGCGCGTGAGGCGCGTCCGGCCGATGGAGGTTCACGAGCCGGGGACGGCCTCGTACTTGAGGATCCGTCCGCCGGCCGCACCGGTGGCGACGAGACCCGCGCCGCCCCGGCCGGTGCGACGGGACGCTCGGTGTCTCGTATATGCGCAGGTGACCAACGGGTGGAACGGGCGCCTGCCCATTGCGGCGGTGAGCTATGTTTTGAGCACACACGGCACGAGAAGGAGGCCCGCCGGTGTCATCGGGGCAGAAGGCGCGCGCCCAGGCGGCTGCGATCACGCCGAGCGGGCAGTCGTCGGACCACGAGCGCCCCGCGGCGGACCGGGTCCGGGCCCTCTTCGACGGCCACCGCCTCTCGCCGGGGCAGCGGCGCATCGCCCAGTACCTGATCGACCACCTCACCGAGGCCGTGTTCCTCTCCATCACCGAGCTCGCCGAGCGGGCCGGGGTGAGCCAGCCGTCCGTGACCCGCTTCGCCGTCTCCCTCGGCTACAGCGGCTATCCGGCGCTGCGGGACGTGCTCCAGCCGATCGCGCTGAGCGCGGTCGCGGGGTCGCCGGAGACCCGTGAGGAGATCCGTCACAACGAGCTCCAGGCGGCGGTGGACGCCGAGATCGAGAACCTGGAGAACGTCCGCAGACTGCTGGCCGACACCAACCAGGTCCTGGAGATCGGCCGCGAGCTGGCCGGTTCGGTCCCGCTCACCGTCCTCGGGCTGCGGATCTCCGTGTCCCTCGCTGAGTACTTCGCGTACGCGGCCCGGCGCATCCACCCCGATGTGCGGCTGGTGACGCGGGGCGGCAGCGTCGCCTACGACGCGCTCCTGCAGTCCCGCTCGGCGGGCGGCACCTGGGTGCTGGCCTTCGCCATGCCCCGGCACGCCAAGGAGACCCTGGCCGCGCTGCGGGCCGCCCGCAGCGCGGGGCTGCGCATCGCGCTGATCACCGACACCACCCTGGGCCCGCTGGTCGACGAGGCCGACGTGGCCTTCACCGCGGGCACCGGCTCGCGGCTGGTGTTCGACTCGTACGCGGCGCCGGGCGTGCTCGCCGCGGCTCTGCTCCAGGCGATGGCGGACGCCGATCCGGAGCGGACACAGGCACGGCTCGAAGAGTACGAGCAGGCCGCCGACCAGCACGGTTTCTTCCTGTAGGACCCGATTGGCGCCCGATTCTCCCGTCGGGCTCCTCGGGATCTTCACACCTTACGGGCGCATGAATTTTTTCATACCCTTGTTTACTCAACGGTATATATGTTTACTGAGGCGGAGGCGATCCCCCCGATCCCCCAGATGCCAAGGAAGGCGCTTCCCCACGCCCTCCCAGAGCGGACAGCCGACGTGACGCCCCCCTCCTCGCGTCAGCCGGAGGTCCGATCCAGGCTTTCGGATCCGGGCGGACGCCCACGGGCGGCCTCGGCCAACCCCTAGGCCGGGGCCGCCCCTCCCCACCTCTCGATCAGAGTTCGACAACTTCGGAAGCGACGAGAATGCCCCACACGGCCCCCACCATCGCGCTCAGCCCGGACTGGCCCTGTCAGGTCAAGGAACCCGGCACGCGCGACTGGGAACGCACCGCGACCCGCTGGCTGCGCGACCTGCTGCCGGCCCGCTACGCCGGCTACTCGCCGCTGACACGCCACCACGTCATCCTGGCCCGGCACGCGCAGCTCCAGCTCCAGCACGAGATGCGCGCGGTCCGGGTCGCGCTCCAGACCAGCCGCGCCGAACTGCCCACCCTGGGCGTGGCGGAGGCGGTCATCGAGAACACCATCCGCATGTACGCGACGGAGCTGGACCAGCTGGGCCGGCTCGCGCGCGGGGTGCGCCTGGTCACGGACGCCCTGATGGGCGACCACCCGGCCCACCGCAGGATGTAGGCCCCGGCCCCGCCGCTCAGGTCACGGCCGCGCCCAGCGCCACGAATCCGCAGATCAGCACGGCCAGAATGAGCAGCAGGGGCCAGACGAACCGCAGGTACTTGTCGTAGCCGACCTTGGCGAGGGCGACCCCGCCGATCGTCACCGCCGTCGTCGGCACCCACAGGTTCATCCAGCCGCTCGCCGCCTGCCAGGCGGTGACGACCACCGCGCGCGAGACGCCCGCGAAGTCGGCCAGCGGGGCGAGGATCGGCATGGCGAGGGTGGCGTGGCCGGACGTGGACGGGATCAGGAAGGCCAGCGGCAGGTTCACCCCGAAGACGATGACGGCGAACACGCCCGACGAGGCGCCCTTCACCACGCCCTCGATGGAGTGCAGGACCGTGTCCATGATCCGCGAGTTGTTCATGATCACGGTGACTCCGCGGGCCAGCATGATGACGACCGCGGGGGAGACGAAGTCCCCCGCCCCCTGGGCGATCGTCGAGCTGGTCTTCTGCTCCCCGAGCCGGGCCACCACCCCGACGAGCACGGCGGCGCACAGGAACAGGGCCGCCAACTGCGGCAAGGAACAGCCCAGTTCGAACGAGTACGGCGGCTCAGCCGCCCGGGCAGACCCACCGGGCCCAGCAGACCCACCGGACCCCGCAGACCCGCCGGGCCCAGCAGACCCACCGGACCCCGCAGACCCGCCGGGCCCAGCAGACCCGCCGGTCCCCGCAGATCCACCGGGCCGCGGCAGCGGCGAGTTCGGCGGCGCGGCGCCGGACGCGGCGGTGCCGGGCAGGTCGAGCCGTTCGACCGCCGTGCCCGGGGACCGGGCTGCGGGTCCGAATGCCATCGGGACACCACGGTTCGCGATCGGGCGCGGGGCCGCACCCCGGGCGGCGCACCCGGGTCACCGTGCCCGGACCCGGCGTTGTCAGTGGTGGATGGCACGCTGGCGGGTATGGACGAGCTGATACGGCGCCGGGTCTACGGGGCCGACCACGACGATCCGGACCCCGGGCCGCGGCCGGGGCGTGTCTACCGCGAGCTGGTGGCGGGCCCGCTCGACGGACTGCTGCTCGACGTGACCGGCTGGACCGAGCGCCGGCTGGGCGAAGGCGCGGCCCTCGCCACGGAGATCGGTGCGCACGGACCGGGTGGCCGCGCGTGGTACGGACCGCGGCCGGGCGATCCGCACCACTGGGACTGGGCGGGGGACACCCCCTGATCCCGGCCGTCGTCCGTCGAGGCGTCAGTCGTCCGCCAAGGCGTCAGGAGTCCTGCTGTCCCGGGCCGCCGCGGACGATCAGCCGGGTGAGCAGGACGACCGACCTGGGCGCCGAGCGGTCGCCGTCGATCCGGGAGAACAGCAACTGGGCGGCGGTGGCGCCGAGCGCGACCGGGTCCTGGCTGACGACACTGAGCGGCGGGCTGAGGCGGTCGGCGAGGGGGAAGTCGTCGAAGCCGACGACGGCGACGCGGTCGGCGTCCCCGAGCGCGCCCATCACCCCCATGGTGATGACGTCGTTGGTGGTGAACAGGGCGGTGGGCGGCCGGTCCAAACCCCGCAGCGCGGCCAGGGCCGCCGCCGCGTCCGGCCGGCTGCGCAGTTCGTGCCGTACGAGAGCGGGGTCCTCGGGTATGCCGTGCGCGGCCAGCGCGTCGAGGTAGCCGGCGTGGCGCTCGCGCTGGGTCCAGATGTCGAACCGGTCGCCGAGGTAGGCGATCCGGGTATGGCCCTGGGCGAGCAGATGGCGTACGGCCCGCTCCGCGCCCGCCCGGTTGTCGACCGTGACGGTGTCGACGGCCAGCCCCTTGGCGGGCCGGTCCACGCAGACCACCCGGGTGCCGCCCGCCATCGGCTGCTTGAGGAAGCCGTGCCCCCCGATGGTGGGGACCAGGAGGAGGCCGTCCACCTGGCGCGCGGTGAAGGCCGCTATGACCTCGCGTTCGCGGCGCGGCTCGTCATTGGTGCTGCCGACGAGGACGAGACAGCCGCGGCGGTGCGCCTCGTCCTCCACCGAGCGGGCCATCAGCGCGTAGAAGGGGTTGGCCAGGTCGTCCACGACGAGCCCGATCGTGGAGGTGCCGGGGTTCTTGCGGCGTAGGTTGCGGGCGTTGTCGTTGCGCTGATAGCCCAACTGCCGTACGGCCTGCTCGACTCGGGCGGCCGTCCCGGGGGACACTCCGGGCTCGCCCGACACCGCGCGCGACACGGTCATGGGGCTGACACCGGCGGCGCGGGCCACGTCCTTCATCGTCGGGCGCTTCACGGGACTCCTCAGCGGCGGATCCGTCCCGGACGGCGGACGGCGATGCGTCGATGATTGCAGACGGAGCCGCATGTCAGGCCCAATGAGCCGACCTTGGGACCACTGGTGCGGCCTGGGCCTTCACGGGGCCCGGACTTGGTAACGTTCCCATCCCCGACGTCCGTTTCCCCGGCTTGTTACGTGCCGGGCCCTTGACGTGTCGTCAGGGACACCTCAACAATCCTGAGTTGATTGGTAACGTTCACACGCCCACCACGCACCCGCACTCCGAGCATCCCCCGTCCCGAGGCCGCCCGCCGGACGGCGAGCGGGCCTCCGCGAGAAGGTGGTCCCCCCTCGTGCTCCGATCCGTGCACCCCTCCAGATCCCGTCCGCGCTCCCGGTACGCGGGGGCGTTGAGCGCCCTCGCCCTGGCCGCCTCCGGTCTCGTCGGCCTCGCCACGGCGGCGCCCGCCCACGCGGCGGTGCTGCCGCTGACCCAGTACGTCGATCCGTTCATCGGCACCGACGACAGCAACGCCCCCAACCCCGTGCCGGGCGGCGCCGGGGGCAGCACCTACCCCGGCGCCGTAGTGCCCTTCGGCGGCGTGCAGTTCAGCCCCGACACCCCCACCGCCTCGCCGTCCGGCTACCGCTACAAGGACGCCACCGTCGAGGACTTCAGCCTCACCCACTTCGACGGCGCCGGCTGCCCCAACAACGAGGACCTGCCGCTGCTGCCCGTCACCGGCGCGCTCACCACCTCACCGGGCTCCAACTGGACCGGGTACGCGTCCGGCCACACCAAGGCGAACGAGGTCGCCCGGCCCGGCTACTACAAGACGCGCCTGGACCGCTACGCCACCGGCGTCGAGCTGTCCGCCACCACCCGCACCGGCATGGGCAGGCTGACCTACCCCGCCTCCGCCACCTCCCGGCTGCTGGTCGCCACCGGCCGCAGCGCCACCGGCAGCCGCGCCGGAGCCGTGCACGTCAACGGCGGCGAGCTGACCGGCAGCGTGACCGCCGGAGGGTTCTGCGGCTCGTCCAAGACGTACCAGATCTACTTCGACATCCGCTTCGACCGCACCCCCACCGGCTTCGGCACCTGGTCGGGCGCCGGCGTCACCGATGGCTCCACCGACGCGTCCGGGACCAACACCGGCGCCTACGTCACCTTCGACACCACGGCGAACCCCACCGTCCAGTTCAAGGTGGGCCTGTCGTACGTCAGTGTCGCGGGCGCCCAGGCCAACCTGGCCGCGGAGAACGGCGGCTGGGACTTCGGCGCGGTGCGCGACTCGGCCGACGACTCCTGGAACCAGATGCTCAACCGGGTCCAGGTCGGAGGCGGCAGCACCGCCGAGCGCCAGAAGTTCTACACTTCGCTCTACCACGTGCTGCAGAGCCCCAACATCTCCAGCGACGTCAACGGCGACTACCGGGGCTTCGACAACGCCGTGCACCGCTCGGCCCGGCCGGTCTACCAGAACTACTCCGGCTGGGACATCTACCGCTCGTGGGCCGCGCTGATAGGGCTGATCGCGCCCACCGAGGCCAGTGACATCGCCAAGTCGATGGTGCTGGACGGACAGCAGGGCGGACTGCTGCCCAAGTGGTCGCAGCAGACCAACGAGGACTTCGTGATGACGGGCGACCCGGGCCCGATCATCGTGAGCAGCCTGTACGCGTTCGGGGCGCGCGACTTCGACACGAGCGCGGCGCTCGCCCTGATGAAGAAGGCCTCCAACGGCGGCACCGCCCAGGGCAGCGCCATCCGGGGCCGCCAGTCGGCGTACACCAGCCTGCACTACCTCGACGACCCCTCCGACTCGCTGGAGTACTCCGCCTCCGACTTCGCGGTGGCCCAGTTCGCCAAGGCGCTCGGCGACACCTCCGGCTACACCACGCACATGAGCCGCGCCCAGTGGTGGCGCAACACCTTCAGCTCCGAGTCGTCCTACGTCCAGCAGCACCGGAGCGACGGCTCCTGGACCTGGCCGCTGGACCCCGCGAGCCAGTCCACCTTCACCGAGGGCAACGCCTCCCAGTACACCTGGATGGTCCCGTACGACTTCGCCGACCTGATCAACCTCATGGGCGGCCGGCAGACCGCCGTCCAGCGTCTGGACCACCACTTCACCGAGGTCAACGCCGGTCAGAGCAGGCCGTACTACTACATCGGCAACGAGCCCGAGCACGGTGTGCCGTGGGCCTACAACTACGCCCGCCACCCCTCCGGCGCCTCGGACGCGGTGCGCAAGGTGATGACCGAGTCCTTCACCACCGGCGCCGGCGGTCTGCCCGGCAACGACGACCTCGGCGCGACCTCCGCCTGGTACGTCTGGGCCGCTCTCGGGATGTATCCGGCGACGCCCGGCGCGGACACGCTCGCGCTGCACGGACCGCAGTTCCCGTCCGTCCTCATCCAGCGCGCGGCCGGGAACATCACCATCGACTCCTCCGGCTCCGGCGCCTATGTGCAGGGCCTCGCCGTCAACGCCACCCCCACCAGCCACAGCTATCTGCGCTATCCGGACCTCGCCTCCGGCGCCACCCTCACGTACACCATGGGTGCGGCCCCCGGCGCCACCTGGGGCACCGGGGCATCGGATGTGCCGCCCTCCTTCCAGGACGGCGCCACTCCGGTCCCGGCCGCGCCCGAGCTCGGCGCCAACCTCGCCCGGGGGGCGACGGCGACCGGATCGGCCGTCTGCGCCGCCGCCGAGTCGGCCGACAAGGCGGTGGACGGCGCGCTGCGGAACAACAGCAAGTGGTGCTCGTCCGCGAGCGGTCCCTCGCTCCAGGTCGATCTGGGCTCCGCCCGGACCGTGTCGTCGTTCGTCGTCGAGCACGCCGGTCTCGGCGGCGAGAACACCGGCTGGAACACCGGCGGCTTCCAGATCCAGACCAGCACCGACGGCTCCTCGTGGACCACGGCGGCCACCGTCACCGGCTCCCGCTCCAGCCGGACCTACCATCCCGTATCCCCCCGCACCGCCCGGTACGTCCGGCTGCTGGTCACCAGCCCGGCCAACACGTCCAGCAGCGCGGCCCGGATCTACGAACTGGAGGTGTACGGGGGCGGACGCGGCAACCTCGCCCTCGGCCGGCCGGCGACGGGCTCCGCCTCGTGCAACGCGTCGGAGACGCCCGACAAGGCGGTCAACGGGAGTGTCGGCGGCGGCACCGGCGACAAGTGGTGCTCACTGGCCGCCGGCACCAAGAACCTCCAGGTCGACCTGGGCTCCTCCCACCCGCTGGACTCCATCGTCATACGGCACGCGGGGGCCGGTGGTGAGAGTGCCGCCCTGGACACCAGGGACTTCGACCTGAGCGTCTCGGCCGACGCGGCGACCTGGACCACGGTGGCCCAGGTGCGCGGCAACAGCGCCGACGCCACCACCAACCCGGTGACCACCTCCGCCCGCTATGTGCGGCTCTCGGTCCTCACCCCGACGCAGAGCGCGGACCAGGCCGCCCGGATATACGAGCTGGAGGTCTACGGCACCTGACGCCCCGGCCCGGCGGACAGGCCCTCGCCGCGCGCCGCCGGGCAGTCGAGGTCGGCGCGCGGCAGCCGTCCGTCCGCCAGGTAGGCGTTGACCGCGCTGTTGACGCAGGCACTGCCGTAGGCGATTCCGTACACGGCGTGCCGGTAGGAGCCCTTCACCGTGACCAGCCGGGAACTCGGCCACTTGGCGTGCATGGCCCGTGCTTCCGTGTACGGGACGCGCGGATCGCCGGTGGCGTTGGCCATGAGCGCCGGGATGTCGTTGTCCACCACGGTCGGCCGCTCGCGCGGCGCGGGCCAGAACGGGCACGGGGTGACGTCGTTGAGGACCGGCCCGAACAGCGGGTGCGCGGCGCGGCTGCGCTCGACGGCCCGCCGGTAGACCTCCGGGTCGCGCGGGCCGGGGGTGTCGGCGCACAGATACGCCGTCTGGGTGCTGCCGTACGCGGAGTACTCGCCGGTGAACAGGCCCGGCAGCAGCTCCGCGAGACCGGGGTCGGGCTCGGCGTGACCCGTCTCGGCGGCCTGCTTCAGTGTGCCGACCATCACGGCGATGCCCGCGTCGCTCTCCTCCCGGTCGTCGCCGAGGACTCCGTACAGGAGCACCGGCAGGAGGTGGGTGTCGATGCGGTGGGTACCGACCGTGAACGGGTGGCGGGCGGCGGTGACCCGGATGCGGTCCACGGTGGCGAGGACCGCTCGGGGTGTGGTGCCCAGGCCGTAGGCGGCGTCGCGCCGCGCGGCCCACCGGGCCCAGTTCTCCAGGGCGTTCTCGTTCACCCGCTCCGTTCCGTACTCGGCCCAGGGGGCGAGGTGGCGCGGCTCGTGCACGCCGTCGAGGACGATCCGGTCGGTGCGGCCCGGGAACATCGCCGTGTAGACCTCGCCCAGATAGGTGCCGTAGGAGATCCCCAGATAGGAGATCCGCCGCTCGCCGAGCGCCGCGCGCACCACGTCGAGGTCGCGGGCGGCGTTGCGGGTGGAGGCGTAGGGAAGCAGGGCGGCTGCGTTGCGGCGGCACTTGGCGGCGAGGTCGCGCTCGAAGGCCGTCATCCGGTCGAAGCCCGCCCGGTCCTCGCCCGCCGAGCGGAAGTAGGTGCTGGTCGGCCAGTGGCAGTCGAGGGGCGCGTTGCGGCCGGTGAAGCGGGGGTCGACGCCCACCAGGTCGTACCGGGCGGCGAGCCGTCCCAGAGCCGCCCGGCGGTCCGGCAGATAGTCGACGACCGGGTCGGCGGGGCCGCCCTCGTTGACGACGAGGGCGCCGATCCGGTGGGCGGTGTCGGTGGCCCGGATGCGGGCGACCGCGACACTGACGACCGGGCCGCCGGGACGGGTGTGGTCCAGCGGAACCGTCACCTCCGCACACCGGGCGCCCGCCTTCTCCAGCTCCCGGCCGGCGGTGTCCTGGGCGTCCTGAACACAGCTGTGCCAGCGCGGCCCGGGAGGCTGGGCGGCGGACGGCGGCGCGGCCGTGAACGACAGGAGGGCGGCCACGGCCGTGACCGCCCCGAGCCGGACGCGCGGGCGGGCGCCGTACGTCATCCTCATGTCACTGAGGGTAGCCGGATGTTTCAGCGCTCTGCCGGCCGAAGCGGAAACTCCGTCAGAGGGCGGCGACGGGAGAGCCGTGCGCGAAGTCCGCGACGACGACTCCGCCCTCCTTGGTGTCGTCGTTGATGAAGACGATCGACTCCATGGGCACGTTCCGCTCGTCGCCGAGCGCGGCCACCAGCTCCTGCGCCACGACCGTCTCCAGGACGACCCGGGCGCCGGGCGCGGTGTCGGGCAGCCGGACGACCGCGAGGTTCTCGGACCCCTCGACCCGGGCGGTGGTCACCAGCAGGGTCAGATGGCCCGCGGCCGAGAGGGAGCGGGCGAGGGCGACCTCACGGCCGCAGCCGAAGACGAGGTGCAGGGTGTTGCCCGCCGACTCCATCTCGCCGTGCAGGTAGTTGCGGGTGACCGAGGCCGCGGCCGGCATCCGGGGCACCTCGCGCAGCAGCAGCGCCGCCTCCTCCGCGGTGGCCCGGGAGGCGCCGGAGCCGACGCAGTCGACGGCGACGCACCGCGCGGCCCGGGCCAGCAGCGGGGCGATGGTGCGGGCGGCCCGCGTCCGTACGGCCTCGGCCTGCTCGGGGACGCCGTCCCAGGAGTCCCCCGCGCGGCCCGCGATCACCCCCGCGATCAGGTCGAGCGCGATGACCGTACCGGTGAAGCCGACCGTCGAGGCGCAGGAGTCGGGCTCGTTGCCGAGGTCGACGGTGAGCCCGGCGAGGGCGCCGAGGGGGGAGGGGGTGACGTTGAGGACCGCCAGGGTGGGCACGCCGTGGGCGGTCCGGAAGGCGGCGATCGTCTCCGAGGTGCGACCGCTCTGCGACACACCGATGAGCAGGTCGGTGTCGAAGCCACCGAGCCCCTCCTCGATCTCACTGGCCAGTACCCGCTGGGCGGGTACGCCGTGGCCGCGCAGCACCTCGACCGGCAGGGCGAGCGCCGCGTACGAGGCGCCGATCCCGGCGAGGAGCGGGCGCCCGGTGGCGCGCAGCCGGTCGCCGGCCGGCCCGGCCAACTGCCGCCGCACCTCGGCGGTCACGCGCTCCAGTGCCTGCGGCTGGCCGGCCTGGCCGTCGAGGAAGGTGATTCGCGTTCCGGGCATGACGAGTCCTTTCGTGCGCCCCCCGGTGAGCGGGCGGGGCGCGGTGCGGGGGACAGAAGGCGGACGAACCGGGCAGGTAGGACGTTGAAGGCAGGATCATCCTGCGAAGTGCCGACCGGGGGAATGGCGCCCGGGGAGCGCACGGTGGCGGACGTGTCCACCGTGACCGCAGGCGTCTCACCCGCACCGGGGACGCGTCGGGGACGTGCCGGGACGTGTCGGGGGCCCGGCGCCGGGGCCGTCCGCCCGGCCGCGCCCGGGCCGGATGCGCGGGACGGATCCGGGTACCCGCGCACGTACGCGGGCCGTCCCCCGCTCCGAAGAGGCGGGGGACGGCCCGGGAGGTCAGGCGCGGACGGCCGGTGTCAGATGAGGTCCATCGCGGCCACCTCGTCGGGGCTGCCGTAGCTGACCGGGCCCTGGAAGCGGTGGCGGGCGGTGGCGAACCACCACAGGGTGGCGATGAAGAGCACCGCGCCCAGCGCGATCGGGGCGTAGTTGAACGAGTCGGTGGTGATCGGCGAGGTCTGCGGCAGCATGAACAGCACGCTGCTGAGCACGATCCAGGCCACCGCGACCGCCGCCACGGGCTTGCCCCAGCGGCCCAGGTTCCACGGGCCGGGCTGGAAGTCGTTCAGCCGCAGCCGCAGGAAGATGGGCACACCGTAGGCGAGGTAGAGGCCGACGACGTTGACGCTGACGATGGCGGTGAAGGCGGTGTGCGACCACCAGCCGGGGATGATCAGTACCAGCGAGCACGCCGCGGCCAGCCAGACCGCCTTGACGGGGGTGCGGGTGCGCAGCGACACCGAATGCCACCAGCGTGAACCGGGCATCGCCCCGTCGCGCGAGAAGGCGAAGATCTGGCGGGTGTTGCTGGTCATGTTGGCGAGGCCGCAGAAGAGCATCGCGCCGATCACGATCAGCAGCAGCAGCTTGGCGGTCCCCATGCCGAGCGCGTCGATGAGGATCTGCACCGGCGGGGCGGCGGAGCTCGCCTCGCCCGCGTAGTCGCGGATCGCGTAGACCAGCGCGAGCATCAGGACCAGCCCGGCCAGCGCCGAGTAGATGATCGCGCGCATGATGCCCTTGGGGGTGTTGACCGTGGCCTTCACGGTCTCCTCGGACATGTGGAAGCTGCCGTCGAAGCCGGTGAACGTCCAACTGGTCACCAGCAGGCCCAGCATCGCGGCGTACAGACCGCTGCTGAAGCCGGTGGTGTTGACGAAGTGGTTGGCGAACGAGGCGGACTGGTGGTGCGAGGGCTTGAAGGTGAGGGCGGCCACGATCACCACCATCCCGACCAGCAGCCACCACACGGAGATCCGGTTCACCACGGCCACCAGCTGCACCGTGTACGTGTTGGCCAGTGCCTGCACCACCAGGATCACCGCGGCGATGCCGACGGTCTGCTGGGGCGTGGGGTGGTAGGAGGACCACTGCATCGAGACGAAGGCCTGGATGAAGGTGGCGGCGGCGTAGTTGGTGGCGGCGGTGCCGCCCACCTGGCCGACGAAGTTCAGCCATCCGGTGTACCAGGACCAGGCGCCGCGGTGCCGCTTGGCGAGCTTGCCCGCGGAGAAGTACAGGGCGCCGCTGGTCGGGTAGGCGGAGGCGATCTCGCCCATCGCCGCGCCGACGAACAGCACCATCAGCGACACACCGATCCAGCCGAAGACGAGGATGCGCGGCCCGCCGGCGCCCATTCCGAATCCGAAGGCGGAGAATATGCCGGAGATGATGTTGATGATCGTAAAAGATATGGCGAAATTGTCGAACGCGTGGAATCTGCGGGTGAGTTTCCGCGGGTAGCCCATCGCGTGCAGTGTCGCGTCGTCGTCGAGGGCGACGGGCGGTTCACGGCGAGGGGCTTTCGCGCGGAGCGGGGACGTGCGCTCGGACACTGGGGGCAGCCTTTCCTGGTGGGGGTGGACAGGACGCGTGTCGTACGGGTGCCGCTGGGCCGTGCGGTGGTGCGGGCGGGTCAGGCCGGGCCGGGAGTCGGCAGCCCGCAGGCCCGCCGGGCCCGGGTCAGCCGTTCCTCGGGGTCGCCGAAGGCGCTCCAGGGCATCCGGGAGGCGTAGGGCCCCATGGCCGTGAGCACCTCCCGGGCCTCGAACTCGCGTTTGGCCATGTACAGCGCGTGTGCCAGATACGCCAGGTCCAGGACGGGGGTGAAGCGGTAGGCCGCCGTCCGGGGGAACCAGTTCTGGTAGATGCCCAGCGCCGTCGCCGTCCACTGCGGCTGGATCCAGGTGCTGTCCGCGAGCAGGGCGGACGGGTCGTAGTCCTCGACGAGCGCGACCAGGGGCAGCAGTCGCAGCGGGGAGGTGAGCGGGGCGCGGTGGCTGAGGAAGGAGGCGACGTCCCAGCGGGCGCTGGCGGAGCCGCCGTGACGGGTGAAGAAGAAGGCCAGGAACCGGTGGTGGGCCTCGCGGTTCCAGGGGTCGAGCCGCAGGATGTGCGAGAAGAGCTGCCAGGGCCCCGGGGGCGCGGTCAACAGGCCTTTGGGGGCCGGGTCGTGGGAGCGCTCGAAGCGGGCGAGGGCGAGCTGGGCGACCCAGGGGGTGGGGTCCTGCGGCAGCAGCTTCGCGGCGCGTCCGCAGGCGGCCGTGGCGATGCGCACCAGTGCGCCGGCCCGGCCGTCCCGTGCGTCGGCCATGCGTAACGCCCGTACCATCGCGACCCGCGCCGCCAGCAGCGCCGCCTCGGCGCTCGGCTCCTCGGCGAGCCACCGCTCGGCGAGGTCGGAGTCGGCGGCCTCGGAGGCGAGCACCAGCGAGCGGTGGGCGCGCACCTCGAAGTCGGTGCGCGCGTCCTTGAGGACGTTGTGCGCGCTCAGATACCGGCCGGCCCGCACGTCGGTGCAGGCCTGGGCCAACTCACGATCGTCGGCGGCCGGATGCCACACGTACTGTCCCTCGAACGAGCCCGCAGTCACGATCCCCTCTCCATCCCGAAGACGACGCCACTCGCATGCGCATTCCGGCCATGGCGAATTCGGCCAGGGGACGTCACCCCTACGCAGGCTCACTGACAGCGAGCCACACCTTACTCATCATTAAGTCGTATCGAAACTCGTCGCCCGGAATATCTGGTTCCTTGTCATTTATGGGCCGGGCAAATGCGGTTGGGCCCGACTGGTGCCGAGGCCGGGCTTTTGGCTTGACACCGGTAGGGGGTGTGGGTACGGCCAATTCCCCCGGCGGTGACGCCTTTTCGGCCGTGGCCGGATTTCATGAGGTGGTCGTTCCGTCCCGGCCGGTGGCGTGCGTGACGCGGCGGCGCGGACCGTGCCACCCTTGCCGTCCAAGGAGCCCCTGGTCATGGGGCCGGAAGCCGGGTCCGGCCGGCTTCGAGGAACCGATCTGGAGTAGGGCTGTTGCTGCATCTGCGTCTGAATGTGCCCGCCGACCTCACCGACGAGGTGGTGCGGACCCTGGAGGCGACGGTGGGCACCGCCCATCTGGCCGTCGTGCCGGGTGCCTCACGCAACCCCGTGGGCGACCTGGTGCTGTGCGACGTCGCCCGCGAGGCCGGGGACGGACTCCTCGCGCGGCTGCGCGCGCTCGGGCTCGACCGGTCCGGCGCGATCGCCGTCGAGAACATCGACCTCTCGCTGTCCAAGCGCGCCGAGAAGGCCGAGGCGGAGGCCCCGGGCGAGGGCGTGGACGCGGTGCTGTGGGAACAGCTCACCGACGTGACGCACGAGGAGTCGACGCTCACGGTCACCTATGTGGCGTTCCTGGCGATCGCCACGATGCTCGCGGCGTGCGGTGTGATGCTCGACAACGCCATTCTCATCGTAGGCGCCATGGCGGTCGGCCCCGAGTTCGGGCCCCTGGCCGGTATCTCCACGGCGCTGGTGCAGCGCGCGCCGGGCCTCGTATGGCGGTCACTGTGGGCACTGGTGGCGGGCTTCGCCGCCGCCATGCTGCTGACGGCCGGGTTCGGCTGGCTCCTGGACCAGATGGGGCTCTTCGACAAGGGCATGCTGGAGGCGGTCCGTCCGAACACCGCCTTCATCTGGAAGCCCGACTGGATGTCCTTCGTCGTCGCCTTCCTGGCCGGTGTCGCGGGCACGCTCTCGCTCACCTCGGCCAAGTCCGGCGCGCTCATCGGGGTGGCCATCTCGGTGACCACCGTCCCCGCGGCGGCCAACGCCGCCATGGCGTTCAGCTACCGGGAGTACGCCCAGACCTGGGGCTCGACCGAGCAGCTCCTCGCCAACCTGGGCGGGATCGTCCTCGCGGGCACCCTCACCCTGCTCACCCAGAAGACGCTCCTGGCGAGCCGGCGCCGTCAGCCCGCGCGCTGAGCGGTGGAAGCCGCGTGGCGCGGGGCGGGGGCGGACCCCACGCACCGCGCCACACACGACCGCTACGGTCAGTAGCCCTGGTGGCTGGCGCTGTGCCAGCTCGCCCAGCCGCAGTCGGACTGGTAGTGGGTGCCACGGCTGGCGTTGGTGTCGGCCTCCATGTGGCAGGCGCCCTTCCTGCCGCCCTCGGAGCTGTGGTCGCGCCCGTGCTCACGGTCGTCCTTGCGGGTGTAACCGTGGTGGCGGTTGTCGTCGCGGCCGTAGCCGTGGCCGTAGTCGTGACGGCGGTCGTCGTCGCGGCCGTGGCCGTAGTCATGGCGGCGGTCGTCGTCACGGCCGTAGTCGTGACGTCGGTCGTCGTCGCGGCTGTAGCCGTAGCCGTAGCCGTGGTGGCGGCCGTGGTCGTCGTCGCCGTGGGCCAGCGCGGTCGTCGCGCCGCCGAGGACGACGCCGACGGCGAGGACGCCCGCGGTGAGGGTGGTACGCAAACGCATGTGTGCTCCTGTGGGGGTCGGAGGCAGATCGTGACGTCCTGAGCGATCACCGTTACGAACGGTGGCGAAACCTGCCTTCACCCGACTGCCAGGCGTGTGACCTGCTTCACGCCGGTGTGGCGGTACGTGATGAATCCCTTACGGGGGCACTCCGTACAGGTGAGCACAGGATCGGTGTGACGTCGCAGCAGGAGGTTCCCCATGAGGCCGTTCACCTTGCGCTACACGGTGCCGCAGGAGCCGGAGGAGCGGACCGTCGCCTACCGCTTCGACGCCTCGCGGCAGTTGAACGTGCTCCCCGACGGGCGCCCCGCCGTGGCCGACCGCGCGGTGCTCAGAGCGAGCGGTACCACCGCCTCCACCGCCGGTTCCCAGACCCACTTCGACGACTGACGGCCCGGCAGCCGGATGACGGTTCTCATCCTCACGTGCGAACAGGACGTCACCACCGACATGGTGGTGACCCATCTGCACGAACGCGGCGTTCCCCTGGTGCGCCTCGACCCCGCCGATGTGCCGGGCAGAGCGGTGCTCTCGGCCGAGTACGCCCACGGGGACTTCAGCGGGCACCTGTCGGTCGACGGGTTCCTGGTGAGCATGTCGGGGCTGCGCTCCGTCTGGGTGCGCCGGCCGGGGCAGCCGGCCGCCCACGCCCCGGAGCCCTCCCAGTGGCTGACCGCCGAGACGCGGCAGGCGCTGTTCGGCATGCTGTACTCGGCGGCGGCGCGCTGGATGAACCATCCGCGCGACGCCGAGACGGCCCGGCACAAACCCTGGCAGCTGCGGGTCGCCCACGCCAGCGGGTTCGCCGTGCCGCCCACCGTCGTCACGACGGTCCCCCGGGTGGCCCGGCAGTTCGCGCAGGAGTACCGGGACGTGGTGGTCAAGAGCGCCGCCGGGCCGCCACCGGACGAGCCGCTGATGGCCCTGCCGACGACGCTGATCGGGCCCGACGCGGACTTCTCCAGCGTCCGGGCGGGGCCGGTACTGCTCCAGCGCTTCGTCCCCAAGAAGGCGGACATCCGGCTGACGTGTGTGGGGGCGGCGCTCTTCGGCGCCCGCAAGGTGTGCGAGCCCGGGCAGGTGGACGGCCGCTACGACGACGGCGGCCGTGGCTGGGAGCCCGTCGGGGTGCCCGGCCGCATCGCGGAGGCCGTCCACGCGTACACCCAGCGCACCGGGCTGGCCTACGCGGCGTTCGACTTCGCCGAGGACACCGACGGGGTCTGGTGGTTCCTGGAGTGCAACCAGGGCGGCCAGTTCGGCTTCGTCGAGCTCGACACGGGCCAGCCGATAGCGGCGGAGGTCGCCACCTGGCTGGCCCGGGCTCAGTGAACCGGGGCAGCGGCGCGGCCCCGCACCGTCGCCAGCAGCGGCACGGCGGGCTGGAGCAGCAGTGCCGCGCGGGGTGCCACCTCGGCGTCCGGCAGGTCGAGGCGGCACCGCTGGGCGAGGGTGGCCAGCACGAGGGCGGCCTCGACCTGGGCGAAGCGCGCGCCCAGACAGGTCCGCTGACCACCGCCGAACGGATACCAGGCGTGGTCCGGCACCGCCTCCGGCGCGTCGTCGTCCCACCGCTCGGGGCGGAACGCGTCGGGGCGCGGGAACCAGCGCGGATCGCGGTGCGTGGTCCACGGGCTGCACCAGACGATCGTCCCGGGCGCGACGCGCGTACCGCCGAGCGTGGCACCCGGACGGGCGACCGCGGGGATGAGCCATACCGGCGGGTACAGCCGCAGCGCCTCCTTGACGATCTGCCGGGTCCACACCAGCCGGTCGTAGTCGTCGATGATGGGCGGGCGTCCCGCCAGCACCTCGTCCAGCTCGGCTTCGAGGCGGGCGCGGACCCGCGGCGAGCGGGCGAGCAGATGCACCGTCCAGGTGAGCGCCGTGGAGGTGGTCTCGTGTCCGGCGGCCCAGAGGGTGACGGCCTCGTCGCGCACCTCCTTCGGCGACAGCGGCCGGCCCTGCCCGTCGCGCGCCGCGAGCAGCCTGCTGAGCAGGTCCTCGCGCTCGTCGATGCCGTCGGGGGCGCTCAGCCGGGCCCGGATGAGCCGGTGGACCTCCGCGTCGATGGTGGCTACGGCGCCAAGCAGGGACCGGCGGGACGGGGTGCGCACCCAGGCGGGCAGGAACAGGCCGATGCCGCGCAGCTCCGCCCCGACCGCCCGCTCCGCCACGTTCATCGCGTCGCCGAGCGCCGCGGTCTGCTCCCCGAGGTCGTTGCCGAACAGGGTGCGCAGCACCACCCGCTGGGTGATGAGCGCCATCTGCTCGCGTACGTCGATCCGCTCGCCCTCGCGCCAGCAGCCGGCCGCCGCGCCCGCGCACTCCACCATCGTCCCCGCGTAGGCGCGGACCTGGCGCGGCCGTACGGTCGGCTGCACCAGCGAGCGCTTGCGGCGCCAGTCGGCGCCCCTGCTGAGCAGGACGCTCTGCCCGATGATCTGTTTGAACGCCCAGCCGATGTCGAGGATGTCGTACGTGTGCTCACGGCCCGCCAGCAACTCCATGATGTGCTGGGGGTGGGAGACGAACAGTCCGCGCCGGGGGCCGAGCGACCAGGTCACCGCGTCCCCGAAGCCGTCGCGCAGGCCGGTGAGGAAGCCCAGGGGGTCCCTGCCGAACGCGAACATGTTGCCGAGCGGCCGGGGCAGGCCCCGGGGGCCGCGGACCGGGTGGAGCGGGGGTGCGGAGAGGGACACGGGGACTCCCGGGGTGGGC
Source organism: Streptomyces sp. NPDC031670 (assembly GCF_055580545.1). NCBI lineage: Bacteria > Bacillati > Actinomycetota > Actinomycetes > Kitasatosporales > Streptomycetaceae > Streptomyces > Streptomyces sp. NPDC031670. The sequence continues at coordinate 404,079 of NZ_JBVILC010000004.1, read as the reverse complement.
CGGTGAGGGCTCAACATTAGTGCTTTTCTGCCCATGTGCCGGATACGTCAAGCCGGTCCGGATACGTCAAGCCGGTCCGGATACGGCGGGCCCGCGGGGCAGGCGCTCCCCGTACCGCCCGCCGGGAGCTCAGACGTCGGAGGCCTGGAGCTCCGCTCTCCCGGACGGGGGATGCAGCTCGGGATGGTTGTCCCACCACAGGCGGTGGAACGCGTTGTTGTCGACGTTGGCCAGATACGCGCACACGGCCGCGCGGTAGAGCAGCTCGGCCTGCCGGGGCGGGACGGTTGAGCGGTTCCAGGCCAGCCGGATGCGTCCGGTGAGCGGGGCGCCGGCGAGGGGGCGCATCACGGTGCCCTCCACCCGGGGCGCGGTGGGCTGGCTCAGGGCGACGGCACGTCCCCCGGCGATCAGGGCGTACTGCATCTGACGGTCCGCTATCCGGAACCGCAGCCGGGGCGCGAACCCGGCCCGCGCGCACGCCTCGGCGAACGCCTCCGGCCCGCCGTCGTCGTCCTCCACCAGGGTCATCCACGACTCGTCGGCCAGCTCGGCCAGTTCGATGTGCTCCCGGTCGGCCAGCCGGTGGCGGGCCGCCAGCCGGATGGAGAACGGCTCCTCGGGGATGAGCGTCCTGGCCAGGACCCCTTCGGGGAGCGGGACTTCGTGGTCGTTCACCTCCCCGTACACGATGGCGTCGTAGCGGCCGGCGCCGAGCATGCGGGTCAGGGCGGTCACCGAGTGCTCCAGGTCCACGGTGATCTCCTGGCCGGAGAGCGAGAGGTCGGTCTGCTCCAGGAGGCCGTCGAGCAGGACCAGCAGGATGCAGCCGAGGCGCAGCGGGGCGTCGGCGGCGACCGCGCGGGCCCGGGTGCCGAGCGCGTCCATCTCGCTGAGCACCCGGCGCGCCCTGGCCAGCACGAACCGGCCCAGTGGGGTGGGCTCCGTGCCGTGGCGGCTGCGGACGAAGAGATCGCCTCCGGTGACCCGCTCGATACGCCGCAGTTGGGCGGAGAGCGAGGGCTGGGAGACCCCGAGCCGGCGAGCGGCCCGGCCCAGACTGCCCGCTTCCGCGATCTGGCAGACGGCCTGTAAGTGCCTCAACTCCAGCTGCATCTTCCGAGCGTACGCAGCGGCCCGGTGGCGCACCATAACCCGCGTCGTATGCCCGACTGGTATGTACCACGTTTGCCATGTCCACGCCCATACTGCGCGGAGAACAGGCCCCCCACGATCGGAGTGGACGTTGCGCCCCTTCAGATTGACGGCCGCCGTGGCAGCACTGACCCTGACCACGGGCCTGACCGGCGCTTTGGCCGGTACGGCATCGGCCGCACCTCATACGCAGTCCGGGCCCGACCAACGGCCCAGCCCCCTCTCGCGTGCCGTCGCCGCCGCCGACCAGGCGGTCCGCAGCGGGCTCGACACCCTGGTCAACTCCCCGCAGGAGCAGTACGAACGGCGCATGGTCACCCCCTGGGTGAAGAACCTCTACTCCGTCGCCTACGAGCGCAGCTACCGGGGGCTGCCGGTCGTCGGCGGCGACGCGGTGGTGCTCGCGGACGGCGACGGCGACATCCGCGCGGTGCAGTCCGCCTCCTCCGTACGGATCGACGTGGCGACCACCGCCTCGGTCACCGCCAAGGCGGCCGAGGCCACCTCGCGCGCCAGGCTCGCGAAGGTCGACAAGGTGGTGCGGAGCCGGCTCGTCGTACGGCTGGCGGACGGCAGGCCCGCGCTGGCCTGGGAGACCGTGCTCGCCGGACGCACCAAGGCCGCACCCAGCAGACTGCACGTCTTCGTGGACGCGCGCACCGGCAAGGTCCTCGGCACCCACGACGACGTCGAGGCGGGCACCGCCAACAGCAAGTGGAACGGCCCCAGTCCGCTCACCATCGACACCACCGGCTCGGGCGGCAGCTACTCGCTGCGCGACCCCAACCGGCCGGGCCTGAGCTGCGCCGACTACAGCACGGGCACCGTGTTCACCAAGTCCTCCGACTCCTGGGGCACCGGCAACCCCACCAGCAAGGAGACCGGCTGCGCGGACCTGATGTTCGCCGCGCAGAAGCAGTGGGACATGCTGGGCCAGTGGCTCGGCCGCAACGGCGTCAGCGGCAACGGCCGCAGCTTCCCCGGCAAGGTCGGCCTCGGTGACCTCAACGCGTACTGGGACGGCAGCTCGGTCACCATCGGCCACAACAGCGCCAACGAGTGGATAGCCGGGATCGACGTGGTGGCCCACGAGTACGGGCACGCCATCGACAGCAACACCCCCGGCGGCACCGGCGGCCAGGAGGCCGGGCTCGGTGAGGGCACCGGTGACATCTTCGGCGCGCTCACCGAGGCGTACGTCAACGAGCCCGCCCCCTACGACACCCCGGACTACACGGTCGGCGAGATGATCAATCTCCAGGGTCGGGGCCCGATCCGGAACATGTACAACCCGCCGGCCGTCAACAACGACCCGGCCTGCTACAGCTCCGCGATACCCGGCACCGAGGTGCACGCCGCCGCGGGCCCCCTCAACCACTGGTTCTATCTGCTGGCCGAGGGCAGCAGCCCCGGCGGCGGCAAGCCCAACAGCCCCACCTGCAACCAGAGCACCGTGACCGGGGTCGGCGTCCAGAACGCCGGCAAGATCTTCTACGGTGGCATGCTCCTGAAGACCAGCAGCATGTCGTACAAGAAGTACCGTACGGCGACGCTGAGTTCGGCCAAGTCGCTGGACACCACCTGCAACCTCTTCAACCGGACGAAGGCGGCCTGGGACGCCATCAGCGTGCCCGCGCAGAGCGGTGACCCGACCTGCCAGCCCAGTGGCCAGAGCGACTTCTCCCTCGCCCTGAACCCGGCGTCCGGCACCGTCCAGCAGGGCGGCTCCGTCACCACCACGGTGACCACCAGCGTCACCACGGGCTCGGCCCAGTCGGTGACGCTCACCGCCTCCGGCCTGCCGTCCGGCGTGACCGCGTCGTTCAACCCGGCCACCGTGCAGTCCGGCCAGTCCTCGGTGCTCACGCTCTCCGCGTCCACCAACGCCGCCCCCGGCCCCTCCACCGTCACCGTCAAGGGCCAGGGCACCGCGCTCTCCCACACCGTCGACTACGCGCTCAACGTCGGTGGCACCCCGCCCGGCACCGACGCGCCCGACATCGACGTGGCCAACGTCCGGGCACACCTGTCACAACTGGGCACCATCGCCACCCAGAACGGCGGCAACCGCCGTGCGGGCAGCGGCGGGTACACCCAGTCGGTGGCCTATATCAAGGGCAAGCTGCAGGCCGCCGGATACACCGTGACCGAGCAGAACTGCACCACCTGCACCTACCCGTCGAACAACCTGATCGCCGACTGGCCCGGCGGCCCCGCCGACCAGGTCCTCATGCTCGGGGCACACCTCGACAGCGTGTCGGCCGGCCCCGGCATCAACGACAACGGCTCGGGCTCCGCGACCCTCCTGGAGAACGCGCTGGTCCTGGCCCAGAAGAACCCCACCATGACCAAGCACGTGCGCTTCGCCTGGTGGACCGACGAGGAGCAGGGCCTCAACGGCTCCGAGTTCTACGTCAACCGGCTGAGCACCACCGACCGCGCGGCCATCAAGGCGTACTACAACTTCGACATGGTCGGCTCGCCCAACGGCGGCTACTTCATCAACAACGTCAACTCCGCCACGGCGGCCCCGCTCAAGGCGTACTGGACCTCGCTCAACCTCGCCCCCGAGGAGAACGTCGAGGGCCAGGGCCGCAGTGACGACGCCTCCTTCCAGGCCGCCGGCATCGCCACCTCGGGATACGCGGCCGGCGCGAGTGACCGCAAGACCTCGGCGCAGGCGGCCAAGTGGGGCGGCACGGCCAACGCCGCCTACGACTCCTGCTACCACAGCGCCTGCGACACCCCGAGCAACATCAACGCCACGGTCCTGGACCGCAGCGCCGACGGTGTGGCGTACGCGATCTGGAAGCAGGCCGTCGGCGGGGCCACCCCGGCGCAGGACTTCTCCCTCGCCGTCGACCCGCCCTCCGGAACCGCCAACCCCGGCGGCAGCACCACCGCGACCGTGAACACCACCACCGTCAGCGGTGACCCGCAGACGGTCGCCCTGTCGGTCTCGGGCGCGCCCAGCGGCGTGACCGCGACCCTCGACCCGGCCTCGGTGCAGTCCGGCAAGTCCTCGACGCTGACCGTGCGGGTCGGCGCGGGCACCGCACCGGGCACGTACACCCTGACGGTCACCGGTTCCGGCACGGTCGGCCACAGCACCACCTACACGCTGACCGTCGGCGGCGGGGGCGGGTGCACCGCCCGTCAGCTCGTCGTCAACGGCGACTTCGAGAACGGCTCCAGCCCGTGGACGGCCACCTCGGGCGTCATCACCAACCAGGCCGGCGAGACGCCGCACGGCGGCTCCTACATGGCGTGGCTGAACGGCTGGGGCTCGGCCCGCACCGACAGCGTCTCGCAGTCGCTGAGCATCCCGTCCGGCTGCTCCAGCTACCGGCTCTCGTTCTTCCAGCACATCGACACGGACGAGAACGAGAACGTCGCGTACGACACCTTCACCGTCTCGGTCGGTGGCCAGACCCTGGCCACCTTCTCCAACCTCGACGCGAACTCCGGGTACGACCAGAAGTCCTACGACCTGTCGGCGTTCGCCGGGCAGACCGTCACGCTGAAGTTCAACGGCGTGGAGGACCAGGCCCTGCAGACCTCGTACGTCGTGGACGACATCACCCTCCAGGTGAGCTGACGGCCGCCTGAGCACCGCGCGAACGGCGTCGGCCCCCGCCTCTCCCCGGCGGGGGCCGACGCTCCTCACATGGGGGCCGGCGGTCAGGCGCCGCTGGCCCTCAGCATGTCCTCGCGCTCGACGATCTTGACGCGCTCGCGGCCCTGCGGTTCGCCCAGCGCCTTCTCGGCGGCGTCGAGCCGGTGCCAGCCCTCCCACGTCGTCCAGCGGACCCCGCGCTCGGCGAGGAAGGCGTCGACCGCCTCGGGCTCGGGCGTGGCGGGGGTGCGCAGCCGCCCGTGGGCGTGATCGTCCAGGAGGTTGGCGACGGTCTCGTTGGCGTCGCCCTTGGTGTGACCGATCAGGCCGACCGGGCCGCGCCGGATCCAGCCGGTGACATAGGTGGAAGCGAGGTGCTGCCCGGCCTCCACGACCCGGCCGCCCTCGTTGGGGACCGTGCCCGACTCCACGTCCCACGGGAGCTTCGGCAGCTCGTCGGAGAGGTAGCCCACGGCCCGGTACACGCTCTGGACGTCCCAGTCGTGGAACTCGCCGGTGCCCACCACGTTGCCGGTGCCGTCGAGCCGGGTGCGCTCGGTGCGCAGAGCGACGACGCGGCCGTCCTCGCCGAGGATCTCGGTGGGCGACTCGAAGAAGTGCAGGAAGAGCTTGTGCGGGCGCTCGCCGACGTCGCGGATCGCCCAGTTCTCCAGGGTCTTGGCGACCATGTCCGCCTGCTTGTTGGAGCGGCGGGTGGCGATGGAGCCCTCGTCGTAGTCGATGTCCTCGGGGTCGACGATGACCTCGATGGTGGGGGAGTGGTCCAGTTCCCGCAGCTCCATCGGGCTGAACTTCGCCTGGGCGGGGCCGCGGCGGCCGAAGACGTGGATCTCGCGCGCCCGGTTGGCCCCCAGACCCTCGTGGACGTTCGGCGGGATCTCCGTGGGCAGCAGTTCGTCGGCGGTCTTGGCGAGGATTCGGGCCACGTCCAGGGCGACGTTGCCGACGCCGAGCACCGCGACCTTCTCCGCGTGCAGCGGCCAGGTGCGCGGTACGTCCGGGTGTCCGTCGTACCAGGACACGAAGTCGGCGGCGCCGTACGAGCCGTCGAGCTCGATGCCGGGGATGTCCAGGGCGCGGTCGGCGTCGGCGCCCGTCGAGAAGATCACCGCGTCGTAGAACTCGTGGAGCTCGTCGAGGCTGATGTCGCCGGGATAGTCCACATTGCCGAACAGCCGGATCTGCGGCTTGTCGAGCACCTGGTGCAGGGCGGTGACGATGCCCTTGATGCGCGGGTGGTCGGGGGCGACGCCGTAGCGGATCAGACCGAAGGGCGCGGGCATCTTCTCGAAGAGGTCGATCGAGACACCGGGGTCGGCGGCGGCCGGGGACTTCAGCAGCGCGTCCGCGGCGTAGATCCCGGCGGGACCTGCGCCCACGATGGCTGTCCGCAGGGGGCGGGGCATGACTGTTTCCCTTCGACCGACAACGAAATGGCTCGTCGGACAGCCTAAGCTTAGGCAAGCCTAACCCGGTACCCGCCCCCTGCTTATGGGCTCATAAGCCAACCTTATGACAAATCAAAGTGAGGGTGATGGGCGGGAGCGAACGGCGCGAATCGGTCGTTCCGGTGAGGTGTCCGGGAGTTCGCGCGGGGCAAGGGAGAATACAAAGCCTCAGCAGGAGTGGGAGGTTGCCCCCTTGACCGTCTACGTGGACGACGTGAAGGACTACGGCGCTCTCGCGCGACGACGAGGTCTGCCGTCCGCGCACTGGTGCCATATGACCGCCGACACCGAGGAGGAGCTGCACGCCTTCGCGGCGGCCCTCGGCATGCGCCGCGCCTGGTACCAGCGCAAGGGACCGGGCGACCACCGATGGCACTACGACATCACCCCACCCACCCGCGCCCAGGCCGTACGGCTGGGGGCCCGGGAGGTGGACCGGCGGTTCATGGGCAACCTGATGATCAGCCGAAGGGACCGCGTCCGGGTCTGAACCGCCGCGCGAACCCGTTCACGGGGGCGGTGCCGACCGTGCGGCTCCCGTCCGACGTGTGATCACCGGCGGGACAGCACGCCCCGTACGAAAGCGGCCTGGCCGGCGTGCTGGAGGCTGTCCGAGACGACGCTGACCAGCCGCACCGCCAGCGTCACCGGCGGGTCCCACGAGGTGTCGACGACCCTGGCGAGCGCCTTGCCGTCGAGCCCCGCCAGCCAGGCGGCGGTCTGCGCGTGGACGGCTTCGTGGTAGCCGGTCAGCTGCTCGGCGGAGGCGGTGACCGAGGCGACCTCGGTGGAGGTGTGGCCGTATCCGGTGTCCGAGTCGGCCAGCGGCAGCCCGAACCGCCGCGCCCACCCCTGCCCGGTCCACACCTGTTCGAGTCCGGCGGCATCCGCGATGTGGTCGTCCTGGATTCTGGTCAGATGCCAGACCAGCCAGGCGGGGGAGTTGGCCGAGCCGTCGATACGGAACGCCAACTCCTCGTCGCTGAGGCCTTCGACGGCAGCCTCGACGGTCTCGCGGATGCGGCCGAACGCGTCGAGAAGGAGATCGGAACTGGTCACCGTGGTCACGCTTGCCAACCTAGGCCCTGCCGGGTCCCCGCGCACGGGGAAGCGCACGGGCCGGTTCGCGCGCCCGGGAGCGGGCTCATCCCCGGGCCGGATGGCAGGGACCTCAGGTCCTGGGACCAAATGGCCGGGCCGGAACCGTCTTTGAGCAGAGGTTTCGTCCCGGCGGGCGGGCATAGGGTCGGCGTCGTGACGGTTGATCGTCGTGAGGCGGACGAGGTGTGACCCGACGGCGTACGGACGGACCGGCGCGGGGTCCGGAGAGGGTGAGCCATGACAGAGGCAGCGAACGGACGCGGCTGGTCCGGGGACCGGTTGGACCTGGACGCCTATCTGGCCCGTATCGGGTACGCGGGGGAGCGGGCGCCGACGCTTGAGGTGCTGCGCGGGCTCCAGCGGGCGCATGTCACCTCGATCCCGTTCGAGAACGTCAACGCGGTGCTCGGCAAGCCGGTCGCGCTCGACCTGGAGACGGTCCAGGCCAGACTTGTGCGGGGCGGCCGGGGTGGTTACTGCTACGAGCACGTCGTGCTCTTCGCCAGTGCGCTGGAACGCCTGGGCTTCGATTTCACCGCCCTCATCGGGCGCGTCACCCTCGGCAGCGACAAGATCCTCCCGGCCACCCACGCCCTCACCGGGGTGCGGCCGGCCGACGACGACCGGCTGTGGCTGTGCGACGTGGGCTTCGGCAGCGGGCCGCTCGCGCCCGTCGAGATCGCCGACGGGGTCGAGGTGGATCTCGACGGATGGAGGTTCCGGATGCGGCGGGCGGCGGGCCCGCTCGGCCTCGACCAGTGGTGGCTGGACCAGTACGGCCAGGACGGCTGGACCGCCCGGCACACCTTCACCCTCACCCCGCAGTACCCGATCGACTACGCGGTGGGCAGCCACTACGTCAGCACGCACAGCCGCTCGCCCTTCACGGCGCGCCTGTTCGCCCAGAAGTTCGGTGCCGCCCGCCTTCACCAGCTGGACGCGGCCACCTGGAGGACGTTTCGCCCCGACGGCTCCGTCACCGAGCGCACGATCGAGCCGGCCGAGCTGGGCCGCGTCCTCACGGACGAGTTCGGGATCACGGTGGAGGCGGAGGAACTCGCACATCTGGAGCAGGGCACGGCGGCGGCCCGCCAGGCGGGGGCCGACCGGGGCCTCGCCACCGCCTGACCCCTGCCGGCCCGGTCCGCGCAGACGCGAAAGCCGGTGACCCCCGCCGTGGCGAAGATCACCGGCACATCACCGGCAGCGCCCTCAGGCCCCGGCTCCGGAGCCCGGGCCGGGGCGGCGCCGTCCGTGAGCGGGCTCAGGAACGCTTGTCCCCGGACTCCTCGGCGCGCTGCGCGTTCTTCTCCTTGATGCGCACCGCCTCCTTGCGCACCTCGGCCTGGGTGGCGCGCTCCTTCTGCAGCCACTCCGGGTTCTCCTGCTTGAGGGCGTCGATCTGCTCGGTGGTGAGCGCCTCCGTGACCCCACCGCGGGCCAGGCCCGCGATGGAGACGCCCAGCTTCGCCGCGACCACCGGCCGGGGGTGCGGGCCGGTGCGGCGAAGCTCCTGGAGCCACTGGGGCGGGTCGGCCTGGAGCGCGTTCAGCTCGGAGCGCGAGACGACACCCTCCTGGAACTCTGCGGGGGTGGCCTCGAGGTACACACCCAGCTTCTTCGCCGCGGTCGCGGGCTTCATGGTCTGGGTGGTCTGGTGCGACGTCATGGGGTCAAGGGTATCGAGCGTGTGCGCCACCTCCGACCATCACCGGTAACCTGGCGGAGTGACAGGCTCGGAAGCATCCCCCTCGTTCCGGCTCGCGTACGTCCCGGGCGTGACACCCACCAAGTGGGTGCGGATCTGGAACGAGCGGCGGCCCGACATCCCGCTGACCCTGGTCGCGGTCTCCGCCGCCGAGGCGTTCGACGTGCTGCGCGGCGGTGAGGCCGACGCCGGTTTCGTACGCCTGCCGGTCGACCGGACCGACCTCAGCGCCATCCCGCTGTACGCGGAGACGACCGTCGTCGTGGTCCCGAAGGACCATGTGGTGGCGGCGGTGGACGAGGTGTCCGCCGAGGACCTGGCCGACGAGATCGTGCTGCACCCCCTCGACGACACCCTCGACTGGGAGCGCCCGCCGGGGCAGCCCGCCTTCGAACGCCCCGCCACGACGGCCGACGCCGTCGAGCTGGTGGCGGCGGGCATCGGCCTGCTCGTCGTCCCGCAGTCGCTGGCCCGGCTGCACCACCGCAAGGACCTCACCTACCGGCCGGTGACCGGCACCCCGGAGTCGCGTGTCGCCCTGTCGTGGCCCGAGGAGCGGACCACCGACCTGGTGGAGGACTTCATCGGGATCGTCCGCGGCCGGACCGTCAACAGCTCCCGGGGCCGCGCCCAGACACCGGCCAAGGCCGAGCCGAAGGCCAAGCGCCCCGACGCCGCCGCCGCCCGGCGCAAGCCCGCCGCGGGCAAGCCGGCCGGCAAGAACACGCGGACCGGCGCCGGATCGGGCGGCGCCAAGGGCGCTACCAAGGGTGGCTCGAAGGGCGGCGCCAAGCGCGGCAAGCCCGGCCGCCGCTCCTAGGCGCCCCGGGGCTCACCCCCGATGCCGGACCACCTCGTCCGCCAGGCTCCGCTCGTAGCGCAGGCCCGGCCGGCCGCTCAGCTCGACCTCGCCGCAGGGGGTGAATCCGGTGCGGGCCAGGACGGCCCGCGAGGCGGTGTTGTCGAGGGTGGTCCTGGCGCGCAGCCCGGTCAGGCCGTACTCGGTGGCCGCCAGGGCGCAGACCTCGCGCACGCCCGCCGTGGCCAGTCCCCGCCCGGCGGCGCGTTCGCCGACGCGGTAGCCCAGTTCGGCCCGGCCGTCCGCCACGTCCACGAGGTTGACCCGCCCCAGCACCTCGCCGTCGCTCTCCACCAGCAGATGGAAGAAGCACAGCCCCGTGGCCTGTTCGGCGAGCAACTGCTCGTGACGTGCGGCGAAGTGGGCGAAGTAGTCGTCGCCCCGGTCGGGTACGGACGCGGCGAGGTAGGCGCGGTTCTCCGACTCGAACGCGAGCAGGGCCGGGGCGTGACCGGGACGCAGAAGCTGGAGTCGGGGCATGGCCGGCATGCTACGCATCCGGTTCCGCGGCGGCGATCGTTTTTCCGGCCCCGGCCGGCCCGCCGGGTGGGGGCGTTCGCCGCCACCGGACGGGCGCGACGGCTGCCCGGCCCGCCAGGGGAGTTTGCCACCCGGTGGGAACCGCGGGAGCGCGCCGTACGCCGTCCTGGCCGGGCGCCGGAGCGGACCGGCTGGTCGGGTGATTCGGGTCACCATCCCGTGGAAGCGGCGGATCACCGGACATCAGTGGAATGGAAACCACTGAGAGGGAAGGTGCGGGAGGTGCTTGAGTTCACTGATCCCCTCATCCATCTGGCCCGCCGCCGCCGGGAACCCGCAGTGGTACAGGCCCTGCGCTCCACGGCCGCCGCCGTCATCTCGTACGTCGTGGCGCTTCAGCTCAGCAGTGAGCCCGCGCCGCTCACCGCCCCGCTGACGGCCCTGCTCGTCGTCCAGGTCACCCTCTACACCACGCTGATCACCGGAGTGCGACGGGTGAACTCCGTGATCGCGGGCGTCCTGCTCGCCATCGGGTTCAGCGCGCTGGTGGGGCTGACCTGGTGGAGCCTCGGGCTCATCATCCTGGCGGCGCTGGTGATCGGACGCTTCGTCAAGGCCGGGGAGTTCGTCCCGGAAGTCGCCATCAGCGCGATGCTGGTGCTCGGGGTGACCCGGGTGTCGGCGACCGCGTGGGACCGCGTCCTGGAGACACTCATCGGCGCGGGCGTCGGCATGCTCTTCAACGTGCTGTTCGTGCCACCGGTGTGGGTGGAGTCGGCCGGCGAGGCCATCGAGGAGCTGGCGGCGCGGATGAAGCGGCTCCTGATCGACCTCGCGGAGGAGGTGGGCGGACACACCCCGGTCGCGCGGGCGGCGGCCCGGCTCCACGAGGCCCGCAGGCTCGACCACGACATCGTGCAGGTCGACGCCTCGCTGCGGCAGGCCGAGGACAGCCTCCGGTTCAACCCCCGGGTCAAGGAAGGGCTGCTGTCGCGGATCGTGCTGCGCACCGGACTGGACACGCTGGAGATCTGCGCGGTGGTGCTGCGGGTGGTGTGCCGGTCCGTCACCGACCTCGCCAAGGAACGTACCGAGGAACACCTCTTCGAACCCGAGACCGGGATCGCCCTGCGGGACGTCTTCGAGCACATGGCCCAGGCCGTGGAGAGCTTCGCCGTACTGATCACCACGCAGGTCCGGGCGAACGCCGAGGAGGCAGAGAACCGCTTCGCCGACGAGCTGGCGGCGGCCCGCGCCAGCCGCGACCGGGTCGCCGTGCTGCTGCTCGCCCAGGTCCGGCGCGACCCCAGGCAGTGGCAGCTGCACGGCGCGCTGCTGGCGGAGGTGGACCGGATCCTGGACGAACTCGACGTGGAGAAGCGCTCCCAGCGTCTGGTGGAGGAGCTCGACCGCCACTCCCGCGAGCGCCGTGAGCGCTACCGCTTCCTCGGCCGGCTCCAACGCGGCCTGCGCGTGCGCGATTCACGGCGTGCCGACGGCGGCGTCTAGCGCGTGCCCTCCGGTGGCGGGTGGCGGTCAAGGACCCGCCGCCACCGCCCGGCAGATAATCCCGTGCCGACGCCCCTGCCGGACTCCTACACTCGCACCGCGGCGGCCACTACGGGCCGTACACCTACCGGTTGAGGGGAGCGCGGCATGCGTGCGTACACCGCTGTCGTCGTTTCCCCGTCGCGGTACGACGTGATCCTGGTGTCCATCTCCTCCCGGTGACGGCTGCGCGGCCGTCACCGGCTGCCCGCGACGAACTCCCGACCACCGCCCGCGGGGCACGCCCCGCGCGGCGGTCCGGTCATGGGCCGGATCCCTCCCTGCCGCCCCCAGGGCCGCATCAGGGATTCTCGCCCGCCTGCGGACCCCCGCGTCTCGTCCGGGAATCGCGCTGCCCGAAAACACCTCGCACCGAAAGGCCCCGGGCCGTGCGCACCAACCTCCGCCCCCACTCCACCCGTTCCCTGACCGCCGTCCGCAACCTGGGCATCCTCGCCCACGTCGACGCCGGCAAGACCACCGTCACCGAACGCTTCCTGTACGCCACCGGCGCCACCCACAAACGCGGCGAGGTTCACGACGGCACCACCGTCACCGACTTCGACCCGCAGGAGCGCGACCGCGGCATCACCATCTTCGCCGCGGCCGTGAGCTGCGATTGGGACGGCCACCGGATCAACCTCATCGACACACCCGGCCACGTCGACTTCTCCGACGAGGTGGAGCGCTCGCTGCGCGTGCTGGACGGCGCCGTCGCCGTGTTCGACGCGGTCGCGGGCGTCGAGCCGCAGAGCGAGTCGGTGTGGCGGCAGGCCGACCGGTACCGAGTGCCCCGGATCGCGTTCGTGAACAAGCTGGACCGTGCGGGCGCGGACCTGGACACGGCGGTCGCGTCGATCCGGGACCGGCTGCACACCGTCCCGCTCGTCGTCCAGCTGCCCATCGGCAAGGAGGACGGCTTCACGGGCGTGGTCGACCTGGTACGGATGCGCGCGCTCGTGTGGGCCGCGGGCGGTGGGGCGTACCGGGAACTCCCGGTCCCCGACGAGCTGCGCGCGCAGGCGCTGCGCCGCCGTCGGCTGCTGGAGGAGACCGTGGCGGAGCTCCACCCCGTCGCCCTGGAGGAGTTCTGCGCCGGGGCGGCACTGCGGGACGACACCCTGGCGGCGGCTCTGCGCGACCTCACGCGCGGGGGCGAGGGCGTCGTGGTGCTGTGCGGCTCGGCGTACCGCAACCGGGGGATCGAGCCGCTGCTCGACGCCGTGGTGGCCTATCTGCCGTCCCCGCTGGACGTGCCTGCCGTACGGGGCACCCTGGACGGGGAGGTGCTGGAGCGGGCCGCCGACCCGGCCGCGCCCTTCGCCGGGCTGGTCTTCAAGGTGACGGCGACCGCCACCGGCCGCCTCACCTATGTGCGGGTGTACGCGGGGACCATCGGGAAGGGGGACACCGTGCTGGACGCCACGGCCGGGCGCACCGAGCGCGTGGGGCGCGTCCTGCGCGTACAGGCGGACCGGAACACCGAGGTCTACCGGGCGTCGGCCGGGGACATCGTCGCCCTGGTCGGCCCCAAGTCGGCGCGCGCGGGTGCCACTCTGTGCGCCCCGGGCGCCCCGCTGGTCTTCGAGCCGCCGTCCGTCGCCGCGCCCGTGGTGTCGGTGGCGGTCGAGGCGCGCAGGAGCCTCGACACGGACAAGCTGGCCACCGCGCTCGCCCAACTCGTCGAGGAGGACCCCTCGCTGGCCGTACGGACCGATCCGGAGACCGGGCAGACGGTGCTGTCGGGGATGGGCGAGCTGCATCTGGAGGTCGCGGTGGAGAAGATCCGCCGCGCCCACGGCCTGGAGCTCGGCGTCGGGGCGCCGCAGGTCGCCTACCGCGAGACGGTCGTCCGAGGGGTGACCGGCCTGCTGTACCGGCATGTCAAACAGGAGGGAGGAGCAGGACAGTTCGCCCATGTCGTCCTCGACGTGGAGCCGCTGGAGTCGACCGCCGGAGCCACCGGCGGCGCAGGGGAGGGCTTCGTGTTCCGTTCGGCCGTCACGGGCGGGCGGGTGCCTCAGGAGTACGTCCGCGCGGTCGAGGCCGGGTGCCGGGACGCGCTGGCCGGTGGACCTCTCGGCGGCCATCCGGTCACCGGGCTGCGGGTCACGCTGGCCGACGGCGCCACCCACTCCAAGGACTCCTCGGAGATGGCGTTCCGCGCGGCGGGGCGGCTGGCGCTCCGGGAGGCCCTGCGGGCGAGCACGATGGCGCTCCTGGAACCGGTCATCGAGGTCACCGTCACGGTGCCGGACAGCGCGGTCGGCGCGGTCCTCGGTGATCTGGCGGCCCGGCGCGGCCGGGTCGGTGGATCCCTCGCCCGGGCGGGCACCGCGGTGGTCACCGCGACGGTGCCGCTGGCCGAGCTGTTCGGCTACGCGTCCCGGCTGCGCGGTCGCACCCAGGGCCGGGGCACCTTCACCACGCGGCCGGCCGGGTACGCCCGCGTCCCGGCCGGGGTGACGGACACCTTGCTGACCCGCTGACCGCTGAGACCCGCTGAGCCGCGCGATGGTCCCGCCCCTACCGGGGGGCGGGACCATACCGGCATGTCGGCTCGACCCGGAGCTACCTGTTCTTGATCTGTACGCGCTTGATGTTCACCGGCAGCGTCGGGAACCCGTCACCGGGCCCATTCTGGTCGTCCTCGCCGCCCGCGGCGATCTTCTGCAACACGTCGAGTCCGGCCGTGACCTTCCCGAACGGCGTGTAGGCCGGGGAGAGTTTGGTGTCCTTCCAGACGAAGAAGAACTGGCTGCCGTTGGTGTTCGGCCCGGCGTTGGCCATCGCGACCGTACCGGCCGGATAGGTGGCGCCGGTGAGGTTCTCGTCGGGGAAGGAGTAGCCCGGGCCGCCGCTCCCGGTACCGGTCGGGTCGCCGCACTGGAGCACATAGATCCGGGCCGTAGTGAGCCGGTGGCAGTGCGAGCGGTCGAAGTAGTCGCGCTGGGCGAGGAACTTGAAGGAGTACGTGGTGCACGGGGCTTTGTCCGTGAGCGCCCGGAAGGTGATGGCGCCCTGGCCGGTGCGGAGGGTGGCGCTGTACGGCTTGGCGGCCTTCACCGGGTCGAAGACCGGTATCCCCTTGAAGTTGTCCGCGGGCACGGCCGGTGTGTAGGCGCAGGTCGTGGGCGCGGTGGGGGAGGCGGCTGCGGCCTGCGTCGCGGCGCCGAGCGGTAACAGGGCGGCAGCGGCGAGCAGGGCGTACGGCTTACGGAGCACGGAAGCGGTCCCTTTCGGATCGACACCGGACGGGGTGTGCCAGGGCCATGGGTGTGTCATGGCCGCCTCATCCTGCCCGCTGTGGCACGCGCCATGCGCGGGACCGGCCCCCGGGGCGGTCCCGCGCGCGGCTGACCCCGGACGAGGTGTCCACCACCGGGGCCGGCCCGGCGAAAGCACGCGGGCCGAGGGCGCGTCGGCCGGATCAGGCCGCCGCCCTGGCCTGGCGGCGGTAGCCGCCGGGCGCGAGGCCGTACTCCCGCTTGAAGGCCTTGGCGAAGGCGAACTCCGAGCCGTAACCGGTGCGCGCCGCGACCGAGGTGAGGGGGGCGTCGCTCTCGCGCAGCAGCCGCGCGGCCGTCGTCATGCGCCAGCGCGTCAGATACGCCATCGGGGGCTCGCCCACCAGCGTGGCGAACCGCCGGGCGAACGCGGCCCGGGAGAGCCCGGCCCGCTCGGCCAGCGTCTCCACCGTCCACGCCGCCGACGGGTCGTCGTGGATCGCCGCCAGGGCGGGCGCCACGGCAGGGTCGCCCAGGGCAGCCGCCCACCCCCGCGCGGTGGTGGCCGGCTGGTCGTCCAGCCAGGCGCGCAGGATGTAGAGGAGCAGGGAGTCGATCAGGGTCGGCACGATGCCGTCCGAGCCGACGCGCGGGTTCTCCAGTTCCGAGCCCAGGAGCTGGACGGCGGCGCTCAGTTCGGGGTGGCGGCCGTGCCGGGTCTCCAGATGGATCACCTCGGGCAGCTGGTGCACCAGCGGGTGCGGGCGGCCCTGGTCGAGGTGGTAGTTGCCGCACAGCAGACTCGTCTCGGGCCCCTCGCCGCCGACCGTGACCGACCCGATGGGCGAGCCCTGGTCGCACTGCTCGGCCCTGGCCTCCTCGGCCACCGTCGAGGGATGGTCGGCGAGGATGTGGCCGCGCCCGTCCCGCAGGAAGACCACGTCCCCCGGGTTCAGCGGTATCGGCTCCAGGTGCGGTGGCGCGTCCTCCAGCGGGACCAGCCAGCACGTCCCGTACAGCACCACATGGAATCCCGCGCCCGCCACCGGGGGCAGCCGCAGGCCCCAGGGGGCGCGGCCGTTGGTCCGCACGGACGCCGGGTGTCCCGTGCGCATCGAGGCCAGCGCCTCGGTCAGGATGTCCATACGGTCCCGCCCCTCTTCTCCCCGGCCCTCCGCTGTCAGACCGTCAGGACAATCTTGCCCTGGACCTGCCCCGAGCCGACCAGTTCGTGTGCCTTGGCGACCTCCGCCAGCGGGAAGGTCTCCTCGACGTACGGACGGATCAGGCCCGCGTCCACCAGCTCGGCGATCGCCTCCAGCGCCGCCCGGTCCGGCTCGACCGACACACCCGCGAAACGCCGTCCGGCCGCCTCGACGCGCGCGGCCACCTCCGCGTCGTGGTGCTCCAGGATGCTGATCAGTACACCGCCGGGGCGCACCGCGGTGACGGAGAGGTCGGACTGAGCCGTGGAGTCGAGGAGGATGTCGACCTTCTCGACGGCCTCGGTGAAGTCGGTGGTGCGGTAGTCGATGACCTCGTCGGCCCCGAGGCCGCGCACGAAGTCGTGGCGGGCCGCGCTGGCCAGGGCGGTCACCCGGGCGCCGCGCGCCTTCGCGATCTGCACCGCGAAGTGCCCGACACCGCCGGCCGCGCGCTGGACCAGCACCCGGTCGCCGGCCTTGACGCCTGCCTCGCGCACCAGCCCCTGCCAGGCGGTGAGGGCCGCGAGCGGTATGGCGGCGGCGTGCACATGGTCCAGGGAGGCGGGCTTGAGGGCCATGTGGTCGGCGGGCACGGCGACGTACTCGGCGTATCCGCCCGCCGCGCGCGGGAAGAGCGGCATCCCGTACACCTCGTCGCCCACCGCGAACCGGGCGCCGGGGCCGACCTCCTCGACCACACCGGAGACGTCCCAGCCCACCGAGAACGGGGGCTCCCCGAGCAGCGGGAAGGAACCGGCCCTGACGGCCACGTCCACGGGGTTGATCGCCAGGGCGTGGACCTTGACGAGGATCTCACCGGCTCCCGGCACGGGCCGGTCGGTCTCGACGACCTCCAGGACCTCGGGGCCGCCGACGGACTTCTGGATGACTGCGCGCACGGTAACTCTCCCTGAGTGGTGTTCTCTTGGCTGATGTCCTCAACCCTAGGGAGATCGAACGAGCCGCAGAATGGCCTTCCGTCTCACGTACATGTCCCAGCGTCTCGCCGCCCGGCGCTTCCGGTGGGGACCGGCCGGTTCAGCGCAGCCGGGGCGCGCTGCCCGGCTCCCAGCGCTGCTGGTACCGGGCTGCCGAGGCACCCGCGGCGAACGCGGCCGAGGACGCGGGGGAGGTGCCCACCCGCCAGTCGATCTCCTTCACCGCCTGGTACCAGATGACGCCGATGACATCGCGGTGGCGGGGCAGGGCGCGGAACATACCGGTGATCCACTCGGCCTTGCGCCCGGCCGCGTCGGTGGCGCCCACCTCGGTGACGACCAGCGGCTTGCGGGTGAAGCGGCGCAGTTCCTTCAGGGACGGGGTGAACAGGGCCTCGAAGGACTGGTAGTTCTCCTTGCCCACGGTGCCGTAGTACCCGGACAGGCCCACCCAGTCCACATAGGCGTCGCCGGGGTAGAGCCGGGCCAGCGGGGTGGAGTTGGTGTAACTGATGTTGGGGCTCCACACCCACACCGCGTTGTGCGCGCCCGCCGCGTCGAAGATCCGGTGGACGTGGCGCCACGCCTCGACGTACTCGCCGCGGCTGTTGGCGTTGGACTGCTCGCACCACGGGTACCAGTAGCCGTTCATCTCGTGGGCGAGACGGATGGCCACGGGGTAGCCCAGCGAGGCGATCCCGCGCGCCCAGGAGCGTACGTACGCGTCGAAGTCGCCGTCGACGATCCGCGACAGACGGTACGCGGGCTGCTCGCCGCGCAGCCGGGGCTCCGCCGCCTCCTCGCGGTGGTCCCACGGCTCCCAGGCGACCATCGGCAGCATGCCCCGTTCCGCCACCCGGTCCAGGGCCGCCGCGTCGAAGCGGTCGTGTGCCCAGTCCGCCGAGAACTCGAAGACCTGCGGGCGGTGCCCGGTCCGGCGGGCGAAGTCGGCGGCCTCCGTGAAGTCATGGGTGCCCTGGGAGGTGAAGACGCCGAGGAACGTCTTTCCGGGGGCGGGGAAGGGAGCCGGGGCGGGGGTTGCGGGGTGGCGGGTCGCCTCGGCGCCGGGCAGCCGGGTGGTCGGGGGCAGCACGGCGTCGGCACGGGCCGCCGCCGCGCGACGGCCCCGGTCCGCGACGTCCGGCGCCACTTGGAAGGTGTACCAGCACAGGGCGACGGCACAGAGCAGCACGAGCACCCTCGGCGCCGTGACCCTCACCGGTCGGCCCTCGCCGTGCGCAGCCGTGCGGAGAGGCCGTCGGCCAGGGCGAGGAGCGGCGGCGCCGAACCGGCCGCCAGACACAGCAGCGTCCAGATCCGCATACCGGTGTAGTCGTGGTGGTGCGTGAAACTGACCGCCAGCAGCCCTGCGGCCACCAGCGCCCACAGCAGATGCAGCCGGAACGTGCGCGGTGACTCCGAGCTGCGCAGCTCGCCCTTGGCGGTGACGACGTACGCGAGCGGGCGGCGCAGCAGGGCGTTGACCGCGGCGGCGATGTACACCGGCCCGGCGAACAGGGTCAGCAGGATTCCCGCCGTGCCGATCTCGCGCCGCTCGTGCTCGGCGAGGTGGAACCGGCGCAGCCACAGCCACAGCGCGAACGACCCGGCCATGCCCGCCGACCAGAGCAGGAACCAGGGCAGGCCCGGCAGTTGGATGGAGGAGACCCCGAGCAGCATGTACAGGGCGGTGGCGAGGGTGCCGAGCGCCAGGTTCACGGCGATGCTCGGGTAATAGAACTGCACCAGGTCGTACAGCAGACGCTGGCGGGCCCGCAGGCGGATGCCGCGCCGCAGGCGGGGGTTGAGCTTGATCTCCCAGATGCCGTACGCCCAGCGCTTCTGCTGGTTGAAGTAGTCGGTCCAGGTCGTGGGCCCCTCGCCCACGGCCACCACGTCCGGGGTGTAGACGCCCTTCCAGCCGTTGCCGGTGGCGGGATTGGTCGTGCCGTGGACGCGCATGCTCGTCAGATGGTCCTCGATGATCGAGTCCTGGTAGCCGCCGATCTGCCGCCAGGCGGTCACCCGGTAGAGGTGGTTGGTGCCGATCAGCAGGGGGGCGTCCAGGCCGTTGGCGCCCCGCTCGACGATGCTGCTGAACAGGTACTGCTGCACGGAGGCGCCGTGGGCGACCCAGTTGTCGTACGCGTTGCCGTACACCTGGGGGGCGACCACGAACGCGGTGTCGGGGTCGTGGAAGTAGCCGAGGGTCCGCTCCAGGAAGCACGGCAGCGGCACATGGTCGGGGTCCATCTGCGCCACCACGTCGTACCGGTCCTCGTGCTCGGCGCGCCACGCGTTGTGGTTCCCGGACTTGGTGCGGGCGCGGAACGGGCCCGAGGGCCGGTTGTACTCGGGGCGGTTCCTGCGGCTGAAGTGGTGGACGCCCAGACGCGCGCCCATCTGCCGGACCGCCGGGTCGTCGCCCTCGTCCAGGATCCACACATCCACCGCGCAGTCCCAGCGCTCCACCTCCAGCATCGCGCGCAGGGTGCGCTGGACGACGGCGAGCGGCTCCTTGGCGGGCACGATCGTCGTCAGCAGCGCGACCCGCAGCTTGGCCGGCGGGGTCATCGGGATGGGGTCGCGCGCCCGGAAGGCGAACACCCAGATCGCCACCGCCTGCACGACCTTGATCGCCTCGACCGCGACGACCAGGCAGAACCCGACCCGGGCCAGACACAGCCCGCAGCCGCCCAGCCCCGTCACACCCGGGCCCGGCACATGCTCGGGCAGCAGCAGCCAGCCGATGAAGGCGAGGTCGGCGAGCGCGGTCGCGGTGACCAGCGCCGTGAGCGAGATCCGGTCACCCGTGCGCAGGACGGAGAGGTACGCCACCGCCCGGCGGGGGTTGGCCAGCGGGCCGCAGCCCCGGGCCGCGCTCCGGTACGCCGTGACGGCCCGCGCGTTGCGGCAGGCCCTCCTCTCGGCGCGTGCGACCAGCCGGGATGCGTATCCGGACATGTCCCCCCCTTGCTGACCGACACCATCACAGTGGTGTGAACAGGCCGCTACTTGCGGTGAGTAGGACAATCGCCGGCCGGTGTCCGGTTCCCGCCCCTCGGCGCGGTCGGGTGTTCGGGCGCGCGTCAGAGGCGCACGGCGTAGAGCGCGCTGTCGTCGCAGCCGAAGTACACTGTGTCCTCGGTGATCGTCGGGGCGTGCACCGGAGCGGGGGCGAGATGGCTCCAGAGCTGCCGGCCCGTCGCCGCGTCGAGCGCGTACAGCCTGCTGTCGTCGCTGCCCACGCACACCACGGCCCCCGCCACCGCCGGGGCGTGCACATCACCGGCCGCCGGGAACGTCCAGCGGGTCCTGCCGGTGGCGGCCTCCAGCGCGTACAACCGCTTGCCGCCTCCCACGTACACCAGCCCGCGCGCGACCGCGGGGCCGGCGCCCACCGAGGCCCCCTGGAAGCGCCAGACCTGCTGTCCACGGCCCGCGTCGACCGTGTACAGGCCGCCGTCGGTGCTGCCGAAGTGGACCAGGCCGCCTTCGACGGCCGGGACGCCGGAGACGGCGCCGCGGGTGGTGAAGGCCCACCGCTTCTCGCCGGTGGCCGCGTCGACCGCGTACAGGCTGGTGTCGCTGCTGCCCACGTACACCGACTCGCCCGCCACGGCGGGCGAGTGCGTGTCGTTGCCCGCGGTGAAGGCCCAGCGGCGCTCACCGGACGCCACGTCCACGGCGTGGAGCCGGTGGTCGGCGCTGCCGACATAGGCCACACCGCCGGTCACCACGGGGGTGTGGACGATGCCCCGGGTGGTGTACCGCCAGCGGATCGCCCCCGAGCGCGCGTCGAAGGCGTACAGGACGCGGTCGTCGCCGCCGAGATAGACGCCGCCGCCCAGCACGGCGGGCGCGGAACCGATGGCGCCTCCGGTGGTGTACGCCCAACCGCGCCGCCCGTCGGCCGTGTCGAGGGCGTACAGGGTGCCGTCGTTGCTCGCGGCGTAGACCAGGTCGCCCGCCACTCTCGGATACGACAGGACGGTGCCCGTGGTCGCGAAGCGCCAGCGCGTCGACCCCGCCCCGGGGGAACCGCCGCCCTGGGACAGCGCCCAGCCGGCCGCCGCGGCGCCACCGGCCGCCAGGACGCCGACGGCCGAGTACAGCACCCGCCGCCGGCCCACCGGCGGGCCGGGCGGGGGCGCGGGGCGGGGCGGTCCGAACGCCGGGGTGGGCGTGTCGGGGAGCATCGGCGCGGTGTCCTCGCCCTGCCAGGGCTCCGGCAGCCAGCCCGGCGCGAGCAGTTCCCCCGGCGGACGCCCGCCGGTGAGGGCGTGCAGCAGCGCGGGCAGCTCCGGGCGGTCGGCCGCCTTCTTCGCCAGGCACCGGCCGACCAGGTCGCGCAACCCCGTGGGCACCGCCTGGAGATCGGGCTCCTCGTTCACCACCCGGTAGAGGAGCGCGGGCACGGACGCCTCCCCGAACGGGCTGGTCCCCGTCGCCGCGTAGGCCAGCACCGACCCCAGCGAGAACACGTCGGTCGACGGCTCGACCGGCAGCCCCTGGATCTGCTCGGGCGACATATAGCCCGGCGAACCGATCGTGGTCCCGGTCAGGGTGAGACCGCTGTGCTCGCAGAGCCGGGAGATCCCGAAGTCGATCACGCGTGGCCCGTCCTGGGCGAGCAGCACGTTGGCGGGCTTGAGGTCGCGGTGGATGAGGGAGGCGCCGTGGATCGCGGTGAGCGCCTCCACCAGCGCGGCCCCGAGCGCCCTGACCGAACGCTCGGGGAACGGACCGCTCCGCCCCACCGCCCGCTGGAGGGAGGGGCCCGGGATGTAGGCCGTGGCCAGCCACGGCCGGGGCCCCTCGGGGTCGGCGTCGACCACCCCGGCCGTGAAGAAGCCGCTCACGGCACGGGAGGCGATGACCTCACGGGCGAACCGCTGCCGGAAGGCCGGTTCCTGTACGTACTCGGGCCGGATGACCTTGATCGCGACCTGCCGGCCACCGGGGGAGTACCCGAGGTAGACCCGGCCCATGCCGCCGCTGCCCAGCCGGGCGACCAGCCGGTACGGCCCCACGGCGGTCGGGTCGTCGGACTCCAACGGCTCCAAGGCGCCCCCCGGGTCGCATCCTGGACGTCACCACGTCGCTCGTCGCACAGCGTAGCGCCGCTCAGGCGGCGCCGCCGACCCCCGGAGCCACGAACCGGCGGTGCAGCGGGAGCAGTTGGGTATCCGGCTGACCGGTGATGCCCACCTTCTCGACGGCGGGCGCGAGCCGTTCGGCGAAGAACCGTTCGAAGTCCTCCGGGGACTCCCAGACATCGGTGACGCGCAGGGTGCCCGTCTCGAACCACGCCACATGCAGACAGGCGCCGTCGGGCACCCGCTCCTCCCAGCCCACGGCCTCACGGACCGCGTCGTACTGCTCGGGGCTGACCCCGGCCCAGCTCAGCGACAGGACGACGGCCATCGTCCACCTCTCTCCTCGTCCCGCCCGCCCTCGTGGGCGGGGCGGGCCAATTCTCGTCGCCGGGGTCCGTTTTCGGACACACCTCCTGAAGGCGCGCGGCAGCGTACGGGAGCGCGTACGGCGACCGCCACGCCCCCTCGACCGGGCGTCACCCGGACGGCCGCCCCGGCGCATCCGTCGGCCCCGGTCGCCACCCGTCCAGCGGCTGTCGGCGCGCCACGGCGCCGGGCGGACGCGAGCCTGGGGCTGTAGCCCGTCGACACCTTCCCAGGAGAACCCGTGCCCTCTCCCCGACGTCTGCTCCGTGGCGCGCTCGCGGTCGCGGTCCTCGCGCCGGCCCTGCCGGCCATGACGGCCGCCGCCGAGGGCCCGCCGTCCGGGGCGGTCCGCACGAGCCGGGTGGAGTGGGCCGACGGGGCCTTCCGTTCCGTCTGCGGCACCCGTCGGGGCGCCGCGCCCGACCGCCGCACCTTCCGCTTCTTCGACGAGGCGGGGATGGAGGCGGTGGCCTCGCGCATCACCCGCGACGGGCAGGGGACCGTGCTGTGGACCGGCCACCTCACCGGCCACCCCGACCGGCCCGTGGCCCTCGCCATCGACGGCGCGTGCGGCCAGGGCCCGCCGAGGGTGGCCGGAGAAGTGCATCTGGGCAGCAGGCGGTATGTGCTCGACGCCGACCGGGCGGGCGCCTCCACCGTGCGCGAGCTGACCTACGCGGGGACGTCACCCCGGCACGACGACATCGTACGGATCGAACCCCCCCGGGGCACCCGGCCCGTGCGCCCCGCGTCCGTGCCCCCCGCCCCGCCGGCCCGGCAGGCGGGGACCGGGCCGCGAGTCGCGGTCACCGCCCCGGTCATCGATCTGCTCATCGGCTACACCCCGCACACCGTGAGCAGCACCAAGGGCGGGGTGGAGGCGCTCGACCTGAAGGTGAAGGCCGCGGTCGCGGGCACCAACGCCGCCTACTCCGAGAGCACCGTCACCGCCCGGCTCAATCTGCTGGGCACCTTCACCACCAAGGCGTGGGAGGGCGACGACAGCGACGCCGAGGGCATCACCTACGCCCTGTCGGACCCCGAGAACCCGCGCTACGCGGGCGCGTTCGCCACCGACGCGCGCAAGCAGCGGGACGACAGGGGCGCGGACCTGCTGCACGTGCTCACCCAGTTCACCCCCCGGCCCGGCGCCGTCTACACCGCGGGAACGGCCAACACCCCCGCCCTGCCGAAGATCGTCCCCGGCGCCGCCGCCTCGTCCGGCAGCGCGGGCGAGGCCTTCGGCGCCCAGCAGGCCGACACCCTCGGCACCTACCACCTCGCGCACGAGATCGGGCACAACTTCGGCCTCAACCACGACTACGTGACCGACCCGGTGGACCGCGCCGACCCCCGCTACCGGCCCGTCAACCTCAACCCGTACTACCCCGACAACCACGGCCATCTGCCCGCCGACCGCACCTGGACGGACATCATGGGGTACACCCTGGCGTGCGCGGACGCGGCCAGGTGCGAGACGAAGCTGTGGTTCTCCAACCCCCGTCAGACGTACGGGGACACGCCCAGGGGTGTGCCGCTGGGGCAGCCCCGGCCCGCCGACTGCGTCCGGGTCATGAACCTCACCGGCCCGGTCCTCGCCAACTACCGCACACCGCCCGCCCCCAAGGCCCCGACGGCCCGGTACGCGCTCACCGCCGCCCCGGACGACCCCGGGCACGGCACCGTCACGGTGGCCGCGACCGGCCTCTTCGACAAGGGCGACCAGGTCACCGTGGCCGCCGTGCCCAAGGCGGGCTACCGGCTCGACCAATGGACCGTGGACGGCAGGCCGCAGCCCACCCGGGCGGGCGAACTCACCGTCACGATGGACGGCGACCACTATGTGACGGCCCGGTTCGTCCCGGCGGCGACTACGACCGCGCCCGCGGCGTCCCTCGTCCCCGCGGCGGCGACCGGCGCGCCGAGCGCGCTCCCCGACTCCACCCCCACCGACTGAACGGACCCCCCATGCACCTCCGGCACACTCTCGGCGCCGCCTCGGCCGCCGCCGCGCTCAGCCTCTCCGTCGCCGCCCAGCCCGCGGTCGCCGAAAACGTGTCGGTGGGGCTGGTCACCGCGTTCGCCGCCGCCACGGACTCTTCGGCGCACCGCGCGGTGACCTACGCGCCCGCCTGGGTGCCGGTGGGCACCATGGTCGCCGTCGGTGAGTCCGCGGCCGACACCACCAGCCGCTTCGAACTGAGCCTCAAGGGCGCCCTGCCCAACCACACCTACGGTGCCCATGTGCACCGGATGGCGTGCGGCACCAGCCCCGAGGACTCGGGCCCGCGCTACCAGAACCAGCCCGACCCGGTCCAGCCGTCCACCGACCCGGCGTACGCCAACCCGCGCAACGAGGTGTGGCTCGACCTGACCACCGACGCCCGCGGTGACGGGAAGTCCACCGCGCAGGTCGCCTGGCGCATCCGGCCGGGCGAGGCCAACTCGCTGGTGCTCCACGAGACGGCCACGGCCACCGACCCCGGGCACGCGGGGACCGCGGGCGCGCGGCTGGCCTGTGTCAACGTGCGCTTCGCGCCCGTTTTCGGCGCGGTGACGCGGCCCGGCCCGCCCGCGCCGCTAGCCTCGCTCCATGACTGACACCTTTGAGCACAACCCCCGGGTGTGGACCGCGGCGCGTCTGCGCGAGGCCCTCCAGGGGCTGCCGGACGACACCCCGATCCACGTCGGTGTCGCGGACGGACCGGGCGACTTCGACGGGTACAGCGAGTACGCGCTGGTCAACCTGGAGCCCGTCGAGAAGGACGACGACGCGCACGCCGGGGTGGAGTACACCCTCTTCGCGGACTTCAAGGCCGGCCAGTACCACTTCGACCTGGACTGATCCGGCTACTCGAAGCGCGAGGTGTCGCCCGCCCCGCGGCGGACGATGGTGGCCTCTCCGTCGGAGAAGTCGATGACGGTGGTCGGGTCGGTGCCGCAGTCGCCCGAGTCGATCACGGCGTCCACCACGTGGTCGAGGCGCTCCTTGATCTCCCAGCCCTGCGTCATCGGCTCGTCCTCGTCGGGCAGGAGCAGAGTGCTGGAGAGCAGCGGCTCGCCCAGGTCGGCGAGGAGTGCCTGGGTGACGGTGTGGTCCGGGATGCGCACCCCGACGGTCTTCTTCTTGGGGTGCAGCAGCTGGCGCGGCACCTCCCTGGTCGCGGGCAGGATGAAGGTGTAACTGCCCGGCGTCGCCGACTTGATGGCCCGGAACACGTCGTTGTCGATCTGTACGAACTGGCCGAGCTGCGCGAACGTCTGGCACACCAGGGTGAAGTGGTGCCGGTCGTCGAGCCGGCGGATCGCCCGGATCCGGTCGAGGCCGTCGCGGTTGCCGAGCTGGCACCCCAGGGCGTAGCAGGAGTCCGTCGGGTACGCCACGAGCGCGCCGGAGCGGATGCTGTCGGTCACGCTGCTGATGGTGCGGCGCTGCGGATTGTCGGGGTGGACATCGAAGTACTTGGCCATCCGCCGAGTCTACGGGCCGCTCCCCGGCAGTCCCGGGGGTGCCCGTTCACCCGTCGGGGTGGTGCCGGGAGCGCCGCCGCCGCGTCCTGTCCGGCCGGGGCGTCAGGAAGCCAGGCGCAGGGCCCGGGCCACGTCCGCCGTGCGGGCCGAGGACGTGGTGGACTCGTAGCCGCCGCGCATCGAGGCGTCCGGGTCCTTGAGGCCGTTGCCGGTGACGGTGACCACCACGCGCTGCCCGGCGTCGAGGCGGCCCGCGCGGTGTTCGGCGAGCAGGCCCGCGATGCCGGCCGCCGAGGCGGGCTCGACGAAGACGCCCTCGTGGCGGGCGACGAGGCGGTACGCGTCGAGGATCTGCTCGTCGGTGACGGCGCCGATCAGGCCCCCGGAGCTGTCGCGCGCCGCGATCGCGCCGGTCCACGAGGCGGGGTTGCCGATACGGATCGCGGTGGCCACCGTCTCCGGCTCGGCCACCACCTCGCCGTGGACCAGGGGCGCCGCGCCCGCCGCCTGGAAGCCCCACAACCGGGGTGTGCGGGTGGCGGGACCGGCGGTGGCGTACGCCTCGTACCCCCGCCAGGCGGCCGTGATGTTCCCCGCGTTGCCGACCGGCAGGCAGTGGATGTCCGGCGCGTCGCCCAGCGCGTCCACGACCTCGAAGGCGACGGTCTGCTGGCCCGCCAGACGGTGGTCGTTGACCGAGTTCACCAGCGCGACCGGGTGGTGCTCGGCCAGTTCGCGGGCGATGCGCAGACAGTCGTCGAAGGAACCGGTCACCTCGACGATCTCGGCGCCGTAGCGGACCGCCTGCGCGAGCTTGCCGAGCGCGATGTGGCCGCGCGGGACCAGGACGGCGGCGGCGATGCCCGCGCGGGCCGCGTACGCGGCGGCCGATGCGCTGGTGTTGCCGGTCGAGGCGCACACCACCGTGCGCGCGCCGGCCTCCACGGCCTTGCTGACCGCGACCGTCATGCCCCGGTCCTTGAAGGAACCGGTGGGGTTGGCGCCCTCCACCTTCAGCCAGACGTCGCAGCCGGTGAGCGCCGACAGATGGACGGCCGGGACGAGCGGTGTGTTGCCCTCGTGGAGCGAGATCACGGGTGTGGTGTCCGTGACGGGCAGCCAGGCGCGGTAGCCGTCGATGAGACCGCGCCAGGGGCGGGTCCGTACGGAGGTGCTTGCGGAGGGGCGCTCGTCTATAGTCACGAACGTTACTCTAACCCGAGAGAATCACTGGTTACGTAACAATCGTTTCTTCATCGGCGAAGGCGGCGGGGGAGTGGCATGGCGAACGACGACGAGGTGACGGCCCGGCTCGGGGCGGTCTATCCGGAGCTGCCGCGCGGGGAGCAGGCCATCGTGCGCGTCCTGCTCGACGACTATCCGTTCGCCGCCCTGGGCTCGCTGCGCTCCCTCGCGGACCGGGCGCAGGTCAGTCCGCCGACCGCCTCCCGCCTCTTCGCCCGGCTCGGCTGGTCCGGCTTCGCCGAGTTCCAGGCCGCGGTACGGGCCGAGGGCCGTGAGCACGACCGCTCCCGGCTGCGCGAGTTCGTGGCCACCGCCCCGGACGGCCCGCGCCGCGCGGCCGAGCAGCTGCGGGCCGGCCTCGACGCCACGGTCGCCGCGGCCGGAGAGCCCCTGCTCGCCCGGATCGCCGCGCTGCTCTCCCAGGCGCGCGGGGTGTGGGGGATGGGCGGCCCCCTCAGCGAACTCGCCGCCGACTACCTGGTCCGCCAGCTGGCCAGTCTGCGCCCGGGCGTGCGCCGGGTCCCGGACGGGGCGGCCGAGCGCGCCCGGGTGCTGCTCGATCTCGGCCCCGGCGATCTGGTCGTCGCGTACGACTTCCGCCGCTACAGCGACACCACCGCCCGGTTCGTCCACGCGGCGCGGGCGCGCGGGACGCGGCTCGTGCTGGTCACCGATGCCTGGGAGTCCCCGCTG
This sequence comes from Streptomyces sp. NPDC031670, assembly GCF_055580545.1. NCBI lineage: Bacteria > Bacillati > Actinomycetota > Actinomycetes > Kitasatosporales > Streptomycetaceae > Streptomyces > Streptomyces sp. NPDC031670. Next base: position 375,899 of record NZ_JBVILC010000004.1, on the reverse strand, counting down.
GCCGCGCAGGCCGAGGTGCTGCTGCGGCTGCCGCGCGACGCGGCGGGGCCCATCGCTCCGCTCACCCATGAGATCGCGGTGACCGAGCTGATCCTGGTCGCGACCGTTCCGCTGCTCACCGGGTCGGCCGGGCGCCTGGAGAGCCTCGACACCTTGACGGCCGAACTCGGCCAGGACTGACCCGGGCCGCGCGCGGACCCGGCGGTACGGCTCCCGCGCCCGGCCGGGGGCCACGGCCCGCTGTCCGCCGCCATGGCCGCGCTGCCGCCCGGAATTCCGGAATCCGCCATTCCGTGCGACCCGGGGGCGTGCCCGGTAACCGTCCCCCTTTCGAGGCTTACGTCCCGTCGGTCACGGAAAGGAACGGCTCGTGCCGACGAACGACGAGAGGGCCGCCGGTGAGTTCGCCGCCGAGCTGCGGCGGCTCAGGAGCCTGCGCGGGATGTCCCTCACCGAGCTCGCCCGCTCGGTCCACTACAGCAAGGGCTACCTCAGCAAGATCGAGAACGGTGGCAAGCCCCCGACACCCGATGTCGCCCGGCGCTGCGACGCCGTCCTGGACGCGGGCGGGGACCTCACCCGGCTGGTCCCCGACCCGCCGCCCGCCGCGAGGACTCCCGCCGGGCCCGCCACCGCCCCCGGCGTCCCCGCGGCCCGCTCGGGCGAGACGGGCCCGGAGCCGGGGCCCTGCCCCTTCCGGGGACTCGCCGCCTACGGGCCCCAGCACACCGAGTGGTTCTTCGGCCGGGACGCCGCCACGGCCGAGCTGGTCGGACGGCTCGCCGAGCGCATGGGCCACGGCCCCCTCGCCGTGGTCGCGCCCTCGGGCGCGGGGAAGTCCTCGCTGCTCCAGGCCGGACTGCTGCCCGCACTGCGGCGCGGCGCGCTCCCGGTCGCCGGGTCCGCCGCCTGGCCCGCCGTGGTCTGCACGCCGACCGCGCACCCGCTGAAGGAACTGGTGCGCCGCACCGCGGACCGGCTCGGCCGCGCGGGCGGCGGCCTCACCCCCGAGGCGCTGGCCGCACGGCCGCACGCCCTGCTGGACGCGGTCCGTGAGGCCCGGGGGCGGCCCGGACTCGTGCTCGTGGTCGACCAGTTCGAGGAGCTCTTCACCCTCTGCGCCGACGAGGGCGAGCGCCGCGCCTTCGTCGGCGTCCTGCACACCCTGGCCTGCGGCACCGGAACGCGCACCCCCGGCGCCGCGCGACCGGTCGAGGCGGCCGTCGTCCTCGGGGTGCGCGCCGACTTCTTCGGAAACTGCCTCGACCACCCCGAACTCGCCGAGGCGTTCACCCACGGCCTCTTCGCCCTCGCGCCCATGTCCGACGCCGAGCTGCGCGCCGCCGTCACCGGCCCCACCGAACGGGCCGGCCTCGCCCTGGAGCCGGGTCTGGCGGAGCTGCTGCTGCGGGACCTGCGCTCCGGCCCGGCCGCCTCACCGGGCTCGCTGCCCCTGCTCGGCCACGCCCTGCTGGCGACCTGGCAGCAGCGCTCGGGCCGGGTCATGACGGTCGCGGGGTACGAGACGACCGGCGGCATCCACGGCGCCGTGGCCCGCACCGCCGAGTCCGTGTTCAGCCGTCTCGACCCGGCGGAGCAGCGGATGGCACGCCAACTGCTCGTCCGGCTGGTGCGGATCGGCGAGGGCTCCGCCGCCCAGACCCGCCGCCCGCTCGAACGCGCCCTGATCCCCGGCCAGTCGGCGGACCCGGAGGCCGCCGCCCGCGCCCTCGACGCCTTCGTACACGCGCGCCTGGTCACCGCGGGCGCCCAGAGCGTGGAGATCACCCACGAGGCGCTGCTGCACGCCTGGCCCCGGCTGCGCGGCTGGATCGAGAGCGACCGCGCCGCCCTGGTACAGCGCCAGCAGCTCGCGGACACCGCCGTGGAGTGGGCGCGCACCGGGCACGACCCAGGGCTGCTCTACCGGGGCGCGCGGCTCGACGCGGTCCGCGACTGGGACCGGCGGCCCGGGGGCGGGGACCGGCTGGGGGAGCGGGAGGCCGCCTTCGTGGCGGCGTGCCTCGCCGAGGAGGAGCGCGGCAGGCGGGCGGCCCGTCGCCACGTCCGGGTCCGCCGCACCCTGCTCGGCGCGCTCGCCGCCCTGCTCGCCGTGGCCGTCGCGGCGGGCGCCGTCGCCTTCGGCCAGCGCTCCGACGCGTACCGGGAGCGGCGCACCGCCCAGTCGCAGGCCATGGCGGTACGGTCCGAGGCGCTCGCCGAGGGCCGCCCGGAGGCGTCCATGCTGCTGGCCGCCGCCGCCTACCGGACCGCCTCCACCCCCGAGTCGCGCGGCGCCCTGCTCAGCACCCAGGCCCAGTACTTCGACGGGCGCCTGACGGGTCATCAAGGGGCGGTCGACGGCGTGGCGTTCAGCCCGGACGGGCGGCTGCTCGCCTCGGCCGGGGCGGACGCCACCGTACGGATCTGGGACACCGTCCGCCACCGGCTGACTGCCACGCTCACCGGGTACGACGGTCCCGTCACCGCCGTGGCGTTCGCGCCCGACGGCCACCGGCTGGCGACGGCGGGTACGGACGGCTCGGTCCGTCTGTGGGACATGCCCGCGCACCGGATGACCGCGATCCTCACCGGCCACCGGGGGGCCGTGCGCTCGGTCGCCTTCGCGCCGGACGGACGCGCGCTCGTCTCGGGCGGAGTCGACCGTACGGTACGGCTGTGGGACACCGCCGACGGCACGGCGCGCGCGGTGCTCACCGGGCACGGCGACGCGGTGATGGCGGTCGCCTACGCCCCCGACGGACGCACGGTCGCCTCGGCGGGCGCCGACCGCACGGTCCGGCTGTGGGAGACGGCCGGGGGGAGCGCGGGCGCCGTCCTCACCGGCCACACCGACCAGGTGCTCGGACTGGCCTTCGCCCCGGACGGCCGCACCCTGGCGTCCGGCAGCGCCGATCGCACCGTACGGCTGTGGGACACCGCCGACGGCACGGCGCGCGCGGTCCTCACCGGGCACGGAGACGATGTGAACGCGGTCGTCTTCAGCCGCGCCGGGGACACCCTCGCCAGCGCGGGCGGAGACGGCACGGTCCGGCTGTGGGACCCGGTGAACCGCCGCGTCGCGGCGGTGCTCTCGGGCCACACCGACTATGTGCTGTCCCTCGCGGCGGGCCCCGACGGGCGCCTGGCGAGCGGTGGTTTCGACCAGTCGGTGGTGCTGTGGAACCCGGCCGGACCGGCCCTGGTCGCCCGGCCGTTCACCGAGGCGTGGCAGTCGGCCTTCTCACCGGACGGACGGCTGCTGGCCTCGGCGGCGGCCGACCACACGGTACGGCTGTGGGAGGTGGCCCGACACCGCCCGCTCCCGCCGCTCACCGGGCACGACGGTTCGGTGTTCGCCGTCGCCTTCTCGCCCGACGGCCGCCTGCTGGCCTCCGCGGGCGCCGACCGCACGGTCCGCCTCTGGGACGTGGCCCGGCGCCGGCTCCGCACCACGCTGACCGGCCACGCCGGTTCGGTGTTCGCCGTCGCCTTCTCCCCGGACGGGCGCACACTGGCGTCGGGGAGCGCCGACCGTACGGTACGCCTGTGGCGCGCCGCCGACGGGGCGCCGCGGGCGGTCCTGCGCGGGCACGAGGACTTCGTCAACGCGCTCGCCTTCAGCCCGGACGGGCGCACCCTCGCCACGGGCAGCGACGACCTGACGGTACGGCTGTGGGACCCGGTGGGGCACACGGCGGGCAGGGTCCTGCGCGGCCACACCGGCTCCGTGCGCGGAGTGGCCTTCTCGCCCGACGGCCGCACCCTGGCCGACGGTGGCAACGACGGCACGGTCCGGCTGTGGGACGTCCGGCGGGCCACCGCCCTGCGCTCGCTCACCGGGCACAGCGGGCCGGTGCGAGCGGTGGCCTTCAGCCCGGACGGAGCCGTCCTCGCGAGCAGCGGCGGCGACCGGACCGTACGGCTGTGGCAGCCCGGTCCGGGACGGCTGATCGCCACCCTGAGCGGTCACTCGGGCGCCGTGTGGGGTGTGGTCTTCGCGCCCGGTGCCCCCGGCCGGCCGCGGACCCTGGCGAGCAGCAGCAACGACGGCACGGTCCGGCTGTGGACCACCGACGTGCGGGCGCGCGAGGCCCAGGTCTGCCGGCTCCTCGGCGGCCCCGGTCCGCGCGACTGGGCCCGGCTGCTGCCCGGGCTGCCGTACCGACCCGTGTGCGGACCGGCCGGCTGACGGCGGCCGGGGCGCGCTGTTTCCCGGGGTGTTTCCCGTTTCACGTGGGCGCAGGCGACGGCCGCCTCCTCGACAGCGGCGCCCGGCGGCGGCCAGGCTCGAACCGTCCCGCCCGGCGGCGGACGCCACCCCCCTCTCTCCCGAGAGTCGCTCCACGTGGCGCGGGACACGCGCAGCACCGACGACGCACACAAGGAGCACGCACACCATGAACGTACGTCACAAGCTCGCCCTGATGGCGTCCGCCACCGTCCTGGCGGCCGGACTCACCGCCGCGGCTCCGGCCGTGGCCGCCGCCCCCGCCAGGGCCGCCAAGCCGGCCGCCGAGTGCGGGGTGCGCTCGGACGGGCGGCTGTACTGCGGCAACAAGGCGGGCGCGAAGGGGTACGCGGACCGCTCGTACCGCTCGGCGACCCGCGGGCAGCTGAACGGCACCTTCAGCTGGTTCCAGTGCTGGGGCCACGGCGACCCGCACCAGGGACAGAACGACATCTGGTACTGGACGCAGCTCGACAACGGCGCCTGGGGCAATGTGCCCGCCGTGGACGTGAACACCGGCCAGGACCCGGCCTACGGTCTGCGTCAGTGCTGACCGCCCGCCGCGGATGACACCGCAGCCGCCCGCCGACTCTCCCCGGCGGGCGGCTGCGGGGCGTTGGGGGCGGTTCCGCCCGCCCGGCCGGGCCGGTGGGACGGCGGTCAGACCCGCTGGAAGCTGCGCCGGTAGGCGTGCGGGCTGGTGCCGATGAGGCGTTTGAAACGGTCCCGGAAAGCGGTGGGGGAGCCGAAGCCGACCTGGCGGGCGATCCGGTCGACGGGGTGGGCCGTGGTCTCCAGGAGGTGCTGGGCCCGGCGGATGCGCGCCAGATGCAGCCAGCGCAGCGGGGAGGTCCCGGTCTGCTCGCGAAAGCGCCGGTGCAGGGTGCGTGGGCTCATCCCGGCGCGCGCGGCGAGGTCGTCGAGGGTGAGCTCCTCGCCCGCGTTCTCCTCCATCCAGATCAGCAGCGGCTCCATCGTCGAGCCGCGCGGGGCGGGCGGATGCTCGGGGACGATGAACTGCGCCTGGCCGCCCTCGCGTTCCAGCGGCATCACCGACAGCCGCGCCACGTCGGCCGCCACCGCGGAGCCCAGATCGCGGCGGACCATGTGCAGGCACAGATCGAGACCGGCGGCGGCGCCCGCGGAGGTGAGCACCTGCCCGTCGTCGACGTAGAGCACGGCCGGGTCGACGTCGACCTCGGGATGGCGCTCGGCGAGCTGCGCGGCGGCGGCCCAGTGCGTGGTGGCCCGCCGGCCGTCGAGGAGTCCGGCGGCGGCGAGGACGAAGGCGCCGGTGCAGATGGAGGCGATCCGGGTGCCGCGTGCGGCCACCTCCCGCAGGGCGTCCAGGACTTCGTCCGGGACGGGAGCCAGGGGTTCGGCGCAGCCGGCCACCACCACCGTGTCCGCCCCGGCCAGCGCGTCGAGCCGCCAGGGGGCCCGCAGGGTGAACGCCCCGGCGTCGACCTCCTCGGCCGGTGAGCACACCCGGACGCGGTAGGCGGAGCGGCCGTCGGGCAGCAGGGTGCGCTGGAAGACGTCGATGGGTGTGGACAGGTCGAAGGGGATGACCCCGTCGAGGGCGAGGACGGCCACGGTGTGCATCCCTCCACCTTAGAAGAGTACCCAGATAGCGCCCGAACGCCTTCGATCGTTGCATGATCAACCGCTTTTTCCCGAAGGAATCATTGTTTTCGGCCAGGAATACCGATGGATGTGCGGCCAACTTTGCGATTCGCGCGCGGATGTCCCATCATCATGACCGCGCGTCAGTTCTCGGCGCGCTTCGAGGCGTCAGGGGCACGGGGAAATCCCCTGTACGCCGATCGATCCCGCAGGCGGCGAGCACCTGGTCGCGCCATGCCGCGGTGATTCCCGCCCTCATCCGTACACCTAGGCAAAGGCCGCATGTCCGCCCAGCAGCTTTCGGACCTCATCCGGTTCGCCCGTCACAACTCGCCCTACTACCAAGAGCTTTACGCGTCCCTGCCGCCGGACGCCGACCGTCTCACCGATCTGCCGGTCGTGGACCAGGAGACGTTCTGGGCGGCCAACACCCTCGACGGCAACCGCGTCCTGACCGGACCCCTCAGCGAGGCGACCGTCTACAAGACCGGCGGCACCACCGGCGCCCCCAAGTTCTCGGTCTACACCCGTGACGAGTGGCGCACCTTCGTGACCGTCTTCGGCCAGGGCCTGGTGGACACCGGTCTGCGCCCCGGCCACCGCGTCGCGGACCTCTTCTACGCGGGCGAGCTCTACGCCAGCTTCCTGTTCCTCCTCGACTCGCTGGCCCACGCCCCCGTCGACAACGTACGGCTGCCCATCGGCGGCGCCGCGCCGCTGGAGTCGACGGTGGCGACCCTGCGCGACTTCGCGGCGCAGGTCCTGACGGGCACCACCACCACACTGTGCCGCCTCGCCGAGCACCTCCTCGCGGCGGATCTGCGCCTGGACGCGGTGGAGCTGGTCCTCTTCGGCGGCGAGGCCCTCTTCGCCGACCAGCGGCGGCTGCTGGCCGCCGCGTTCCCCAACGCGGCCATCCGCTCGGTGGGTTACGCGAGCGTCGACGCGGGGCTGCTCGGCCGCCCCGTGCCCGGCCCCGACCCCCGGGTGCACCGCGCCTTCACCCCACACTCGATCGTCGAGATCCTCGACGACACCACCGGCGAGCCCATCACCGAGCCCGGGCGCCCCGGCCGGGCCGTGGTGACCAGCCTCTTCCGCCGCCTCATGCCCGTCATCCGCTACCCGGCGGGCGACCGCGCCGAGTGGACCGGCACCGGCCCCGGCCACTTCCGCATCCTGGGCCGCGCCGAGGAAGGCGTGCGGGTGGGGCCCGTGTCCCTGTACGCGCAGGACGCCCAGGACGCCGTCGCCCGGGCCGACACCGACGGCCGCATCGCCGGCATGCAACTGGTCGTACGCCGCTGGGAGGGCCGCGACGGACTGGTGCTGCGCCTCGCCACCGCCCCCGGCGACGACGACCCGGCCGCGCTCGACGTGCTCACCAAGGCCGTCGTCACCGAGCTGGAGAGCTCCCGGCCGCTGTACCCGGACAGTGTGCGCACCGGATTCGTGCACCCGCTCCGCGTCGAGTGGGCACGCCACCGCGACCTCACCGTCAACCCGCGCACGGGCAAGCTCGTCCGCGTCCTGGACGAGAGGCCCACGACATGAGCACCCCCCTCGTGGACGGGGGCCGCCGCAGGCCGCTCGTCCTGCGCAACCGCGCCTTCGGCGCCGTGTGGCTGAGCCAGGTCCTGACCCAGGCGGCGGTCCGCATGTTCCAGGTCGGCGTCTCCTGGTGGCTGGTCGCCTACGCCGTCGACGGCGGACGCGGCCTCGCCTCGGGCCTGTTCATGGCCGTCAGCACCCTGCCCGCCGTGGCGCTCGCCCCGGTGGTGGCGCGGGTCGTCGCCCGCACCGCCCACCGCTCGGTGCTGCGCACGGCCGCCGCGGTGGCCGGAGCCGTCGCCGCCGCGCTCGCCGTATGGGCGTGGACGAGCGGCCTTCCGCTGCCCGCGGTCTACGCCGCCACCCTGGCCCTGGCCACCTGCCAGGCCTTCTTCGACCCCTGTCTGACCACCTCGGTGCCCGAACTCGTCGACGACGAGGACATCGAGACGGCCACCGGCTTCGAACTGTCCACCCAGTCCCTGGCCGGCCTCGGCGGGGCGCTGCTCGGCGCCGTGACCGTCGACCGGGCGGGCGTGGCCGGGCTCGGAGCGGGCTGCGGGGCCGCCTATCTCGCCGCCGCGCTGCTGGTCGCGGGCGTGCGCTTCCGTACCGCGCCCGGCTTGGACGAGGGGACCGATCCGGCCGGGGCGTCCGAGCGGCGTACGCTCCGCGCCATCCTCGGCGGACTCCCGTACGTACGCCGCATCCTGGTCTGCTTCACCGCCGCCAACCTCTTCACCACGGCCGTCTTCGTCGTCATCCCGCTCTACACCCGTACCGTCCTCGGTGACGGCGGCTCCACCGTGGCCCTCCTGGAGGCGTCCCTGGGGTGCGGCACGCTGATCGGCTCGTTCACCGGCGCCCGGGTGCCGGGGCGGCCCACCGTCACCGGCGCCTGCTGTCTGGCGCTGATGGCGGGCGCCCTGGCGCTGCCGGGCCTGTTCGCCGGGCGGCTGGTCTTCGCCGGGAGCCTGGTCGTGGCCGGCTGGTGCGTCGGGGTGATCGGGGTCCGCTTCGTGGCCCTGTTCCAGCGGCTGGTGCCCGCCGCCGACAAGCCCGGCTTCTTCGCGGTGATGCAGGCGGTCCTGGGAGCCTCCTTCCCGGTGGCCTCGCTGCTGTTCGGCCTGGCCGGGGACCATCTGTCCGCGCGGACCCTGTGCCTGGTCCAGGCCGCCGGCCTGCTGCCCGCCGCGGTGGCGCTGGTCCTGCTGGGCTCGCCCGACGGGCCCGCCGACGGCCCGGGTCCGAGCGAGGCCGCCGACCGCGCCCCCGAGACCGTCGGGAGCGAGCGGTGAACGCCCTCGTCACGGCGGCCACCGGCGCCGACATCGCCGAGCTCCGCCAGCTCTACTACGCCGTCTACGGCCCCCACTACCCGGCCGGACTCGGCACCGACCCCGCCGAGATGGCCCGGCTCATCCAGGACCCCGACTCCCTGTGGCTGGTGGCCCGTTGCCCCGCGACCGGCGCGCTCGCCGCGTCGGCCGCCATCCACGGCGAACCGGGCAGCCGGATCGGCCGCCTCGAAGGCCTCGCCGTCCACCCCGAGCACCGCTCCGGCGGCCTGGCCGCGCTGCTCACCGAGGCGCTGTGCGCCCGGATGCTGGACAGCGGACGCCTGGACTCGGTGTACGCCACCGTCCGCACCGTCAGCGCGGGACCCCAGCGCGTCGTCGCCCGCAACGGGTTCCGCCCCCTCGGCGTCCTGCCCAACGCGGTGGATCTCAGCAGCCGGGAGAGCCTCGCGCTCTACGCGCGTCACTCGGCCGGGGTGCTGGAGCGCCGCGTACCGGTCACCGAGGTGCCCGCGCCCCTGCTGCCGCTCCTGAACGCCGTGGAGGGCTGTCTCGGCGTCAGCTACGCCGACGTCCGCCCCACCGGCCCGCTCCCGGCGCCGGAGCGCGGTGACACCGAACGGCTGGAGATGATCGAGGCCCCCGCCTTCGTACGCCGCCGCTTCCGCGAGCGCTTCCCCGGCACCGCCGGATGGTTCTACCCGCTGCACACGCCCAATGTGCTCCTCACCCCCGAGGACGGCCGGTTCGAGGTCTACGCCTACTTCAACCGCACCGGCGGCTACTGCTCGCTCCTGACCGCCCACCCCGACCCCGCCGCCGCTGCCGCCCACCTCGAACCCGTGACCCGGACCCTGACCCGGGCCGGGGCGGGCTATGTGGAGGCGCTGGTGCCGCTCGCGCACCACCAGGCGCTCGCCGCGTTCCTCGCCCAGGGCTTCGTCGCGGGCGCGCTCTACCCGGCGATGCGCGCGGACGGCGACGGCTTCCACGACTACGTGGTGCTCTCGCGCACCACCGAGCAGATCGACTTCCGCGGCGTCGTCGTCGAGCCGCCCCTCCAGCCCTATCTGGACTGCTATGTGTCGGCCTGGGCGTCGACCTACCTGCCCACCCTAGAGGTTGCCTCATGAACCCCCATCTCGCCCCGGTCGGCGTCCCCGACCCCGCGCTCCTGCCGCATGTGCAGGAGCTGTGCGACCTGACCGACCCGTACGCCGTCGGGCCGGCCGTGGACGAACTGTTCGCCGCGGCCATGGCGGAGACCAACGCCTGGCACGCCGAGCGCTCCCCGTTCTTCCGCTCGCTGTACGAGGCGACGCCGCCCGCGCACCCGTACCGGGCCCCGCTGGTGCACGCCACCTTCTTCAAGCGCCACGAAGTGCTGTCCATCCCGCGCGAGGACGTCGACCTGCATCTGACCTCCTCCGGCACCACCGGCCAGAAGTCGCAGATGTTCTTCGACCGCTGGACCATCCGCTCGGCCCAGCGCATGGTCGCCCGCATCTTCGAGCGCAACGGCTGGATCACCCCGGAGACGGAGGTCAACTACCTCCTGTACAGCTACGAGCCGGCCCCCGCCCTCAACCTCGGCACGGCCTTCACCGACAACTACCTCTGCGACTTCGCACCCGCCCGCAAGGTCGAGTACGCGCTGCGCGACACCGGTGACGGGCACGAGTTCGACCCCTTCGGCTGCGTGGCCGCGCTGCGCCGCTTCGAGCAGGACGACGCCCCCGTGCGCATCCTGGGCTTCCCCGCCTTCCTCTACTTCACCCTGGAGCGGATGCGCGCGATGGGCCTGCCGCCGCTGCGGCTGCCCGAGGGCTCCCTCGTCGTCCTCGGCGGCGGCTGGAAGGGCCACGCCGACCGGCGCATCGGCAAGGACGAGCTGTACGCCCGCGTCACCGAACAGCTCGGCATCCCCGGCGACCGCATCCGCGACACGTTCGGCTCCGTCGAGCACTGCGTCCCGTACATCGAGTGCGACCACCACCGGCTGCACGCCCCCGTCTGGTCGCGCGTCGCCATCCTCTCCACCGCCACCCTGGAGCCGCTGCCGTACGGCGAGAGCGGCTATCTGCACCTCGTCTCCCCGTACATCACCTCCGTACCGGCGCAGAGCGTCGTCATGGGCGACCTGGCCTCGCTGCACCCCGGCTCGGAGTGCGGGTGCGACCTGGAGACCGACTGGTTCACCGTCCACGGACGCGCCGGAGTGAGCCGCAACAAGAGCTGCGCGGTGGCCGCCGCCGAACTGATGAAGGGCATGTCGTGACCGCGCGGACGCAGACGGAGACGGAGACCGGGACCATGGACCGGACGGACCAACACCACTACTGGCAGGGCGCGTTCATCGGCGACGAGGAGGCCGGGCGGCGCCTGGCCACCCTGCCCGCCGTCGTCGAGGAGGCCCTGGCGAGCCCGCTGGAGACCGAGACGGTGCTCGCCGCCTGCGACGCCCTCGCCACGGCCCTGCGCGACCCGGCGCACCCGGTACGCGACCGGCTCGCGCCGCATCTGGCCGAGGGCGAGGAGTCCCTCCTCGACGAACTCGCCACCTGCCTCGGCCGCACCGAGCTCACCCGCAAGCTGCGCCGCGAACTCGGCGGCACCGCCCCGGGACGGCTGAACCGGCCCGACGCCCGCGAGACGGTGTACGAGGCCTGGGCGCCGGTCGGCCTGGTCGCCCACATCGCGCCGGGCAACGCCGCCACCGTCGCCCCGCTCAGCATCGTCGAGGGACTGCTCGCCGGAAACGTCAACATCCTCAAGACCAGCGGCGGCGACACCCTGCTCACCCAGCACCTGCTGGCCGAGCTCGCCGCGCTCGACACCACCGGCGCCCTCGCCGCCCGCGTCATCGTGCTGCGCTTCTCCTCCTCCCGGCAGGAGTGGCTGGCACTGATGTGCGCGCCCGCCGACGCCGTCGCCGTCTGGGGCGGCGAGAGCGCCGTCGAAGGGGTCACCGCCCATGTGCCGCCCGGCTGCCGGCTGGTGGAGTGGGGCCACCGCATCTCCTTCGCCTACCTCACCCGGGACGCCTGGGGCGAGCGGGCGGCGCTGGAGGCGCTGGCGGACGATGTCTGCCTCCACGAGCAGCAGGCCTGCTCCAGCCCCCAGGTGGTCTACCTCGACACCGAGGACGAGCGGGACGTCTTCGCCTTCGCCGAGCGCCTCGCGGAGGTCCTGGCCGCCCGGCCCGCCGCCGTGGAGGAGCCCGACATCGCCGAGCAGGCCGAGCTGACCACCACCGAGCTCGTCGCCCGCCTGGAGGAACACCTCGGTCTCACCCGGGTGTTCGCCGCCCCCGACGGCTCCTGGCGGGTCATGGCCGACACCCGGCCGGCCCTCACCGCCTCGCCGCTGCACCGCAGCGTCTGGGTCAAGCCGCTGCCGCGCAAGAAGCTGATCGGCACCCTGCGCCCGATGCGCCGCTACCTCCAGACCGTCGGCATCGCGGCGAGCCCCACCGACACTGCCGAACTCGCCCGCGCCGCCTTCGCCGCGGGCGTCACCCGTGTCACCCCGCTCGGCGCCATGCTCGCGGGCTACTCGGGAGAGCCGCACGACGGGGTGTACGCCCTCCAGCGCTACAGCCGCCGCGTCGCGGTCCAGGCCGACGCCCGGTTCGCCACCACCGCCTGCCTGGACGACCTGGCCCGGCCGGTCCTGCTGCCGTCCCCGAGCGGCCCGCTGACCGGCAAGGACGAGGTCCAGGAGCTCAACCGGCAGGTTTCCAGGGCCGACGCCGAGCTGTACTTCCGCAGCGGCGGCAGCACCGGCGCCCCCGCGCTCTCACTGTTCAGCTACGACGACTACGACACCCAGATGCACGCCGCCGCCCGCGGTCTGCTCGCCGCGGGCTACGACCCGATGGCGGACCGCACCGCCAACCTCTTCTACTGCGGCGGTATGTACGGCAGCTTCATCAGCTTCTTCTCCATCCTGGAGCGCCTGGGCGGGGTCCAACTGCCGCTCGCGGCCGGCCCGGACCACCGCGCCACCGCCCAGGCGCTGATCGACCACCGGGCGGACACGCTCTTCGGTATGCCCTCCTATCTGTGGCAACTGCTCCACGAGGAGGCGGACGCGCTGCGCGCCTACGGCGGCATCCGCAAGGTGTTCTACGGCGGCGAGCACTTCACCGACGCCCAGCAGCGCACCCTGCGCGACTCCTTCGGCATCGAGGTCGTACGGTCCATCACCTACGGCAGCACCGACCTCGGCCCGCTCGGCTACCAGTGCGCCCGGAGCACCGGCGGCGTCCACCACCTGCACGCCGATCTGCACACCATGGAAATACTCGACCTCGAAGCCGACCGCCCGGTGGCCCCGGGGGAGACCGGCCGGCTGGTCTTCACCACACACGCCCGGCGCGGCCAGCACCTGGGGCGGTATGTGATCGGCGACCTCGGCCGCGCGGTCGAGGGCCGCTGCCCGTGCGGCAGCCACGCGCCCCGTTTCGAGCTGCGCGGCAGGACCGGGGACGTGATGCGGGTGGCCACGTACTTCCTCAACCACCGCCGCTTCGCGGTCATCGCGCAGGAGCGCGCCGGCTACAGCGGTGAACTCCAGACCGTCCTCACCCGTCAGGACACCCGCGAACGGCTCACCGTCCGCGTGGAACGCGCGGGCGCCGCCGACCCGGAGCGGCTGCGCGAGGCCTTCCTCGCCGACTATCCCGAGCTGCGCTCGGCCGTCACCGAGCGACTGCTCGACCTGTTGGTCGAGGCGGTCGACGGCGCGAAGCTGGACCGCAGCCCCACCAGCGGCAAACTGCGCGCCGTGGTGGACCTGCGGGGCTGACCGTCACGCCCCTGCCGGCCCGGGCACATACGCCCGGGCCGGCCCGGCTCCCGTCAGCGGTGTGCCAGTACGTTGACCACCCGGCCGTCGGGGTCGCGTACGAAGAACCGGCGCACGCCCCACTCCTCGTCCTGGAGCGGATGCACGATCTCCGCGCCGCTCGCCCGTACCGCCGCGTACGCCGCGTCCACGTCGTCCACCTCGACGCTCAGATCGGGCACCACCGGCGCGGTCCTGTCCTCGGACATCAGGCTGACCTGCGCCGTGGGGACGGACGGGGAGGCGAGGGTCATGATCCAGCCGTGGTTCATCACCTCCTCGAACCCCAGCAGGCCGTAGAACTCCCGGCTCCGGGGCGGGTTCCGCGCATGGATGTTGGGCACTACGCGGCGAACGGCCATGGCGGCCTCCAGATGGGCACGGACAGGTCTCGGTCGTTCCCAGAACTACCAGAGACCCCACCGGGCATGCCCGCCAAGGCATACGGCGACCCCGGCGGGGACATGCTCCCGCGTATGAGACGGAGCCGGAGGCGCGCGCTGGTCCTCGCGCTGCTGGCCGTCGGCTTCGTCGGCTACGCCCTGCTGCTGTGGCAGGGCCCCTGGTGGCTCGACGGCGGCCGGCTGCGCCACCGGGACCTCCAGCCCGCCGACGGCGTGGTGATCACGGGCTTCCGCACCACGCTGGTCGCCCTCGGCGCGGGCGCGGTCGCCGGGGCCGGCCTCTACTACACCGACCGTACGCTCGGCCACACCCGCGAACGCGACCGCGAGCAGGCCGAGATCGCCCGCGACGGCCAGGTCACCGGCCGCTATGTGGAGGCCATCAAGCTCCTCGCCTCGGAGCGCACGGTCGAGCGGCTCGGCGGTATCTACGCGCTGGAGCGGATCATGCGGGACTCCGCCAAGGACCACCTCACGGTGGTCGAGGTCCTGGCCGCGTTCGTCCGTGACCAGGTGACGGTGGCGTCCGAGGGGGTGCCGGCCACCGAGACGCCGCCGGAGGAGTCCGTGCAGGCGGCCCTGACGGTCCTGGGCAGACGTCCGCCCCGGGACGAGCCGTTCCGTATCGACCTGCGGCGTACGGATCTGCGCGGAGCGGACCTCCGGGACGTGCGGCTGGACCGCGTCCGCCTCGGCGGCGCCCATCTGGAGAAGGCCGACCTGATCGGCGCACACCTGGAGGACGCCTGGCTGAGGGACACCTTCCTCGCGGGCGCGTGGCTCGACCGGGCCCATCTGGAGGGCGCTGTCCTGAGAGGCACCGACCTGCGCGGCGCCAGTCTGAGCCAGGCGAATTTCACGGGCACCCGGCTCCGGGACGCGGACCTGTCGGGGGCGGTCGGTCTGACGCCGGAGCAACTGGGCGTGGCCGTCGTGGACACCGGGACGAAGCTGCCCGAGGCGTGGGCGAGCACTCCGCGCGCAGTGCGGCGCGGTGCGGGCGGACCGCCGACGGCGGTCAGCTGAAGGGGCGTTGGTCCGCCGGGATCTGGACGGTGATCGTGGCACGCTTCTCCGCCGGGGTCGCCCCCTGGCGGGCGGCCCACGGCTCGTCCGAGCGCATCCAGGCCGGCAGCCCCGCCGGGAGGTCCGCCGAGGGGATGGTGGCGAGGTCCGCCGGGGTCAGGGTGGTGCCGTAGGGGACGAGCGGGCGGGCGGTGTCGGGCGTGACCGTGCCGTGCAGGGCGTCGAGCGCGCCGTTCCAGTTCGTCAGCAGCTTCGCCATGGCCACCGCGGGGTCGGTCCCGGAGCCCGCCGCGCTGTCGGGATAGGTGGGATGGAGGATGTGCTGGTACGCGCCGGTGTACGCGGCGCCTGAAGCGGTCTCGCGCCAGGTCTGGAACGCGGTGTCCGCGAGGCCGCCCAGGGCGATCACGGCCTCGATGGGCTGGTGGGCGACGATCGCGTCCAGCCAGCGGTGCCGGTACGCCGCGATGTGCTCGTCCCGGGCGTGCGCGTTGCCGCCGTGCTGCCCGTACACGCTGTACAGGAACGTATTGACCATCACATAGCCGGTGTCGAGGCCGAGTTTGGCCAGGAAACCCTGGAAGCGGCGGCCGGCGGTGCCGACGAGGATGCGGCGCGTGATCGCCTCGTGGGCCGCCGGGTCCTGTCCGACGACCAGCACACGGGCCGTGCCGTCGAGCCGCCCGCGGTGGAAGACCGGGCCCCACTCCACGCGGAAGTCGGTGGCCGGATAGACCTCGGGGCCGGGGTAGTCGCGCACGAGCGCGGCGTACGGCTCCTGCGCGTAGCCGGGGTCGAAGGGCTGCATTCGGACTCCTACTCCATGCGGGCGATCAGTCATGACAGAAGGTGATCAGAGAATGACATTACGGCATGGTGTCTATTAAGTGATGTTCATCCGATATGCGGTGTTCATCCTTACCTCCTCGGGAGGACGAGAAGGGAGGCCCGTATGTCGCCCGGAGCAGACGTCCCGGATACCGGCCGGTTCGCCCTGCGCGGCCGGATCGTCACTCTCGACGCCTCGGACACCGTGCTCGACGACGGTGTCCTCTATGTGGCCGGCGCCCTCGTCGAGGCGGTGCTGCCGGCCGGCGCCCCGGCGCCGCCCGGCTTCGCGGGCGTGACCCCGCTCGACACCCGGGGCTCGGTCTACCCGGGGCTGATCGAACTCCACAACCACCTGCCGTACGACGTGCTGCCGCTGTGGCAGGTGCCCAAGCGGTACGGCAACCGCGCGCAGTGGGGCGGCAGCGGCAACCCGGCCTACCGCACGCTGGTCACCGGCCCGATGAAGGTGCTCGGCCAGGACCCCCGCCTGATGCCCGCCGTCGTGCGGTACGTGGAGGCGAAGGCCCTCGTCAACGGCACCACCACCAGCCAGGGCATCGCCCTGTTCAGCAACGCGGGCGCCCGCCGGATGTACCGCGGCATCGTCCGCAACGTCGAACAGACGGACACGCCCGACCTGCCCGAGGCCGCCTCGCGCATCGCCGACGTGGAGGCGAAGGACGCCGAGAAGTTCCTGGCCCGGCTCCAGCAGCCGCACCGGCTCCTGCTGCACCTGGCCGAAGGCACCGACGAGGCCGCCCGGGCCCACTTCCAAGCCCTGCAGTTCCAGCCCGGCAAGTGGGCCATCACCGAGAACCTGGTGGGCATCCACTGCACCGGCCTGAGCGCCGACGACTTCACCGTCCTGGCCGATCACGGCGGCTCCATGGTGTGGTCGCCGCTCTCCAACCTCCTGCTGTACGGCAAGACCGCCGACATCGCCGCCGCCAAACAGGCCGGCGTGCTGATGGGCCTCGGCTCGGACTGGTCGGTGTCGGGCAGCAAGGGGCTGCTCGGCGAGCTCAAGGCGGCCCGGCTGGCGTCCACCGCCGCCGGATCCGTCTTCAACGACCGGGAGCTGGTCGCCATGGTCACCCGGGACGCGGCCCGCATCCTGCGCTGGGAGGCGGCCCTCGGGTCGCTCGGCGCGGGGATGCGCGCTGACCTCGTCGTCGTCGCCGGCACGGACGGCGACCCGTACACCTCCCTCGTCGACGCCCGCGACAAGGACATCCGGCTGGTGGCCGTGGACGGCGTCGCCCGTTACGGGGCCGGGCCGCTCATGCGCGCCCTCGCCCCGGGGGAGAGCCTGGAGCCGGTACCCGGAATGCCGGCCGACCACGTACTGCGTCTGGACGACGGCACGGCGGACACCATCGTGGCCGGGCTGAGTCTGGGGGAGGCCACCGAGCGGCTGACCGGCGCACTGGCCGACCTCCCGGCGCTCGCCGCCGCCCCCGTCCCACCGCTCACGGCGTCCCCCGGCGGCGGTGTGCGCTGGCGGCTCGCCCTGGACGAGATCGAGCCGACCGGCGCCGAACTGCGCCCGCGACTGCCGCTGCTGAGCGCGAGCGGCGAGGCGCACCCGACCGGGCCCGGCATCGGCGCGCTCACCGCCGCACCGGCCGAGCTGGAACCGGTGGCGCTGGACGCCCTGACCGCGTCCGGCGACCCCGCCTTCCTCGCCACCCTGGCCGACGAGGGGAACCTGCCCGCCGACTACGCCGGGGCGCTGTCCCGCCTGCTGACCTGACCCTTCCGTAGACAAGGAGCCCCCATGCTGGTCACCCAGCTAGCCCTGGTATCCGAGACCGACCAGATCACCTCGTCCCAGCTCACCCGGGTGGCCGCCGCCCTGCAGAAGCAGGCCATCCGGGACTTCGCGCCGCTGTGGCAGATCCCGGCGTCCGTGGACGCCTTCGACAGCCTCCACGACGTGCCCGTCGGCTACTGGCCGATGATCATCCGCGACGACATCGGCGAACCCGGCGCGGCCGGTGTCCACATGGACAAGAACGGCCAGCCGTTCTCCCTGATCCAGTACAGCGACAGCTGGTCGCTGACCGCCAGCCACGAGATGCTGGAGATGCTCGGCGACCCCTGGGGCAACCGCCTGGTGGCCGGACAGTCCCCGAAGAAGGACCAGGGCGTGGTGGAGTTCCTCGTCGAGGTCGCCGACCCCTCGGAGGCACCCGAGAACGGCTACACCATCAACGGCTTCCTCGTGTCGGACTTCTTCACCCCGAACTTCTACGACCCCGTCACCGCGCCCGGTGTGCGCTACAGCTTCACCGGCAAGCTCGACGGCCCGCGCAAGATCCTCGAAGGCGGCTATCTGAGCTGGCGCGAGCCGGTCACCGACCACTGGTGGCAGCAGATCTGGTTCGACACCAAGGGCCCCGTCTTCCGCAACCTGGGCAAGCTGACCGCACACGCCGGAAGTCTGCGTTCCGCCATCGACGCGCACACGAGGACGAACGCGCGGATCGCCGCGAGCGGCCCGCAGTCCGACCGCTTCAGCGCCGCCCGGACCCTGACCGCCGCCGTCAAGAGGACGACCGCCTCCCGCGCCGACCTGTGGCGCTCCCAGATCGACGAGCTGAAGGCCGGTCAGGTCACCGAGGGGACCTGGCAGGGCGGCGGCAAGCACGACCATGGGTAGCCCGCGCACCGGCCCCTCCGGCCCGCAGGAGGAGCCCGAGGACGACGCCGTGACTCCCGAGCCCGGGACTGGGCCGGAGCCGTCCGCGTCCGGCGAGGAGAGCCTGCGCGAGGCCCTGCACCGCCGTATGCGCGAACTGGACGACCGCCGCGCCGAGAAGCCCGCCCCCGGCGACGACAAGGCGCCGGCCGACGACGTGGAACCGGAGGAACCTCCGGACTGACCCGCGCGTACGGTCCCGTGGCGCACCGGCAGGGGGACGGTGGACCACCACGACGGTACGCATGACCACCGACCCCATGAGGTGAGCCGATGCCTCACTCCTCGCCGCCGCTGCCCACCGCGATCCGCCCCGCCCGGCCCGTCACCGCCCGGCAGGGCTTCCTGCGGGCCTGGGCCGCGCTCGTCCCGGCCGCCCTCGGCGCCGCCTACTTCCTGTGGCGCGCCCCGGACGTCGACCTCGTCCGGCTCCAGCTCGCCGGTTCGGCCACGGCGGCCGGGCGGGTGTACGACGGGCACGCCGCCGCCTTCCGGGACGCGCTGGTGGCCCATATGGTCTGGGTCGCCTGCGGCGCCGCGACGCTGCTGCTCGTCTTCCAGATCGGGCACCACGCGTACGCCGGGCTGCGCGGCCGGCAGGTCGCCCACTGGGCGCTGATCGCCACGTTCACCGGAGCGGTGTTCGGCCTCGTGGAGAACGGTCTGCTCGTCGGCGCGCTGCGGGCGCACGGCGGCGCCCGTGACTGGCCGTTCGCGACGGCGACGGCGCTGGAGACCGTCAGATGGCTGCTGCTCGGGTCCGCCACGGTCGTCGGCGCGGTGGTGTGGGCCACCACGGTCACGCGCGCGGGCAGAGGCATGCTCGGACGCCCGGCGCCCGCACGGCACGGGACCCTCGACGACCGGGCCGTTGACGATGACGACCGGGCTGTCGGCGACCGGAACGAGGAGGCCGGTGCGGACCACGAGGCGCCCGCCCCGCCACCGGCGCCGCCCTCGCCCCATCACGACCACGCCCCCTCCACTCCCGACCTGGTCCCGCCCTGGCCCGTGGTGGAGGCGGACGGACGGTTCTGGCCTACGGGTGTCGCCCATCCGCACACCGAGCCCGGTGTCGCCTCGGCGCACTGGCGCTACCACAGCACCACGGCCCCCGGCCGGGACCACGCGGAGCTGGGCTTCTGTGTCTCCGGGGGCGGTATCCGCTCGGCCGCCGTCACCCTCGGAGCCCTCCAGGCCCTGCGCCGGCCGCTGCGGCGGGCCCGGTACCTGGTCTGCGTCTCCGGCGGCGGCTACACGGTCGGCGCGCTGCAACTCGCCCTCAACGGCAACCTCACGTCCGAGGAGGTATTCGCGCCCGGCTCGCCCGAGGAGGACCATCTGCGGCGGCACTCCAAGTACCTCGCCGACGGCACCGGGCAGTGGATGGTCGCCCTCGGGGTGCTGCTGCGCGGTCTGCTCGCGTCCCTGCTGCTGCTGGCCGCCGCGACCGCCACCATCGGGCTGGTGCTCAGCTGGGCGTACCACGCCGTACCGGTGACCGATCTGGGCCGTCTCGCCCACCCGGGCCTGCGTTTCTGCGCCGACTGCACCACCACACCGCCGCGCCCCTCGTTCCGCGACCCGGCGGTGTGGACCGTGGCGTACGCGGCGGTAGCCACCGCCGGGCTGTGGCTGCTGTGGCTGGGGACGTACGTCTGGGACCGCGCCGGCCAGTTGGCGCGCTGGCCGGCCCGGGCCTTCCAGGCCTTCGTGGTCGTGACGCTGGCCCTGGCCGTCGTGGTCTTCGTGCTCCCGCTGCTCGCCTGGTCGGCGGTGCACCTCCTGACCCGGCACCAGGTCAGCCGCCCCGACGCCGCGGTCGGCGCGGGCCTGACCGTGCTGGTCACCTACGCAGCCGCGCTGGTGGGCACGTTGTGGCGGCGGCGCCAGACCGTGCGCACGGGCCTGTCCAAGGTGATGGACGTCGTGCGGGGACGCTCGGGCCTGAGCCGGGCCGTCCCCAACGGTCTGCTGCAGTACCTGGCGGTCTGGGTCGTGCTGGCGGTGCTCACGGCCGCCTTCCTGCTCATTCTCGGCTGGGCCACCGCCACCGGCTGGGCCTGGCCGCTGTGGCTGCAGATCTGTGTCCCGGCCGTGCTGCTGTTCATCGGCTCGCTCCTGGACCAGACATGGATGAGCCTGCACCCCTTCTACCGCCGCCGACTGGCCTCCGCGTTCGCCGTACGCCGGGAGATCCTGGCCGGGACGGACGGTACGCAGGTGGCCCGGCCGTACGACTTCGCCACCGAGACCACCGCGCTGAGTGTGTACGGGGCACGCAAGGAGGCCTTCCCGCAGGTCATCTTCGCCGGTGCGGCGAACCTCTCCGGGAACGACCGCACACCGCCCGGCCGCAGGGCGGTCTCCTACACGCTCTCCCACGACTACGTGGGCGGCCCCGATGTCGGCTACGCCTGCACCGCCTGCCTGGAGCGGCGCTCCAAGCGGCACATCGCCCGGGACCTGACCGTCCAGTCGGCCGTGGCGGTCTCGGGTGCGGCCTTCGCCTCCGCCATGGGGTCCCAGGCGCGGGCCTTCCAGACGCTGTTCGCCCTCTCCAACGCCCGTCTGGGCACCTGGCTGCCCAACCCCGGGGCGCTGGCGGAGCAGTGGAACGCGCGGCGCTGGCCCTCGCCCCCGGCGCCACTGATCCGGCGGCTGCCGTATCTGCTGCGCGAGGTGTTCGGCCGCTACCCGATGGACGACCGGCTGCTGCTGGTCACCGACGGCGGCCACTACGAGAACCTCGGTCTCGTCGAACTGCTGCGGCAGGGCGTGCGCACGGCGGTGTGCATCGACGCGAGTGGCGACATCCCGCCCTTCGCCGCCACCCTCGCCCAGGCGATCGCGCTCGCCCGCGAGGAGCTCGGCATCTCCATCACGCTGCACGAGCCCACCGGGCTGGTCCCCGGCGGCAGCGACCCGCTCCCGCCGCCCGGTGTCCTCTCCGAACTCAACGCCCGGCTGTCGCGTACGTCGGTGGTCACCGGTGAGATCACCTACCCCGAGGACCTGGACATCGACGGCCGACGGGACCGCCGCGGCACCCTGATCGTGGCCCGCACCACCCTGACGAAGGACCTGCCGTACGAACTTCTCTCGTACGCCGCGGCCCACCCGGTCTTCCCGCACGACAGCACCAGCGACCAGTGGTTCGACCACCAGCAGTTCGACGCGTACCAGACCCTCGGGCGCTGTCTGGGGGAGCGGGTGCAGGAACTGCTGGACGGGATGGAAGCGTCCTGAGGGAAGGCAGAGCGGTTCGGGGGACGGGGGAGCGATGCAGGCGGGCACGGCCGGACGGGGCGGACGACGCGACAGCGCGTGGCGCGGGCCGAGGGCGGAACACGTGGTGGGCGCGGGCGCGTTGCTGAGCGCCGCGGCCCTCGTCGAGCGCGTTCCACGGCTCGTACCGGCTCACGAGTACCTGCTGTGCCACGCCTCACCGGCCCTCGACCGGCTGACCCTCACGGCGCTGGGACTGGTCCTGGCGGCAGCGGTGGCCGCGGTGGCGGGCGGCATCACGACGCAGTCCCGGCGCCTCTCGCATCCGGTGCTCCCCGTGGTGTGGCTGGTGGTCGTCGTCGCCCTCCTGGTCGCGGCCGACGGGGTCGACGCCCACGGCGAGGCACTGGCCGCGCACCGGGCGGCGAAGGGGTTCACGGCCGGCGCGTGCGACTACGTCCCGCAGGAGTACGGCGCGACCCCGGGCTGGTTCTTCCGGTGATCCGCTGCCGCGCCGGGCACGGTACGGTCAGGGCCGCATAAGGATCTTGACGGCGCCGTCGGCGCCGCGGTCGAAGATGTCGTACGCGAGCGGTGCCCGCTCCAGCGGCAGGCGGTGGGTGGCGAAGTCGTCCACGCCGAGCGGGTCGTCGTCGGCGAGGAACGACCTGATGTCCTCGGTCCAGCGGTGGATGTTGGTCCGGCCCGCGCGCAGTTGGATGTGCTTCTCGGCGAGGGTCATCAGCGGCAGCGGATCGGCCGTCCCGCCGTAGTCGCCGGCGAGGGAGACCGTACCGCCGCGGCGGACCAGGGCGAGGGCGAGGCACAGGGCGGACAGCCGGCCGGCGTCGGCTGAGGGGTGCGGCGCGTTCCCGTCCCGTGGTCCGGGCATCCCCTGGACCTCGGCGAGCCGGGCGAGGAGTCCGTCGTGGGCCTCGGTGCCGACGGCGAGCACCACCGAGTCGGGCCCCCGGCCGAAGGTGTGGGTGCCGATCGCGGCCACCAGGTCCTCCTGGCTCTCGTAGCCGCCCGGGTCGAACACCTCCACACCCCGCTTGCGCGCCCGCGCCAGCCGCTCGGGCACCACGTCGACGCCGATGGCGTGCGAGGCGCCGCGCTGGAGGGCGATCCGGCAGGCCATGTCGCCGAGCGGGCCGAGGCCGAGCACGGCGACGGTCCCGGCGGCCGGTATGTCCGCGTACCGCACCGCCTGCCAGGCGCTCGGCAGCAGGTCGGAGAGGTAGAGGAAACGGTCGTCCGGCGGACCGTCGGGCACCGGGACGAGCCCGAACCGGGCGTGGGGTACACGCAGACACTCCGCCTGCGCCCCCGGCACCGAGCCGTACCGCCCGGCGTGGCCGATCAGCGCCGCCCCGGTGTCGTGGTCCGGGTCGTGGGTCGCCCGGCACTGTCCGGGCAGGCCGGCCGAGCACATCCAGCAGTGCCCGCAGGCGATGTGGAACGGCACGACCACCCGGTCGCCGGGCTTCACCTCCGTGACGTCCGGTCCGGTCTCCTCGACCGTCCCGATGGCCTCGTGGCCGAGGATGTCGCCCGGCTTCATGAACGGGGCGAGCGTCTCGTGCCGCTCGTACAGACGGAGATCGAAGTCGCTCAGTGCCGTCGAGGTGACGCGCACGATCGCGTCGGTTCGTTCCTGGATCACCGGGTCCGGCACGCTCTCCACCCGGACGTTCCGCTTGCCCTGCCACGTCACAGCCCTCATCGGCGGTCCCCTCCCAGTCGTCTGCCCGCGCAGCGGGACCGGCCGGGTACCCGCGCCCCGCCGGGGGCAACCGGGCGGAGTCGACGGGTTCACGCCAAATCTGCCGCCCGAGCGGTCGCGGTCCTTCGAGCGCAGGTCAGCACGCGGGTCGTGCTGCCGTCCTCCTCGGTGATGTCGCGGACGTGCGCGAAGCCGAGGCGGTCGAGGAGGACCAGGGACGCCTTGTTCGGTTCGGCCACGGTGGCGTGCACCTCGGTCAGTCCGAGGGTGTCGAACCCGTACGAGACGACGGCCCGCGCCAGCTCCAGACCGAGGCCCTGGCCCCATGCCCCGGGGGCGAGCGCGTAGATGATCTCGTGTCCGCCGACCTGCTCGGTCCACTTGATCTCGGCGTGGCCCACCAGCCGCCCCTCCCGGCGCACGGCCCACACGTCGAACCGTTCCTCCGGGTAGACCCGGGTGAAGACCCGTCCGAACAGGGCCCGGTCCTCGGCCTCGGAGGCGGGCCCGTCGCCCATCCACCGGGACACCCGTGTGTCCTGGAAGAGCGCGACGAAGTCCTCCTCGTCCGCGGGGGTGTACCGCTCCAGGAGCAGCCGTTCGGTACGCAGGGTCGGGGAGGTGGCGGGTGTCGGGGTCACGGGCGGCGACGCTATCCGTGCCCACTCGGACCGGCAAACGCATTTCCGGGCGCGGGACGGCACCGGACGGCGCCCCAAGGCACCGGACGGCACCGGAGGCACGGGACGGCACCGGAAGGTGCCGCACGCCCCGCCTCCGCCCGTGCCCGCTAGAGGTGCGCCGCGGTCATCGCCATCGCGAGCACGATGGTCACCAGGGCCAGGCTCATCATGGCCGCCCGGGCCGGGCTCATGGGGCCGCCCTCCCACCCCGCGCCGGGGCCGGTGTGCTCCGAGGGCCCCCGGTCCGCCTCGCGCAGCCGGGTGCACCATTCGCAGTCGAATCCGGGGCGGGCCGGCGTGGACAGCCAGTAGGCCCCGGTCAGTTCGGCCCGGTGCGAGGTCTCCGGGCCGTGTACAGCGTCCCTGTCCATGCCCGGTTCAACGGCGCGACGCGGCCACGGGAATGCGTACGTCCCGTTTCGCGATCAAATCGTTGCCCGCGAGCATGCCGCGAGGGGCGTACACGAGAGCGTTCTCCGCCCCTTTGCACGCCCTTGGCGGGGCGATTCTGGCCGGGGGTTCACTGGTGGCGTGCGCGCCGGGCCTGCGATGCTGACGGCAGGGCCTCGAAGCGGCCACGCCGGTCCGTCGGTACGGCCGCGCGCGTGCCGGGACGCAGGGCTCCCCTCCCACTGCGTCCCCGGCACCCGGTGCCCGCTCCGCCGGCAGCGGAGCGGGCACCGACGACCCGCCCCGAAGGCTCGGCGGATCAGCCGAGGAACGCGTCCACGCTCGCCACGAACCGTTCGGCGTCGTCGAGCCACGGGAAGTGCCCGGCTCCCTTCTGGACGACCAGCTCGGCGTGCGCGAAGACATCGGCCAGCTCGCTCATCGCGGGGGGCGGCGAGTTGAGGTCGACCTCCCCGGCCAGCACCAGGACGGGCGCGTCGAGCTCCGCGAGAGCCGACCGCGTGGCCGGGGGGTCGAACGCGCCCTCGCCGCCGAAGGCCGCCGCCGCCGCGCCGTTCTTCTGCCCGTCCTCCGCGGCCCGGTGCGCCCGGGCCGTCGCGTCCCAGCGGCCGTACCAGAAGGGGGCGACGGCCTGCCAGGCGTCGTCCGTCGCCTGCCCCGCGAAGATCGCCTCCAGAGCCGCGAAAGCCTCCGGGAACCACGGCTCTCCCCGGCGCAGCAGCGCCGTCTCGCGCCGGGTCTCGCCCGTGACCGTGATGCCCACCGCGCTGACGCTCGGCGTGATGAGGGCGAGCCTGCCCAGGCGCTCCGGATGACGCTCCGCGTACCGCATGGCCAGATTCGTCCCGGCCGAGTGCGCGAGCAGGTCCACGCGGTCCAGGCCCAGGTGTTCGCGCAGCGCCTCGACGTCGTCGACGAGCCGGTCGCAGCGGTACGAGGCGGCGTCCCGGGGAATCGGCGACTCGCCGGTGCCCCGGAGGTCCAGGACGATCAGCCGCCGGTGCGCGGAGAGGCCACCGAGGTCCCCCAGGTAGGCGGAGGCCTGCATGGGGCCGCCGGGCAGACAGATCAGCGGCGGTCCGTCCCCGTGGACGTGGTAGGCGAGTTCGGTTCCGTCGTACGCGGAGAAGGTGGAAGGCATGGCCGCGACCTTCTCAGGGACGCGGAGGCCGGGCAACCGCATTGATCCGCCGGCGGCGGGCCGTCGAGGCGCACGGTGTGCCCGGACCTCCTCCCGGGCCCTACTTGTCGCCCCGGGCGTCCGCGTCGGCCTCCGCCGCCGCCGACTCCGCCGCGCCGACCTTCCGCTCCATCTGCCGCTCCTTGCCCGAGGGGGAGTCGGAGGCGGTGTGGGAGGGGGAGCAGGCCGCGGCGAGCGCGACGGTCAGGGCCGTGGCCGCCAGCGCGTGCGGGAGGGTGCGCAGCCGCATCACTTGGTTCCGTTGCCGTTGGCCGCGCACCAGGCGGCCACGTCCTTGAGGTCCTTCTGCCGCTGCTGAAGCGTCGTCACCATCCCCTTTCGGTGGGTGAGTTTGTCGTTGAGGTACGTCTCGACGGCGGTGTGGCCCTCCTTCTTGGCGTTGTCCACCCGCTGTTGCAGCCGGGCCACCGAACCCACGGTGGTCGCACCGCCGTTGAGCCGGGCGAGGGCGCGGTCGAGGCGCGCCGCGACCTTGGGGGCGCGCTTGCAGAGGCCCTTGGCTCCGTCGGTCGTGGGCGCCTCGGCCGTGGTGCGCGGCGCCTTGGAGGGGGTGGAGTCGGCGAAGGCGCTGGGGGCGGTGACGGTGAGGACGGCGGTCGCGGCCAGCGCGGCGACGGCCATCCGGCGGCGGGGCGGGAAGGGTGTGTTCATGGGAGCTGCCTCCTGGTCACAGGATCGGTTCGGACGACCGGAGGCTAGGAAGGGTCTTTGTGGAAACTCTGTGACCGGGCAGCCGTGAGGGTGAGCCAGTCCCGCCTGTACGGCAGCGCCCCGCCCTGCGACGGGGCGGCCGTGGGCAGCCGTACCGTACAGCGGGTCCCTTGCCGGCCCGGCCCCTCGCCGAGCTCGACGGTCCCGCCGTGCAGCGCGGCCTGCTGGGCGGCCAGGGTGAGGCCGAGCCCGGAGCCGGTGCTGCCGGGGCCCCGGTGGAAGCGGCGGAACACCTCCCGGCGGGCTGCGGGATCGATGCCCGGGCCGCGGTCGTCCACGGTGACCACCACCTGCCCGTCGTCGCTGCGGACCGTCACCGCGATGTCGGCCCGGCCCCGCGCGTCCCTGCCGTGGGCGAGCGCGTTGCCGAGGAGGTTGTCGAGCAGGATCCGGATCCCGGGCTCCCAGCAGTGCACCGGGGCGGGCTCCGCGGCCAGGGTGATCCGGGCGTCCGGTGCCCGCCGCCTGGCCTCGGCCACCGCCGCGTCCGCCGGCTCCGCCAGGTCCAGCACCCGGAACGCGTCCGGCTCCACGAGGTCACCGCGGCCCAGCTCCCGCAGCGCGACCAGCAGGGCGAGCAGCCGCGCGTGATCGGCCCGCAGGTCCTCGACGACCGTGGCGCGCTCCGCCTCGGGCAGTCCGGGAAGGGCCAGGACATCGAGGTTGGTGCCCATGCTCATCAGCGGATTGCGCAGCTCGTGTGAGGCGGCCGAGGAGAAGGAGCGGGCGGTGTCCAGCGCCTGCGCGGTGCGGGCGGCCTGTTCGTCGTAGCGGGCGAGGACGGTCTGGAGGGTGGCGGCCAGATCGTCGACCTCGGTGACCCGGGTCGGCCGGTGCTCCAGCCGGGCCGCGCTCGTACGGGGATCGAGGCCCGCCGCGCTGCTGCGCAGCCGGCGCAGCGGGCGGGTCGCTCCGCCGGCGACGGCCCACGCCAGGAGCGCGGAGAGCGGGGCGGCGAGCAGCGCGGTGGTCACCGTCCGTCTGCGGACGACGCCGAGCTGGTCCCGGCCGGCGGTGTCGGGCGCGAACACCCACAGCGTGCCGGACACCTGCGGCCCCCGCACCGGCAGTGCGTAGGCACGCCAGCCGCGCCCCGCGCCGCGCACGGTCACCGGCACCTTCACGGTGTGCGGCAGCGGGACGGACGCGTCGGGCTGCGGGCCGCCGCTGAACGTGCCGTCGGGGCCGGTCAGCCGTACGCCCACGTCGAGCGCGGAGGTGAGGAGCCGGCGCCGGCGGTTCTCCTCGGCGGTGGGCTGGTCCTTGGCGGCGGCCCGCAGCAGCGTGCGGGCGTCGTGCGAGAGCGCGGTGGCCCGGGTCCGCAGATGGCTGTCCTCCGCGCGGTGCAGATCGCGGGCGACGAGGGTCAGCAGCAGCCAGCCGCAGGCCAGGACGAGGACCGGGACGACCACCCCCACCGCGAGGGCGATCCGGGTGGACAGTCTCACGGCCGCTCCCGCAGGACGAAACCCACGCCGCGCACGGTGTGGACGAGACGGGGGGCGCCGTCCGCCTCCAGTTTGCGGCGCAGATAGCTGACGAAGGTGTCGACCGCGTCGGTGCGTACGTCGACGTCGTACCCCCAGACCCGCTCCAGCAGCTGGTCGCGGGTGAGGACCAGGCCGGTGTTGCGGGCGAGGACTTCGAGGAGTTCGTACTCGCGCCGGGTGAGGTCGAGGAGGTGGCCGTCGCGGTGTGCGGTACGGGCCGCGGGGTCGATGACGAGACCGCAGGCGCGGACCATGTCGTGGTCCGCGGGCGGGCGCCGGCGCAGCAGCGCGTGCAGCCGCAGCACCAGTTCCTGGAGCGCGAACGGTTTGACCAGGTAGTCGTCGCCGCCCGCCTGGAGTCCGGCGATGCGGTCGGCGGTCTCGTCGAGCGCCGACAGCATCAGCACGGGGAGGTCGTGACCGGCGCCGCGCAGGGCCGTGCACACCTCGATGCCGTTCATGCCGGGCATGGACACGTCGAGTACCAGGACATCGGGGGGCGCCTGGGCGACGGCGGCGAGCGCGGCGCGTCCCCCGTCGGCGGTGCGCACCCGGAAGCCGCTGAGCCGCAGGCCCCGCTCCAGCGAGCGGCGTACGGCATCGTCGTCGTCGACCACCAGGACGTCCCCGGGACGGCTCGGACCGCTCATCCGCCTCACCCTCACTCCACGCGACCGCCCCTCGCGCGGCGGCGGGGGCCAGGGTACGACGCCTGCCTGTGGACGCCCGGGCGGGTGGCGCGGCTGCTGCCGAGCGGGCAGGGGGGCGCCGCGCGCGCCCCGGTCCGTCCTACGGGCTCAAAATGCCGTGCGTACCGGACGTGCCGCGGCCTACGCTCGCGGCCATGACATCACATGATCAGCAGCAGGGCTCCGCCATTTCGGCTGCCGGGGGTACGGCCCCCGACGGCGAGCTGGTGATCCGTCAGGAGACGGACGCGGAGCACGAGTTGGTGCGTGAGGTGCACGCGCGCGCGTTCGGGCCCGGACCCGTGCCCGCCCTCGTGGAGGCGCTGCGCACGGCCCCGGCGCCGCTGGCACCGAGCTCCTTCGTCGCGGCCCTCGGCGGGCGGGTGGTCGGGCACGTGATGCTGAGCGCGGCACGGCTGGACGCTCCGCGCCGCCTCGTGGACGTCATGACGCTCTCACCGCTCGGCGTACACCCCGACGTCCAGCGCCGGGGCATCGGCGCCCGCCTGATCGAGCACGCGCTCGCGGCGGCGGACGAGCGGGGAGTGCCGCTGGTGTTCCTGGAGGGGTCGCCGGTGTACTACCGCACGCGCGGCTTCGAGGCGGCGAGCCCGCTCGGCTTCCGCCCGCCGTCCCTGCGCATCCCCGACCCCGCCTTCCAGGTGGCCCGGCTGTCCGCGCACGAGCCGTGGATGACGGGCACCCTCGTCTACTCGGACACCTTCTGGGCCCTGGACTGCGTGGGTCTGCGCGACCCCGAGGCCTGAACGGGCCGCGCCGTGAAGTCCCTGGGGCCCGCCGACCGGCGGGCCCTTTCGTGTGCCCGCGCTTTCGGAGCCACCCCACAGGAACCCACAACACCCCAGCGGACCGGGCCCCTTGACGCCCCTCGCCGGTCTTCCTAGTGTTTGCTGCTGCTCAGTTGAGTTTGCTTGTGATCGAAAATGTGCGTGCATGTAGTTGTTTCCCTGCCAGAGAGGGTCGCACCACGATGAGATCCCTTCCCCGCGCCCTGCTCGCGGTCCTGCTGCTCTGTCTGTCACTCACCACCGTTCCGCAGGCGGCCGGCGCGGCACGCGCCGCTCCCCGGGCCGCCGCCGCCAACACCGACATCACCGTCGACGGAGCCTCCCCCGGCCGGGTCTTCGACGGCGTCGGGGCGATCAGCGGAGGCGGCGGCAACACACGGCTGCTGCTCGACTACCCCGAGCCGCAGCGCGGCCAGATCCTCGACTACCTCTTCAAGCCCGGTTACGGGGCCGCCCTGCAGATCCTCAAGGTCGAGGTCGGCGGCGACACCAACTCGACCGACGGCGCCGAGTCCTCCATCGAGCACACCCGGGGCAGCGTCAACTGCTCCAACGGGTACGAGTGGTGGCTGATGGAGCAGGCCAAGGCCCGCAACCCCGGCATCAGACTCGCGGCACTCTCCTGGGGCGCGCCCGGCTGGGTGGGCAACGGCAGCTTCTGGTCCCAGGACATGATCGACTACCTGGTGGCCTGGCTCGGCTGCGCCAAGCAGCACCACCTCACCATCGACTACCTCGGCGGCTGGAACGAGCGCGGCTTCAACGCCGCCTGGTACAAGAACCTGCACGCCACCCTCGCCGCCCAGGGGTACGCCACCAAGGTCGTCGGCGCCGACGACGGCTGGCAGATCGCCACCGCCATGCGCGGCGACAGCGCGCTCAACGACGCCGTGGACATCGTGGGCGCCCACTATCCGTGCGGCTACATGTCCGCCATGACCAGCTGCTCGACCACCCCGGACGCGCTGGCCACCGGCAAACAGCTCTGGGCGAGCGAGAACGGCTCCGAGGACGCGGCCACCGGCGCGGTGCCGATGGCCCGTGCCATCAACCGCGGCTATCTGGACGCCCGGATGACCGCCTTCATCAACTGGCCGGTGGTGGCCGCGCTCTACCCCAACCTCTCGTTCAACAGCATGGGCCTGGTGACGGCCAACCAGCCCTGGTCGGGGGCGTACAGCGTGGACCGCAGTGCCTGGGCGACCGCGCAGACCACCCAGTTCACCGCGCCGGGCTGGCAGTACCTCGACACCGCCTCCGGCTACCTCGGCGGCAACCGCTCCAACGGCAGCTACGTCAGCTACGCCGCGCCGGGCAGGTCCGCCTGGTCCACCGTGTTCGAGACGATGGACGCGTCCGCGGAGCAGACCGTGACGCTGAAGGTGTCCGGCGGGCTGCCCGGCGGCGCCCTGCACGTGTGGTCCACCGACTTCTCCACCAACGGCGCCACCGCCCATCTGGTGCCCGAGCCCGACCTCACCGCCACCTCGGGCACCTACCGGCTCACGCTCCGGCCCGGCCACCTCTACACCGTCACCACCACGACCGGGCAGGGCGCGGGCACGGCCGCCGCGCCGCAGCGCGCCCCGCTCTCCCTGCCGTACGCGGACACGCTCGCCGGGACCGCCACCGGACAGGAGGCGCGGTACCTCGCGTCGATGAACGGCGCCTTCGAGACCGCGCCCTGCGCGGGCGGGCGCACCGGCCGCTGTCTGCGCCAGCAGGCCCCCACCACCCCCATCCGCTGGACGAACGAGTCCAGGCCCCAGCCCTACGCCCTGCTGGGCGATGTGAACTGGACCGACTACACCGTCCGTACGGACGCGCTGCTGGAACAGCCGGGAGCGGTCGAACTGCTCGGCCGGGTCGGCACCCAGGGCCGCAACAACAACGGCCTCAACGCCTACCACCTGCGCGTCGCGGACACCGGCGCCTGGTCGCTGCTGCGCACCGACACCGCCTGGTCCGCCACCACCCTGGCGAGCGGCACGGTCACGGCGCCCGGTCTGAAGACCTGGCACACCCTGGCCCTCACCTTCCAGGGCGCCACCATCACCGCCAAGCTCGACACGGCCACCCTCGCCACCGTCACCGACAGCGGCTACGGTGCCGGTCAGATCGGTCTGGGCACCGCGGGCTACTACGGCGCCCAGTTCGCCGACCTGAGCATCACGCCCGGTACGACGGCGCCGCTCGACGGCACGTACCAGCTCGTCAACGCCAACAGCGGCCAGCTCCTGGACGCCTCCGGGCAGGGCACCGCCGACGGCACCCCGGTCATCCAGTGGTCGGGCAACGGGGGGACCAACCAGCAGTGGCGGCTCGCCTCGACGGGCGACGGCTACTACACCGTCACCGGCGTGGCCAGCGGCAAACGCCTCGACGTGCCCGACCGGAGCGTGGTGCCGGGAGCCCAGCTCAACCTGTGGACCGCCAACGGCGGACCCAACCAGCAGTGGCGCGTCACCCCCGGGAACGGCGGCTGCCACACCCTGGAGTCCCGCCTCGACGGCCATCTCGCGGACGTGAGCGGCGGCTCCCTCGTCCTGGGCGCCCAGGTGATCCAATGGCCCGCGAACGGGGCCGCCAACCAGTGCTGGAGGCTGGTCAAGGTGGGCTGACCGGCGGGCCCGGCGGCGGGCCGATTTGGGGAACACTTGACCTCGACTTAACTAGAGGTCGTACGTTCCTCGTATGAGTATGGAAACCACCGCGTGGACACAGCTCCACAACGTCATCACCGCGCAGCAGGAACGACGACCGTTCAACCGCGCCACCCTGCGACGCATCGCTGTGTTCGCGCGGCCCCACCGCCGCCGTATCGCCCTGTTCCTCGTGCTCAGCATCGCCACGGCGCTCCTGGCGGTGGCCACCCCGCTCCTCGCCGGGCGCGTCGTCAACGCGATCGTCGGCGGCGAGGAGACGGGGACCGTCACCCGGCTGGCCCTGCTGATCGCCGTGATCGCGCTCGCCGAGGCGGCCCTGGGCGTGGTCGGCCGATGGCTGTCCGCGACGCTCGGCGAAGGCCTCATCCTGGACCTGCGCACGGCCGTCTTCGACCACGTCCAGCGCATGCCGGTCGCCTTCTTCACCCGCACCCGCACCGGCGCCCTGGTCAGCCGCCTCAACAACGACGTCATCGGCGCCCAGCGCGCCTTCAGCAACACCCTCTCCGGTGTGGTCAGCAACCTGGTGACGCTGCTGCTCACCCTCGCCGTGATGCTCGGCATCTCCTGGCAGATCACCCTGCTCGCGCTGGTCCTGCTGCCCGTCTTCGTCCTGCCCGCGCGCCGCATGGGCACCCGCATGGCCCGGCTCCAGCGCGAGGCCGCCGAGCACAACGCCGCCATGGGCACCCGGATGACCGAACGGTTCTCGGCGCCCGGCGCGACCCTGGTCAAGCTCTTCGGGCGGCCCGCCGACGAGTCCGCCGAGTTCGCCGCCCGCGCCGGCCGGGTCCGTGACATCGGTGTCCGTACGGCGATGGCGCAGTCCGCCTTCATCACCGCCCTCACCCTCGTCTCCGCCCTCGCGCTCGCCCTGGTCTACGGACTCGGCGGCTACTACGCCCTGCACGGCGAGCTCGAAGCGGGCGCGGTCGTCTCCCTCGCCCTGCTCCTCACCCGTCTGTACGCCCCGCTCACCGCGCTCGCCGGGGCCCGGGTGGAGGTCATGAGCGCGCTCGTCAGCTTCGAGCGGGTCTTCGAGATCCTGGACCTCAAGCCCCTCATCGCGGAGAAGCCGCAGGCCGAGAAGGTGCCCGACGGGCCGGTCTCCGTCGAGTTCGACGACGTGCGGTTCGGCTACCCCTCCGCCGACAAGGTCTCGCTCGCCTCCCTCGAAGAGGTCGCGAGCCTCGACACCCGAGGGGGCGCCGAGGTGCTGCGCGGCATCTCCTTCCGCGCCGAGCCCGGCCAGATGGTCGCCCTGGTGGGCTCCTCCGGCGCCGGCAAGTCGACGGTCGCCCAACTCCTGCCGCGGCTGTACGACACCGACTCCGGGGCGGTACGCCTCGGCGGCGTGGACGTCCGGGACCTGAGCGCCGACTCGATCCGCGACACCATCGGCATGGTCACCCAGGACGGCCACCTCTTCCACGAGTCGGTCCGCGCCAACCTGCTGCTCGCCCGCCCGGACGCGGCCGAGGAGGACCTCTGGGACGCCCTGCGCCGGGCCCGCCTGGACGGCCTGGTCGCCTCCCTGCCCGACGGGCTCGACACCGTCGTCGGCGAACGCGGCTACCGGCTCTCCGGCGGCGAGCGCCAGCGCCTGACGATCGCCCGGCTGCTCCTCGCCCGCCAGCGCGTCGTCATCCTCGACGAGGCCACCGCCCACCTCGACAACACCTCCGAAGCGGCCGTGCAGGAGGCACTCGGCGAGGCCCTGGAGGGCCGCACCGCGGTCGTGATCGCCCACCGCCTCTCCACGATCCGGTCCGCCGACCTCATCCTCGTGGTGGAGGACGGCCGCATCGTGGAACGCGGCACCCACGACGAACTGCTCGCCCGCGAGGGCCGCTACCAGGAGCTCTACCGCACCCAGTTCGCCCGCCCGGGGGGTACGCACGCCGAGCTGGGCTGACTCGGCCCGCTCCACCGCGAACGGCCCGGGGCCGGTCGGCCCGTCTCCACCCGCGGGCGGCCCGGCCGGTCCCGCCTGCCGGCGAAATCCGGCGAGGCCCCGACGGCTCGCACCAAGGCTCGACGGGGCGCAGACTGAAGGTGTCCCCTCGGGGGCCGCCTCTCGGGCACCCGGAGGCCGCCATGCGTGCCGCACTGAGAATCCTCGTAGTCGGGGCCACGGCCCTCGGTCTGCCACTGCCGGCGGTGGCATCGGGTATGGCCGCGGCAGCGGCCACGAGCTGCGCGACCACATACGAACTGCCCGTCGTGGCGGGGTACGAGGGCCGGTACACCGAGCGCGGCGCGAGCCCTTATCAGCCCACCTGTTCCGTGTTCACCAATACGTCACGGGATGACGCCGTGCTGCTGATCCGCAGTCAGAACGGCGATGTCGACTCCACGTCCGCGAGTCCCACTCTCACCCAGTGGGCCGCCGACAGCGCCAGGCAGGCCGCGCAGGACTTCGTGGCGCCCGGCGAGACGGTCGTTCTGCCGGGCGAGTCGGTCGTCCTCAACTACCGCGGGCAGAGCCGGTTCACGGTCTCGGTGGCGAACATCCGGATCAACGCGGCGAGCAAGCTGGCCGACGGCATCGTCTCGTACGGCATCAAGAGGGCGCGTGCGGCGGGGCTCGACAAGATCGAGAACCGGATCAACCTCCAGACCAACATCGTGGCGTGTGCCCAGGGGGCGAGCGACGCGTGGAGCCGGGCTCGCGAGGGTCAAACGCTTCCCGATCTCGCACTTGTGCTTCAGCAGACCGAACAGGCCGTGTCCGGACCGTGCAGGACGGCCTACGACACGATCAAGGACTTCGACGCCAGGGCCCCCGAACCCCGCGCCTCGAAACCGTGGCAGGAGGCCCTGGAGCGGGCACGTGTCTTCAACCGCTCCTACTGGGAGAACGCCCTGCACGAAGCCGCGACCGCGCCCCTCAGTGAGCTGCTCCTCCGTATCCACCGCTGACCTGCTCCAGAGGCCATCGCGCAGTCCCTGCCGCACTACTGGTAGGAAACCTTCCGATCCGCTACGCTCCCCGGCGGTGGCTTGGCGCGGTGCCCGTCCCCCGTGGGTATGACGCGCTCAGCGAGAGCTCTGACCCGGCTGCCGTGGCGCCGCCCCCTGCCGAAGAGGCCGGGGGGCGGGGCCGCGCAACGGTGTCCAGCTCTCGCCGTCACCCACCCACGGAGTCCAGGTATGCGCCTGAACACCCCACCCCCACTCCGCCTCCCAGGGGGCAGGACCCTCACCCTCCCGCTCGTCCTCGCCGCCGTGCTCGTCCTCCTCGGAGGTCTGCTGCTCGCCTGGCCCGGACGGGCCGGAGCCGCCGCCGACCCCCTCATCTCGCGCGGGAAGCCCGCCACCGCCTCCTCCACCGAGACCTCCTCCCTCGCCGCCGCCAACGCCTTCGACGGCGACAGCGCCACCCGCTGGGCCAGCGCCGAGGGCAAGGACCCGCAGTGGATCCGCGTCGACCTCGGCGCCACCGCCACCGTCAGCCGGGTCAGACTCAGCTGGGAGGCCGCCTACGCCAAGGCCTACCGCGTCGAGGTGTCCCAGGACGGCGCGTCCTGGACCCCGCTCGTCGAGGAGAAGGCGGGCAACGGCGGCACCGACGACTTGACCGCGCTGTCCGGCAAGGGCAGATACCTGCGCGTCTACGGCACCGCACGCGCCACCTCGTACGGCTACTCGCTCTACGAGGCCGAGGTGTACGGCACCGTCGACGGCGGCCCGCCGCCCGGCGGGGCCTTCACCGTGGTCGCGGCCGGTGACATAGCCGCCCAGTGCACCGCCTCCGACAGCGGCTGCGCCCACCCCAGGACCGCCGCCCTCGCCCAGCGGATCGACCCGAAGTTCTACCTGACGATGGGCGACAACCAGTACGACGACGCCCGCATAGCCGACTACCGCGCCTACTACGACAAGACCTGGGGGGCCTTCAAGGCCAAGACCCATCCCATCCCGGGCAACCACGAGACATACGACCCGGCGGGGTCGCTGGCCGGCTACAAGGCGTACTTCGGCAGCATCGCCTACCCGCAGGGCAAGAGCTACTACAGCTTCGACGAAGGCAACTGGCACTTCATCGCCCTCGACTCCAACTCCTTCGACCAGTCCGCGCAGATCAACTGGCTCAAGGCCGACCTCGCCGCCAACAGCAAGCAGTGCGTCGCGGCCTACTGGCACC
The DNA here is from genome assembly GCF_055580545.1 of Streptomyces sp. NPDC031670. Taxonomy (NCBI): domain Bacteria; kingdom Bacillati; phylum Actinomycetota; class Actinomycetes; order Kitasatosporales; family Streptomycetaceae; genus Streptomyces; species Streptomyces sp. NPDC031670. Next base: position 339,622 of record NZ_JBVILC010000004.1, on the reverse strand, counting down.
ACCCCCTGTACTCGTCCGGCGGCCACGGCAACGACCCGGTCTCCAAGCCCGTCTGGAAGCTCCTCTACGGGGCCAGGGCCGACCTCGTCCTCAACGGACACGACCACCACTACGAGCGGTTCGCGCCGCAGGACCCCGACGGCAGGGCGACCGCCGACGGCATCGTGGAGATCGTGGGCGGTATGGGCGGCGCCGAGCCGTACCCGATCGAGCAGGTCCAGCCCAACAGCCAGAAGCGGATCAGCGGCCAGTACGGCGTGCTGAAGCTGGAGTTCACCGACTCCGGCTACGGGTGGACCTACGTCGGCACCGACGGGCAGGTCAAGGACACCAGCCCGAAGTACGGCTGCCACTGATGTACCTGGCCACCACCGGCCGTCCGGACGCGCCGCCCAGCACCTCGGGTGCCGGGCGGCGCGTCCCCGGCACCGTCCTCGCGCTCGGCGCGGTCAGCCTCGTCACCGATGTCTCCTCCGAGATGGTCACGGCGGTGCTGCCGCTCTACCTGGTCCTCGGCCTCGGCCTCTCCCCGCTCCAGTTCGGCTTCCTCGACGGCATGTTCAACGGCGCCACCGCGCTCGTACGGCTGCTCGGCGGGCGGCTCGCCGACCGCGGCGGCCGGCACAAGCGGGTGGCCGGCGCCGGCTATCTGCTCTCCGCGCTCTCCCGGCTCGGGCTGCTCCTCGCCGGCGGCGCCACCGCCGGCATCGCCGCGGCCCTCGCCGCCGACCGGCTCGGCAAGGGCATCCGCACCGCCCCGCGCGACGCCCTCATCTCCCTCAGCGGCCCGCCGCAGACGCTCGGCCGCTCCTTCGGCGTGCACCGCGCCATGGACACCACGGGCGCGCTCCTCGGGCCCCTCGCCGCCTTCGCCGTGCTCCAGGCGGCCACCGACGCCTACGACGCGGTGTTCGTCGTCAGCTTCTGCACCGGACTGCTGGGCGTGCTCCTGCTCGCCGTCCACGTCCCCGGCGCCTCCCGTACGGCGCCCGCCCCCGTGACCGCCCGCCCCCGCACGGCACTGCGCGACCCGGTCTTCCGCCGGGTGCTGTACGCGACCGCCCTGCTCGGCGCCGCCACCATCGGGGACTCCTTCGTCTACCTGCTGCTCCAGCGCGGCCTCGACCTGCCGACCGCCCTGTTCCCACTGCTGCCCCTCGGCCCGGCCGCGGGCTATCTGCTGCTCGCCGTCCCGGTGGGCCGGATCGCCGACCGGACCGGGCGGCGGCTGCCGTTCCTGCTCGGGCACGCGGCCCTGCTCGGCGCGTACGCCCTGCTGCTCGCCCCGCTCGCCTGGCCGACCGCCGTCGCCGTACTCGCCCTCCTCGGCGTCTTCTACGCCGCCACGGACGGGGTGCTGATGGCCCTCGCCGGGCCCCTGCTGCCCGTACGCGGCCGTGCGGGTGGCCTCGCGGTGCTCCAGACCGGTCAAGCGCTCGCCCGGCTCCTGGGCGCGGCCGGTTTCGGGGCCGCCTGGACCCTGTGGGGGCAGCGGCCCGCGCTGTGGCTGGCGGGGTCGGTGCTCGCCGCCGCGCTCCTGGCCGCCTGGCGCGTCCTGCCCGCTCCCGCTCCCGCTCCCGTACCCGCCCCGGAGGCTTCGTGAGGCCCGTCCACCGCCGTCTGCGGCTCGCCCTGGTCGTCGTCGCCGTGCTCCTGCTGGCGGGCGGCTCCCTCGGGTACGTCCTGCACGCCCGGCACCGCGACCGCCCCGCCCAACAGGCCGAGGCCGACGGTTCGTTCGGGCTCGACGTGCCCGGTCTGTACTTCCGCGATACGGCCACCGGACGGGTCGCGCGGCTGGCGGGCGAAGGGGCGGAGCGCGTCAGCGGCGGCCCGTCCTGCGAGCGCTTCTACGCGGCGGGCGAACGCGCCCTGTGCCTGCGCAAACTGCCGGGCCTGCCCGCCCGTACCCAGGCGCTCGTGCTGGACCGCCGGCTGCGGGAGGTGCGGCGGCTGACCGTGCCCGGCATCCCCAGCCGGGCCCGTGTCTCCGCCTCGGGGCAGTTGCTGTCCTGGACCGCGTTCGCCGTCGGCGACTCGTACGCCGCCTCCGGATTCTCCACCCGGACCTCCATCCTGGACCTGCGCACCGGTTACCTGATCAAGTCCATCGAGGACATCCCGCTGACCGTCGACGGCGCCCGCTACCACGCGCCGGACGTCAACTACTGGGGCGTCACCTTCGCGCGCGACGACAACCGCTTCTACGCCACCGTCTCCAGCCGGGGCCGTACCCGGCTCGTCGAGGGCGACCTGCGCCACTGGTCGGCGAAGGCGCTGCGGGAGAACGCCGAATGTCCCTCGCTGTCACCGGACGGGACCCGCCTGGCCTTCAAGAAGAAGGTCTCCCGCGACCCCCGGGCGCCGTGGCGGCTGTACGTCCTCGATCTGGCGAGCATGCGCGAACACCCGCTGGCCGAGCCGCACAGCGTCGACGACCAGGCCGCGTGGCTGGACGGCACGACCGTGGGCTACGCGCTGCCGGGACGCGGTGGGCGCGCCAGTGACATCTGGTCCGTCCCGGCGGACGGCACCGGCCGGCCCCGGCTGCTGGCGGCCGGCGGCTCCTCCCCGGTGGCCGTCCGGTGAGCGTCACGGCCGGGCGGGGACGTACGGGGTGCCGTCGGCGGAGGTGACGGCGATCGTGCTGGTGCGACCGCCCGGCTCGATGCGGATGACCGGGATGGCCTTGTCCCGGGGCCCGCCGTCGCCGTCGACGGAGATCCAGCCGCTGGCGCCCGCCACCGCCGCGCCCCCGCGCAGCGCGGCGAGCGTCCGGTGGACGTCGGTGGCCGTCGGGTCGGACACCGCCGGGGTCGTGCGCAGCGCCCTGGTGGCGAGCAGCACCGTGTCGTACATCATGATGGCCCGCCCGTCGTCGAGCCCCGAGCCGGGGAACGCGGCGGCGAACGTGCCGTCGCGGAAAGGGGCCACGGCCCGCGGGGCGAACGCGCGCGGCGCCACGTCCCACGCCCCGGGGTGCGCGAGCCCGGTGTACACGAGGTCGATCCGGCCGGTGCGCAGCGCCGCGGCCAGCTCCCGCGGGCCGAAGCCGTCCGTGCGCACCACCTGGGTGGTGTCGTCGCCGGAGAAGACGGTCAACGGACGGTCCCGGCAGGGCCGTTCGGCGAGCGCGGTGAGGAACGCGGGCAGTGAGGTGCCGCGCCCCGCGAAGTAGACGACGTCCGGCCGGGCGGCACACAGCTCGCCGCTCTGGCGGCGGAAGGTGTCGGCGGTGCCGGGCGCCGCGGAGTCGAACAGCAGGGCGCCCGCCGGCCGGCCCGCGGGCATCCGGGCGCGGAACTGCGTGGCCAGCGTGCTGGTGTACTGGTCGCCCGCCGCGACGTCCTCGACGAGCAGGAGCCGGGCACGGGCGCTGTCCCCCGTCGAAAGGAACCGTACGGCGGCGGCGGCCTGGTCGGCGTTGGCGGGCGCGACCCGGAGCAGACCGGGCGTCCCCGCCCAGGAGTCGGCGGTGAGCACCGAGCCGAACGCGGGCAGCCCCGCGGCGGTCAGCTCCCCGACCATGTCCTGGCTGGAGGCAGTGCTGCCGCCGAGGCCGACGGCGGCCACGATGTGCTCGGCCCGTCGGCGCCGGAGCACCTGCCCCACCGTGTACGCGCGCTGCTCGGAGCTGCCGCCGGTCTGGGCGACCAGCACCCTGATCCCCGGCCCGGCGCCGGGTTCCCGGTTGGCCCCGCGCTGCGCGAGATAGGCGCCCTCCAGGTCGTGCCGGACGCTCGCCATCATGCTGGTTCCGTCGTACTCGGCGGTGATGGGCGTCAGATAGACGACGGAGGCGTACGGCCGGGCGCCCCGCCCGGTGGAGGCCTCGACGACCCGGCGGTTCTCGGCCCGGATCAGCTTCAGGACCGGCGTCAGGTCGCTGTCGGAGGAGCGCGCCGGCCCCGGCCGGGCGAACGTGCCGGTGAGCAGACCGACACAGGTGCGCTTCGCGCCCTCGCCGATGGCGCGCTGACCGGTGGCGCAGCCGTGGCCGCCGGACAGCACGGCGAAGGGCGGGGCGTCGGCCCCGGTCAGCAGGGCGGCGAGCAGGGCGAGGGTGGCCGGCGCCGCACCGCGCCACCGGCCGCGCGCCGGGCGCGAGGGATCGACGGTGTGTCGGGCCTCCCCGGCCCGGGTGGCCAGGCGCAGCACCTCGTCCAGAAGGGGCCGCCGACCGGGGTCCTTGTCCAGGCAGCGCATGAGGAGGGCGTGCAACGAGCGGGGCACACCGGTGAGATCGGGCTGCTCGTGCACCACGGCGAACGCGGCGGCGATCGGCTCCGCGCCCGCCGCCTCGGCGTCCTCGAACGGACTGCGGCCGATTGCCGCGAACGCCAGCACGGAACCCAGCGCGAACACATCGGTGGCGCAGGAGACGCGGTACGGCCCGCACAGCTGCTCGGGCGCCATGAACGCCGGGGTGCCGACCATCGCGCCGGTGCGGGTCAGCGCGCGGCTCTCCGACACCGCCTTGGCGATCCCGAAGTCGATCACGCGGGCGCCGTCCTCGGCGAGCAGGACGTTGCCGGGCTTCAGGTCCCGGTGCACGATCCCCTGACGGTGGATGTCGCGCAGCGCCTCGGCCAGCTGGCCCGCCAGCCGGGCGATGTCGGCCACCGGCAGTGGACCGCCCGAGCCCACCCGCGCGGCCAGTGACTCGGCCGGTACGTACTGGGTGGCAAGCCAGGGCGGGTCGCCGTCGGGGGCCGCGTCCACCACCGAAGCGGTGAACGCGCCGCTGACCTTGCGGGCCGCCGCCACCTCGCGGCGGAAGCGGGCCCTGAAGTGCGGATCGTCGGCGTACTCGGGCCGGATCACCTTCAGTGCGACCTGGCGCCCGGTCGGGCTGCACGCGAGGTACACCACGCCCATCCCGCCGGCGCCCAGCCGCCGTTCCAGGGTGAACTCCCCGATCCGCCGCACCAGGACAACATAGCGAAGCGGGGAGGCCGCGCGTGCTCAGCCGTGGGAGACCGTGAGTTTGTAGAAGCCGACGCGGGCGCCCCTGGTGGTGCTGTCGGAGGACGACTGGTTGTACGAACCGGCCTTGAAGTACTGCTTGTAGCCGTTGAACGACGACGGGATGGCGTAGTGGGTCGTCGTGCCGTTGACGGTGAGGTCGATCGTGTGGCCGCCCGACACGCCGATCGTGTAGCTCCACGTCTTGCCGACCGCCACGTGCCCCACCGTGTGCGGGGTCTGGCCACCCGACGGGGAGTTCTCGGTACCGAGGACGATGTCGCCACTGGACCGGTAGTACAGCTCCAGCAGCGGCTTGGTGGACGAGCCGCCGGTGCCGAGGTGGATCTGGCCCACGCAGACGTTCGACGTCACGGAGACCACGCGCAGGGTCGCGTCGAGCCGGTGGGTGCCGCTCAGCGGCCAGTTGGCGGCGCTGCCGTCGCGGTTCGTCTCGCGCAGCTCGGAGCGGGCGTAGTTCGAGTTGGGGGTGGTGACGCCCTTCTCCGGCGCCCAGAACGTCATCGCGCCGTCGCGGGTGTCGGTGTGGAAGTACGCGTCCTGGAAGCCGTTGGCCCCCTGGAGCCGGGACGACGGGATCGTGGTCGGCGCGCCGGGCGAGCCGACCGGCTCCTGGAGCTGCCACACGGAGAGGTCGAAGTTGCCGCCCGGCGCGACCGACGGGTCGGCGAGAGCGCCGGTGGTGGTGGCCGAGGCGCTGGGCGCGAGCAGGGCGAGACCACCGGCGGCGGTTGCGGCGGTCACGTATATGAGCAGGGAGCGGATGCGCATGGGGGGCGTCCTGTCGTGTGGGGGGACAGATGCTCGGTTCGGGGCGCGGATTCGAGCCGCAGGTTCATATGGATGAACCTTGTGTGGTGACGTGAACTCGGAGAACCGTAGAGCTCCGGGATGGCCGCGTCAATGGCTGGGAAACGACGGGAAGTTCCTCCCGCCGGAACGCCCAACGGCCTTCCCCGCCCCGACGCAAGGTGGTGTTCCCGGTCATTTCGCGGCCGGTTGGCGGCTTCGGTGCCTTCCGACGGGCCGGTGGCCCTACCCTGCGCGTGTTCCCGACCGCCCGCCGGGGCGGTGGGGGTGGTCGGCCGGCATGAGGGGGGACGGATCGGTGTCCGACGGGGGAGTGGGGGCGGGGGAGGCCCCGGCCGTGGCGGCGGGCGGGTCACGGTACGAACCGGGAGGCCAGCCGTGGCGGGGCGCCGCGGTGGAGTGTGCGCTCACCGCGGTCATGATGTTCGTGGTGGTCACGACGGTGCGGTGGCTGCTCGATCCCGGCTCACCGGTCTTCATCGCGGATCTGCGCCTCGCGCTGGGCGTGGTCGGGGCGCTGGTCGCCGTGCTGCTGGTGGGGCTGATCACCAGCCCGCCGGGCCGCCGTTCGGGCGCCCACCTGAACCCGGCCGTGAGTGTGACCTTGTGGCTGATGCGCGTGTTCCCGGCGCGCGCGGTGTTTCCTTACGCGGTAGGGCAGTTGGCCGGAGGGCTGGCCGGGACCGCGCTGGCCCGGCTGGTGTGGGGGCCGGTGCTCCAGTCGGCCGCTCTCAGCGACGGACTGGCCCGCCCGGCCCCCGGCCGCTCCTCCCTGGCCGTCTTCGTCCTGGAAGCGGCGAGCTTCACGGCGGTGGCCCTGCTGATCGGCTTCTTCGTCGCCCACCCCGGGCTCGCCCGGCCCATGCCGTACGCCGTGGGGCTGGTGGTCGGCCTGATCATCGCGCTGCTCGGCCCGGTGAGCGGCGGGTCGGCCAACCCGGCCCGCCAGCTCGGCCCCGCGGCCGTCTCGGGCACCACCACCGCCCTGTGGGCCTACCTCACGGCGCCGCTGCTGGGGGCCGCCCTGGGTGCTCTGGCCCATCGGGGGTACGTGCTGGCACGCGCCAAACCCATTACGCACGGGCGTGGTTGACGGACCGGCAGCTACGAGGCCCCCCGCCCCGGGGAGAAATTCTCCGTGCGTCGACCGACGGCCTGCGTACCATGCGGACCGTCGTACGGGCCGTAGGCCGGATATCGCGGCAGAGGAGCGGAGAGAGCATGCCGGAAACCTTTTTCCAGGACCGAACCGTCGACAGGGAACCCGCCTCCGACGTGTTTCTCGTCATCGGCATCCCGGGGTCCGGCAAGAGTTCGGTGTCGGCGGCGCTCGCCCGCCGCTTCCCCCTCGGCGCGCACATCGAGGGCGACCGTCTCCAGGACCTCATCGTCGCGGGCGGGCGTCCACCCTCGCCTCGGAAGGACCCCGAGGCGGACCGCCAACTGCTGCTGAGGGCCCGTAACGCGTCGGCGCTGGCGCGCAGTCTCCACGCCGCGGGTGTCGTTCCGGTGATCGACGACGTGGTGGTCCGGCGGGCCCATCTGGACTTCTACCTGGAGCAGTTGAAGGGTCTTCCGCTGCGGCTGACCGTCCTGGCTCCGGCGGCCGAGGTCGTCTCGCGCCGGGTCGCCGAACGGGACAAGGTGCTGGCGGACGACTGGTCGTTCCTGGACGCGGCGCTGCGCGCCGAACTCGGCGGTGAGGGACGGTGGTTCGACAGCTCCGAGCAGACACTGGAGGAGACGGTCGACGCCATCCTGGCCAAGGGCTGAACGGCGCGCCGCCGTCCGGGCGGAACGGCGGACGGGGACGGCCCCGGCCGTCCGGCAGCCGGACCGCCTTTACGCCGACGGCACCCCTTCCCTCCCCGCTTCCCCTCGACACGAAAGGACGGGTCATGGCGGAATCCCTCACCCGGACCGCGGTCGGCATAGTCGGCGCGGGCCCGGCCGGACTCATGCTCGCGCACCTGCTGTCCCGCGCCGGAATCGACTCGGTGGTGGTGGACCACCGCACCCGGGCCGAGATCGAGGGCACCAGCCGCGCGGGCATCCTGGAGGCCGACAACGTCCGGCTGCTGACCGACTCCGGGGTGTCCAACCGGGTGCGCCGCGACGGCCGCCCGCACGACGGCATCGAGCTGCGCTTCGGCGGCGAGAACCACCGCGTGGACTTCCAGGCCCTGGTGGGGGAGAGCGTGTGGCTCTACCCGCAGACCGATGTGTTCACCGACCTCGCCGACGCCCGCGAACGCGACGGGGGAGACGTACGCTTCGGCGTCCGGGGCACCGAGGTCGTCGACCTCACCTCCGAACACCCGGGCATCCTGTTCACCGATGCCGACGGGGTGGCGCGGGAGATCCGCTGCGACGTCCTGGTCGGCGCCGACGGCTCGCGCGGGGTGTGCCGCACCGCCGTACCCGAGGCGGAGCGCACCCACTTCTTCCGCGAATACCCCTACGCCTGGTTCGGCATCCTCGTCGACGCCCCGCCCAGCGCCCCGGAACTGGTCTACACCCACTCCGAACGCGGCTTCGCCCTCATCAGCCGGCGTACGGAATCCGTGCAGCGCATGTACTTCCAGTGCGACCCCGACGAGGACCCGGCGGTCTGGACGGACGACCGGATCTGGGCCGAACTCCAGGAACGGGTGCGCGGCGCGGACGGCTTCACCCTCAAGGAGGGCCCGGTCACCGACCGCTCGGTCCTGCGCTTCCGCAGCTTCGTGTGCGAGCCCATGCGCTACGGCAACATGCTTCTGGCCGGCGACGCCGCCCACACCGTCCCGCCCACCGGCGCCAAGGGCCTCAACCTGGCGCTGGCCGACGTGCGGCTGCTCGCCGAAGCCGTGGAGAGGGCGCTGACCAAGCACGACCGTACCGCCCTCGACGCCTACGGGCCGCGCGCCCTGCACCGCGTCTGGCGCGCCCAGCACTTCTCGTACTGGATGACGACGATGCTGCACCGCGCCCCCGGCGCCACCGACTTCGACGTACGGCGCCAGCTCGGCGAACTGGCCTCGGTGGTCGGCTCCGCGGCCGGCTCCGCCTATCTGGCGGAGGCGTACACGGGGTGGAGCGAACGCCGGCCGCTCGGCAGGCCGGGACCGGGCGGGGTGAGGACGGCCGCCGGGCCGCTCCCAGGTTGACGGAAAGCCTACTGTGGCCCGGGCGAGCCCTTCCGTACATTCGGGGGGCACTTCTGTCCGCGTACTGCAGCAGGTTCTTCATCCTTCGCACCGGCCGCACACCGCGTCCCGGCCGGGAGCGAGGGGGGCGAGGGGACCAAGCCCGGATGAGTGACCGCGAGATCGTTCTCATGACCGACCACAGCTCGACGGAGGGCAGCCGCGCCGCCCTGGCCACCGCGGTCGAGTTCCTGACGGGACGGCCAGCGGTCCTGGTCGACGCGCGGCACTTCCTGACCGGCGGATCCGGCCGGGCGCGGGTGGTGGACCGCGCCGTACGCCTGGAGGTGCCGTCCGAGGACCTCGTGGTCACTCCCTCGGTCCTGCTCGTCTACGAGGTCCAGCCGCCCGAACGCCGCCGCTTCGAGCCGTTCCAGCGGCTGATGAGACGCCACGGAACGGTCTCCCTGGGGACGGACGCCGACGCGTGGCGGGCGGCCACCGACAAGAACCTCACGACGGCCCGGTTCGCCCTGCACGGCATTCCGCACATGGAGACCGTCACCCTGACGCGGCCGAGCGTGGACGCAGCCGCCGCGGCGTTCGACCGGCTGGGGCGGGACGTCTGGGCCCGGCCCGCCCTGGGCACCTGCGGGGACGACGTCCGGCACATCACCACGTTCGAGCAGCTCTTCCAGGCGCTGGCCCACTTCGCCGACACCGGGCAGGACTGGCTGATCTCGCGGGACGCCCGCAACTTCGACGCCACCGGGCAGCGCCACCAGTTCCGCGTCTCCGTGCTCGACGGACGCGCGGTGCAGGCGTGCGAACACGTCCAGGCCCGTCCCGACGCGCCCTGCAACGAGGCCCAGGGCGCGGCCTGCACCCCGATGCCGGTGGACGAACTGCCCGTCGACCTGTGCGAGCTGGCGGTCGCCGCCACCAAGGCCGTGGGGCTGCGCTTCGGCGGCGTCGACCTCGCCGTCGAGAACGGCGGCGCGGTGTTCGAAGTCAACGTCCACCCGATGCTCGGTGCGGCCCACCCGGCGGAGTCGGTGGCGGTTCCGTATGTGGAGGCGCACCTGGCCATGCTGTGACGGGACGGTCAAACCGCCCGCCGCCGCCCTACGCCCCGGCCGCCACCTGGTGGTTGTGCACCCGCGAGACCTTCGGCTCCGGGCCCTGGGGCAGGCCGGTCTCGGCCGCGAGCGGGGTCACGATCGACATGAACTTCCGCATGGCCTCCTCGGACTCCCACAGGTCGGTGATCTGCAACCCCCCACCCGTCTGGACGCAGATGTGGGCCAGACACCCTTCGAAGGGGTTGCCGGGCAGATCCCGGAGCTTGGCGTGGAGGGCGTCGTACTGGTCCGTCGTCACACCCGGCAGCTCGACCTGCATCAAAATCGCCATGGGCTCTCCTCCGCGAAACGGGTTGCGGTCCCTCGCCGCCGCCACGATGGCGGCTCGCACTCGCGGCCAGCACAGCACGCCCGTCTCCGCCGGGCATCCCGCGCGAGGCCGGACGAGTGGTGTGTCCTGCGGTGATGACGGTGTGTGACCGTTCCGGATGCGTGCTGCGCGCGACGCTGATTCTCTGGTGGCGTCCGCTCCCCCCCCAGAACCAGGAGTGATCATGAGCATTGCAGACGAGACCGGCGGCCGGGCCCGGCAGATGCGCCAGAAGGCGGAGCAGCTGGAGCAGGCCGCCGAGCGCGCCAGCGACCCGGCCGAGCGTGACCGGCTGAAGGAGAAGGCGCGTCGACTGCAGGAGGAGAGCAGGCAGACGAGCGAGATGGGCAGTGGGGGCATCGACCCCATGTGACGCCTCCGCGTGGGAACCCTCGCGTGCACCAGACGCGTGAACTCCCCGCGTGACCGCGTGACCGCGTGACCGCGTGACCGCGTGACCGGGCCGGCCGGTGACACCCCCGCAACGACGCGGGAGCACGGTGTCACCGGCCGGCTTCCGGCTTCCCGGGGACGGCCGGCCCTGTTCCCGGATCCCCGTGGCGGCAGTCGAGGACCGCCAGATGTCGGGTGCGGTCGACACCGAGCCGGGCGACGAGGTCCGCCTGCTCGTCCGGCTCGACCCGGCGCCTCCCCGGCGCACCACGGCCGGGCCGCGGTGATTTTCCCGTGCCGAGGGGGGCCGCTTGCGTTGGAGTGCGCTCCAAGCTCTAGTTTCGTGCACATGAACAGCGCACAGAACTCCGAAACCGCCTCCCACGCCCCTTCCGCCGCTGCCGTCGGCTCCGCCGACGAGCGCTACGAGCGCGGTCTCGCGCTGCTGCGGAAGGTCAGCGGACACGAGCGGGCCGATGTGCTCGACAGCCTCGCGGACATCGCCCCCGACCTCGGCCGGATGATCGTCTCCTTCGGATACGGGGAGCTCCTGGCGAACGACCGGCTCACCCTGAAGCAGCGCGAGCTCGCCACCGTCGCCGCGCTGTGCGCCATGGGCAACGCCGCCCCCCAGCTGCGCTTCCACATCGACGGCGCACTGAACGTGGGCGTCACCCCGGCCGAGGTGGTGGAGGTGCTCATCCACACCGCCGTGTACGCGGGGGTGCCCGCGGCGCTCAACGGCATCGCGGTGGCGCGGGAGGCCTTCCGTGACCGGCCCGGCCTCGCCCACCAGCCGGTCGCCACGGGCGAGAGCGAGCGGCGGTACGAGCGGGGACTCGCCAAGCTCGCCGAGGTCGACGGGCACGCGGGGGAGGCTGTCGTCGCCTCCCTCCAGGACATCGCCCCGGACCTCGGGCGCTACATCATCGAGTTCGCGTTCGGCGACGTCTACTCCCGCCCCGGCCTCGACCTCAAGTCCCGTGAGCTGGCCACCATCGCCATGTGCACGGGCCTGGGCACCGCCGCCCCGCAGCTGCGGGTGCACGTCCACGGCTTCCTCAACGTCGGTGGTACCCGCGAGGAGGTCGTCGAGGTCATCACGCAGATGGCCGGATACGCCGGGTTCCCCGCCGCGCTGAACGCCATCGCCGGCGCCCGCGAGGTGTTCGCCGAGCGGGACCGCTGACCCCGCCCCCCACGGGGAGGCCCGCCCGTGAGCGGGGCAGGGTCAGCGGCTTCGCCGGAGGAGAAGCCCGGCGGGGCCGTCAGCCCTCGGTGTCCGCGAAAGCCACGCGCATACTGCGCTTCAGCGCCTTCCCCGTGACGCCCACGTGCTCCTCGGCGCCCTTGACGAGGACCTTCTCCACCAGCGGCCAGCCGCGCTCCGCGAGCAGGGCGTTGACCCGTGACCGCAGGTCCGCGAGCTCCTCCTCGGAGGACGGCACGTCGATGCTGAGCACGGGCACCTGGCGGTCGTCGCCGTCACCGCTGTCGACGCCGACGACCGAGCAGTCCACCAGGTCGGGGAAGTGACGCAGTATCAGCTCCTCGGTCTGGGCGCTGTAGAGGACGCCTCGCGCGGTGCTGATCCGGTCCGTGGTCCGGTCGACGTGGTAGTAGAGGCCGTCCTCGCCGCGGTAGGCGAGATCGCCGGTGAGCCAGTAGCCCTGGATCCGGTTCTTCTCGCTGAGTAAGCTGTTGTTCCAGTAACCGCCCGTGATCGTGGGCGACTTGAGGGCGAGGCGGCCCACCGTCCCGTCCGCCACGGGCTCGTCGTCCGCGTCGAAGATCTCGACCTCCACCCAGGCGAACGGACGGCCGATGCACCGCTGGTAGCGGTCGCTGGTGGGCGTGTGCACCGTACGGAACATGGCGAAGCCGAACTCGGACGAGCCGAAGTTGTCGATGAAGAGCGAACCGTCCCGCGGGTTCCCCTCCCGGTCGACGTGGTTGCCGCGCGCCACCAGCTTGCGTATGTGCCGTTCGTGGTTGGCGTCGCCGGTGGACATCCACCGTGAGACCGAGGACAGGTCGTAGGCGTCCAGATCGACGCGGCACAGGTCGACGAAGGTCTTCGGGAAGCCCGCCACCAGGTGCGGGCGGAACTCCTGGATGGCGCGGGCGATCTCCTCGGGACCGCGGCGGGTCGCGAGCAGCGTGGTGGCACGCCGGGCGACCGCCGACATCAGCACCGAGATCGCGGACGCGTGGCTCTGCGGCAGCGCCGAGAGGATGCGGGTGCCGAGGTCGGCCCGGATCTGCTGCCGGACGCCGAAGAAGAACCCCTTGTGGTTGAACTGGACGGCCTTGGGGATGCCGGTGGTCCCCGAGGTGTGGGCGATCAGCACCGGGTCGTCGTCCTCGTGGGTGAAGAGCTTGAAGGCGCCCGGGCCGTAGGGCTCCTCGGTGTAGTACGCGATCGGCAACCGGTCCCCGGCGAGCCGCTCGGGGTCGGTGACCACGGCCGCCGCCCCGACGTGCTCGACGAACCGCGCCGCGGTCTCCGAGGGGAGCGAACTGTTCACGAACACCGGAATGGCGCCGATCTTCGTCAGTGCGATGTAGTGCACGAGGTAGCGCACGCTCTCGGTGACGTAGACCGCCACCGGGTCCTTGGGGCGGATGCCGTCGGCGTGGTACCCGGCGGCCACCCGGTCGGTGAGCTCGTCGAGCGCCGACAGGGTGAGTCTGTCGTGGCTGACCCCGGTGGGGGCGCGATAGGGCTGATCGAGCTCGATCACCGTCTCGGCCGTCTCGCTCGCGGCAGCCGCCAGCCGGAAGAAGTTGCCGGCGCCGAGTCCGTCGGTCTCGATCAGGCCGATGAGGTCGGCGGCGGAGTCCATGCGGTCGGTCGTCATGTGTATCGCTCCATCGCGGTGCGGATGTCCTGGGGAATGGGGATCGGGCCGTGCCCTTCGAGCGAGGTGGTCACCAGCACCGCGCGGACGCGGGCCCGCACGTCCCGGCCCGGCGACCCGGCGCACTCGTAGCGCAGCTCGAACGACGACTTTCCGATGCGTTCGACAGTGAGCGTGATGTCCAGCGCGTCGCCGAGCCGGCTCGGGGCGAGGAAGTCGCATTCGAGACGGACGGTGGGTATGCCGATCCGTCGCTCGGCGAACAGCCCCGCGTAGCCGACCTCCAGCCCCGTCTCGAACCAGTCCTGGAGCACTTCGTTGATGAGCAGCAGATACTGCGGGTAGAAGACGATTCCCGCCGGATCGCAGTGGTGGAAGAAGACACGCTTGCGCTGGGTGAAGCCGGTCGGACCGGTGTCAGGCGGAGGCGGGGTCACCGTGGGCTCCTTCCGGCTCTGCCGACGGGGCCAAGCCGCCGTCGGCGGAGCCGCGCAGACGGAAACGCTGGATCTTGCCGGTGCCGGCCCGGGGGAGTTCGGCGCAGAACGTGATGAGGCGCGGATACTTGTAGGGCGCCATCTCGGCCTTCGCGAACCGCTGGAGTTCCAGGACGAGTTCGGGCGAGGGGGTGTGACCCTCGGCCGGCACGACATGGGCCTGTACCACCGCGCCGCGCTCGTCGTCGGGCGCGGCGACCGCCGCGCACTCCCGGACGGCCGGATGGGCCAGCAGGGTGGCTTCGACCTCGACGGGCGAGATGTTGTACCCGGCCGACACGATCATGTCGTCGAGGCGGGCGTGGTAGTGGAGATAGCCGTCCTTGTCGGCCCAGCAGGCGTCACCGGTGAGGTTCCAGCCGTTGCGTACGTAGTCCGCCTGGCGTGCGTCGTCCAGATAGCGGCAGCCCGTGGGCCCCTTGACGGCCAGTGCGCCGACCTCGCCGTACGGCAGCGGGCGCCCGGCGTCGTCGACGACCGCGGCGAGGTAGCCGGGCACCGGCCGTCCCAGCGCGCCGGGCCGGGTCGCGGCCTCGTCGCCGCGCATCGCGATGAAGATGTGCAGCATCTCGGTGGAGCCCAGCCCGTCGATCAGGTCATGGCCGGTGCGCTGCTTCCACATCTTGCGGGTGACGGGCGGCAGCGGCTCGCCCGCCGATACGCACTCGCGCAGCGAGGCCAGCCCGTACGGGGCCGGGTCCACGCACATCGCCCGGTACGCCGTCGGACCGCTGAAGCAGACGGTGGCGCGGAACTCGTCTATCGCGCGCGCCAGATGACGCGGCGAGGCGCGGTCGAGCAGTACGACGGAGGCGCCGATGTGCAGGGGGAAGAGCAGCAGGGCGCCGAGGCCGTACGTGAACGCGAGGGAGGGGGTGCCGATGAACCGGTCGTCGCCGGTGGCCCGCAGTACGTGCTGGGGAAAGGAACGGCACACCGCCATCACGTCGCGGTGGGAGTGCACGGTCGCCTTCGGCATCCCCGTGGTGCCGGAGGTGAAGGCGATCAGGCAGGGATCGGTGGCGGCGGTGTCGGCGGGGGCGAACCGGTCGGAGTGCCCGGCCATGGCCTGTTCGAGGCCGGTTTCCGCACCCTGTCCGCTGTCGTCCCGCGCGCTGCCGTAGTGCATCGTCCGCGGCCCGCTCCCGTCCGTGCGCGCCGCCGCCAGCTCGGCGGCGAGGGCGGACTCGCACAGGGCGTGCGTGATGCGTGCCTTGTCGATGACGTACGCGAGCTCCTTGGCGCGCAGCAGCGGCATCGTGGCCACCACCACCCCGCCGGCGCGCACCACGGCGAGCCAGATCGCCACCAGCATCGGGGTGTTGGCGCCCCGCAGCAGCACCCGGTTGCCGGGCACCAGGCCCATGTCCTCGGTGAGCACATGGGCGATGCGGGAGACGGTGGCGAGAAGTTCGGCGTAGGTCCAGCGCACCCCGTCCGGTGACAGCACCGCGAGACGGCCGGCGCGGCCGGGCGCCCCGGAGGGGCCGTCGAGGAGCTCGGTCGCGCAGTTCAGCCGGGGCGGGAAACACAGGGTGGGCAGATCGAGCAGGGTGTCCGGCTGGAGGAAGGGCGGAGGTAAGTGGTCCTGGACGAAGGTGTCGAGGTGTCCGGTGCCGGGCTCCCGTGGCGCGGGAGGCGGGGAGGTGGACGCGGACGGTGGTGGGGCGGGAAAGGGAGATGGGGTACTCAACTGCCTGCCCTTCAGGGTGACTTCCGGTCGGCTGACGCCTCATTGAACGGGCGACGGCGGGGAAATGCGTTGACGATGCGTGCACGGTGGTGGCCTGATCGTGCGCGCACCGCGCGTACCGTCCCCCGTGGCCTGGAGGTGCCGCTTCGGGGGAGTGGGGGGCAGGTGGTCGGAGGGGAGGGGGCGAGTGCCGTCCCCGCCACGCTAGGGGGCTTCTTCGTGGGGGGTAATCCCGCAGTTTAGGGATTGCGCAATGACGCGGAGCGTGAGGCCTTGGGGAGGGGTGGGTGGCCGAAATGGCTGCGGACGAGGAGTAGTTGACCGTCGCACCCCACTGGCCGGGAAGGGTCCGGAGCCTACAGCCCGGGCATGGAAGTGATCTTTCGCCGGCCGGCCGGAGAGACCTCCACGCCTCGATGGTTTGCCACGGTCCGCCCGGAATGCGATCTTCGTACGTATGTGCGACCCTGGTGGGGTTCAGCCTTCGAGGTCCCTTGAGGGAGGCGGTGTCGTGGGCAAGAAGCAGACCCGACAGAACCGTGGCGCCCGCACCGGCGGTCACGAGCGCGCCGCGACGGCGGAGACCAAGGAGCCGACGAGGTCGCCTGCGGCGAGGGAGGCGATGCGTCCGGTCCCGCCGGAGGCCTCCCACAAGCAGTCACGGAAGTTCGGCCACAACTGACCGTTGTCGAGACGCAAGTGGAGTTGCCGGTTCCCCTGTCGGTGGAGTTGACGGGGGAACTGGTCGTACGTCTACTCTCGTCTCCGCCGATAAACGATCACTCGGGGGACCAGCTGTGGTGGACGACAACAAGAAGGCAGTGCGGGGCTTCTTCGAGGCGGTCAGCGACCGCCGGCTGGAGGACCTGCCCCGGTTCATGGCGCACGACGTCGTGGACCACAACAAGATCATCCACGGTGAGGCCGACGAGCCGGGCGCGGCCTTCGAGGGGCTGCGGCAGCAGCTCGCCGCGTTCGATCCGCTCACCGTCCAGGTCGACGAACTGATCGGCGAGGGGGACCGGGTGGTCGCCCGGGTCACCCAGCGCGGTGTGCACGGCGGGACGCACCCGCGGATGCCCGAGCCGACCGGCCGTGGCTTCGACGTCGAGGCCATCTGGATCTTCACCCTGGTCGAAGGGAAGATCACGGAGATCCGCGCGGTCAGCGACCGCCTCGGGTTCTTCCTCCAGCTCGGCTGGGACTGGCCGCAGGTCTGACGTCTTCGGAGCCGCGCCGGGCGTACCGCCCCGGCGCGGCATCGCGCGCGTTTCGGCGGGGCGTCAGTGCGGCCCGAAAAGGAACAGCGTGAGCAGCAGCAGGAGCAGCAGGGCCCAGCCGAGCACGCCGATCCTCCGGCGGTGCGGGTCGCGTCCCTGGGGCCATTCGGCGGCGTCGTGCGGATCCCTGTCCATGCGGCCAGCTTATGAGCGGACGGCCGGGGAGGGCTATGCCGTGCGGCGCAGGCGCGCCGAGAGGTGGTGCTGGAGCGGCTGTCCGACCGCCGCGAGGTCGTGGACGAAGGTGAGCGTGTCGTCGCCGGTGAGGGTGTACCGGCGACGGGTCGCTCTCACCTCCTTGGCGGTCGGGGTGAGGGCCACCTGGTCGGCGGAGAGGTCGACCGTGTTCTCCCCCGCGTGGCCGACCGCGAGCTCCGCGATACCGGTGGGCTGGGTGATCAGCGCCTCCACCCGCCCGTCGGCCTGGAGCCGCCACCAGCCGCTCTCCCGCGCCGAGGGGCGCAGCGGCGCGTCGTCGACCCCGAGCAGCCAGGCCCGTGCCTCGTACCGCAGGAAGGGGCGCCCGTCGTGGGTGAAGACGACTTCCTGCGCGTAGGAGAACTCCCCCTCGATGGTCGGGTACGCCCCCTGGCCCCGGCCGTGCCAGGTGCCGATGAAGCCCAGCACCGGCCCCAGCAGCACATGCGGTGCGGGTACGTCGTCGATGCGCCCGCTGTCGGGGTAGGGGTTGTCCAGCAAAGGGTCGAACACGGGCACTCCTGGGGTCGGGGGCGGCGGCCGGGCCGGCACCGGGTGGGTGAAGCCTAGAACGGGTACCCCCGGGTGACGTACTCAGCGCCCCGACATCGGCGGGTGGTGGTCCTGCCGAGGGGGGGTGTGCGGTCCTCCACCGCCTGCGCCGCCCCGGGCACAGGTCCTCGCGGAAGGAGCGCCCGATGATCTCGGCCCCGCACGGGAGCCCGTCGCTCAGCCCCGGTCGGCACGGCCCCCGCCGGCACGCCCACGAAGCCCGTCGCGGTGCACAGGCGCATCGCGGAGGGCGGTAGGACCCCTGTCCGCTCAGGCCGAACCGGGCGGGGCGCTGCGGGGTGCGCAGGTCATGTCGAGCGGTCCCGGTCCCAGCGTGCCGCGCACCTGTACGCGCAGGGTCGCCCCGGGGTCGGGCGTCAGCTCCCAGCGGCTGCACACCGTGGCCAGCGCCAACGTCATCTCGGTGAGCGCGAACTGGTCGCCGATGCACTTGCGGTTGCCGCCGCCGAAGGGCACATGCGCGCCCCGGGGAAGCGCCTCGGCCTCACCGGGCGCCCAGCGGTCGGGGTCGAAACGCTCCGGGTCCGGGAACAGGTCGGGCCGGTGGTGCAGGAGGTAGGCGCTGTAGAGGAGCGCGGTGCCCTTGGGCAGGGGGTGCCCGGCGAGGGTGGTGTCGGTCGTGGTGACACGGGTGAAGAACCACCCCGCCGGATACATGCGCATCACCTCGTGGATGACGCGCTGCGTGTACGCCAGCCCGTCGAGATCCGCGGGTGCGGCGGTGCGCCCCGCCAGGGTGGCGTCCACCTCCGCGTGCACCTGCTCCCGTACCTTCGCGTCCTGGCTGATCAACCACAGGGCGAAGGCCAGGGTGTTGGCGGTGGTCTCGAAACCCGCACCGATCATCACCATCAGCTGGTCGCGGATGTCCGTCTCGGGCATGGGCTCGCCCGTGTCGTCGTCGTGGGCCCTCAGCAGCATCGACACCAGGTCGTGCTCGCCGGGCGCCGCCCGGCGGACGGCGATGATCTCGTCGATGGCGCGGTGCAGCCGACGGCAGGCCCGGCGGTAGCGCCGGTTGTTCCGGGTGGGCAGCCGGTAGAGCGGCCCGAGCGGCAGCATCACCCTCTGGTAGATGCCGTCGATGACGGTGTGCAGGCTCTCCAGCACCTCGGCGACCGCCGAGTCCTCCGCCTCCGCGGCCAGCACGCTGCGGGTGACGATGCGCAGGGTCAGGGTGGTCAGCGCGGCGGTGACGTCCAGCCGCTGACCGGGCCGCCAGGCGGTGGTCATACGGTCCACCTCCTCGCCCATCACCTCCGCGTACCCCTCGATACGGCCGGGCTGGAAGGCGGGCTGCATCTGGCGCCGCTGCCACCGGTGTTCGCGCCAGCCGGCCATGGGCAGACTGCTGCCGAACAGCACCCGCGCCTTGTCGAAGAACGGGCCGCCCTTGTCGAAGGTCCGCGAGTCGGTGAGCATCTGGTGCGCCGCGTCCGGGCGGCAGACGACATAGGCGGGCCAGGGCCCCATCCCGATCCGCACGAGGTCCCCGTGGGCCGGCAGCGAGGAGAGGAACTCCAAGGGGCGGGCGTGGAGTTGCCAGGCGTGGCCGAGCAGCGGCAGACCGCCGGGAGCCACGCCGGCGCGCGCCGGTGAGGGGGTGGTGGTCACAGCGGACACCTCCATGGGGGCCTGCCGGGCCCGGTGCGCGGCAGGCCGTCGGCTTCCGACTATCCTCCCCGCGCCCATGGACGGGAACCCGGCGCGAAGCAGCCCGCGAGGGCGCGGCGGGGACGGACAGCAACCCCCTTGCCCGTAGGTGGCGTACGTGGCACAGGAGGAACCGTGACGCGTCCTCGTCGACGTCCGGCGGTGGGGCCGTCCCGGGGCGCCGGGGAGCGGTGGCGGGAATGTAGTAGTTTCAGCCCCCACGTTCCGGCTTGCGGTTGCCGCAACGTCAACTTCTAGTGTCCTCGGTGTGGCCGGAAAGACCGGCCCGGCGATGGGAGGCACGGCCATGCCCTGGTCGATCGCGGACGTGGCCCGGATGTCCGGGGTGACGTCCCGGACGTTGCGGCACTACGACGAGATCGGCCTGCTGCCGCCCGCGTGGATCGGCTCCAACGGCCACCGCCACTACGAGGAGGCCGACCTGCTGCGGCTCCAGCAGATCCTGCTCATGCGGGAGCTGGGCCTGGGGCTGCGCGAGATCCAGGCCGTCCTGGACAGCCAGGTCGACCGGGTGGCGGTGCTCCGCGAGCACCACCGCCGGCTGCTCGCGGAGCGCGACCGGCTGGCGACGCTCGCCCGTACGGTCGGCCGCACCATCGCCGAACTGGAGGAGAACGAGGACACCACCATGGCGAAGATCAACCGCCCGGAGAACCTGTTCGAGGGCTTCGAGGCCACCGACACCGAGACCGAGGCGGAGGTGCGGGAGAAGTGGCCGGAGGCCTGGGAGCAGTCCCGGCAGGCCGTCGAGACGATGACCCCCGACGACACCGAGCACTGGCAGCGCGAGGTGACGGCCCAGATGATCCGCTTCGCGGAGTTCATGGTGGCCGGGACCCCGGTCACCGACCCCGCGGTGCAGGCCGAAACGCACCTCCACTACCAGGGCGTCTGCCGCTTCTGGACGCCGAACGCCGCCGCCTACAAGGGGCTCGGCCAGACCTACGTCGACGACCCGCGGTTCCGGGAGAACTTCGACAGGATCGCCGACGGGCTCGCGGTCTACCAGCGCGACGCGATGGTCGTCTACGCCGACACCCGGCTCGGCTGATCCGCCGGCGCCGAGGGGGGCCGTACCCGGTGGGTGGTCCGTGCGCGCACGGACCACCCCACGCACACCGACTACCGCTGCGGCGACAGGCCCCAGATGTGCTTCGGTGTGACGATCTTCGTGATCGCCGAGCCGAGGACCGTGCTCGGCTCCTGGCCCTGGTAGAGGATGTCCGTGTTGAGCAGCGCCACCAGCGTCGCCTTCTGCTCCGGCAGGTAGACGGTCAGGCTCTCGTACCCGGGCAGCGAGCCGTTGTGACCGGTCCAGCCGTTGACGTTGACGATGCCGAGCCCGTAGCCCGCGCCCGGGGTGCCGGTGGGGAGCACCTTGAGGCGCTCGGCCTGGGTGGCGGGCGAGAGCAGGGTGCCGGTGGCGAGCTCCCTGGCCCAGTGCTTGAGGTCGTGCAGGTCGGAGATCATCGCCCCGGCCGACCAGGCCCAGCTCGGGTTCCAGTGGGTGCTGTCCGCGATCTTTCCGGTGAGTGTCTGGTCGGTGTAGCCGTGGGCGTGCGGGCGGGGGAACTCCGCCCCCTTCGGGAAGAGGGTGTCGTCGAGGTGGCCGGGCCGCAGGACCCGGTGCTCGATGACGTCCCGTACGCTCCTGCCGGTCACCTTCTCGATCACCAGTCCGAGCAGGATGTAGTTGCTGTTGGAGTACTGGAACTTGGCGCCCGGCGCGAACACGTTGGGGTGCTTGAACCCGTAGGCCAGCAGCTCCCTCGGGGTGAAGACGTGCTGGGGGTTGCTGAGGAAGTCGTGGACGAAGGTGTCGTCCGCGGTGTACGGGAACAGACCGCTGCGCATGTCCAGCAGATCGCGCAGACGGATGCGGTGGCCGTTGGGGACGCCCTTGACGTACTTGGAGATCGGGTCGTCGAGGCGGACACGGCCGTCGTCGACGAGTTCGAGGACCGCCGTGGCGGTGAACGTCTTGGTCTCGCTGCCGATGCGGATCCGCATGTCGTCGGTCATGGGCGCGCGGGTGTGCTTGTCGGCGACGCCGAACGCGCGGACGTAGCTGCCCTTGCCGGGCATCCACAGACCGACCTGGACCCCCGGGATGCCCGCCTTCTTCATGACGTCCCGCACGGCCTTGTCGATCCTGGCCCGCAGTCGCGGGTCCAGTTCGTGGCGGGGGTACAGATGGTCGTCTCCGCCGCCCCGGGCGGGGGCGGGCGGGGCGGCCTGGGCCGGGGCGAACGCCGCCGGCAGCAGTCCCCCGAGCGTGAGCGCCGCCGCGGCGAGCCCGAGGGCCGCCTTCGACCGGCGGGACGGGGAGGGTCTTCTCATGGTCGGGCCTCTCTGATCTTCGGTTCGTCTGCCGAGCAGATCGTCCGCGACGAGTGGCTCCCGTCCGCGTTGGTCGGGCGGGTGATCCGGGTGAATGGCTGTGATCCACCCGATCGGCCCTCATACGGTCCGGAGGGCGACACCGGTCACGGGAAACTCATCCGTCCTGATGAGCACGACCACCCGGACGGGGCATTCCCACAGCGATTCCCGCCCAACTCCTGTGCGTGGCCGGTGCGTTGACGCCCCCTTAGGTATCCCGGCGCGGCGCGGAGCAGCCGGCGGCGCGTCGGCGCGTGACGGGGTGCGGCCCCGGGGCGAGGGGAAACCGGTACGCGCG
The DNA here is from genome assembly GCF_055580545.1 of Streptomyces sp. NPDC031670. Taxonomy (NCBI): domain Bacteria; kingdom Bacillati; phylum Actinomycetota; class Actinomycetes; order Kitasatosporales; family Streptomycetaceae; genus Streptomyces; species Streptomyces sp. NPDC031670. Next base: position 317,397 of record NZ_JBVILC010000004.1, on the reverse strand, counting down.
CCGGGCCCGGGGCGTTGTCAGTGGTGGGTGTCACCATCGGGGCATGATGCGATTCGAATGGCGGCCCTTCCTTGAGCGTTGGAGCGCCGAGTGGGCCGAGCGGGCCGAGGGACAGGATGCGAAGGACGAGCCGGAGGACGCGCCGAGGGGTGGGGACCGGGAAGCCCGGGAGGCGCGCTGGCTGGGCTTCGAGCCCGCCGACGACAAGCGCCTCATCGCGCTGGAGGAGCGGTTAGGGTGCCCGCTGCCGCCCTCGCTGCGCTCCTTCCTCCAGGTCAGCGACGGCTGGCGGCACGCGGGGAACTCCGTGTACCTGTTGGCCGGAACCGAGGAGATCGACTGGTGCGCGGATCCGCACGGCCGGGGAAGGGCCTGGCTGGATTCCCGGGGCGCGGGTGCGGGTGCGGACGAGTCGGAGGCCGGGGTGGCCGGGCTGTGGAGCCGCTGCCTCCAGCTGGCGGCGGAGCCCGCCACGGTGGACGTGCTGCTGGACCCGGACGACGTGGACGAGCGCGGTGAGTGGGCCGTCCATACGTATACGGGCCGGCGCGGTGCCCCTCCCGAGCGGCACGGGTCGTTCAAGCACTTCATGGAGGACATGTACGAGGAGTTCCTCACAACCCTGGAAGGGGCGGCCTCCGGCTCCGCATCCCTCGGCCGCTGACCCGGGCACCGGAGACACCCTGTGGCGCGGGGCAGGGGCGGGCGGCGGCGCGAGGGCCGTGACCTGGGGCGGGAGTCCCTCCTCCCGGCCGCCCCGGTCCCGTCCCGCGCCCCCACATCCCGCTGGGTAGGGTGGTCCGGACAGCACACCGTTGACCGGAAACGAGGAGCAGACGTGAGTGAGCCGGCGTCCATCGCCCTGCAGCAGGAGATCGCCCGGGAGCTCCAGGTCGCCGAGACCTTCGAGGCCGAGCGGGAGATCGAGCGGCGGGTGGCCTTCCTCACCGAGCGGCTGACCTCGACCGGACTGCGCTCCCTCGTGCTCGGCATCAGCGGCGGTGTCGACTCCACCACCACCGGGCGGCTGTGCCAGCTCGCCGTCGAGCGGGCCCGCGCCGCCGGGCACGAGGCGCGTTTCTACGCGATGCGTCTGCCGTACGGCGTCCAGGCCGACGAGCACGACGCGCAGCTCGCCCTCTCCTTCATCCAGCCCGACCAGGTCCTGACCGTGGACATCAGGCCGGCCAGCGACGCCGCGCTGGAGGCGGCGGTCGCCGCCGACGTGACCTTCCGCGACGACCACCACCAGGACTTCGTCCTCGGCAACATCAAGGCACGCCAGCGCATGATCGCCCAGTACGCGGTGGCCGGTGCGCACAACGGCCTGGTCGTCGGCACGGACCACGCCGCCGAGGCGGTCTCCGGCTTCTTCACCAAGTACGGCGACGGCGCCGCCGACCTGGTGCCGCTGACCGGTCTGACCAAGCGCCGGGTGCGCGCGGTCGCGGACGCGCTGGGCGCGCCCGCCGAACTGGTGTGGAAGGTCCCCACGGCCGACCTGGAGACCCTCGCCCCCGGCAAGGCCGACGAGGACGCGCTCGGTGTCACCTACGACGACATCGACGACTTCCTGGAGGGCAAGCCGGTGGACCAGCGTGCCTTCGACACGATCGTGCGCCGCTACCGCCTCACCGAGCACAAGCGGCAGCTGCCCGTCGCCCCGTAGCGACTCCGCGCAACAGCCCGGCCCCGGGAGCCCCTTGAGGGCGTGCCCGGGGCCCTGCGCGCGTCCCGCACCCGGGTGCGGGCGGCGCCGGGGGAGGGCCGGGGCGACGGCCCGGGAGCACCGGGGGCCGATGGACGCGTACCCAGTACGCTGACGGTGTGACCAGCCACAGAAGCGTCGCGGTGTGTGCCGACGCGATGATCGAGGACCTTCGGACACTCGTCGAAGTCGAGTCTCCCTCACGTGATACCGGCGCCCTGACGGCCTCGGCCGCCACGGTCGCGGCCGTCATCGAGAGGCGGCTCGGCGGGCGGGCCGTACTCGTCGAGAGCGTGGCCGGGCCGCATGTCCACTGGTCTGGCGGGGGCGACCCCCGTGTCCTGATCCTCGGTCACCACGACACCGTGTTTCCCCTCGGGACGCTCGAACGACGCCCGTTCCGGGTCGAGGACGGGCGCGCGACCGGGCCCGGTGTCTTCGACATGCTCGGCGGTCTGGTGCTGGCCGTCCACGGTCTGGCTGCGCTCGACGACCTGTCGGGCGTCGAGATCCTGGTCACCTCCGACGAGGAGGTGGGCTCCGGCTCCTCCCGGGCGCTGATCGAGGAACGGGCCCTGGCATGCGGCGCCGTACTCGTCTTCGAGGGCGCCGCCGACGGTGGCGGACTGAAGACCGGCCGCAAGGGCTGCGGCACGTTCCGCGTCTCGGTCACGGGCCGGGCCTCGCACGCCGGACTGGAGCCCGAGGCCGGGGTCAACGCCCTGGTCGAAGCGGCACACCAGGTGCTGGACATCGCGGCGCTCGCCCGCCCGGAGCTCGGCACCACGGTCACTCCGACCGTCGCGTCCGCCGGGACCCAGGACAACGTCGTCCCCGCCGGGGCGACTGTCGTCGTCGACGTCCGGGTGGAGTCGGCCGAGGAGAAGCACCGCGTCGAAGCGGCCTTCGCGGCGCTGGTCCCGCGTCTCGGCGGGGCGCGGATCGCGGTGGAGGGGGCGATCGGCCGTCCCCCCATGCCCGAGTCGGCCTCGGCCGAACTCTTCGCGCTGGCCAAGGAGTTGGCGCCCGGTCTGGAGGGGGTGGCGGTCGGCGGTGGAAGCGACGGCAACCTCACGGCCGCACTCGGAGTGCCGACGCTCGACGGCCTGGGGGCGGTCGGGGGCGGCGCCCACGCCGACCACGAGTACGTCGTGGTCGACGCGCTGGCCGAGCGGGCGCGGCTGGTGACCGGACTCGTGACGGCGATACGGAACGGGTGGCGGGAGGGGTAGCGGAGGGGTCGGACCGAGACGGTAGACGCAAGGTCGAACTCCACGTCCAACGCGGCCATTCCCCAGGGGAGTCCGTGTCCGGCTCGGCGGCCCGCCGCGCCCCGGAGGCACCGGGCCCCGGCGAAAGCACTTTGAGGCGCGGAGCCGTTAGGGAAGACTCCGTGCATATGGAGTTCTTCTGCTACCACCGCGACCGGCCCGGCTCCCTCAAGCTGCGCGCCGAACTGCTGGAAGCCCACTGGTCCTACATGGACGGGTACGACAAGGAGCTGATCGCCCGAGGGCCGACGTTCGCCGCGGACGGTGAGACGCCCAGCGGCAGTGTGCACATCGTCGACCTGCCGGACCCGGCCGCGGCTCGCGCGTTCGCCTTCGACGAACCCGGCTACCAGGCCGGCGCCTACCGGGACGTGTTGCTGCGCCGGTGGCGCAATCTGCTGGGACGCACCATGTGGGAGTTCCCGGGCGGCCGGGAAGGCGCCGACCGGTACCTCGTCCTCGGGCTCGGCGCGGGGGAGCCCGCCGATCTGGTCGTCCCGGCCGACCGGGACGACCTGATCGCGTACGGGCCGCTGCTGTCCGACGACGGCGCGACCTGGGTGGGCACGGTGGCGCTGGTGCGGGCCCCGGACTCGGAGACCGCCCGTGCGGTGCTGACGTCCGACCGGTACGACTCCATCGAGGTCCACGACTGGGAGTTCGGGGGACGGCGGTAGCGGGGGCGGGGGGCCGCCACGCGCGCCCGGCGGGTCAGGCGGATCGGTTCCGGCCGCCGTGGTGCTGCGGGGCGGCCCTCGGGCCAGGGGCGGGGGCTTCCGGATCAGGCGGCGGGGTGAGCAGGGCGAGCGTGCGGGTGACCGTCAGCAGGCGGTGAACGACGGGGCTCAGGGCGTGCACGCGCAGTGTCTTGCCGTCCCTCAGGGCCTGTTGGCGGATGCGCAGCAGGATGTTGAGGCCGGAGCAGTCGCAGAAGTCGACCCTGCTCAGGTCGAGCTCGACACCGCGGCGCGCGCGCTCCAGGGCGGCGCACAGGGTGCCGTGCAGCAGCCCGTCGGCGTCGATGTCGACCTCACCGGCGACGGTGACCAGCTGGCGGTCGCCGGCCGGTACGACCTCGATCTCCAGGCGCGGCAGTGGCCGGCCGCTCGGCGCGTAGGCCGGGGCTGTGTAGAGGGCGCGCCCGCTGTGGTTCTGTGCGGGTATCGCTTGCTTTGACATGGCATTGGCTCCCCAGGCATCCGCCGGTGCCCTGCTCGGGTCCCTACAGGTTCCGCTTCCAGTGCTGATACGTCAAGCTATACACGAAAAGTATTTCGTCTATTTGAATGCGTGAAAGGAGAGTCCTATCATGGCGGGATGGGTGCCGTACCTGAACCGCACGCGGGGTGGACGTTCCTGACGAACCACGCCCGCGTGCTCGCCGCGATCGCCGACAACCCGTCCGCGCGCATACGTGACATCGCCGCGCACTGCCGGCTCACCGAGCGCGCCGTCCAGCGCATCATCTCCGACCTGGAGGAGGCCGGGTATCTCTCCCACACCCGGCAGGGCCGCTCCAACACCTACCGCATCGAACCGGGTGTCCCGCTGCGCCACCCGGCCGAGGCCGAGGCCGGACTGACCGTGGCGACCCTGCTCGGAGTCCTGGCCCGGCACGACGAACAGCGCGGGCAGCAGCCTCAGCGTCTGTGAGCGACGCCGGGCACGTGTGACAGCGCCCAGCCGCTGCGTTGGGGGACGAGTACGGCACCTTCGCGCCGGAGGAGGAGAGGTGGGGCGACCGGGCCGCCGCTCGGCGGTTCTCCGGGGCGGCCCGGTGATCAGGCCTGGTCGGGCTGGACGGTGGTGAGGTCGCCGGGGTCGGTGTTGGCCCCGCACAGGACGACGGCCACCTTCTCGCCCGGGGCGGGACGGTATCCGCCACCGGCCACCTGCGGGTGCGCCCCCGATGGGAGGGCCGCGAGCGCGGTGGCGGCGGCGTGCTCGACGGCGATACGGCGGTGCTCCCACAGGGCGCGGCGGGCGCGCACGATCGCGCTGTCGGGCACCAGGACCGAGCGCACCTCCCCCTGCCGGGCGGCGTGCAGGGCCATCGCCGAGGCCCGGCGTGCGCCGAGGGCGTCGGCGGCGACCGAGTCGACCGTGACGTCGACCGGGCGGCCGGCGCCGATCGCGGCGTTCAGCGCGCGGCAGTTCTCCGGCTCGACCGCCACCACGCGTACGCCGTGGTGGTGGGCGGCGGTGGCGACGCCCGCGAGCAGCCCCCCGCCGCCGACCGCGACCACCACGGTGTCCAGGCCCGGGACCTGCCGGACGATCTCCTCCAGTACGGTGCCGGCCCCGGCGGCGATGAGCGGGTGGTCGTAGGCGTGCGAGGCCAGCGCCCCGGTCGTGGCGGCGAAGTCCTCGCAGGCGGCCAGCGCGTCCGCGTACTCGGTGCCCACCAGCCGGACCTCGGCGCCGAAGCCGCGCAGCCGGGCGATCTTCACGGCCGGCGCGGTGGCGGGCAGGAAGACGGTGGCGGTCACGCCCTGCTGCCGCGCGGCCCACGCGCAGGCCAGCCCCGCGTTGCCACCGGAGGCGATCGTCACGCCCGCGGCGGGCAGGGTCCCGGCCTCGCGGTGGGCCTGGAGGAAGTTCTGCGCGCCCCGTGCCTTGAACGAGCCGGTGTGCTGCATGAACTCCAGCGCCAGCCACCCCTGGCAGGATGCCTCCGCCGGGTCGCCGGGGAACTCCCCGGGGTCGGCGGGGGCGAGGGCGACAGGACGGACGCGTCCGGCGATACGGTCGGCGGCGGCCTTGATCTCGCCGTACGTGAGCTGGTGCATATCGGGGCTCCCAGGGCGGAGAGGGGCGTCCGGCCGGGCGTCGCACCGGACGGTCGGGCCTCCATGATCCCTCCTGCGGCCGGCCGGCCGGTCGCGTGCTCCCGCAGCCCTGCCGGGAGCACGCGACCAACCGAGCGCGGGGCGGTCAGAAGCGCCCGTGGACGGTCTCGCGGTCCGTGGCGGAGAGCCCCGCGGACGCCTTCGCGCTGAGGGTGGGCTCGACGTACACCGGTGCCGGGTCCGCCTCCGGGGCGCACGTCTTGGCGACGAACCCCTTGCCGGCGGGCAGCGTTCCGTCACGCAGATAGGCGACGAAGGTGTCGTCCAGACAGGCGTTGCCGTGGAAGAGGACCTCGTGGAAGCTGCCGCCGTTCTGGACGACCAGCTTGGAGCCGGGCAGCGCCTTGTGCATCGCGACCGCGCCGGGGTACGGGGTGGCCGCGTCCTCGGTGGCCTGGAAGAGCAGCACCGGCGGAAGACCCTTGCCGGTGATCTTCAGTCGGCCCGGGCCACCTTGGTGGGGCCAGAACATACACGCGGCGTTGTACCACATGTTGTTGTACGTGTAGAACGGCGCGACCGCGTTGACCTTCGCCTGGTCCTTCTTCCAGAACTCCCAGTCGCGGGGCCAGTTGCTCTCCGTGCACTGCGTGGCGTTGTAGTTGGGGAAGGCCCCGTCATCGGCGCCGGGGGCGGCGTACCGGTTGTAGGCGATGGTGAGCGGCCGGGTGTCGTGCCGGGTGAGATAGCCCGAGAGGACCGTGGCCATCCGGGGCCAGCGCAGGAAGTTGTAGCCGCCGCCGTAGAAGGTGTCCTCGAACTCGGCCGGACCGATTCTGCCGGGGGCGGGCGCGGCGGACACCGGGGCGGTGCGCAGCGCGTCCTCCATGGCGTAGTACTTCTTGGTCACCGCGTCCGCGTCGGTGCCGAGGTGGTACACGGCGTCGGCCTTGGCGGTCCACTCCGCGAAGGCGCGGAAGCGCCGCTCGTGCTCCTTGTCCTGAAGGATGTTGTGGTCGTACCAGGAGATGGTGGGGCCGACGATGCTGTCCAGGACCATGCGCCGCACATGGGAGGGGAACAGCTGGCCGTAGGTGGAGCCCAGCGAGGTGCCCCAGGAGCCACCGTAGAAGTTGATCTTCTTGGCGCCCAGGGCGGTACGGATGCGGTCCATGTCCCGCGCACTGTCCACCGTCGTCATGTGCGGCGTGATCCAGCTCCAGTCCGCCGCGCAGTCGGCGGCGTAGGTCGCCGCCCGGGCGAGCCAGGCCTTCTCGGTGCCGTGCCCGAGCTGGTAGTCGGGCCGCTCGCCGTCGAAGTAGTGGGCGTCGCAGACGACATGGGGCTCGCTGCCGTTGGTGCCCCGGGGGTCGAAGCCGATCCAGTCGTACGTGGAGGCGACGTCGGCCGGGATCTGGCCGGTGATGTAGGCGGGCATCCACAGACCGCTGTCACCGGGACCGCCGGGGTTCAGCAGGATCGGGCCCTGCTGCTGGGCCCTGGGGGCCGTGGCGGGCAGCCGGTTGAGCTTGATCTTGATCTTCCGCCCGTCCGGATGGGCGTAGTCCAGCGGGACTTCGAGCATGGCGCACTGGAGCGCCGGGGTCGCGGTGTCACCGCAGGATGTCCAGGCGATCCGGTCCACGGCGCTCTCGTGGGCGTCGGGGGCGGCGGCGACCGGCACCGCGCTGCCCAGTAGGACGGTCGAGACCGCGACGGCCAGCAGTGCCAGTGGTCTTCGCATGTGCCCTCCTCAGTCGGCGCGCCGGGGTGGCGCGACGGTCAGGGAAAGCATGTGACATGTGCCATTGCACATGTCACACAGGAGAATGACTCGTTACGCAACCGTGATTCGATGGCCGACGGCGCGGTCGTCATGGCGGATGCCGTCGGCGGGTCCGTCCCGGCCAGCCCTCCGGGTGTCCGGATGTGACAGGGGATCGTCATTGCGGCCATCGGAGGGGGCCACGAGGATGGACGCATGCCCCTCACCCACCGCGTCGTCATCGCGGTCTTCCCCGATGTCGACCTGCTCGACGTCACCGGCCCGGCCGAGGTGTTCGCCCTGGCCAACCGGGAGACCCGGGGCCGCGCCGACTACCGGGTCCGGCTCGCGGGGCCGGTCGCGGGCGAGGTGCGGACCTCGGCCGGGGTGCGGCTGGTGGCCGATCTGGGCTTCGCGGAGGTCGGCGGGGAGGTGGACACCCTGCTGGTGCCCGGCGCGGTCGACATGACCGACGACGGGCCCACCGCACGGATCGACCCGGACGTCGTGGCGTGGGTGAAGGAAACGGCCGCGCACGCCCGCCGAGTGGCCTCGGTGTGCGTGGGCGCGCATGTGCTGGCGGCGGCCGGGCTGCTGGACGGGCGGACCGCGACCACCCACTGGTCGACCGCCGCCCAGCTGGCCGCGGACCATCCCGCGGTCACCGTCGACCCCGATCCGATCTTCGTCCGTACCGACCGCGGGCGGCTGTGGACGGGCGCCGGGATCAGCGCCTGCCTGGACCTCGCGCTGGCCCTGGTGGCCGAGGACCTGGGCGAGGACGTGGCGCTCGCGGTTGCCCGACAACTGGTGATGTTCCTCAAACGGCAGGGCGGCCAGAGCCAGTTCTCCGTCCCGCTCAGCCGGCCCGCCGCCTCCCGCCGTGACATCGACGAGCTGCGGCTGTGGATCGCCGAGCACCTCGACGGGGACCTCTCCGTCTCGGCCCTGGCGGCGCGGATGTGTCTGAGCGAACGCCATTTCGCGCGGGTCTTCACCCAGGAGACGGGCGCCGGTCCCGCCGCGTACGTCGAGGCCGCGCGCGTGGAAGCGGCCCGGCGGCTGCTGGAGACCACCGACCGCCCCCTCGGCCAGATCGCGACCGCGGCCGGGCTCGGCTCGGCCGAAACGCTGCACCGGGCGTTCCGACGGCAGTTGGCGACCACACCCGCGGCATACCGCCGCCGCTTCCGCGCCACCTGACGGCCCCCGGGGGCGCCCCCCATCCCTTCCCTCACACCCGACGCGGCGAGCGCGACACGGCTCGCTTCGCCATGCCCCTGCACGCCGGAAAGGCATCCGATGAACACGAACAAGCCCGAGACGAACCGTCCCTCCACGCCCCTGCGCGAGGTGGTCGGCCTGGACAGCAGGCCTCCTCGGCTGAGCGAGTCCGTCCTCATCATGATCGACTTCCAGAACACCTACCGGACCGGCGTCATGGCGCTCGACGGGGCGGAGGAGGCCGTCGCGGCCGGTGCGCGCCTCCTGGCACGCGCCCGCGCGGCAGGCACACCCGTCGTCCACATCGTCAACGACGGCGGCGAGAACACCCCGTACGACATCCGTGCCCACACAGGCGCCATCAGCGAGGAGGTGGCGCCGGCGGACGGCGAGCCGGTCGTGGTCAAGCAGTTCCCCGACGCCTTCCACGCCACGGACCTGGTGAAGACCCTGACCGGCCTGGGCGCCGCGCCCGGCAGCGGCAGGGACCTGATCCTGGCCGGGTTCATGACGCACATGTGCGTCCACTGCACGGCCCAGGGCGCCTTCAACCTCGGCTATCGCCCCACGGTCGTCGCCGACACCACCGCGACCCGCCCGCTCACCGCCCCCGACGGCACGCTCCTGCCCGCCGCCACCCTGCGAGCGGCGGCCCTGACCACCATCACGGACCTGTTCGGCACGGTGGTGCCCACGGTCGAGGCCCTTCCCGCCTGACCCGGCCGGGCGGGTGGAGGCGGCACGCGGGCACCGACCCGCGGGCCCCCGCCCGCCTACAGCACTCCGCTCCCCAACGGCCCACCCGGTCCCGCCGCCGGAGGGACGAAGAACACCGCGGAGCCGTAGTGCTCGATGAACGGGCCCAGCGCGTCATGGCCCGCGAGACGGCGCTGGACGCGGGTGAAGAGGCCGGGGTCCCTCATGTACGCGAGGAACAGCAGGCCCTGGTCGTCGGGGGTGTTGTCGTAGGAGTAGCCGCGGCGCAGTATCCGGGCGCCGCCGTCGAACCGGGGCTGGGCGAGCCGGACGTGGGCGTCGGCGGGGAGCAGGTAACCGCCCTGCGGAGTCTTGGCGAGGAGGTCGGGCTCGGCGTGTTCGGGGCCGCCCTGGAGGGGGCCGCCGTGCGGCTTGCGGCGGCCCATGACGCGCTCCTGGCGCTCGACGGGCAGCGAGCCGAACTCGGCCGTGGCGAGACGGATCCGGCGCACCACCAGATAGGTGGCGTTGTGGTGCGGGCCGGGCCCGAGCCACACCCACCGTTCGGCCTGCTTCGGGGTCGGATTGGCGGTGCCGTCCTTGAAGCCCAGCAGATTGCGCGGGGTCTCCCCGGGTGGCGCGGCGGGCAGGAAGCCCGCCTGGCGCCAGCGCGGACGCAGTACGCCCGGCACGGCCTGCTCCAGCCGCCGCGCCAGGTCGGTGCAGGCGGTGGGGGTGGCCGCGCAGATCTGCAGGAACACCTGGCCGCCCCCGGCCTCGGGGCGCAGCCGGTCACCCGCGAAGGCGGGCAGGTCGCGAAGCGCCTCAGGGGCCCGCACCCCCAGGCGGCGGAAGAGGGCGGGGCCCAGTCCGACCGTCACGGTCGGGCCGTCGCGTGCGGTGAGTACGGGCGTCCAGGCGGCGAACATCCGGCGCACGGCCTCCCGGCCCGCCGGACCGTGGGTACGGTGGCTCAGGTCGTACGACAGCAGCAGCGCCCGGGGCGGCTGTCGGTCCGTCACACCTGGCTGCCGGCCGGGGCCGGACGACGAGGTGGGCGCGGGGGTACGGGAGCGCAGACAGGCGGCCAGGGCGCTGGCCGTACCGAGGGCGGCCAGTCCACCGACCAGTCCGCGCCGGGCCGGCCCGGCTCCACGCGGCACCCGTGCCGTGTCGTCGCCCGCGCGACCGGCACGGTCAGGCTCGCTCTTCATTCCGTCCCCCTTTCCCGCCCTCACCGGCACAAGTAGTTATATAAGGGGTGTAGTTCGCATACGCGGCGTTCCGCACGATACACCTGGCGCCGTGTTCCCAGTCGTTTCTCGTCTCCCCGGCCGGTTGTCGCAGGCGCCCTCCGCGCCCGTGCGGGCGGCCGTGGCCCTGCCCGAGAGGCCCGGTGCCGCGCCGGGCCGAGGGGGCGCAGCGCCCGGCGGACCGTGGGCCCCGCCATCCGGTCGACACACCACCGGCCGGGGGCGTGGGGCGGTCGTGATCCGGCCGGGTGGGGCCCCCGGGCGTGGCCGTCGTGGTGGCGGGGCACCCGGATGGCTCGTCCGCGGCGGTGGTGGCGGGCCCGTCGTGCTCGAATGGCGGCGAGGGCGGCGGTGCCCGATGCCGTCGCTGCAGCCAGCAGGAGCCGCCGTGACGAGGTCCCTACGCCGCCGCCCGCGTGTGCCGATACTCGTCGGCGCCCTCGCCGCCCTGGTGATGGGGGTGAGCGCCCCGGCCGCCTCCGCCACCGCGGTGCCCCCCGCTCCCGATCCCGCGTGCACCGCGGACACCGGCCCGTACCAGTGGGAGCTGGAGCGGTATCTGGGCCTGCCCGCCGACGGACGGCAGTCCGAGGCCGACTGCGTGGCGATCCGGGCCTTCCAGTACCGCAACGGCATCGTCCCCGCCGACGGGTACGCGAATCTCGCCACCTACCGCACCACCCTGGTCATCGAAGAACGCCGCGCCCCCAACAAGAGCGGGAACTGCCCCCAGCGGCAGGAGCGGCTCGTCTGCGTGGACCTCGCGCGCCAGCTCCTGTGGGTGCAGCGGGCCGGAAAGGTCGTCTATCCGGCGGTCGCCGTCCGCACCGGGCGCTGGGGCCAGCAGACCCGCAACGGCTGGCACGAGATCACCGAGCGCCGCATCGACGACCACTCCGAGCTGTACGACAACGCGCCGATGCCCTACGCCCAGTACTTCTCCGGTGGACAGGCCTTCCACGGTGTCTACGGCGACCTCTTCAACGGCGGTGGCTCGGCGGGCTGCATCAACCTGCGGCTGCGCGACGCCGAGCTGCTGTGGAACACCACCGCCATCGGCGACCCCGTCTTCATCTGGGGCCGCAAACCCGCGACATGAGGGACCGCCGCCGGCCTCGTGAACGGTGACCCGCTCCGGGCCGGTCAGGCCCATCGGCCCGGAGCGCGTCGGTGCGCGGGACCACGCCCCCGTCAGGCCGCCTCGGGGAAGTGGCAGGCGACCTGGCGCGCCTCGCCCGGCGCGGCGATCCGCAGCACCGGCGCCTCACCGCGGCACCGGTCCCGCGCCTTGGGGCACCGGGGATGGAAGGAGCAGCCCGGCGGGGGAGCGGCCGGGCTCGGTGGGTCGCCCAGGAGCGTGATGCGTTCGCGGGCACGCTCTGCGGCCGGGTCGGGGAGCGGCACCGCGGAGAGCAGGGCGCGCGTGTAGGGGTGGGCCGGGGCCGTGTAGACCCGCTCCTTCGCACCGATCTCGACGATCCGGCCCAGGTACATCACGGCGACCCGGTCGCAGACCCGTTTGACGACCGACAGGTCGTGGGCGATGAAGAGGTAGGCGAGGCCGAGTTCGCGTTGCAGACGCTCCATCAGGTTGACGATCTGGGCCTGCACGGAGACGTCCAGGGCGGAGACCGGCTCGTCCGCGATGACGAGGCGCGGCCCGGTGGCCAGGGCGCGGGCGATGCCGATGCGCTGGGCCTGGCCGCCGGAGAACTCGTGCGGGAAGCGGTCGATCTGCTCGGGGATGAGCCCGACCAGCTCCATCAGTTCGGCGGCCCGCCGCCGCGCGTCCGCCGCCGGACTCCCCTGAACCAGCAGGGGATCGGAGATGATCCGCGCGACGGTCTGGCGCGGGTTGAGCGAGGAGTGCGGGTCCTGGAAGACCATCTGGATCTCGCGGCGCAACGGTTTGAGCTCCCGCTGCGAGAGATGGCTGATGTCCTGGCCGTCGTAGGAGATCGAGCCGCTGGAGGGTTCGAGCAGACGCACGATCGTGCGGCCGGTGGTGGACTTGCCGCAGCCGGACTCGCCGACCAGGCCGAGCGTCTCACCGGGCGCCACGTCGAAGCTGATGCCGTCGACCGCCCGTACGGGGGCCGAGCGGCGCCGCCGGGCCGGGTAGACCTTGGTCATGTCCCGTACGGACAGCAGGGGCGGGGTGGCTGTGGTCATGAAGGAGCGCCTTCGTACGTCGGGAGGTGGCAGGCGGACGCGTGGCCGGCGGGCCCGGACAGCAGGGGCGCCTCGGTCTCGCAGCGCAGCCGCTCGCTCGCCGCGGCGGACGCGGCCCGGGCGCAGCGGGGTGCGAAGGCACACCCGGGAGCCGGGGTGAGCAGCGACGGCGGGCTGCCGGGGATGGCCCTCAGCGGGGCGTCGTCGGGGTCGTCGAGGCGGGGCAGGGAGTCGAGCAGACCGCGGGTGTAGGGGTGGGCCGGGGCGGCGAAGAGGGTGTCCACCGGGGCCTGTTCGACGGCCCGGCCGCCGTACATCACCAGGACCTCGTGGGCGACGCGCGCGACCACCCCCAGATCGTGGGTGATCATGACGACGGCGAGTCCGTGCTCCTGCTGAATCCGGGCGATCAGTTCCAGGATCTGGGCCTGCACGGTGACGTCGAGCGCGGTGGTCGGCTCGTCCGCGATCAGCAGCTCGGGCTCGCAGGCCAGCGCCATCGCGATCATCACGCGCTGGCGCATACCGCCGGAGAACTGGTGCGGGTACTCGCCCGCCCGGCGCCCGGGCTCCGGGATGCCGACTTCGGCGAGCATCTCCACGGCCCGTCTGCGGGCCGCCGCGCGGCCGGAGCGGAAGTGGACGCGGTGGTGTTCGGCTATCTGCTCACCGACCGTGTAGTAGGGGTGGAGGCTGGAGAGCGGGTCCTGGAAGATCATCGCCATCCGTCGCCCGCGCAGCCCGTTCAGCTCGCGTTCCGTCAGGCCCACCAGCTCGCGGCCGGCGAGCGCGATGGAGCCGGTGACCCGGGCGCCGGTGTGCAGTCCCAGGACCGCCATGGAGGTGACGGACTTCCCCGAGCCGGACTCGCCCACGATGCCGAGGGTGCGGCCCCGGTGGACGTCGAAGTCGAGCGAGTCGACGGCCCGTACGGGGCCGCGCTGTGTCGGGAAGGTCACGCTCAGGTTCCGTACGGACAGCAGGGGCTCGTCCGCGTCCGGGGGCGGGGCGGGGTGAGCGGTCGGCGCGGGCGCGGTGGGGCGGGTCGCGTCCATCAGTACCTCACTCGCGGGTCGACGACGGCGTAGAGCAGGTCGACGGCCAGGTTGGCGACGACGATGAAGGCGGCGGCGAGCAGGGTGACGCCGAGGATGACGGGCTGGTCGCCGCTGGACAGGGCGCCGTAGAAGAGCCGTCCGATGCCGGGCAGCCCGAAGATGGACTCGGTGATGACCGCGCCGGCCAGCAGGCCGCCCAGGTCCATCCCGAAGATGGTCAGGATCGGGGTCATGCCCGCCCGCAGACCGTGCTTGACGACGACCGTGCGGCGGGGCAGGCCCTTGGCGCGGGCGGTGCGGATGTACGGCTCCGCCATGGTCTCGATCATCGAACTGCGGCTCTGGCGCGCGTACATGGCCGCGTACAGCACGGCCAGCGCCAGCCATGGCAGCAGCAGGTTGGAGGCCCAGTGCAGGGGGTCCGAGCCGAACGCCACGTACTGCGGGTAGGGCAGCAGGCCCGCGGTCCTGATCAGGCCGTAGATCAGCATGATCGAGGTGAAGTAGACGGGCAGCGAGGCGGCGGCGACCGCGCCGACCATCAGGACCTTGTCCGTCAGGGTGTCCTTGCGCAGGGCCGCGGTCACCCCGGCGGTCAGCCCGAGCACCAGCCACAGGACGGCCGCGCCGAGCGCCAGGGAGGCGGAGACGGGGAGCCGGTCCATCAGCAGGCCCCACACCGACTCGCTGTTCTCGTACGAGTAGCCCAGGCAGGGGAAGTCGCAGTGCAGCGCGTACTGGCCGCTGCCCATGGTGCGGCCGGTGAAGATACCGGAGGCGAAGTGCCAGAACTGCTGCCACAGCGGCTGGTCCAGCCCCATGTGGGCGCGGATCGCGGCCAGGCGCTCGACGCTGCACGACTTGCCGCAGGCCGCGGCGGCCGGGTCGGAGGGCAGGACGTAGAAGATGGTGAAGGTGACGGCGGCGATCGCGATCAGGACACCGCTCACCCCGAGGAGCCGGCGGCCGATGTAGAAGATCATGAGCGGCTTCCCCTCGGGTCGAGGATGTCGCGCAGCGCGTCGCCGAGCAGGGTGAAGGCGAGCACCGTGAGGAAGAGGCAGGTGCTCGGGATGACGAAGTACATGGGGTCCGTGTCGTAGAAGGCGACGCTCTCGGCGATCATCTGGCCCCAGGACGGCGTGGGCGGGCGGACGCCGACACCGAGGTAGCTCAGGGCCGCCTCGGTGGCGATCATGCCCGGGATGATGAGGGTGGTGTACGCGATGACGGGCCCCGCGACGCCCGGCAGGATGTCGCGGGTGAGGATCCGCCAGGGGCCCGCTCCGTTGACCTGCGCCGCGTCGACGTACTCGCGGTGCTTGAGCGAGAGGGTCTGGCCGCGGACGACGCGGGCGATGCCGGGCCAGCCGAACAGCCCGATCACCGCGGTCATCAGGACGATGCGGTTGACGTCCTTGGCCACCGACATCATCGCGATCATGAAGATGAGGGAGGGAAAGGACATGGTCAGGTCCATGAGCCTGCTGAGGACCGTGTCGGTGCGCCCGCCGAAGTAACCGGCCGCGATCCCGGCGGCCGTGCCCGCGACGACGACGATCGCGGTCGCGGTGAAGGCGATCAGCAGGGAGACCTGGGCGCCGTGCACCACCCGGGCGAACAGGTCGCGGCCGGTGACGGGCTCCACGCCCAGCCAGTGGTCGGCGGAGATCCCGCCGAGGGTTCCGAGCGGCTGGCCGCCTAGGTAGGGGTCGATGGCCGTCTTGTCGAACTCCTCGGGCGACCAGCCGCCCAGCCTGCTCAGCAGCGGGGCGGCGGCTGCCATGACGACGAAGAGCGCGACGACGGCGAGGGAGATCTTGACGGAGATACGGCGGCGCAGTTCCGCGCGGGCCAGCTGCCAGGGGCCGTGGCCGGCCGGAGCGGCCTCGGGTACGAGGGTCGTGGTCGTGGTCATGGTCGGACGGGTCCTCAGCCCTGGCTCTTCGAGGGGTCCTTGAGGCCGACCGTGGCGTAGTCGAGCTGACCGCCGAAGGAGGTCTGGCCGTAGGCGCCCGCGATGTTGGTGCCGAGCACCAGCGGCCAGCGGCGCACCAGGACGGGGACGGCCGGGGCCTTGGCGAGGATCTCGCCGTCGAGCTGCTGCCAGGCGGCGTTGGCCTGCTTGGCGTCCGTCATGGCGGAGATCTCGTCCATCCTCTTCATGGTCGCGTCGTCGCGGAAGAGCGAGTGGTTGCCGGAGTTGCCCTTCTCCTTGATGTAGCGGCCGTCGAAGACGAAGGGCAGGAACGTGGAGCCCGAGGGGTAGTCGGGACACCAGCCCGTGTAGACGATGTCGGTCCGGTTCTTGGTGTCACCGATGGTCGCGTAGAACGCGGACGGGTCGACGGTCTCGATGGTGACCTTGATCCCGGCCTTGCCGAGCGCCTGCTGGATGGCCTCGCCGCGCCCCTTGTCACCGGTGGAGACGGTCATCTTGGTGCTGAAGCCGTCCGGCTTGCCCGCCTCCTTCAGAAGCTCCTTGGCCTTCGCCACGTCACCGGCCACGGGCACCTTCGCGGTGTCGGGCTGCTTGCCGCCGAAGAGGGAGGCGGGCATGTACGCGGTGGAGGGGTCGTTGAAGGCGGGGCCTCCGGACGCGGTGAGGACGGCGTCCTTGTCGAGGGCGTACTGCACGGCCTGACGGACCTTCACATCGTTGAAGGGGGCGTGGCCGGTGTGCATCTGGACCATGTCCGTGCAGTTGGTGGACTCGGCGATGAGCCGCTTGCGGACCTCCGCGCTGGGCAGCACCTTCGCCGCGCTCTCCGGACGCAGCGCGCCCCAGGAGACGGCGGAGGCGTCCGCGCCCTGGGAGGCGATGAGCCGGTCGTCGATCTGGTTGGCCTTGAGCCCCATGACCATCACGAGTCTGTCCGGGTAGGCCTTGCGCACCTGGTCGGTGGCGGCGTCCCAGTGGGTGTTGCGCACCAGCACCAGCTTCTTGCCCCGCTCATACGACTCGATCTTGTACGGCCCCGAGGAGAACGGCCGGTTGTCGTACTGCGGCCCCTTGTCCTGCGCCTTGGGGACCGGCGCGAAGGTCGGCATCACGGTGGCGTTGGGGAACTCCGCGAAGGGCTTGCGCAGTTCGAAGACGATCGTGTGGTCGTCCGGCGTCTTGACGGAGTCCAGGTGCTTGCCCTGGGCCGGACCCTGGTAGCCGTCGGCGCCGGCGAGGTAGCGGGCCGCGTAGTCGGCGCCGCCGGGCAGGTCGGGGGAGAAGGAGCGCTCCACGTTGTACTTGACGTCCTGGGCGGTGACGGGGCTGCCGTCCTCGTATGTGACCCCCGGCTTGAGATGGAAGGTCCAGGTCTTCGCGCCGTTGGAGGAGGTGCCCAGATCGGTGGCGAGGTCGGGGACGAGCTCGCTGCCGCCGGTGCCGGGGGCCGCCTTGTAGGTGACCAGGGTGCGGTAGAGCATCCGGGTCCCGAAGTCCATGTCGTTCATCACCCAGTTGCGGGCGGGGTCGAGATGGGTGAAGTCCTGGTTGGACAGCACGGTCAGGGTGCCGCCCTTCTGGGGGGTGCCGCCCACCACGGTGCCCGCGTTGGCGGTCGCCGGGTTCTTTCCGGCGTCCGGGCCCGCGTCCGCGTGCTTGGTCTTCGAGCAGCCGGCCGCCCCCAGGGCGAGGGAGGCGGCCAGGGCGGTGGCGAGGGCGGTGAGAGTGCGCTTGTTCATCAGTGGTCACTCCGAGAGCGCGAGAGCAGTCCGACAGCCAGAGCGGCTGGAATGTGACCTGTAACATAGTAATGTGAAATTGTACTGACAACCCCTCGGCCGCTCCTTTATCCACTCGTGTCCCAACGGCTCGTGAGGAGCCACCTCTTGGCCGAGAGAGTGCAATGTGAAATATTACTGCCCGCCGCCCGGCGCTGCCCGGGCCGATTTCCCTCTGGAGGACTCCTCCCGTGACCGCTGACGCCACCCCTCTCATCTCCCGCAACCCGGCCGATCCCGCCGACGTCCTCGTCCGGATGCCGGCTCCCGGCCCGCGTGCCACCGCCGACGCCGTGGAGCGCGCCCGAGCCGTCCAGCCCGGGTGGCTGGACGGCGGGGCCGCCGCGCGTTCGGCCGCGCTCGGCGCCGCCGCCGGGGTGATCGAGGCCGCGGCGGACGAACTGGCCGCGCTCGCCGTGCGCGAGGTGGGCAAGCCGCTCACCGAGGCCCGGGCCGAGGTCGCCCGTACCGCCGCCATCTGGCGCTACTACGCCCAGGCCCCCTACGAGGCCGTCGGCACGGTGCACGAACCCGCCGCCGGGTCCGGGCTGCTGCTCACCCGCCGCCGCCCGCACGGCGTCGCCGGGCTCATCACGCCGTGGAACTTTCCCTTCGCCATCCCGAGCTGGAAGGCGGCCCCGGCGCTCGCCGTCGGCAACACGGTGGTGCTCAAGCCCGCTCCCGAGGCCACGGCCTGCGCCCTGCGTCTGGCCGAGCTCCTCCACCAGGCCCTGCCCGCGGGGGTGTTCACGGTGGTGCCCGGTGCGGCGGCAGAAGGGGACGCGCTCGTCCGCAGCGCCGACGTCGTCTCCTTCACCGGCTCGACCGCCGTCGGCCGGGCGGTGGCGCGGACCGCCACCGAGCGGGGCGTCGCGGCCCAGGCCGAGATGGGCGGCCTGAATGCCGCGATCGTGCTGCCGGACGCCGACATGGGCCGGGCCGCGGCCCACCTCGCCGCGGCCATCGCCGGATACGCGGGCCAGAAGTGCACCGCCACCAGCCGTGTCATCGCCGTCGGCGCCGCTCTCGACCCGCTGCGCGAGGCACTCGCCGCGGCCCTGCGGTCACTGCCGGTCGGTGACCCCGCCTCGGCGGACACCGTCTGCGGGCCGCTTATCGACGAGCGCGCCCGCGACCGCGTGGGCGAGGCCTCCCGAGGCCTCTCCGTGCTCGCCGGAGGGACCGCGCCCCGGCACCCGGGCTGGTACACCGCACCGACCCTGGTGGAGAAGGCGGGCCCCGGACATCCGCTGCTGTGCGAGGAGGTCTTCGGGCCCATCGCCGCCCTGCTGCCCGCCGACGACCTCGCCCACGCGGTGCGGATCACCAACTCGGTCCCGTACGGCCTGGTCACCTCGGTACACACGGCGGACCTGGACACCGCACTGCACGGCCTGGACCGGCTCGACACCGGCATGATCCGCGTCAACGCTCCCTCCACCGGCGTGGACTTCCACCTGCCGTTCGGCGGCACCAAGGACTCCAGCCACGGACCGCGCGAACAGGGCCGGGCCGCCCTGGAGTTCTACACCTCCAGCCGCACCTACACCCTTGCGCCGTAGCGGACCGTGTGACCCGTAGGACACCGGCTCTCACACCCGGCACCCGGCATCCGGCACACAGCGCCGCCCGCGTCGCGAAAGGCACCCATGAACCCGGCGTACGCAACCGTCGACCATGTCTTCACCGTTCCGCTGGACCACCGCGACCCGCACGGGCCGACCCTCGAGGTCTTCGCCCGTGAGGTCGTCGACCGCGCCCGGGTGGGCCAACGGCTGCCCTGGCTCCTCTACCTCCAGGGCGGACCCGGCGGCAAGTCACCCCGGCCGTCCGCCGGTTCACCGGGATGGCTGGAGCACGCCCTGCGCACCCACCGGGTGCTCCTGCTCGACCAGCGCGGCACCGGCCGCTCCACCCCCGTCACCGGCCGCACGGCCGCGCGCTTCCCCTCCCCGGCGGCCTTCGCCGACCACCTGGCGCACTTCCGGGCCGACGCGATCGTCGCCGACGCCGAGCTGATCCGGCGCCGGCTGTGCGGCGACGAACCCTGGGAGACCCTCGGCCAGAGTTACGGCGGCTTCCTCACCCTCACCTATCTGTCCCAGGCCCCCGAAGGGCTGCGCGCCTGCTACGTGGCCGGCGGTCTGCCCGGCACGACGGCCACCGCCGACGACGTGTACGCCCGCACCTACCCCCGGGTGCGCGACCGGGTCCTGGAGTTCTACACCCGCTACCCCGAGGACGCCGCGCGGCTGCGCCGCATCGCGGACCTCCTCTCGGACAGCGACGTACGCCTGCCCGACGGCGACCGGCTCACCCCACGCCGTCTGCGCACCCTCGGCCTCGCCCTCGGCATGGGCGACGGCTTCGAGCGAGTGCACTGGCTGCTCGACGAAGCCCTCGACACCGAGGGGGAGTTGAGCGACACCTTCCTCCACCAGGTGCTGGGCATGACCGGCTTCACCGGCAACCCCCTGTTCGCCGTACTCCAGGAGACCCTCTACGGCCAGGGCGCCGAGCCCACCGGCTGGGCCGCCGACCGCGCGCTCCGCCACTTCCCCGAGTTCGCCGGCGAGGCCGATCCACTGCTCCTCACCGGCGAGATGATCTACCCCTGGATGTTCCAGGAGATCGCGGCCCTGCGCCCCTTCGCCCAGGCCGCCGAGCTGCTGGCCGGACGCACCCACTGGCCGTCGCTGTACGACACCGGCCGGCTCGCCGCCAACGAGGTGCCGCTCGCCGCGGTCGTCTACCACGACGACATGTACGTGGACGCGGGGCTCTCGCTGCGCACCGCGCGCCAGATCGGCGCCTGCCGGGTCTGGGTCACCAACGAGTGGGAGCACGACGGACTCACCGCCTCGGGCGGCCGGGTCCTCTCCCGCCTGATGGACCTGGCCGCGGGACACGCCTGACCACTTGTTCCGTCCCCACCCCCCGGAGGAAGACCATGCCCGTCCGCCCACCGCGACCACGCTCCCTCGCCACCGCTGCCGCCGCCCTCGCCCTGTGTCTGGCCGGGAGCGGCGCGGCTGCCGCCGCACCCCGCCCGCACCCCGCGCCCGCCTCCGACTGCGCGCTGCCCGGCCGCACGGGCTGGACCGACGAGGGCCACGACACCGACCGCACCCAGTTCCAGAAGTCCACCGGCACCCACCGCGTCCTCACCCTGTTCGTCGACTTCCCCGACGCACCGGAGACCGGCTCCACCGCCCCGTACACCGCCCGAATAGCCCCGGCCGCCGACTGGATGCGCACGGCCAGCCACGGCAGCTCCCGCCTCGCCCTCACCCCGCTGCGCCGCTGGATACGGATGCCCGCGGCCTCCACCTCGTACGGCTTCGCGCGCGGCATCACCTTCGAGGCCCACGAGAAGTACGTGCGCGACGCGGTCGCCGCCGCCGACCCGTACGCCGACTTCTCGCGGTACGACATGGTGTACGTCGTCCCCACCCGGGCGGCGACGGCCATCCCGTTCTCCCCGACCTACCTCTACGACCCAACCACCGCCGGCATCACGGCGGACGGCACCCGGGTGAAGTGGGCCGTCACCTTCGGCCAGGACATGTGGCACTGGGGCCCCAAGGTCGCCGACCACGAGACCGCCCACACCTTCGGTCTGCCGGACCTGTACTCCTTCACCGGGGCCACCCACCAGTACGCGGGCGGCTGGGACGTCATGGGCGACATCGCCGGACCCGCCCCGCAGTACCTCGGCTGGCACTCCTGGAAGCTCGGCTGGCTCCGCGACGACCAGGTGGGCTGTCTGGCGGCGCCGGGGCAGCGCACCGTCCGCCTCACCCCGGTGGAACGCCCGGGCGGTACGCAGATCGCCGTTCTGCGTACCGGCGGGACGACCGCGTACGTGGCGGAGTCGCGCCGCGCCGAGGGCAACGACAGCGCCGCCTGCTCCACCGGCGTGCTCGTCTACAAGGTCGACTCGGCCGCCGCGACCGGTGAGGGCCCGATCCGGATCGCCCCGACGCACCCCGCCACCGTACCCACCGGCTGCACCGAACTGGACCTGGCCGCCCGCGCCCCCGGGCAGAGCTTCACCGACCCCGCCACGGGGACCCGTATCGACATCCTGACGGGCGGCCCGGCGGGCGACACGGTACGGCTCAGCAGGGGCTGAGCCGTCACGCGCCGGAGTGCAGGTGCGCCGCCCAGATGTCGGGCCGGTCGGGCAGGCGGTCGCGCAACTCACGGACGGCTGCGTGCAGCGCCCGGGCGGCCCGGTCGGGGGTGAGCTCGCGAGGGCTGCCGAGGGCCGCGTAGAAGAGGCCGGCCAGCTCGGAGGCGTGGCGGTCGTAGACCGGCCACAGCGTGGCCACCACGCTGCGGAATCCGGCCAGTTGGAAGGCGGTGGCGAGGGTCACGAACTCGTCCGCGAGGTGCGGCACCCCCGTGGTGGCGGTGCCGCACGCGGAAAGGAACGCGAGCGCGGCGTGGTCGAGGTCCAGACCGGCGAGGCCGCCCACGGTCAGCGGCCCGTCCCGCAACAGGAGCCGGCTGCGGGACGGGTCGACCGGGTCGCTGACGGCGTGGCAGGCGAAGTGCGCCAGGGAGCAGTCGCCCAGCGCCGCCATCACCTCCTCGCGCATGCCGGACGTGGCCCCTCCCCCCGGGGTGGCCGCCGGGTCGCGCCGCGCGGTGAGCACCAGGGGGTCCGGCGCGTGGGTGCGCACATGTCCCTCCTCCTCGACGGCGTGCGGCAGCGGAGGCGCGTCGGGCGTGAGCGGCATGGTGACGACGAGCGCGCGACGGGGGGCGGAGTCGGGCAGCGGTCTGCGGGCATGGCGCAGCGCGCGCAGCGTCGGGGTGTAGGAGGAGACCACGCGGTCCATGACGCTCGCCCGCGCGCCGGACGTGGCGTCCCGGTGGTATCCGGCGGCATGCAGGGGAAGCCGGCCGAGCAGACCACCGGGGCTCCACCACACCCGGGGAGCCTCTTCGCCCGGGCGCGGGGGAGAGGTGAGACCGAGAGCGGCCAGGACGGGCCCGGCGGCGACGTCCCACAGCCACTCCAGGGTCGAGTTGAGGGTTTCCAGCGCCGGTTCGCGGCGGGCGGGGGTGGGACTGGGTGCCCAGCGCAGCGCCGCGGCGAAGTCCTGCGCCTTCTGCCGCACGGTGTCCCGGTCCAGGCCGGGCAGGGGCAGCGGGGTGACGGCTCGGGGGCGGACCAGCAGGGCGTGGCTGCCGTGGCCGCTCACCGCGAAGACCACGACGGGGCCGTACGCGGCCTGGGCGAGGAGGTCCGGCGGCTCCATCGGCAGCAGGAACCGAGCGAAGCCCGGTTGGGACCGGATCTCCTCCAGCACCGCGGAGAACCGCGCGGCCAGATCACGCCGTGCTTCGGTTGCCGGGTACCAGGGCTCGTCGGCCGCCCCTACGGTGGGTGCGTCGTCCCCGTACGAGGCGTTGAGCCGGTCGCGTATCGCGAGGAAGCGCGCGGCGAGTTCGGGCAGCCGGCGGCGCAGGTCGGTGACCTCGCCGCGCGTGTCGAGCGCCTGGCCGAGCATGACACCACGCCCCGCCTCCGTCAGCCGCAGGGCCTTGACCGCCGCCGAGCCGTCGGACGACGACCGTTCCTCGGGGGCGGTCAGCGCCAGGGCCGCGGCGTCCGCGGCGAGTTCGAAGCAGGTGCCGAGCAGGCTCTGCTGATCGGTGCGGGCCAGCATGCGCGGGGTGAGGGCGGGCAGCATGTCCACGGCGGCCTCCAGCAGCTCCGCCGCCCGCTTCGGCTGCCGGTCGCCGAGCAGCCGCGCCGCCGCGCGTACCGCGGTGAGGCGGCGCAGGGGCGCGGTGCCGGTGAGCTCCCACGCCTCGGTGAACGCGTCGACGGCCTCGCGTAGGGCGGTTTCCCCCGGGGCCTCCTCGGAAAAAGCGGTGAGGGCGAGGGCCTGCCCCAGGTTGATGAGCGAATAGGTCCGCGCCGGGGCACCCGGCGGGAGCAGGCTCAGGACCTCGCGGAAGACGCGGAGGGCCTCGTCGCGGGCGGCCGTCGACATGGGGTCGAGTACGGCTTGGGCCAGCAGGCCGTAGCCGAGGTTGTTGAGATGGATGGCGCGTTCCGGATGTCCCGCGGGGGTCGCCGCGACCGCGCGGCGGCCGACCGTGACGGCCTCGTGGAGATCGGCCGGTGCGGCGGTGAGATCGAAACGCCCACGCAGGGCCAGACACAGATTGGACAGGCGCCCGGGCAGCCGGAGGTCGCCCGGGGCCGTCAGCTCCGCGGCGCGTCGCAGGCTGTCGATCGCCGCGTCGAGCTCGGCGGCCGACCGGCTGCGGTAATAGCGGGTCAGCAGCGCGTATCCCTCGTTGTTCAGCAGGTTAGGGCGCGCGGGATGACCGGGATCCAGGCGGCTGCTCGCGTCGCGTATCGAGGCGAGACACGCGTCGATGTCCTCCAGCGCACCGCTGTGCTCGTAGCGGGTGAGGAACGCCAGCGCGTTGTTGGCTATGAGCGGTACCCGGTCGGGGTGGTCGCGCGGAACGGCGGCGAGGGCCACGCGGCCCAGCTCGATGGCCCGGTCCAGATCCTCCGGGCGGCCCTGCGCCGACGCCCGCCTGGCCAGGCAGAGCGCCAGCTGCTGCTGGGCCTTGGCGCGTACGCGTTCGTCGGTGGTGCTGCCGATGGCCGACTCGGCGGCCTCGATCGCGTGGGCCAGGTCGTCAAGATCGCCGCTGTGCAGGAAGCGGGTGCGGTACAGCAGGCTCAGGTTGCACAGGTTGAGCGTGCGCGCGTGCCGGGCGCCGGGCAGTTCCCGCAGCTCACGGCCGAGGGCGAGCGCACGGTCGAGGTCCTGCGGTCGCGCGTCGCGCTGGAAGCGGTAGCCGAGCGCCCCGCTGAGGGCGTGCAGTGCCACGTCCCGGTCGGGGTGGCCGGCCGGAGCCGCGGCCAGGGCTGTCTCGGCCAGTTCGACGGCCTCGTCGAGGTCCTGGTGCGCGCCGGTGTGCACATGGCTGGAGAACACGGTGAGCGACGCGTTGGCCAGGCGCCGGGCACGGCTTCCGGACCCCGGAGGCAGTGCGCGGGCGTGCCGTACCGCAAGCGCCGTCGCTTCCGCGAGGGCCGCCGGATCGCCGGTGTACTCGAAGACCGTCTGCCAGACGGCCGATACGGAGAGATGGGCCCCCGCGTCGTCGTCGGCGGCCACGGTGGAGGCGCGGCGTGCGATGTCGGCGGCCTCGTCCATGAGCCGGCTGTCGCACCTGCGCTCGGCGAGGTCGGCGAGCCCCTGGCCCAGCATGCCCAGGCGTACGGCGAACAGGGGCTCCTCGGGGCCGGTGGCCGCGACCAGGCGGCGCATCCAGTCGACCGCCTCCTCCAGATCTCCGGGGGAGTGCGACCCGGTGAAGCGCTGGTGCAGGAGCTGGGCCGCGATCTCGGCGCAACCGGGGTGGTACGGCTCCCCGGAGCGGACGGGAGACGCGCCGGCGCGTGCGGCCTCGATCGCCGCGTCGAGATCCTCGGGGGCGCCCGTGCGGTCGTACCGCGTCCACAGAGCGCTCGCCATGATGCTTATGGCCTCCGGACGCTCCGGGGCGTCCTCGGCCATCGTCGCGACGGCCCGACGGGCGGTGGCGACCGCCTTCTCGATGTACTCGGCGCCGGCTCCGCGCTGTCCCATCAGCCGCAGGGCGACGCTCAGGTTGGCGAGCGAGCCCGGTCCCGCGACGGGGTGGGCGGGGAGGTGCTGGACGATGCGCAGCCACGCCCAGACGGCCTGGGTGGCCCCGTCCAGGCTCTCGTCGGCGTCCGCTTGTCGGAGCATCCGCATGCCCGGCTCCAGCGCCGCCGCCGCGAGGGTAGGGAGCAACTCCTGCGGCATCGACGAACTGGGCACGGTCGCCTCCCCGGCGAGGAACGCGGGAAGCAGGCGCAGCACGGCGAAGGCCTCGTAGGAGCGTGCGGCCTCGCCTTCGCGGGCACGGGAGCGGTGCCACTCCACCCACCCCAGCGCGAGGATGGCGTCGCGTGTCGGGGCGACGGCGAACTCCTCCTCCAGGCGGGCCACATCGGCGGCCACGTCCGGGTCGAAGACGGACGACGGGTCTGCGCCGGCGGAAAGGGCTTCGAGGTGCCCCTCCACCGCCGCGAGCGCTTCGGTCCGGACGGTTTCCGCCTCCGGAGTCCCGCCCGCCGCAGGTCCGACCTCCGCCGATCCGCGCTCCATAGGTCCGTCCCCACCCAACCCGTTCCCGGTCGCACTGTTCTCCGCAGCCCTGTTCCGCGTCACCCGGCCCGCCCCCGTTTCCCTACGCACCCCGGTCGCGTTCGTTCCGTGCCGTTCCGAGTGTCATGAAGCCGGGCGCTCTCCGCAGTGGTTTGCCTGGATTGCCCGGCGCGCGACACCGATCGCGCCCCGGCTAGTACGGGCATCGGGCCCGTCCATTTGACCGCGCGTTGCCTGTTGGCCGGAGTGATAGGAAGTGCCCGAAACGTCAACCTGGCGATGTCGCCAGTGAGTTCGGCCGAATCAGGGCTGTGAGCCACCCACCCAGTGAGCAACCGCCGCGGGAGCCGGTCCCGAGCAACCCGTATGCCTCGCCAGGGAGTTACGGGCCGACGGGTTCCCTGGGCCCGACGCCTATAACGGGGCCTCCGGTGACGACGGCAACCCCGCCAGGCCCAAGGCTGTGGCCAGTGATCCGGCCGTGCCCTCCGCCTCCGTCCCGGCAGACCTCGGCGACGGCACCGGCAGCGGAAGCGGCGGCGCGAGCGGGGGCGACGGGTACAACGACGGGATCAAACCGGGCGAGGGCGGCGGCGGGCCCCCATCGTTGACGCCCGGCGCGGGCCCACCGTGCACGAGGGTGCATGGCTCGGGGTGTACGTCTCGGGGCGTACGGGTCAGGGCGGATGGCTCAGCGCGCCGGAGTCATCGTCTGCCACTCCGCCATCTGATCACGGAACTTGGGACATCTGACGATGTCCTCCTCGCTGCACTTGAGGGCGTGGGTCAGCAGCTGATGCGCGTGGTCGAGGTCGACCATGCGCTGTTCGATCTCGGTGATCTTGGCGCGGATCATCGCCTCCCGGCGCGACTGCTCCTGCTGGAACTCCGCGATCTCGACCAGCGTCAGCCCGGCCTGCTGGCACTTGCGCAGCACCGTGATCCGCTCGGCCGCCTCCGGCGGATAGCGGCGCTGCCCGCTCACGCGCTCGGGCGCGGGCAGCAGTCCGTGGCGCTCCCAGTACCGGATGGCCGAGGCGGGCACTCCGGTGATCGCCGAGAGGCGGCCGATCGTCATACGCACGTTCCGCTCCTTCTGTGCCTCTCCGTGCCCGGCAGTTGACTTGAACCTTAGTTCAAGTTGAAGAGTGGTCCGCACCGGGACAGCGGCGGACGAGCCGCCGCTGCCGGGACACTTGGAGATACCGCCATGAGCGATACGTATGTGGTCAAGGAGCGCGGCGACCAGCTGGTGGAAGCCGCGGAGAGCCTCTTCGCGGCCGGGGTGATGGCCCACTCGGGGCACGCCAACCTCAGCGCGAGGCTGGGCGGTGAGCGCATGCTCCTCACGCCGGGATACGTCCGCGGGATACGGCCCGAGGACCTGGCGGCCGTGAGCTTCGACGGGCAGGTCCTGGGGGGTGAACTCCAGTCGGTCAGCGCCGAGATCATCGCCATGCACAGTGTCGTCTACCGGGCCCGCCCCGACGTGGGCGCGATCATCCACACCCACTCGCCCTCCGCGACCGCCTTCGCGGTGGCCCACCGGCCGCTGCCCTGCCGCACCGAGCCGATGCTGCGCTCCGGACAGGCCGAGGACGTCCCGGTGGTGCCCTGGGGGCCGCGCGGGTCGGACGTTTCGGTGCGCGGGATCGCCGACATCCTCGAAAAGCGCCCGACAACGGCCGCGGTCCTGCTGGCCAACCACGGCCTGCTCGCGTTCGGCCCGGACTCGGCCGCCACCGCCCGCCTCATCGTGGCGATCGAGGAGAGCGCCGAGGCGGAGATCGCCGCGGCGGCGATCGGCGGGGCCGTGGACTTCCCGCCGGGCGCCCAGGAGGCCGTGCGCGCCGCGATCGCCCGGGTCGCGTCATGACGGACGACAGCCTCGCCTCCCGTACGGAGGCCACGATGACGGACGAGGGCCCTGCATCCCGTACGGAGGCCGAGATGGCGGACGACGGCCCTGCCTCCCGTACGGAGGCCGTACGCGACCGCTACCGCTCCACCCTCGGCACCGTCCCGGGCGGGGTGGAGGATCGGCTGCGCCTGGCCCAGCGGTTCGGCCGGCTGCCTACGGAGGAGGCCGTCGCGGCACTGCGCCACATCGTGCTGACCGACAGCCCGCTCGGCGGACGGGTCCAGCAACTGGTCCACTTCGGCCAACTACTGGCTCTCGGCCGACCGCACCCGGCCCGGATCCACGCCCGGGGAGCACTCCACGCGGGAGCCGACATCACCGACCTGATCGGCGTCGCCGAGACCGCGCTCATCACGGCGGGGGTACCCGCGTATGCGCTCGGCACCGAGATCGTCGCGGAACTCGTGCGGGAGCGGGGTGGTGGGGTGGGGGGTGATGCCGGAGAGTAGGGCGGCGCGGTGAGAGACCTCGCCGGGCCCCCGAAGCGTCCAGTTCTGCCCTGCCCTGCCGCCTCCGCCGCTACCGTTCCCGCACGTACTGCCCGTCGACCACCGAGAACTCCTCCAACCGCGCGGCGACATCCGTCAGGTATCCGACGAAGTCGCTCGCGATGGGACCGCTCGGGCCCACCTCGTGGTCCATGTCGATCACCTGGCCGACCCGGCCCGCGGGTCCCGGCGACAGGTCCAGGACCGAGCCGTTGCCGGCGCCGTCGGCGTCGAGGGAGACCCAACCGGGGTTCCACCAGCCCGGCTTGAGCGTGTCGCCGCCCGAGTGGAAACCCTTGAGGTCGTCGAAGGTGCCATCGGCCAGAAGATTCCGCCAGACGCGGGTCTCGCTGAGGATGCCGTCGCAGGACAACAGCCGGCCCTTGGGCCAGCCCCCGTCGGCGGACCCGTCGTGCCTGCGCAGCGACGCCTTCACCTCGGTGGGGAGCTCGACGCCGAGCGTTGTCTCGACCGAGGAGATCTGCTCGTCGGTGGCCGGGGGTTGGAGCACCCGTAGGGCGCCCTGGGAGGCGTACCACCGCTCGATGTCTTCCCAGACCGCCGTGACAGCGGCGACTTTCTCGTCCATCCCGTGCCCCTTCCTTCCCCTGTTCCGGACCGTCCCAGGTGTACGGCGGCACCCGGGGCCACTCATGCACTGATGCTCGCACGGCCGTACCCGGGAGGCCGCCCGCGCCCCGGGGATCGGCGTGCGGCGGGGGCGGCAGGGGGAGGGAGGAGGCCTGCCCGGCGGATCCGCCGGGCAGGCCGTTGGTCCCCGTGCGCGGGATCAGCGCTTGAGCGTGAAGGTGAAGTCGCCGGAGAGCTTGCCGCTCAACCGGGCCACCGACACGAGGTTGCCCTCTGTCAGCAGTCTCTCGACCTCCGCCCGTGAAAGGCCGAAGCCTTCCGCGATCAGCCGTACCGGCCGGACGGGAATCCGGGCCGCGAAGCGGACCGAGACATCGATCGCCTCCCGGTCCAGGTGATCCGTTCCCCCGGTGTCGAGGCGCCACGCGTCGTCCCAGTCGAGGGCGATGCGGTTACGGCGCCGCACGAGCGGATCCTGCAGCAGTTCGGCTGCCAGGTCCCGATCGTTGTCGTGCAGCCGGTCCAGCAACTCCGGCCGTACGGAGCGTACGTTCGTCCGCTCCAGGATCGTGATCTTGGTGGTTTCCCCGCAGGTGGCGCAGAGCGCGAGGAGCCAGACGTCGATCAGCTTGTGATGGGCGTTGACGCGGAATTTGCCGTTCGCCCGGAAGCGTTCGGACGCGCACGTGTGACAGCGGCGCAGAACGACGGGCAGGCAGGTGGGCATGACCACCCAGGTGGTGAGCACAGAAGTACACCGGTTCCAGTGAGAAATCCGCAGCAGGAAGCAGCGCGGCGCCTATGCGCGACGCGCGACGAATCAGCAGTCGGGGGGTCTCACTTGGTGTACAACGGCACGTCCTTGCCTCAACGATGTGGCTCGGAACCACGGTAGGGGCGCACGGTGGTTCTGTTCCACTCATTTTCGTGCGCCTGCGCGGGCCGGTGGACACCGACGGGTGCCGGTGGGTACGGCCTGCTGCCTGCGGCGCGTTTCCCCGGCCTCGGATGCACCACTCCTTCCTGTACTCCGACCCTCAGACCGGCGCCGGAAGGTCCATCCGCGCCAGTCTGGCCGGGTCGACCACAGCCGTGATCTCCGCGATCCGGCCGTCGGTGACGGTGAACGCGAGGACCGCGAGCGGGGTGCCGTCCTCGCGCCAGGAGAGGACTCCCGGAAGGCCGTTGACGAGCACGGCCCGTCCGCGTACCGCCGCGTCGGCCGACAGCTTCGCGCCGGCGGCGACCTCGGTGGCGCCGAGGGTGACGACCACACCGGCGGGGGTGTCGACGGCCAGCCGCACGTCCGGGTCGAGCACCCGCAGCAAACCCTCGAAGTCCCCGTCGCGGGATGCCGCCAGGAACGCCTGGACCACCGCGCGCTGCTCCGGTCCGGCACCCGGCGGCCGTTCGGTCGCCCGTACCTTCCTGCGGGCGCGGCTGGTTCGGCGAACGGCACCGCGAAGAGGTCGTGCAGCCCGAACGCCAGCCGCTCGCTCGGCCGGAGCGAGGACGACGAGGAGGGCGACCCCCACCGAGTCGGCGAGCAGCGCGTCGTCCTCGGGGACGGGCCCGTCGTCGACCGCCACCACGAACTCGGGCAGCCGGTCGCCGTACGACGCCTCGGGGCGGGTCCGGCGCGCCCGCAGCGCGTCGAGGCTGATCCGGCTGACCACCGTGGTCAGCCAGCCGTCGAGGTTGTGGAGGGTCGCCACGTCCTGGGTGGCGGGCCGCCGAGCCTGACGGGTGGGCGGCAGCCCGGTGGGTGGTCGCTCGGTGGGTGGCGGCCCGGTGGGTGTGATGTGTACGTCCGCCGTCACACCCACCCCCCCCCATTTTGAAGTCACACCCACCCCCCCATTTGAACGCGTTCAACTCCTTCCTCTAGGCTCGCGGCAACAGAGGGAGGGGAAGTCGATGAAGGTAGTCATTCCCGGCGGCACCGGTCAGGTCGGGACTGTGCTGGACCGTGCGCTGACCGCCGCCGGTCATGAAGTCGTGATCCTCACCCGGCGGCCCGTGGGCGAGCGCGAGGTGTACTGGGACGGTGAGAGCACCGGGCCGTGGGTCCGGGAGATCGACGGCAGCGATGTCGTGATCAACCTGGCCGGACGCAGCGTGAGCTGCCGGTACACCCCGGCCAACCTGCGAGCCATGATGGATTCGCGGGTCCGCTCGACGGAAGTTGTGGGCCGGGCGATCGCGGGCGCCGCCCGGCCGCCCCGCCTCTGGCTGCAGATGAGCACCGCGACCATCTACGCCCACCGCCATGACGCACCCCACGACGAAGCCTCCGGAGTGATCGGTGGCACCGAGGCCGGTGTCCCGGCCTACTGGGGTTACAGCGTCGGGATCGCCCAGGCCTGGGAGCGGGCGCAGCACGAGGCCGACACCCCGGACACGCGCAAGGTCGCGCTGCGTTCCGCCATGGTGATGAGCCCCGACCGGGGCGGTGTCTTCGACGTCATGTCGTGGATGGCGCGACTCGGCCTCGGGGGGCCCGTCGCGGGCGGAGCCCAGTACGTGTCGTGGATCCATGAGGACGACTTCGTACGAGCCGTCCAGTTCCTGGCCGACCGCGACGACATCTCCGGGCCGGTGAACCTCGCCGCCCCCGCCCCGCTGCCGCACCGCGCCTTCATGCGCGCCCTGCGCGCCGCCTGGGGAGCCCCCTTCGGTCTGCCCGCGACGAAGGGCATGGCGGAACTCGGCGCGTACGTACTGCGCACGGACACCGAGCTCCTGCTGAAGAGCCGTCGAGTCGTCCCCGGCCGCCTCCTCGAAGCGGGCTTCACCTTCGACCACGGCGACTGGCCGGAGGCCGCCCGTGATTTGGCCGGCCGTCGGCGCGGAGACGGTGGTTTCAGGGGCGCGCGCAGGGTGGGCGCGGGCGCATAGCGGGTGAGGTCGGCGGTCGGCATACCGGTTGCGGTGACGGGCGCGCCCCCTCACTTCTCCAGCAACGGCCGCAGATGCGCGTGGGCCCAGCCGCTCAGCGGGGTTGGCGTGGTGGTGAGCAGGTCGCGGGGCTGCTCGGGGGTCAGGTCGCGGGATCCGGCGGTCATCCCGACCATGCCCTCGATCGCGGATGGGGCCAGCCCTGCGGCGCGCAGCGCATCCCTCGTCGCGTCGTCGTCGACGGGGTTGACCCGGACCGGGCGCCCGAGCGCGTCGGTGAGGATCCGCGCGACCTGGCGGAAGGTGAGGTCCTCGGGTCCGTGGACTGCCTGCACCACGCGGCCCCGCCAGGCGTCGCTCAGCAGTCGGGCCGCCACCACGTCACCGATGTCGCGCGGATCGACCCAGGGCATCGGGTGGTCGGGATCGAACGCCGTGGTCAGGGCACCGTCGGCGATTCCGTCGAGGTCGAACAGCAAGTTGGTGAAGAAGTACGCGCAGCGCAGGTGCAGGACGTCCGCGCCGGTCGCGTCGAGCCGTTCCTCGATCCCGGCCAGCGCGTCGATGTGCCCGACTCCATGCCGTTTCTCCGCCCCGATACTGCTCAGCAGCACCACCCGTCGCACCTCGCGGGTCTGCGCCGCCTCGATGAGGGGCGCCGCGGTACGCAGCGAGGTGTCGATCGGGTCGGCCGTGGTGTGGGGCGTCGGGTCCACCCAGAAGACCGTCCGCACGCCCGCCACCGCCTCGCGGACGAACTCGGCGTCCGTCAGGTCGCCTTGGCGTACGTCGACGCGCGCCCGGGTCTCGCCGTCCAGGCGGCCCGGGTCGCGGACCAGGACGCGAGGGCGGACGCCGGCTTGCAGCAGCAGTCGCACCACGCGCGATCCCACGTGTCCGGTCGGTGTGGTCACCGCGATGGTCATCGGGTGTCCCTTTCGTGGACTTCAGGGGCAGTCTGCACTCCAGGGTGCCGCGTACCCGGCCATCACGCCGTGCAAGCCCGTAAGTCCGCGAGTCCGTAAGTCCGTAAGGCCGCGAGTCCGCGAGTCCGCCGAGGCTGGCCGTAGGGCCGCCCAGAAGCCCGCGGGACGTCGCCCCCAGGCCCAATTGACCTCGAATTCCGGCCGTGAATTGCACTCTGTGACGGGTCTTTGGGCTACGTAAAGTAGTGATCACAGCGACACCGAGTCCGCCGCAAGACCGAACGGGGAACCACCATGAACAGCACGAACGCCACCTCCGCCGCCGTCCTCACCCGCGCCGCCGAGGCCGAGACCTGTGCCGACCCGAGCAGTGTCATGACGCTGCTGGCCGACACGGACGCACCGGGCGGCGGCTTCACCTCGTACCGCTCCACCTTCGCCAAGGGAGCCGTCGGCGCTCCCGCGCACTTCCACACCAAGGCGACGGAGCTCTTCTTCGTGATCAGCGGCTCCCTCCAGGTGCTGGTGGGCGAGGAGGTCACCATCCTGAACGCCGGTGACTTCCTCTCCGTGCCCCCGCACACCCCGCACGCCTTCGCCGCGGCCCCGGGATGCGAGGCCGACGTCCTCTTCACCTTCACGCCCGGTATGGGCCGCTTCGACTACCTGCGGCTGCTCGGCAGCGTGATGCGCGGTGAGACCGACCCGAAGAAGATCGCGGAGTCCTCCGAGCGCTACGACAACCACTATGTCGACAGCCCCGCCTGGCGCGCCGCGCTCGCCGTCGCCGCGTCCTGACCAACGGGCGCGTGACGGGCGGCGGTGCCGTGGTGACGGCACCGGCCGCCCGAGTCGGGTCGTCGCCTCCCGAGGCCCGAGCGCGGTCGTCGGGCCCCGTTGTCAGTGCCCCTCGCTAGGGTCTTCTCCAGAGCAGTCCGGTCAAGGTCGGCAAGGAGAGGATGCGTCATGAGCAGCACCGATGACCGCAGTTACGAGGGATTCTCGGCCGAGGAGCGGGCCGCGATGAAGGATCACGCCCAGGAGCTGAGGTCGGCCGCGAGACGCACCTCGCGCGCGGACAAGGCGGCCCAGGCGGTGCGGGACGTACTGGCGAAGATCGGCGAGATGCGGGACTCCGACCGGATCATGGCCGAGCGTGTCCACGCGGTCGTCACCGCCACCGCTCCGGCACTCGCGCCCAAGCTCTGGTACGGGATGCCGGCGTACGCCCTGGAGGGCAAGGTCGTCTGCTTCTTCCAGAGCGCGGAGAAGTTCAAGACCCGTTACGCCACCCTGGGCTTCAGCGATCAGGCCCAGCTCGACGAGGGCACGATGTGGGCCTCGGCCTTCGCCCTGACCGAGGTCACGCCCGACGTGGAGGCGCGGATCGCCGCGCTCGTGAAGCAGGCGGTGAGCTGAGGCGCGCGCCCTCCGGGAGTGCCGGGGCTCAGCGCACCGGTGGTTCCGACCCCCGTGACCCCTCCATCACGGCAGCCGGCCTCGTCGTGCGTTGTCCGGGCCGCCCGTCAGGGCTTGGGCACGACCAACAGGTCCACGACGTACGTCTCTTCGACCATGCCGTCCGGGAAGACCTCGCCCAGCAGCTCGCGCTCCTCGACCAGGAACTCCTGTGTCCTGGCCTCGTCCAGCACCAGGAACGCCGAGTGGCTGGTGATGTTCGCCAGGTGTGTGCTGAGAGGTACGGTCCGGCTCCAGCGGAGCAGGCGACGGGTGTGGGGAAGACCGTCCAGCCCGGCGAGGCGGCCGGCGCTGATGTCGTCGGGCCGGGGACGGTCCTGGGAGGGGATGCCGCACCAGCGTGCGACGCGCTCGTCCTGGGCGGCGGCCCAGGGCACGTCGGGGGCACCCGTGTTCCACCACAGGGCCAGCGCGCCGCCGGGCCTCAGCACACGAAGCGCTTCCGGCACGGAGCGGCTGGTGTCCGTCCAGTGCCAGGACTGGGCGTAGGTGATCAGGTCGCAGGAGAGGTCGGCGAGCGGCAACGCGTTGCCGTCGCCCAGGAAGATCGGCACCTCGGGCAGGGCGCGTCGGAACTCGGCGGCCATGCCGTCGCCCGGCTCGACGGCCATGACCTCGGCGCCCCGATCGTGCAGCAACGCCGTGGCGATACCGGTGCCCGCACCGACGTCCGCGACGCGGGCGCCGGCGAGCGGGCGGCCCGTGATCTCCTCGATGGCGTCGAAGAGGACGGGCGGGTAGGAAGGGCGGTTCGCGGCGTATTGGGCGGCAGCAGTGCTGAAGGAAAGGGCGCGCGAAACAGAAGTCATACGGCCATCGTTCCCCATGCGCCCCCACCGTGCCGTGCCGGAAGTGGCGGACCGTCCGGTCCGCTCGGCACGGTCCGCCCTCGGTCCGCCTTCGGTTCGTCGGCGGGCCGCCTTCGTTTCGCTTCCGGGTTCGCCTTCCGTTCGCCGTCGGTTCGTCTTGGGCTCGGCCGCCCTCGGTCCGTCCGGCGGGATCGGGCGCGGCCGGGCGACACCGGCCTGCGCGCGTCGGCCATCGCCCCCGCTTTGTTGGCCGAGGGGGTGCTGTTGAGCCGGGGACAGTGGCTGTCACGCTCGTTCCAGCCCTTGTGGCTCCGGCGGTGGGCTCTCTCCTGGCCCGGCCGCCGGGTGCGGTGACGCGGAGGTCCCCCGTCTCGGCGTGCGCCGCGGGTGTCTGCCCGCCATCGGGCGGCGGGCAGACACCCTTTCCACAACCCCGCCCGGCCCCGGCCCCGCCTCCCGCTACCCCGATGTGGCCGACGCGTTGCGTGCCGGATGCCCCTTCGCGGTGTCTGCCTCGAACGTCAAGGCGCAATGCGGCCATCCAAGTCGATCACGTCAGAGGCCGAACACGCCTTCCCGTAGCCCGGGAGCAGGCCGCCGCCCTCCCCGCATCGCCGTCAACCGCCGTCCCACGGACCGCGATACCGCGCTGCAGACCCCCAGGACTGTGGCCGGATTAGTCATCTGACAGGTGTTCGGATCCGGCAATACTCGGCACTGGGCAGTCCGCCCACTTTCCTACGTCCGGAGGCCGCAGATGCCCCAGACCAGTGTTCCCGCAACCGCCGTGCTCAACGCCTGGCTGTCCGGCGCCGAGAGCGCGTACGGCCAGTCCAACCCCGCCGGTCCGCTCTACGTCGGCGGCGCCGCCGCCGAGGCCGCGCTGACCGACCCGAGCGACTCCCTGTACGGGTTCTGCTCCAGCCCGAGTGGCTCGCGCGGAAGCTGGTGTTGCTGACCGTTCACGGGTGCCCCCGCAGAGGTCCTTTCGCGGGGCGCGCCTCCTGAGCGTCCCGGTCGGCGCGCCCGATGGGCGCGCCGCCGCCGGGTGACGCTCGTGGACAGAAACGTACGGAAACAGCGTACGGAATCAAGGAAAGTAAGACGGGTGGGGAACCGCTCACCATGCCGCGGCGCGTTACGGGCCGGGGCTGGTCGCGCGGTTCCCCACGCCGCGTGGAGCACGTGGTGGAGCAACGGGTGGGGCGCCTCGACGGCGCCGACGTGTGACGGATGGGGAAGGGGCGGGCCTTGGACCGATCGGCGCCGGAGAAGAAGGACGAGGCGGAGTGGTTCGTCCGCCCGGTACGCAGCATCGCCCGGCCATGGCGCGAGGAGCTGGCCCGGCGGCTGGCCGCCGTGGACGCCCTGGCGAGTGCCGAGCGCGACGTGGTGCTGGAGGCGGGCCACACCGCCCTGCTCGGCTCCCTGCACGCGAAGCTGTCCCGGCTGTTCCTGATCGAACTGCACGCCCTGCGCATGGCGGAAAGCGGCGGACGCCTCAAAGACGACACGGGAGACGACACGGCGACCTGGTCAGCCTTCATCGAGCAGGCCGAGGACGAGGACTACCTCGGCCGGCTGGTCGACCGCTACCCCACGCTCGGAAGGCGGATCACGTCGGTGGCGCGGCTGTCGGTGACGGCCACGGCCGGTTTCGCCGCACGGCTGGCAGCCGACCGTGAACTGCTGGGGCCGCTCCTGGGCGCGCCCGCGGGGGAGATACGGGCGGTCGTCTTCGGGGAGGGCGACACCCACCGGGGCGGTCTGACGGTCAGCCGGGTCGACTTCGACGGCGGCACCGTCATGTACAAGCCCCGTCCCTCGCAGGTGGATGTGGCTCTGGGCGAGCTGCTGGAGGACGTGTTCGCGGACTTCCCCGACGCGCCCCGACCCGATGAACGTATCCGGGTCCCCCGGACGCTGGTGCGCGACGGCTACGGCTGGGCCGAGTTCGTACGCCACCGCTACTGCGCGGACGACGTCGAACTCGCCACGTTCTACCGCAACGTCGGGCACTGGCTGGCCGTCCTGCGCTTCACCGGCGGCACCGACATGCACGCCGAGAACATGATCGCGGCGGGCCCGGTGCCGGTGATCGTGGACGCGGAGACGCTCTTCGACGCCCCCGCCCCCTTCCCGGCGAGCGGTCGGGGCGACGCGGTGGACGTGGCGGCGGCGGCCATCCGCCGTACGGTGCTGCGCACCGGACTGCTGCCCGTACGCGGCACCGGCTTCGCACTGGGCGGTGTGGACATCTCCGGGGTCGGGGCGCTGCCCGGTCAGCAGCCACTGATCCCCAACCCCGTGATCGCGGACGGCGGCACCGCCGCGGCCCGCTTCGAAGTGGACCTGGTGGCCATGCCCACCGCGGGCAACCACCCCAGCCCCACCCCGGTGCTCAGCGCGTACTGGGACCGCGTCCTGGCGGGCTTCCGCGAGATGACCGCGCGACTGCGTCGGCCGGGCACCGACCCGTACCGGATGCTGCGCCGCTTCGAGGGTGCTCAGGTGCGGCGGATCCTGCGGCCGACACAGGCGTACGTCGACATCGGCCGGATGCTGTGGCACCCCGCGTCGTTGCACGACGAGGCGGCGGCCGTCGAGCGTGCCCGCGACATCCTGCGGCGCAACGCGGAGGTGCTGCCCGGCGCCCCCACCGACCGCGCGGCGATCGACGGCGAGATAGCGGACCTGCTGGCCGGGGACGTCCCGATGTCCACCTTCGTGGTGGACGCGGCCGTCGTACACGCCACGGTCGAGGACTGGCGCACCGCCGATCTGCCCCTGGAGGAGGCGGTGATCCAGGACGCGCTGGTGGGGGCCTACCTCAACGAGCGTTCACTGCCCCAGCGGGTCCAGGCCGCCGCCCGGGACCCGCACGCCCGGGACCGGGAGCGGCGCCGCCGCGCCCTGGCCACCCAGATGGTGCGCCGGCTGTGCGACGGCGCGGTGCGCGGCGAGGACGGCACGGTCACCTGGATCAGCCCGGTCTTCACGCCGGCCGGATGGTCCATCAGGGTGCTGCCCGCCGACCTGTACACCGGGCAGGGGGGTGTGGCGCTGACGCTCGCGGAGTACGTCACCGAGGCGCGGGCCGGGCGGGCGGACGAAGTGCCCGGCGTGTCCGAGGCGTTCGAGGGCGCGCTGCGGGTGCTCATCGGCACCGAGGACCGCACGCCGACACCTTCGGCCGGCGCGTTCAGCGGGGCGGCTTCGCAGGTGTGGACGTGGCTGGCGCTGCACCGGGTGCTCGGTGACGGGTGGTTGCTGGAGCGGGCGGCGCAGCGGGCGCTGCTGCTCGCGCGGGGGCCGCTGGTCGAGGACGACGTGGAGGTGGATCTGCTCAACGGGGCGGCCGGGGGAGTCGTTCCGCTGCTCAACCTGGCGGAGGCGACCGGGCAGGACCGCTGGCTCGACGCCGCCGCGCGCATCGGCCGTCGGCTGTCCGGGCTCGCCGGTGTCGACGCCGAGGGGGCGCGCTGGACGACCCGGCTCAACCCCGAGGGCATCGGCGGCTTCGCGCACGGTGCGACCGGCATCGGCTGGGCGCTGACCCGGCTGGCCCTGAGCGACGCGGGCTCCGCGGCCGAACGCCGCGAGTGGGCCCGTCTCGGTGAACGTGCCTTCGCCTTCCAGGAGTCGCTCTACCGGCCCGAGCAGGGCAACTGGCTCGATGTGCGCGTCGGCGCCGAGGAGGACTTCTTCACCAGCTGGTGCCACGGGAGCGCGGGGATCGGCGTCGGCATGCTCGACCTGCACCGGCGTACGGGCGACCCCGCCCACCTGGACATGGCCCGGCGCGCCGCACAGGCCTGCGCCGCCGAGGGCTTCGGCTGGAGCCACACGTTGTGCCACGGCGACCTGGGGCTGTGGGAGTTCCTGACGTCCATGGGTGCCGGTGACGCCGATGACCTCGACGGCGAGATACTCAGCGGCCTCGAACAGCGCGGGCCGGTGGGTGGTTTGGCCCGCGAGGCCTTCTCGCCGAGCCTGATGTCGGGGCTGTCCGGGGTGCTCCACACCCTGCTGCGGATGCACCCCGAGGCCGCCCTGCCCAATCCCCTTCTCCTGGACTGAAGGGGGCGTTGGAAGGCTCGGACGGTCAGCCGATCCTGTTGCCGCAGATGTTGATGGGCGCGTCGATGACGACCTGGATCAGGTTGCCGGAGAGGACTCCGGGGGAGTTGGCGACGTACCCCTCGGCATAGGCGCTGCCATGGTTGGTGCACTCCCCGCCGCGGGAGTCACCGCGGTAATTGTCCCAGCGGTCACGGTCACCGCGGTCCCGGTCGTTGCGGTCGCGGTCACCGTGCTCACGGTGGTCGCGGTCACCGTGGTCGCGGTCGCCGTAGGAGCCGTGGCCGCCGTAACCGTGGCCGTGGCCCGGGCCGTGGTCGGCCATGGCGGGAGCGGCGGAACCGAGGGTCAGGGCAGTGCCGACAAGAGCGGCGAGCAGGTACTTCTTGGTGTTGGTCATATGGACATGAAAACCGTTGGAATACGATCCCGCGCGCCGGGATCAGACGGTTCACTCGCTTGCCCGAAGCGGCCGGCAGCCGAGGCGGAACGGGGAGGACGAGACCGCGGGAAACGACGAAGGCAAGGAGCTCATCCGCTCCTTGCCACTCTCAAGGTATAGCGCACCGGGGGGCTTGCGGCAAGGCCCCCGCCATGCGGCAGACTCGCATGCCGATGCCAGGACCTGCGGAAACGGGAAACATTCATGATCGACGTGATCGTCGCCGGCGGGGGACCGACCGGCTTGATGCTCGCCTGTGAACTGCGGCTGCACGGAGTGCGCGTGGCCGTACTGGAGAAACTGACCGAGCCCACCGAGCAGTCGCGCGGGCAGGGCCTGCACGCCCGCAGCGTCGAGGTGATGGACCAGCGCGGCCTGCTGGACCGGTTCCTCGCGGTCAGTGAGAAGTTCCAGGCGGGTGGTCTGTTCGGCGGTGTGGTGAAGGCGTGGCCGGAGGGGTTGGACACGGCCCACCCGTACGGCGTCGCCACCCCGCAGCCGGTCACCGAGCGGCTGCTCACCGAGCGTGCCCTGGAACTCGGTGCCGAGATCCGGCGCGGCTGCGAAGTGGTCGGGCTGAACCAGGACGAGCACGGGGTGGATGTCGAGCTGGCGGACGGCACGCGGGTGCGCTCGCGCTACCTCGTGGGGTGCGACGGGGGCCGCAGCACCGTGCGCGGACTGCTCGGTGTCGCCTTCCCCGGCGAACCGGCCAAGGTCGAGACCCTGCTGGGCCAGATGGAGGTGGCGGAGGACCCCGCCGCGGTCGCCGCCGCCGTCAAGGAGGTCAATCGGACGCAGGTCCGGTTCGCCGTGGGCCCTCCCGACGCCGCGGGTGTGTGCCGTGTCGTCGTGCCTGCCGACGGGATCGCTGAGGACCGCGCGGCCGAGCCGACCCTCGACGACTTCAAGCAGCAGTTGCGCGCGTACGCGGGAACCGACTTCGGTGTGCACTCGCCGCGGTGGCTCTCGCGGTTCGGGGACGCCACCCGGCAGGCGGAGCGTTACCGGGCCGGCCGGGTGTTCCTCGCCGGGGACGCGGCGCACATCCACCCGCCCACCGGTGGTCAGGGGATGAACCTGGGGGTGCAGGACGCGTTCAACCTCGGCTGGAAGCTGGCCGCCGCCGTCAACGGCTGGGCGCCCGGAACGCTCCTCGACAGCTACCACACCGAGCGGCACCCGGTCGGCGCCGCCGTGCTGGAGAACACCCGCGCGCAGATCACGC
This sequence comes from Streptomyces sp. NPDC031670, assembly GCF_055580545.1. Lineage (NCBI taxonomy): Bacteria > Bacillati > Actinomycetota > Actinomycetes > Kitasatosporales > Streptomycetaceae > Streptomyces > Streptomyces sp. NPDC031670. Next base: position 276,699 of record NZ_JBVILC010000004.1, on the reverse strand, counting down.
TCCTCGGCACCGACGCCGGCGCGACCGCGCTGCGGAACCTCTTCGCGAAGCTGATGGACTTCGAGGAGGTGAACCGGTACGTGACCGGAATGATCACCGCGGTCGACGTCGCCTACGACTTCGGTGAGGGCCACGCACTCCTCGGCAGGCGGCTGCGGGACGTACGGCTGACGAAGGGGCGTCTGTACGAGTTGCTGCGCGGGGGCCGCGGTCTGCTGCTCGACCGGACCGGTTCACTCTCGGTGGAGGGCTGGTCGAATCGGGTGGATCACGTCGTCGACGCCGGCGCGGAACTGGACGTGCCCGCCGTACTGCTGCGGCCGGACGGCCATGTGGCGTGGGTCGGCGACGATCGCAGGGATCTGCTCGCCCACTTGCCCACCTGGTTCGGCGCGTCGGCGGTGGCCGACTGTGAACCCGCCCGGTGACCCGCCGCCTGGCTGCGGCCGACTGGCGGCCGGGGTGCGCGGTGTGACAGCGCGCACCCCGGCCGGTCCGCTCACGGCAGGAAGTACATGGGATTGGGGATCTTGTACGTCTGGTCGGCGTGGCCGCCCGCGAGGTCGGTGTACTGGTCGCCCAGGTTGGCGACGATCCGGTAGCCGAGGCTCTCGATGTGCCGGCGGGTGCCCGCCTTGTAGTCGACCGTGGAGCAGGTCCAGGTGGGCTTGGCGCAGCTCAGGTAGGCCGGGGGATTGACCTTGTCCTTGAGGAAGAAGTGCGCGCTGTCGACCGGTACGCCATAGCCCGCCGAGGTGAGGTTGGCGGCGCTCGCCTCGCGCTGCGAGGCGTCGCGGCCGGTGAGGAAGAAGACGGTGACGCCCTTCTTGGCCGCGTAGTTGACCAGGTCGGGCATCCCGAAGACGGCTATGGACCGCGCGCTCTGGACGTACGCGTTGAAGGCGGCGGCGTTGTACGCGAAGCCGTTCTTCTTCTCGTAGTCGTACGTCAGCAGGGTCGTGTCGTCGACGTCGAGGACGATCGCGGGCTTGCGGCCGTCGTGGCCGGGGTGTTCGGCGGCCTGGCTGATCCGGCGCTTGGCACGGGCCTCGATCGAGGCGACCTGCTTGGCGTAGTTGCTGGTGGGGGAGGCCTGGTAGGCGCCGGTCGAGTCGGGAGCACCGCCGTAGTAGGCGTTGATCCTGTCCTCGACCTTGGTGATGTTGGGGATCTCCTTGTCGCTCTTCGGCGTGCTGTTCCCGGCGGTGGCCGCGCCGGCGCCGTAGAAGGCGGCGCCGGTGACGGCGAGGGCGGCGACGGTTGCCGCGGTCTTGGTGACAGTGCGCATGGGCAAGGTCTACGCGCATCACACAGGGTTCCACCAGGGTGTTTGATCAATTTTTTACCGGCGGGTAACGAAAGGGTGGGCCCGTTGCGACGGGCCCACCCATGCGCTGCTGTTCGGAGGGGGCGCAGGGGGAGAGGCTCACACCCCGCTGAGCGACAGCTTCGCGGCGAAGCCGAGGAAGAGGACGCCCGCAGCCGATGTGGCGCCCGCCGAGAGCCGCTTGCGGCGGCGGAAGGCGGCGGCCAGCCGGGTCCCGCTGAATATCAGCGTGGACAGATACAGGAAGCTCGCCAGTTGGAGCAGGGTGCCGAGCACCAGGAACGACAGCGCCGGATAGGCGTACCCCGGGTCCACGAACTGCACGAAGAAGGAGATCAGGAACAGGATCGCCTTGGGGTTGAAGAGGCTGAGCACCAGCGCGCGCCGATAGGGCCGCTCGACGCCCGCCCCCTGCTGGAGTTCGTCGGCCGCGCCGGGCTCGGCCACCGTGTGGCGGTCGCGCCACATGCCGAGGGCCTGGCGCAGCATGCCGAGCGCCATCCAGGACAGATACCCGGCACCGGCGTACTTGACGACGGCGAAGAGCAGCGGCGTCGTCTGGAGCAGCGAAGCGGCCCCGAGCGCGGAGAGCGTCATCAGGACCGTGTCCCCGGTCCACACCCCGGCGGCGGCGACGTACCCCGTACGCACACCGCGCCGGGCCGCGACGGAGAGCACGTACAGGGAGTTGGGCCCCGGCGCCAGAATGATCAGCACCAGGCCCACGAGGTATGTCGGAAGATCGGTTACACCCAGCATGCGGGGGAGTGTCGCACACCGGTGCGAGGTGGGGCGGGGGTGTTTCACGATGCGGCGCCGGGCGCCGCTCCCTCATGCGTCGCAGCGGATGCCTCCCCGGGCCGTTCAGCCGGCGCCGTCCGTCGGAAGGCCGCGCGGTAGTCCCTGGGACGCCGCCCGGTGTGCCGCGCGAACAGGGCCGCGAACGTCGCGGAGTCCCGGTAGCCGACCGCCGAGGAGATACCGGCGACGGTACGGTCCGTGGTCTCCAGGAGGTGGCGGGCGCGTCGGACGCGCGCGGACTGCAGATACTCCAGCGGGCTCCGGCCCGTCTCCTCGGCGAAGCGCCGCAGCAGGGTCCGGGTGCTGACGTTGAAGGCGTCCGACAGCGCGGTGAGGTCGTAACGGGAGGCGAGGGCCTGGTCGAGGTGCCGCATCACCCGGTGGGAGAACTCGTCGCCGGGGCGCGGCAGCAGTCGCGCGTCGACATAGGGGGTCTGTGACGTACGCGCGTCGTCGACGAGGGCGATCCGCGCGGTCGTCCGTGCCACGCCCGCGCCGCTGTGCCGGCGGATCAGGTCCAGCGCGAAGTCGTACATGGCGCTGAAGGCGGCCGTCGTCGTCACCCCCTCGTCGGTGACGACCAGCTGGTCGGGCCGGACATCGGCGCCGGGGCAGCGCTGGGACAGTTCGTCCGCGAAGAGCCATGACGTCGTCGCCCGGCGCCGGTCCAGGAGTCCCGCCTCGGCGAGCAGGAACGCGCCGACGCAGATCGACACCACGGCACGGCCCGTGGCGCCGTGGGAGCGGATCGCGGCGATCTCCGGGGCGAGCGGGGCGAGGACGGTGTCCAGGTCGAGGCCCGGCACGAGCTCGAAGCCCGGCACGACGAGGACGTCGACCTCGCGCAGCGGAGCGACGCCCAAGGCCGCGCCGCCCGACGCCGTGACGCGACGGCGGGGGGAGACGACGGACACCTCGTACCCGGCGTGGCCCGGCCCGGCGACGTGCGAGGCCATCGTCAGCAGATCGGGCACGCCGAACACCTCGGAGGCGAAACACCCCGGATAGGCCAGAACCCCCACACGCAAAGCGCTCACGCCCACCTCCTCCCCATGGGATGCCCATCGCAGCCCATGGCGAGATTACCTTCGTGCATGGCGATCCGGCCCCTCCTCGCGCACGGGCACACGCGGGCAGGCTTGCCGCCATGAGTGCTGCCAACGAACGACGCCCTGACGACGACGCGATCGAGGATTTCTCCCGTCGGCTCGTGGAGATCGAGGGAGTGGCGAAGACGGTGTACGTGGCCGGGGCCGGGCCGGCCGTCGTGCTGATGCCGGAGATGCCCGGCATCAGCCCCGACGTCCTGCGGCTGGCGCGGTGGATACGGGAGGCGGGCTTCACCGTCCACGTCCCCTCGCTGTTCGGGGTGGACGGCGCCTACCCCACGGCCGACGCCGGGACCGAGGTCGTACGACGCGCATGCGTCAGCGCCGAGTTCCGCGCGTTCGCCGGCGGCGGCACCAGCCCCGTCACCGCCTGGCTGCGCGGGCTCGCACGCCTCGCGCACGCCGAATGCGGCGGCCCGGGAGTCGGTGCGATCGGACTCTGCTTCACCGGCAACTTCGCGCTCACCATGGCGCTGGAGCCGTCCGTCGTGGCGCCGGTCCTCAACCACCCCTCGCTGCCGCTGGACGATCCCGCCGGGCTGGAGATCGGTGAGGAGGACGCGGCAGCGGTCCGCGACCGCGTAGCCCGCGACGGACTCAAGGTTCTCGCCTACCGCTTCGACAACGACCGCTGGTGCACCGGCCGGCGTTTCGCCGCCTACCGCAAACTCCTCGGCGACGCCTTCGACGGCCGTGTCCTGGACGGCGGTTGCGCCCGCACCGACCCGCCGCCGTTCTTCGCCGACGTGGTCGCCACCCCGCACAGTGTCGTCACCGCCCACCTCGTGGACGAGGCCGGGCACCCCACGGTGCAGGCCCGGGACGAGATCCTCGCGTTCCTGGCCGAACGGCTGAACCCACCCGGAGAAGGGGCCGACGCCCGGACACCCTGACCGGCCGGCCGCTGGGACGTGTCGGCAAGAAGCGCTCTAGGGCAGATCGCCGTTGCCGCCGAGGTTGGCGACGACGCGGCGCAGGACGTCGATGGTCGCCGCGTAGGCGGCGTCGTCGATGCCCGTCCGCATCCGTGTGTGCACCTCGGCGTTACGGTCGTGGGCCCGCAGGCGCCCCGCCTCACCCGCCTCGGTAAGCACCAGCGTGCCGTCGGTCTCCGCGATCCAGCCACGGGAGGCGAGGTCGGTGAAGACGGCGTCGAAGTCGGTGTGCTGGTCGTCGAACGGGGTCAGCTTTGCGGTGAGCGAGGACCGGGTCCAGTGCCCGGGTGCACCGGCTATGTGGTTGAGGGCCCACCAGTGCGGCTGGGTGAGGTCCTCCACGGCGAGTGCGGCGCGCAGACCATCGGTGACCAGGCCCGCGGCCTCTCTGCTCCAGTAGCCGATCGGCTGGGCGGCAAGTGTGTCCTGGGGGTACTCCTTGATCGTCATGCGGTGACCGTAAAACCTCAAGCGGGCATGAGGTCAACTCTCCCTCCCGGCCGCGAGCCACCGGCAGCCGCCGACGCCGCGTCCCGCGTTTTCCGCGCCGCCGGTGGCACAGTGGTTTCATGTGCGGCCGTTACGTCTCCACCCGTAGCCCCGAGGACCTGGTCCGCCTCTTCCGCGTCACCGACTGGCGTACGGAGGAGCGCCTGGCCCCGAGCTGGAACGTCGCGCCGACCGACGAGGTGTGGGCCGTCCTGGAGCGCACCGCGCGCGGGCACGACGACGCCGGACCGGCGGGTCGGCAGTTGCGGCCGTTGCGCTGGGGCCTGGTGCCACCGTGGGCGAAGGACGTGAAGGCCGGCGCCCGCATGATCAACGCCCGGGTGGAGACCGTGCACGAGAAGCCCGCCTTCCGCCGCGAGTTCCTCAAGCACCGCTGTCTGCTGCCCGCCGACGGTTTCTACGAGTGGCAGCAGGAGAAGGACCCGGCCACCGGCAAACCCCGTAAGCAGCCGTACTTCATCCATCCCGAGGACGACCGGGTGATGGCGCTGGCCGGGCTGTACGCGTACTGGCGCGACCGTTCCGTCAAGCACGACGACGACCCGGGTGCGTGGGTGGTGACCTGCACCATCATCACCACCGAGGCCACCGACGCGGCCGGCCGCGTACACCCGCGCATGCCCCTGGCGCTGACCGAGGACCACTACGACGCCTGGCTCGACCCCCACCACCACGACCCGGACGAACTGCGCGCCCTGCTGGACCGCCCGGCAGGCGGCCACCTGGACGCCCGACCGGTCTCCCCGGCGGTGAACAACGTGCGCAACAATGGGCCGGAGCTGCTGGAGGGGTGACGGGGGTGCGGACGGAGACGGCCCTGTCGGGGGCCGGCCGGAACGGGCCGTCCGTGGTGGGGAATCCGGGTGCGGTGCGGCAGGGTGCGTGATAGGACAGTCGCTGATCATCGGCTTGGTTCCAGGGGGAGTTATGAGCAGCGGTCAACAGGTCGTCAACGGTGACGGTCCGGTCACCCTCGTCACCGGCGGGGCGAGCGGGATCGGGGCGGCGACCGTGCGGCGGCTTCTGGCCGAGGGCCACCGGGTCGCCGTCACCGGTCGCGATCAGGTAAAGCTTGACGCTTTCGCCGCCGAACTCGGGGCCGGGGACGCCCTGTTGGCCGTGGCCGCCGACACCACCGACTATGCCGCGGTACAGGCGGCGGTCGAGGCGACGGTCAAGGCGTTCGGGCGGCTCGACCGCGTCGTCGCCAACGCCGGTTTCTCCACCCACGACAACCTCGCCGACGGCGATCCCGAACAGTGGCGCGAGATGCTTCTCGTGAACGTCCTCGGCCCCGCCCTCCTGGTGAAGGCGGCCCTCCCGGAACTCACCGCCACCGGGGGCCGGATCGTCCTGGTGGGCAGCACCGCGGGTATCAAGAACACCCCGGGCAACATGTACTCGGTCAGCAAGAGCGCCCTCACCTCCCTCGCCGAGAACACCCGCGTCCTGGTCACCGGTGCCGGGGTCGGTGTCACCCTGATCGCCCCCGGACGCGTCGACACCCCCTTCTGGAGCGGCCATCCGCAGGGAGCCGCCCCGCAGGGCCCGGTGATGACGGCGGAGAACGTCGCCGACGCCATCACCTGGGCGCTCGGCCGGCCGGCGGGGGTGGAGGTCAACAGCGTGGTGGTCCGTCCGTCCGGTCAGGTCCACTGATTCACGGGCGCACGGGGGGCGAGTCGTGGGAAACCTCGACCGCCCCGCTCGCCGAGTACCCGGCCCTCCGCCTGGCGCTGCTGGTGTACTGGCTCCATCTGCTCCTGCTCGAAATGCTGTTGCCGGCGAGCCCGCGGTACGCGGCACGGGCCGATCTCTTCGCCCACGGCGAGGGCGACGGTGCGTTCACCCACGTGATGCGGGCGGCGGCCGAACGGCGCATCGTGATCGCCCGGATCCTGTACGCCGTCTCGGTGCTGCTCGGCGTCTTCAGTACGTATCTGAGGGTCGGACTGATCGTGCTGCTCCAGCTCAACTCCGGGCCGGCGCCCAGGGTATGGCCGCTGGAACCGCTTCTGATGCCCCTCGGGGCGGCGGGGCCCGGGCGCCCGGGACGCCGACATCCACCTGCCTGTACTCATACGGGTGGTTTAGCGTCGCCCTCCGCCTGCCCTCCTCCGGACGCAGGATGCTTGCCACCTGAGTTGTCCGCGCGACGTGGGTGGAGATGGTCATGGCGAACGGTAGTGTCCTGCTGGCCTTGCGCGAAGATCCCCTCGGCGGGGGAGCGGGGGCGGAGCAACTGCGGCGGATCGGCAAGGAGCTGGAGAACCGCGGCCTGGAAGTGCGCTGGGCGCGGACCGCGGAGGCCGCCTGTGCGGCCCTGCGGACCGAGGCGGGTCTCACCGCGGCCGTGGTGGCGTGGGAGCTGCCGTCCGCGAACGGGAAGCCCGCCGACGCCGACACACAGGGCGCGGAGACGGGCGGCGCCGCCGCCCTGCGGCAGATCTCCCGGCGGTTCAAGGACCTGCCGGTCTTCGTCGTCATGCCGGAGGACTCCGACCACGGCCTGGAGCAACTGCCGCTGTGGGTGGCGGAGACCGTCGTCGGGTACATCTGGCCGCTGGAGGACACCCCCTCCTTCATCGCCGGCCGGGTGGCCCACGCGGCGCACGCCTACGGCGACGCGGTGCTTCCGCCCTTCTTCAAAGCGCTCCGGCGTTTCGACGACGCACACGAATACTCCTGGCACACCCCTGCGCACTCGGGCGGTGTGGCCTTCTTGAAGTCACCGGTGGGCCGGGCGTTCTTCGACTACTACGGCGAGCGCCTGTTCCGTACGGACCTCTCCATCTCCGTGGGGGAGCTGGGCTCCCTCTTCGAGCACAACGGACCCATCGGCGAGGCGGAGCGCCACGCCGCCCGGATCTTCGGCGCCGACCGCACGTACTTCGTCCTGCACGGCGACTCCACTGCGGACCGCATGGTCGGGCACTACTGCGTCACCACCGACGAGATCGCCCTCGTGGACCGCAACTGCCACAAGTCGGTGCTGCACGGTCTCGTCATCTCCGGGGCGCGCCCGGTCTATCTCGTGCCGACCCGCAACGGCTACGGCCTGGCGGGCCCCCTCCCCGCGAGCGAGACCGCCGCGGACGCGGTCGCCGCACGGATCGCAGCCCACCCGCTGACACCGGACGCGGTCTCCCCCGAAGCCCAGTACGCGGTGATCACCAACTCCACGTACGACGGGCTGTGTTACGACACCGTCCAGACCGCGCGGGCCCTGGCGCCCAGCACCCCGCGGCTCCACTTCGACGAGGCGTGGTTCGCGTACGCGCGCTTCCACCCGCTCTACGCCCGCCGGTACGGTATGGCCGTGGGCCCGGACACCTTCGAGGGCGGGGAACGGCCCACGGTCTTCTCCACCCAGTCCACCCACAAGCTGCTGGCCGCGCTCTCCCAGTCCGCGATGGTGCACGTACGGTCGTCTCCCCGTGCCCCGGTCGAACACGACCGGTTCAACGAGGCGTTCATGATGCACGGGACCACCTCGCCGCTCTATCCCGCGATCGCCTCCCTGGACGTGGCCGCGGCGATGATGGACGGTCCGCAGGGGCAGTGGCTGATCAACGAGGCGGTCACCGAGGCCATCCGGTTCAGGCAGGCCGTCGTACGTATCGGGCGCCGTATCGCCGCCGCCGGTGACCGCCCCAGCTGGTTCTTCGGCGTCTGGCAGCCCGAGACCGTGGTCGATCCGGACACCGGGTCCCGTACATCGTTCGCCGATGCCTCACCGGCGCTGCTCGCCCGTGAGCCCGGCTGCTGGGAGCTCGAACCCGACGCCGACTGGCACGGTTTCCCCGGCCTGAGCGAGGGTCAGTGCATGCTGGACCCGATCAAGGTGACGCTGACCTGCCCCGGGGTCTCGGCGACGGGCCGCAGCGAACCGTGGGGCATCCCGGCACGCATCCTGACCGCCTACCTCGCCGAGCGCGGCATCGTCGTGGAGAAGACCGACACGTACACCACGCTCATCCTCTTCTCCATGGGCATCACCAAGGGCAAGTGGGGCACCCTGATGGACGCCCTGATGGACTTCAAGGCGCTCCACGACGCGCAGACCCCGCTGCGGCAGGTGCTGCCCCGGCTCGTCGAGGCCTACCCGAAGCGCTACGAGCGGACCACCCTGCGCGGTCTCTGTCAGGAGATGCACGAACACCTCACCCGCGCCGACCTCATCGACGCCCTGGACACGGCCTTCCGCGACCTGCCGCGCCCGGTCGTCCCGCCCCAGCGCTGCTACCAGCAGCTGATCCGCGGCGGCACCGAACGCCTGCCCCTGGCGCAGGCCTCGGGCCGGGTGGCCGCCGCCATGGTGACGGTCACTCCGCCCGGCATCCCCGTGCTGATGCCCGGAGAGGCCCTCGGCGCCCCCGACGGCCCCGTCCTGCGCTACCTCGGCGCCCTGGAGGCCTTCGACCGCGCCTTCCCCGGCTTCCACAGCGAGGCCCACGGCGTGGTCGTCGACCCGGATACGGGTGACTACCTGATCGAGTGCGTACGGGAGGAGGGTCGGTCGGAAGGGTGAGTGGCCGTGGCTCCCCCGGTGAGGATGGGACCGAGTGGGCGACGGGCGTGGTTGGTATCGCCGTCTCGGGGCATTCCAAGGGGATGCCCCCGTCGACCGCGGGGGCCTGCATGGCAGGAGTTTCCATGACCGACTACGTCATCACCGTGCCGGGGACGTTCGTCCACGGCATCACCGACGACCAGCGTTCCGCGGTGGAGCGCAAGCTGCGTCCACAGGACCCCTCGAACACCGACTTCGGGGAGAACGAGGACCTCAGCCTCCTCACCCTCCAGGACGGCAACATGTTCTCCGTCCGGCTGGAGGTGGAGGCCGCGACGCGCGACGAGGCCGAGACCAAAGCCGTGGAGCTGGTCTCTGCCGCGCTGCGCGACTCCGGACTGGCGCAGGACGACGCCCCTCTGGGGCCCGCGGCCGTCACCGGCATCGACCGCGAGTTCTGAACCGGGCGCGGCGGGGCGGCGCTCCGGGCTGATCGCGGCGGCTGCCGGCGCGCGGGGGACAGAAGCCCTCGCGGCCGGCATCAGCCGCTCGTGGGAACCCCGGGGGCCGGTGGTGCCCCGCACGGCGTGTACGCCCCGCTCCGCGCCGGGACCTGACGGAACACCAAGGCGCTGCCGTAGGGCGTCACAGCCACCCCTGCCGCTGCGCCTGCAACGCCAGCTGGAAGCGGTTCGCCGCGCCCAGCCGGGCCATCAGGACCTGGAGCCGGCGGAAGAGCGTGCGGCGGCTGAGGCCCAGTTCACGGGCGATGACGTCGTCGCCCGCGCCGCCCGCGAGCAGCCACAGCAGTCGGCGGTCGGCGGGGGGCAGACCGCCGGGGCGGGAGGTGCTGCCGTGGAAGGGCAGGGCGCTCTGCCAGGACTGTTCGAACAGCGCGATGAGGGCGGAGAGCAGACCGCACGGCTGGACGACCAGCATGGAGTTGTGCACGTCGGCCTCCATGATGGACAACGACACCAGGGCGTAGGCCTCGTCGATGATCACGAGCTTTACCGGCACCGTCGGCAGCACCCTGGCCTGCTCACCGGCGTTGACGCACGGCTCGACGGCCTCCTTCAGATGGCCCGGGTACTCCAGGGACGCCCGCGAGTACACGACGCGCTGCGTCACCCCGCGCGCGAGCGTGGCCAGCGCGTCGTCGGTGGCACCCGACAGGGGGAAGTACGGCGGTGACTCGAACTGGCGGATCTGCTCACGGGCGCTCGCCCAGGCCTGACGCATCCGGGGGCCGACGGCGTCACCGGTGACGACCTCGACGAGGTGGTCGTTGTAGGCGGCGAGCCGCTGGCGCCGGAACGACTCGAAGGCGCCGCCGACGGCGATGCGTGACTCCTCGACCTCCGCCGCCCGGTGCCGGGCCAGGATCTCCAGCCCCGCGGCAGGCGGGACCGGGGCCACCACGTCCCCGCCCTCCGCGGCGGCGCTGGCGAGACCGGCGTCGACCAGCTCGCCGTACGCGGCGGTGAGATCCGCGCCCTCCAGGCCCGCCGCCGCCGCGATCGCGCTCAGCGGGGCCGGGGCCAGCTCCAGCAGGGCCAGATAGACCCGGGCCGCCGAGGGATCGATGCCCAGGAGCCGCAGGGCCTCGCCGAGTTTCGGGTGCGTCATGGGCCCCATTATCGGCCCGCGTGGGCCGGGACGATGGCCGATCCGTGCCAGTGGCGCTCCTGGGCACCGGGCGCGCGCGGCGCGGAGTACCGTCCAGGCAGAACGCACCACAAGCCCCTCCCAAGGAAGGTGTACGCCGTGGCGAAAGGCCGGAAGAACGGTCTCTACTCAGGGATCTCCGAGGAACTGTCCGCGTTGATGCGGACGGGGTGGGCGGACACCGAACGGCGCGACCTGCGGCCCGACGAGCAGGCCCCGTACGCGGCCACCCGCCGCGCCGCGCTCTCCGCGCGCTTCCCGGGCGAGCGGCTGGTGATCCCCTCGGGAAACCTCAAGGTCCGCTCCAACGACGACAGTTACCCGTTCCGCCCGTACACCGGTTACGTCCACATGACCGGGGACCAGGCCCGTGACGGCGCGCTCGTCCTCGAACCCCGGGCGGACGGCGGCCACGACGCCTACTGCTTCCAGCTCCCCCGCGACAGCAGGGACGACAACGAGTTCTGGACCGGCTCCACCGCGGAGCTGTGGATGGGACGGCGCCGCTCCCTGGCCGAGTCCGCCGTCGTGCTCGGGCTGCCCTGCCGCGACGTCCGCACCGCGGCCGACGACCTCGCCGCCTCCGGCGCGCCCACCCGCATCGTGCGCGGGATCGACCCGGCCCTGGAAGCCGCCGTCGCCACCGACGAGGAGCGCGACGCGGAGCTGGAGGAGGCGCTCAGCGATCTGCGCCTGGTCAAGGACGACTGGGAGGTGGGGGAGCTGCGCAAGGCCGTCGACTCGACCGTGCGCGGCTTCACCGACGTCATCGGTGAGCTGTCCCGGGCGATAGCCTCGTCCGAGCGGTGGATCGAGGGCACGTTCTTCCGCCGCGCGCGCCTGGAGGGCAACGCCGTCGGTTACGGCACGATCTGCGCCGCGGGCGAGCACGCCACGATCATGCACTGGACCGATAACGACGGCCCGGTCCGCCCGGGAGACCTCCTGCTGCTCGACGCCGGTGTGGAGACGAACACCCTCTACACCGCCGACGTCACCCGCACGCTGCCCATCAGCGGCACCTTCACGCCGCTTCAGCGCACGGTCTACGACGCGGTGTACGAGGCGCAGGAGGCGGGGATGGCAGCCGTGAAGCCCGGCGCCGCGTACCGCGACTTCCACGAGGCGTCCCAGCGCCACCTGGCGGCCCGGCTCGTCGAGTGGGGCTTCATCGAGGGCCCGGCCGAGCGCGCCTACGAACTCGGCCTCCAGCGCCGCTTCACCATGGCCGGCACCGGGCACATGCTCGGTCTGGACGTCCACGACTGCGCGCAGGCCAGGAACGAGGAGTACGTCGACGGCGTCCTGGAGCCGGGCATGGTGCTCACCGTCGAGCCCGGCCTGTACTTCCAGCCGGACGACCTGACCGTGCCCGAGGAGTGGCGCGGCATCGGCGTCCGCATCGAGGACGACCTCCTCGTCACGGCCGACGGCCACGAGAACCTGTCGGCGGGGCTGCCGCGGTCGGCGGACGAGGTCGAGGAGTGGATGGCGCGCCTCGCGGGTTGAACGGGCTCTCCCACGGGTCGCCGCCCGGTCCGGGCCTCCGCTCCGGACGTGGCTGCGGCCCGGAGGCCGGTACCCCTGTCCCCGGGGGTACCGGCCTCCTCGCCCCCGGCGCCGTGGCGGCGGCACCGGCCCGTGGTGGTCAGCGGCTGCCCCAGGACCGGACCTGGCGGCGATGACGTGCCGGACGCCGGTCATCTCACTCTGACGTCCGGATCAGGCCACCCGGCCGAGGAAGTTCAATGCTTGACCAAACCAAGAAGGTGACACACCGTCAACCCTCCGGGCGTACGCGCCCCGGCGCGATCCATCTCCCGCGCGCCTGTCACCGTCCGGACGGTCCCGCACCGAGAGGCCATGCCGCGATGTCCCGGTAGTGGATCGGCCCGGGCCCCCGGCCGACATTGCTGGCGACCAGGTGCAGACGTTCCGCGTGCCAGGGCCGCCCGGTGAAGCCGGCCAGCGCGGCGGCGAGCTCCACCACGCTGGAGGTGTCGTCGCGGCGGGCGCGGGCCAGCGTCAGATGGGGGCGCAGAGGCCGGTCCTCGAACGCCACCCCGCACGCCCGGACCGCGTCGCGGACCTCCTTGGTGAGCAGACGCAGCCCGTCGAGGTCCCCCTCGATCCCGCTCCACAGCACCCGCTCGTCGAAGTGCCCGCCGCCGCGCAGCGCCAGTCGCAGGGGCGGGTGCGCCGCCGCCAGATCGGCCAGCGGCGGCTGGAGGAGCGGGACCGTCGCCGCCGGGAGCTCGCCCAGGAACGCCAGAGTGATGTGCCAGTCCTCGACGCGGTTCCACCGCAGCCGGGGATAGGCGGAGTACGCGGACACCAGTTCGCGCTCCAGCTCCGCCTTGGCGTCGTCGGGCGGGGCGAGCGCTATGAACACGCGGACGGTCGGGGGAGGGGTCTGTTCGGTCACGCATGACTTCGTACACCATCGGCCGTGGGAACGGAGAACGGGCTCCGCCCCCGTCCGGGTGGGCGCGCGGGCCCTCGGTCCTCCGCCCGTCAGTCGTCGAGGGTGCTGGTGCCGAGCCGGCTGGTCATCACCGGGTCGCGGTGGTCGAAGAAGAGCGTGGACCCGGTGTCCAGGGCGGCGACGGCCGCCATCTGGTCGGCGGTGAGCTCGAAGCCGAAGACGTCGATGTTCTCCGCCATGCGCTCGGCGCGGACCGACTTGGGGATGACCACGACGTCCCGCTGGATGAGCCAGCGCAGGACGACCTGGGCCACGGACTTGCCGTGTACGGCGGCGATCCGTACGAGTACGGGGTGGGTGAACAGGTTGTTGCGCCCCTCGGCGAACGGCCCCCATGACTCGATCTGGACCCGCCGCTCGCGCATCAGCTTCTGGTCGGCGATGCGCTGGTGGAAGGGGTGGGTCTCGATCTGGTTGACCGCCGGAGTGATCTCGTTGTGGTCGATGAGGTCCACGAGCCGGTCGGGGTGGAAGTTGGACACGCCGATGGCCCGGGCGAGTCCCTCGCGGTGCAGGCTCTCCATGGCCCGCCAGGAGCCGTAGACATCGCCGTAGGGCTGGTGGATCAGATACAGGTCGACGTAGTCCAGGCCGAGCCTGCGCAACGAGGCATCGAAGGCGCGCCTGGCCCTGTCCTCCCCGGCGTCGGAGACCCATAGCTTGGTGGTGACGAACAGGTCCTCGCGCGCGAGGCCACTGCTCTTGACGGCCCGCCCGACGGCCTCCTCGTTGCGGTAGGCCGCCGCCGTGTCGAGGGAGCGGTAACCGGCGGCGAGGGCGTCGCCGACGGCCTGCTCGGTCTCCTCGGCGGGGATCTGGTAAACGCCGAAGCCGAGGATCGGCATCTCGACGCCGTTGTTCAGGGTCACGCTCTGCATGGCGGGGTCCTTCCGTACACAGGGCCGGGGGCACGCGCTGACGCTGCCCAGCCTGCCCCCTCGCACCGACGACAGCCGGAGCGAAGCGCCCGGCGGCGAGCCGGATGGGCCGTTCGGGTGAGGCCCGGCGCCCGGCGGCCCGGGACGCGAGGGGGCTTTGGGTGCCGCGCGTGTACCGGCGAGGGAGAAGGGGTACTCGCGCGACCGGAGAACCCTGAGCGCGCCCCCCCGGCTCCACCTCCGTGAGGGCGCCCGTATCCCGCCCCGAAGTGAGCCGGCCCCCGACCCCGGGGCCCACGACTGCGGCGGAAGGAGCACCATGGCACCGCGAGTCACGGCCGAGCGCCTGTTGCAGGAGTACGGAAGGACCCACGCGGAGGAGGCGGGCATCCACCTGCGGGACACACCTTCCCCGCTGTACCAGCTGCTGACCCTCTGCGTGCTGTTCTCGGTACGGATCAAGGCGGACATCGCGGTGGCCGCGGCCCGCGAGTTGTTCGAAGCCGGGATGCGTACCCCCAAGGCGATGCTCGCCGCCTCCTGGCAGGACCGGGTGGACGCGCTCGGCCGCGCGCACTACCGCCGCTACGACGAGAGCACGGCCACCGCGCTCGGCGCCGGCGCCGAGCTTCTTCTCGACCGGTACGGCGGTGACCTGCGGCGGCTGCGCGAGGAGGCGGGCGGTGATCCCGGCCGGGTGCGCGAGTTGCTGCGGGAGGTTCCGCGGATCGGTCCGGTAGGCGCGGACATCTTCTGCCGGGAGGCGCAGGGCGTGTGGCCCGAGCTGCGCCCCGCCTTCGACGACCGGGCGCGACACGCCGCCGGCGAGCTGGGGCTGCCCCGGACGCCCGAGGAGCTGGCGGGACTCGTCCCGGCCGAGGACCTGCCGAAGCTGGCGGCTGCGCTGGTGCGGGTGGAGCTCTCCAAGGGGGCCGTGGACGCCCTGCGCGAGACGGGGTAGGGCCGGGCCCGGACCCCACCAGCGCTCCGCGCTTCCCTCCGAGGGTCGCCGGACCCCTGCGGCCCAGGGGTCAACCCACCGGTGTGCCCTGGTGGAAGTACATGCGCCAGCCCGCCTCCGTCCGGCGCCACAGGGAACTCCGCCACGCCCGGCGGCCCGCGTGCTCGGTGAAGTACGTCAGATGGACGACGCCCGGGGCGAGGAGGACGCCGGACATCTCCTCCACGTGGACCGGGGCCTCCCGGGACACCGTGCCGTCCCCCGTCGCCGCGAGGACCGTCCTCCTGTCCCAGCGGCGCCCGGACGCCCCGGTCTCGGTGAACTCCGGGTCGAGCAGCTCCAGCACCCGCGCCGCGCAGGCACGCACCTCGGGGTCGAGGAGCTTCAGCTCCCCGTCGATGGCCGCCTGTACGGCGGCCTCCTCACGCTCGTCCGTCATGCGCAAACCCTAGATACCGGGCCGGCCGTGTTTCCAGCCGATTGTCCGAGCGGTGCCACCCGGGCCCGCAGGTCGCGTCCTCGTCGCAGGCGTCCGGGGTCAGTCGCGGTGCTCGCCGGGCGGTCGCGCCCACGGGTGGCGGAGCCGGATCCAGATGTCCCGGGCCTGGCGGCCCGCCGCCGTGCGGCTGTGGGCGATGACGCGTTGTGCCTCGTCGGGGGTTTCGACCATCGGGCCGGAGCCGCGCAGCGGTTTGCCCGCCGTCTCGTGCAGGAACAGCGTGGATACGAGACCGATGAGCCCGGCCACCATCAGGTAGTACGCCGGGACCAGGTCGTTCCCCGTCACTTCCACGAGCGCGGAGGCGAACAGCGGTGTCGTGCCGCCGAAGAGCGACACCGAGATGTTGAAGGCGATGGACAGGGCGCCGTACCGCAGCCGGGTGGGGAACAGGGCCGGCAGGGTGGAGGCGGCCGTGCCCGCGAAGCAGACCAGCAGCAGGCCCAGGATCGCGCAGCCCACGGCCGGGAGCAGGATGCCGCCCTCCCTGATGAGCAGGAAGGCCGGTACGGCCAGCACGATCAGGGCGATACTGCCCGCGAGGAAGACGGGCCTGCGGCCCCAGCGGTCCGAGGTGTGGCCCACTGTCGTGATGGTGAGGACCACGAGCAGCATGGTGCACAGCACCAGCAACTGCGCGGTGGTGTCGTCCTGGCCCAGGGCGACGGTCATGTAGGTGGGCAGGTAGGAGGTCACCATGTAGTTGGTGACGTTGTACAGCAGGACGAGACCCATACAGATGAGCACCGCGTGCCAGTGCCGGGTGAAGATCTCCTTGAGGGTTCCCTTCGCCGTCGGAGGGGCCTCTTCGGCCGTCGGGTTCCCGCTCTCCGCGGCTGCGTAGGCGGCCTCCTTCTTGAAGGCCGGGGTCTCCTCGAGCTTCATCCGCATGTACAGGCCGATGAGGCCGAGCGGTCCGGCGACGAAGAAGGGGATGCGCCACCCCCAGTCCTCCAGCCCATCGGTTCCGAGCACGGCGGTGAGGACCGTGACCAGGCCGGACCCCAGGGCATAACCGACGAAGGTGCCGAAGTCGAGCCAGCTGCCGAGGAAGCCCCGGCGCCGGTCGGGCGCGTACTCCGCGATGTAGGTCGTGGCCCCCGCGTATTCGCCGCCCGTCGAGAAACCCTGGACGAGTCGGCAGACGAGGAGGAGCAGGGGGGCGGCGACCCCGACCGCCGCGTACGTCGGGAGGAAGCCCACCGCGAAGGTGCTCGCCGCCATCATGATCATCGTCGCGGCGAGGACCTTCTGCCGGCCGATCCGGTCGCCGAGCGGGCCGAACACCAGCCCGCCGAGCGGCCGGACCAGGAACGCCGCGGCGAAGGTCGCGAAGGTCGAGACGACCTGGACGCCCGGCGAGCTCGCCGGGAAGAAGACCTTGCCCATGGTGCTGGCCAGATAGGCGTAGACGCCGAAGTCGAACCACTCCATGGTGTTGCCGAGGGCCGCCGCCGTCACCGCGCGGCGCACCTTGGGCCGGTCGGCGACGAGTACGTCAGCGCTGCTCAACGACCGCTTGCGGCGCCGGAGCAGGGTGCGGAGCATCTGGTCGGTCCGCGCGTGGCCCCGGCCTGGTCCGGGTGGACGACGATTGGGTCCTGGCATGGGGAGGGGCCTCTCTGCCGGGGCGCGGCGCGACGCCGGTGCCCCTTCATTCTTCGAGGCAACAGGTCCTTCGGGCATGTCGGCTGGTCCCTCCGGGTGAACGTGTGCGGGTGGGGGGGCTGCCGCTCCGGCAGCGCGGGAGGAAGGCGCTGGGATGTCTCCGGCCGGTGACATGTGCGCGCGTCCGGGGGAGTTCGGGTCGTCCGGACGTACGGATCGCTGGAACGGCAGGAGTGTCAGGCGGCCTGTTCCGCGAGGGCCTCGCGGCGCACGCGGGTGCAGGTACGGCTGAGGAGCCGGGAGACGTGCATCTGGGAGATACCCAGCTCGGCAGCGATCTGGCTCTGGGTCATGTCGCTGAAGAACCGCATGTAAAGGATCTTCGACTCCCGCTCGGGCAGGGCCCGCAGCGCCGGTTTGACCGCCTCCCGGTCGACGACGGTGTCGAAGCCGGGCTCGGTCGCCCCGAGGGTGTCGGCCAGCGACAGTCCCTCGCCGCCGCTGCTCCCGGGGCCGGACTCGGCCTCCAGGGAGAGGCTCTTGAAGGAGTCCAGGGCCTCCAGCCCGTCCCGGACGTCCTCCTCCTCCAGCCCGCAGTGGGCGGCGAGTTCGGCGATGGTGGGCTCACCGGGGTGCGCGGCCTGGAGCTGCTGGCGCGCCACCCGGACCTTGTTGCGCGCCTCCTGGACACGGCGGGGGACGTGGACGGCCCACAGGGAGTCGCGGAAGTGACGCTTGAGCTCGCCGTTGATGGTGGGGATCGCGTACGCCTCGAACGCGCCCCGCGCGACCTCGTACCGGTCGACGGCCTTCACCAGCCCCATCGCCGCGACCTGATACAGGTCCTCCAGCTCGGCGCCGCGATTGCGGTACTTGCCGGCCAGGCGCTGGGCCATCGGCATCCACCGCGCCACCAGGTCCTCGCGCAGCGCGTCGTGTTCCGGGCCCTCGTCCAGTGCGTTCAGCCGGGCGAAGGCGTCATGGGTGTCGGGGGCGTCGTCGTGGGTCCGCTTACGAGCGAGGCTGTTGGGCATGGCGCGGGCTCCTGCACGTCGGGGGTGTGGGTGACGCCGCCGAACCTCATGTGACCAGGACGCGTCCGGAGTTGGCGTCGCCGGGACACACGCGTCCAGCGGGCGTGCCTCCGGTCCGAAGCACGACTCGCGCCTGCCCCGCTCGCCGTTGGGGAAACGCCCGGTTCGGGACCGGCCGCGCACCGGCTCCCGAACGGACCGGACCGCACCAGGAGCCTAAGCAGCAGGAGGGTCCGGGGCGAGGCGGGTGACCCGTTCGGGCGCACCGCGGCGGGCAGGGGCCGCGGGCCCTGCGGGCGTCGTCGCAACGCGTCGGCCGGAGCCGCGTGGTGGGACGCTGCGGCTCCGGCGCTCGACGGTCAGGGGGCGGGGGGCGGGCGGGGACGCGACATGCGCACGGGGCGCGGACCACGCGGGCGGGTGGCGGCGCCCCGCGGGTCTACGCGGCCTGGGTGAGTTCCGCGCGGCCGAACAGCAGCGCGTAACCGG
This sequence comes from Streptomyces sp. NPDC031670, assembly GCF_055580545.1. NCBI lineage: Bacteria > Bacillati > Actinomycetota > Actinomycetes > Kitasatosporales > Streptomycetaceae > Streptomyces > Streptomyces sp. NPDC031670. Next base: position 257,882 of record NZ_JBVILC010000004.1, on the reverse strand, counting down.
CCGGGAGTTGGTTCAGGATGCGGGTGAGGAGTTCGGGGCCCGCCAGATCGGCGACGGTGGACAGGACCGATCCGGTGTCCCAGCGGGTGGTCGCGAGGGTCGCGCCGGTGCGGCCGGCCAGGTCCTTGACCAGCGCCCAGCCGGTGAGCGGCTGCACGTCGGGGATCTGCTCGGTCAGGATGCGCGCCGCCTCGTGGGGCAGCCTGGCGGCCAGCTCGACGCGTTCCTCACCGGTCAGTTGGCGCCCCAGCCCCGACACCACCAGCCGTACGGCTTGCTCGGCCCGCTCCCGGGTCGGATACGCGCCTTCGTAGCGGACCTTCTCCAGCATCTGCTCATAGGTCATCGCCAGTACGCGCCGGGGCGCTGTCTGCAGGTCGGAGATCACTGCGGTCGTTGCCTTTCTGTCGCCGAGGACGTGAGGGGAGGACCCGGCGGTTCGGGGCGGCACGCCGGGCGGAGGGGAGGGGCGGGGGGCCGGGCGGGAGGACGGGGCTGGACCGGTCCGTCCTCCCTGCCGTCGGTCCGGCTCAGGCGCGGATCTCCTTGCGGGAGGACTCCCCGCTGATGGTGATCTTGCGGGGCTTGGCGCGTTCGGCGATCGGGATGCGCAGGGTGAGCACCCCGGCCTCGTAGTCGGCCTTGATGCGTTCGGTGTCGAGGGTGTCGGCCAGCACGAGCTGGCGGGAGAACGCGCCCATCGGCCGTTCCGACAGCTCCATCTGCACTCCGTCGGCCTTGCCGACGGGCCGCCGCTCGGCCTTGACGGTCAGCATGTTCCGCTCGACGTCGATGTCGATCGCCTCGGCGCTGACGCCCGGAAGGTCGAAGGCCACCACGTACTCGTCGTTCTCGCGGTAGGCGTCCATCGCCATCGCGGACGGCCGGGTCCAGGTGCCGGTGCCCGGGCTGATCAGCTGCTGGGCCAGCCGGTCGAGTTCACGGAACGGGTCGGTGCGCATCAACATCGTGAAACACCTCCAGAAGGTTCGGGCAGTACCTGCCAATGCGCCTCACGGAAAACGTTGTAGCATGTCATCCGATGGATGACAAATGCGGTGTCGTCGACACGACGACAGCAGGGAAGGAGGCCCCCATGGCAGGCGCCCACCAGCCGCCCTCGGCGAATGACGAGGCCCGGAGCCCGGCCTCGTTCCTCGCCGCCGCCGCGGCGCTGGAGACCATCGACAACGCCCTGCGCGCGGCCCGGGACGAAGGGTCCGGCGGTACGTCCGCCACCGGCGGGGACGGCCCGGAGCAGGCGCTCGCCTCCCTGCTGTTGCTGCGGCAGGTCCGCGAGCAGCTCGCCGGGTGGGAGACCGGTCTGATCGAGACCGCCCGTGAGGCCGGCGCCAGCTGGGCCGACCTCGCCCACCCCCTCGGCGTCGCCAGCCGCCAGGCCGCCGAGCGCCGCTATCTGCGCAACCGGCCCGGCCTCGCCGGGAGCACCGGCGAACAGCGTGTCCAGGCCGCTCGTGAAAAGCGCGCCGCCGAGCGCACGGTCGCCACCTGGGCCCGCCACAACGCCGCCGACCTGCGCCGTCTCGCGGGTCAGATCACCGCGCTCACCGACCTCCCCGCCGCGGCCCGGATACCGCTCCGCCACCTCGACGCGGCCCTCGGCCAGGAGGACCCGGCCGACCTCCTCCCTCCCCTGACCGCGACCCGGCCCTATCTGGCCGGCCCCCACCCCGACCTCGCCGCCCGGCTCGACGCCCTCCCGAACGCGGCCACGGGTACGGGCGGGGGTACCGGTACGGGTACGGACGCCACCGGCTGATCCGCCGGCCGGGTGTGCACCACGTCGTCAAGTCGTTCGGCGCTCGCCCCGCACTAAGCCCACGTCGGCGCCCACGTCCCGACCGGGGAGTGGCCCGCTCGCCGGGCGTGGAGGTCGGCGCGGAGCGCGGCGAGGGTCGGGTGCGTGTTGTCCCGGTGCCAGATCAGTGAGTGGGGGTACACCGGGGCCGGATCCCGCAGCGCGATGCGGCGCAGACCGTGGTCCGCGGGCCAGACCAGATGGGTCCGCTCGCCGACGAAGGTCGCCAGGGACCGGGAGTCGGCGATGGTGTCCAGCAGGGGTTCGGTGCCGAAGTCGGGGCCGGTGATCTCGATGGTGAGCCCGAACGCGGCGGCCAGGGCGTCGTAGTAGGCGCCCCATTCGGTGCCGGGAACGAGGCCGGGCATCCAGATCCGGCGGCCCGCGAGGTCGGCGGGTGCGACCGCGCGCACGGAGGCGAGGTCGTGGGCCGGGCCGGTGAGCAGTTGGATGGGCTCGTCGTAGACGCGCGCGGTCTCGATGTCGTCGGGAAGGCGCCGGCCGGGCATGGTGACGGCGCGGAAGGACGCGTCGATCGTGCCGGAGCGAATGGCGTCCACCGCCGCGTCGGCGTCGAAGAGCGTCACGACGTCGAGCTCGGCCTCGGGATGTCCCCGGCGGAAGTCACGCAGCAGCGAGGCCGGCGCGAGCCGCCGGCCGATCACGTCGACGCGCAGCGCACGGCTGCCGGGACGGACGGAGGCGAGGGCCCGCTCCTCGGCCCGCAGGAGATCACGGGCGTGGGGCAGGAACGCCTGCCCGTCGATGGTGAGCTTCGCTCCCCGCGCGCCGCGGGTGAAGAGCCGGACGCCGAGGGTCTTCTCCAGGGTGGCGATCCGTTTGGAGACGGCCTGCTGGGTGACCGACAATGCCGCGGCGGCGTCCTGGAAACGCCCCCCGTCGGCAGCGGTCACGAAGGTGCGTACGGCGTCGAGGTCCACGGCCGCGATCGTATGCGGACAACCAGTGGTTGTGCGGCCGGGGCCGTCCGGTTGTTTGATTTCGGCGCCCGCCACTCGCTTGGATACCGGTGGTCAGCGTGTGGTTGTGCGGAACGGTCGAGGGGCGGGGCGGGGCATGCGGGGTCGGCGGGCGCTGGGGCGGCGCTTCGGGTGGTTGTGGGCGGCGTTCGCGGTCAGCTCGTACGGATCGGGGCTGGGCTTCGGCGCCTTTCCGCTGATCGCGGTCATCGTGCTGCACTGCGGACCGGCCCAGGTGGCGGCGCTGGCCGCGGCGGGGCGGGCGGTGGGCGCCTTGCTCGCGGTGCCGCTGGGGCCGTGGATGGAGTTCCGCCGCAAGCGGCCGGTCATGGTGGCGATGGACCTGATCCGGTTCACGGTACTGATGAGCATCCCCCTCGCGTTCGCCCTCGGCCGCCTCACCTTCGTCCAGCTCCTGGTCGTCTCCGTCGTGACGGCCGCGGCCGACATCGCCTTCAAGGCGGCCTGCGGCGCGTACGTCAAGGCGCTCGTGCCGCCGGAGGACCTGCTCGTCGCGAACAGCCGCTTCGAGTCCACCACGTGGAGCGCGACCACGGTCGGACCCCCGCTCGGCGGGGCCGCGATCGGTCTCCTCGGCCCGGTCACGACCGTGGTGGCCGACGCGGTCAGCTATCTGCTCTCGGCCCTGGGCATCCGCGCCATCGGCGGAAACGAGCCGCGCCCCGCCCGGCCCGCCGCACCGCGGCTGCGCGCGGGCGACCTCCTCGAAGGGTGGCGCCACATCCTGACCCACCCCGCCCTGCGCCCCCTGTTCCTCAACACCGTCGCGGTCAACGGTCTGATCATGGTCACCGAGCCGCTGATGGCCGTCCTCCTGCTCGACCACCTCGGGTACGCCCCGTGGCAGTACGGTCTCGTGTTCGCGTCCCCGTGCGTGGGGGGCCTGATCGGCTCCCGCCTCGCCCGCCCTCTCGCGGCGCGCTTCGGACAGCACAGGGTGATGCGCACGGCCGGGGTGCTGCGTGCGTGCTGGCCGGTCGGGCTGGCGTTCGCCGGCCCCGGCGCGTCCGGAGCCGTCCTGATCATCACCGTCCAGCTGGGGCTGGTGACGTGCTGCGGCCTGTTCAACCCGCTGCTGGCCACCTACCGCCTCGAACACACCGACCCCGGCAAGCTGGCCCGCACCCTGGCGGCATGGTCGATCAGCAGCAGCGCGGCGATCGCGGCCCTGACCGCCGCGTGGGGCCTGCTGGCGGCCACCACCGGCCCCCGCACCGCGATCGCCACCGCGGGCGTCCTACTGCTGGCGACCCCGTTGCTGCTGCCGCGACGGGCGGCGACGGGGACGGCAGGGAAGGAGGAGGCCGAGGAGGGGGAGGGGGAGCGGGCGGTGAACGCCACGTGACACCGCCGCATCGTCCCCCCCCCCCGGCTGAGGGGCCGGGCTCACAAGCCCGCTGCCGTTGCCCGGCGCGGGCGCCCGTGGGGCGGTATCAATGGGTGGACGCTTCTGGAGTGGACGGCTGGGCGCCTGTTTGTATGGGCTCCGGGACAAAGCAGCATGAGGGGGCGGACAGATGGTGTCCACGGAGAGCATTCTGGCGTTCGCGGCGATGTCGCTGCTGGTGATCGTGATTCCCGGGCCGAGCGTGTTGTTCGTGATCGGCAGGGCCCTGGCGCACGGCCGACGCGTGGCGCTCGCGACCGTCGTCGGCAACCTGCTCGGTTCGTATCTCCTGGTGGTCGCCGTCGCCTGGGGGCTCGGCGCGCTGGTGGAGAGTTCGGCCACGGTCTTCATGGGCGTGAAGCTGGCCGGGGCGGTGTACCTCGTCCACCTCGGCGTGCAGGCCTTCCGGCACCGCAAGGAGATGCGCGCGGCGGCCATGGCGGCCCCCGCGGGGGAGCGGCGCGGTGATCTGCGTACGGTCATGGACGGCGTTCTCGTCGGCGTCACCAACCCCAAGGGTGTGGTCTTCTTCGCTGCGGTACTGCCGCAGTTCGTGGACCACTCGGCCGGCCGTGTTCCCCTTCAGATGATGGTGCTGGGGCTGGTCCCGGTCGCCATCGGCATGATCACGGACACGCTGTGGGGCCTGGGCGCCGCCGCGGCCCGTTCCTGGTTCGCGCGCTCGGACCGTCGGCTGTCGATGGTGGGCGGTGCCGGCGGCCTCGCGATGATCGGCCTGGGCGTGACCGTGGCGGCGACGGGCCGCGCCGACTAGCAGGCTGGGGGGCAGGGAAGCCGTCGGCGGCGCCGACACATGGCCGACCCCCTGCTGTTCCAGGTCCGGCACAGAAGTGCGCGGGCGGCATCAGCAAGGGGTCGGGTCCCGGGTGTTCGCCTCCGGCGGGGTTCAGACCTGTCCGCGCCACGCGCCGGTCTCGGCGCCGCGCGACTCGATGAACTCCTTGAAGCGCTTCAGGTCACCGCTCACCTGGCGCTTGACGAACCCGAGCTTGTCGCCGACCGTCTCGGCCATGCCCTCGGGGTCGAAGTCCATCTGGAGCATCACCTTGGTGGTCGTGTCGTCGATGCGATGGAACGTCACCACACCGGCCTGACGCACGTCGCCGCCGACGGTGGTCCAGGCGACGCGCTCGTCGGGACGCTGCTCGGTGATCTCGGCGTCGAACTCCCGCTTCACACCGTCCACACTCGTCACCCAGTGGGTGAGGGTGGAGGTGCGCTGCTCGATGCGCTCGACGCCGTCCATGAACTGCGGGAAGGACTCGAACTGGGTCCACTGGTCGTACGCGGTGCGGACCGGGACGGCCACCTCGACGGACTGCTCAACCTGCGACATGCACTGCCTCCTGCGTCTCGGGTGGGTATCGGGGTCTTCTGCGGACAGCGGGTACCCCGCTCCCACGCGATCACTCGGTTTCCCATTCCGGTTTCGCCGCCGCCATACGGGTACCTGCGGGAAGCCGCCCCTGGTGAAACCAGTGAGGAGGGACGGATCATGGAACCCACCCTCGGGACCGAGGCGCCATCGGCGCAACATGTGCATGTCGTCCTCGGCGGCTGCTCAGCCGGCGACGCCGAAGCGGTCCTCACGAGCCTGCACCGGTGGTACTCCTCCGAGCGGGGCGTCACGGCCCCTTCGACGCGGGACATCTCCGCGCACCCCACGGTGTGGACCGCGATGGTCGACACCTCCCACCGCTCCGGCGAGGTGGAGCCGGTGACGCTGGGCGAGAGTGTCACCGTCAACATGCAGGGCGGCCCCGGGCCGGTGGGGCGGCTGCGCGACACCTTCGCGCTGGCCTTCGCGGTGAGCGACGACGGTACGGCGTCGGGCGACCAGGAAGTGGATGTGCAGCTCCATCTGCGCAGCCGCTGACCCGCCTCCCGCGCGCCGCCCGACGCCGCCGACTCAGGCCAGCAGGCTCTGGCTGGTGATCAGCTCGCGTACCGCTGCGAGCCCGCCCTCGGCGAAGGCCTTCTGCTGCCGGTCCGCACCCGTCCCCTCGCGCAGGAGCCGGTGGAGCAGGGCGTCGACTTCCCGGGTGTCGCCCAGCGCCTCCAGCGCCGGGCCGATGTGCTTCATGAGCATGCACAGCACGTCGCCGCAACTGCGCAGTTGTCCGTCGGGGGTGACCAGTTTGCCGGTCAGGCCGTCCCGGGCGGCGCGCCACGTGGCGGCCTGCACGAGCTCGCCCGGACACTCCGGAACGGGCAGCCCCTCCTTGTGCTCGCGGATCGCGGTGGCCACCAGCGCCCGGACGATGGCGGCCAGCAGCACCGCGTCGTCGGCCCGCAACTGGACGTCCAGGCAGCGCACTTCGACGGTCGGGTAGTTCTCGCTGAGACGGGCGTGCCAGTACAGCTGGCCCCTGTCCATGACGGCCCCCGCCGCCTTGAGCGCCTGCGCGCGGCTCTCGTAGTCGTCGAGGTCGGCGAAGCGCGGCGGCGGTCCGCTGACGGGCCAGCGGCTGAAGACGAGCGTGCGCCAGCTGGCGAATCCGGTCTCATGGCCGTCCCACAACGGGGAGTTGACCGACATCGCGAGCAGGGTGGGCAGCCAGACGCGGATGCGGTTGAGGACCGCGACGCCCACCTCGCGGTCCGGCACCCCCACATGCACGTGCATACCGTTGATCAGCTGCTCGTCGACCAGTTGCCCCGCACTGATATGCATGGCCCGGTAGCGGGGGCGCTCGGTGACGGGCACGGGGGTCTCCCCCACGACGGGAGCCGCTCCGACGGCGGCGAGACGGCAGCCGAGGCCCTCGGCGGCGGACCCGAGCGCGTGCCGCAGACGCAGCAGATGGCCGCCGACCTCCTCAAGTGCCTGACAGACCGGTGTGGCTACCTCGACCTGGGCCTGGAGCAGCTCGGGCTGGACCTCGTCCTCGTCCACGGTCTTCCCCAGACCGGCGGCGGCACGTACGCCTTCGGAGCGCGCGACCGGCAGCCCGGTGGTGGGATGCACCAGGAGATACTCTTCTTCGACCCCAAACGTGAGCATGGCCTGCGAGTACCCGTGTCGCGCTGTGTGAACCGTACGCACCGAGTCCGCTCCGGAGGGGAACCCACCGTTTCGCGCCCGGCTGCCGGGTATCCGCCTGTCATGACTTTGCGCAACACAGAACTGGCCGCCGGCCGAGACCTGGCTGTCGGCGTGGCTCCCTTCGTCGTCGGTGTACTCCTCGTGGCGCTGCTCATCGCCCTGGTGTGGCGTGGCCAGCGCAGGCGCCGGGCCCGGGTGCCCCGTCCGGAGGAGCAGCCCAGGCTTCCCGAGTCCGGGCCCGTGGGCGAGATCGTCGAGCGCCGCGAGCCGGACGAGGTACCCCGTGACGGCGCCCGGCTGAAGCCGCACGGACTGCACGGATTCGGGAACTCCGGCACCCGGCGGGCGGGGTCGCAGCAGGAACCCTCGACGGACGACCGCGATCGGTGACGCGCTGAGTGATCGTCGACCGGCGCGGCGGCCGGGTCGTCGGCGCGTGAGGCGGCCCGCTTCCGGGCGGCGCACGCCGCGGCTTTCGGCGTCGATCGCCGGCCTGGCCCGTTCCGCACGTTATCCGGTGGTGGTCCGGGGCACCCGGCGGCCGACAGACCCATGCGCCGCACACCGAAGTGAAGGGACCGGACATGACCACCGCACGCGACATCATGACGCCCGGCGCCGAGTGCGCCTCGGCGACGGAGTCCGTCCTGGAGGCGGCCGTCAAGCTCACCGAGCTCGGCGTGGGCGCGCTGCCCATCTGTGGCAGCGACAACCGCCTGAAAGGCGTGATCACCGACCGTGACATCGTCGTCAAGGTGCTGGGCGCGGGCAAGGACCCCGCCGCGACGACGGCAGGTGACCTCGCCCAGGGCGAGGCCGTCACCATCGGCGCCGACGACGACGTGGACGAGATCTTCCGGACGATGAGGACCCACCAGGTGCGTCGGCTGCCCGTCATCGACGGCCACACCCTGGTCGGGATGGTCGCCCTGGCGGACGTGGCGCGCTCGCTGCCGTCGCCGGAGGTCGGCGACCTTCTTGAGGCGCTGTCGACCGGCTGAGGCCGGGGCACGCACAGAGCACCAACACGAAAGGACCGAGCAGACATGCGGATCGCATTTCTCGTCGCGCCCGAGGGCGTGGAGCAGAAAGAGCTCACCGAGCCGTGGCAGGCGGTGGACGCCGCGGGCGGCACGCCCGTGCTGGTCTCCACCGAGAAGGGGGAGATCCAGGCGTTCAACCACCTCGACAAGGCGGATACGTTCCCCGTCGACGAGGTCGTCGGTGAGGCGGACGCGGCGGAGTTCGACGGACTCGTCCTCGCGGGCGGCGTCGCCAACCCCGACTTCCTGCGGCTGGACGAGAAGGCCGTGGCGTTCACCAAGGCGTTCTTCGATCTGGGCAAGCCGGTCGCGGCGATCTGTCACGCCCCCTGGACGCTGGTGGAGGCCGATGTGGTGCGCGGACGGGTTCTGACGTCCTGGCCGAGTCTGCGTACGGACATCCGCAACGCCGGCGGTGAATGGGTCGACGAAGAGGTGAAGATCTGCGACCACGGGCCGAACGTCCTGATCACCAGCCGCAAGCCCGATGACCTGCCCGCCTTCTGCGAGGCGCTGACAACCGCGTTCGACAAGGCCGGGAGGACCGTTCGGTGACCGACCCCAAGCGGACACAGCGTGACGCCTTCCGGGCGCACGACCCGGCATCGGGCCCGCTCACCACCGACCAGGGAGTCGTCGTGGACCACACCGACGACTCCCTGCGGGTGGGTGAACGCGGACCCACCCTGCTGGAGGACTTCCACTTCCGCGAGAAGCTCACCCACTTCGACCACGAGCGGATACCCGAGCGCGTGGTGCACGCGCGCGGCGCCGGTGCCTACGGGTATTTCCAGCCGTACGAGTCGTGCGCGGACTTCACCCAGGCCGCGTTCCTCCAGGACCCCGAAGTCAAGACACCCGTGTTCGTCCGGTTCTCGACCGTGCAGGGCCCGCGCGGATCGGCCGACACCGTACGGGACGTGCGCGGATTCGCCACGAAGTTCTATACCTCGCAGGGCAATTACGACCTGGTGGGCAACAACGTCCCGGTCTTCTTCATCCAGGACGGCATCAAGTTCCCGGACTTCGTCCACGCGCTCAAGCCCGAGCCGCACAACGAGATACCCACCGGCGCCTCCGCCCATGACACGCTGTGGGACTTCGTGTCGCTCCAGCCGGAGACGCTGCACGCCATCATGTGGCTGATGTCGGACCGCGCCATCCCGCGCAGCTACCGGATGATGCAGGGCTTCGGGGTGCACACCTTCCGTTTTGTCGACGCGAACGGCAAGGGCACCTTCGTCAAGTTCCACTGGAAGCCCAAGCTCGGCGTCCACTCGCTGATATGGGACGAGGCCCAGGAGTGCCAGGGGCGCGACCCGGACTTCAACCGCCGCGACCTGTGGCAGGCGATCGAGGCGGGCGACTACCCCGAGTGGGAGCTCGGCGTCCAGCTCGTGCCGGAGGAGGACGAGTTCGCCTTCGACTTCGACCTGCTGGACGCCACGAAGCTGATCCCGGAGGAGCAGGTGCCCGTCCGCCCCATCGGGCGGATGGTCCTGGACCGCAACCCCGAGAACTTCTTCGCCGAGACCGAGCAGGTCGCCTTCCACACGGCCAACGTGGTGCCGGGTATCGACTTCACCAACGACCCCCTCCTCCAGGCCCGGAACTTCTCCTATCTGGACACCCAGTTGCTGCGACTGGGCGGCCCCAACTTCGCCCAGCTGCCGGTGAACCAGCCGCTCGCACCCGTACGGACCAACCACCGCGACGGCCCGCACCAGGGCGTGGTCCACTCCGGCGCCACCAGCTACACCCCCAACTCGCTCGGCGGCGGCTGCCCCGCGGTCGCGGGCGGTCACGCCGACGCGTACCGGCACCACGCCGAACGGGTGGACGGCGAGAAGATCCGTCGCCGCAGCGCCAGCTTCCAGGACCACTACAGCCAGGCGGCACTGTTCTGGAACAGCATGAGCGGCTGGGAGAAGCAGCACATCATCGACGCCTTCCGTTTCGAGCTCGGCAAGGTCGAGGCGATGAGCGTCCGCGCCCGCACCGTCGAGGTCCTGGCCTCGGTGGACGGGGCGCTGGCCCGGGCAGTGGCCGAGGGCATCGGTGTCCCCGCCCCGCGTCAGGGCGCGGACCGGCACAAGGGGAGTTCCCCCGCGCTCAGCCTGGAATCCCTGCGCGGCGAGGGCTCCATCAGCACCCGCCGGATCGCCCTGCTGGTGGCCGACGGGCTGGAGACGGAACACCTCGCGCCGATCCGCGAAGCACTCGTCTCCCAGGGCGCCATCGTGGAGGCCATCGCCCCGCACGACGGGAAGATCACCGGCCTGGACGGCAGCGGTTACGTCGTCGACCGGGCCCTGCCCACCGTCGCCTCCGTGCTCTACGACGCGGTCCTGCTGCCGGACGGCCCGCCCGGTGACTCCCCGCTGCTCACCGAGGAGGCCGCCGTCCGCTTCGTCCGGGACGCCTACCGCCACGGCAAGCCGATCGGCGCCCTCGGCTCGGCGGTCGCCCTCCTGGACCGGCTGGGTGTCACCACCGAGCAGGGCCAAGGTGTCGCCGCCGACCACGGCGTGGTCACGGATCCCACGGCCCGGCCCTCCGCCGACGGCGAGGAGTTCGCCGAACGCTTCATCCAGGCCGTCGCCGCACACCGGCACTGGAACCGGCCGGCGCTGCTGCGCTGACCCGGTGGTTCCGTCCGGAACGGAAACAGCCCCTCACGGCACTGCCGTGGGGGGCTGTTTTCACAACCGGGGGCTCTACACCTTCAGACCTTCCGCTGCCCGAGCGGACGGGTCGCGGGCCCCTGGATGACCTTGCCGTCGGTGTCGAAGCGGGAGCCGTGGCACGGGCATTCCCAGGTGCGTTCCGCGCTGTTGAAGGCGACCAGGCAGCCCAGATGGGTGCAGCGCGCCGACACTGCGTGCGCTTCGCCCCGTTCGTCACGGTAGACCGCGCACCGCTCGCCGTCGACGCGGACCACGGCACCACTGCCCGGTTCGATCTCGGAGACGTCCCCGACCTTCGGCGGACGCAGCCGGTCGCCCACGAAGTGGCGGGCGACCTTCGCCTGGTTCTGGAGGAACTCGGGAGCCTGGCGTACGGCGCTGAGGATGCGCGTCGGGTCGTACAGGCCGCTCCACGGAAGCGGTTCGCCGGTGATCTGCGAGGTGAGCAGGCGCCCGGCCATGATGCCGCCGCTCATGCCCCAGCCGCCGAAGCCGGTCGCCACATACGCGTGCGACGCCCGTGCGTGGAGACGGCCGACCATGGGCACCTGATCGGTGGGGTCGGTGTCCTGGGCCGCCCAGCGGTGGGTGATGGTGATGCCGGGGAAGTGCTGCCGCGCCCACTCGGCCAGCTTGTCGAACCGCGCGGGGGTGTCCTCGGCGCCCGGGGTGAAGCTCTCGCCGGTGACGATCAGCAGCCGCCGGCCGTCCTCGTAGGGCGCGGTCCGTACCGAGCGGGTGTTCAGCTCGGGGGTGATGTACATACCCTTCGGGTCCCGGTCGGCGGGAATCGGCGCGGCGACGACCAGTTCGCGGTGGATGGCCAGGCGGGTGAAGAGCAGGGCCCGGTCGAAGATGGGGTAGTGGGTGGCCACGACGACATCGCGGGCCGTCACGGTCACTCCCGTATCGGTGGTCACACGGCAGGGCTCGCCCTCGTCCAAGTCGACGACGGTGGTGTGTTCGTAGATCTTCCCGCCGTGGGCGAGCAGGTCGTCGACGAGTGCCAGGAGGTATTTGCGCGGATGGAACTGGACCTGGTCCGCCAGCCGTACGGCGCCCGCGACGGGGTACGGCAACCCGGTCTCCCGCACGAACTCGGCGGGCAGCCCCGCCGCCCGGGCCGCCTCCGCCTCCGCGCGAAGCTCTTCGATACGGCTGGTGTCGCGCAGATAGGTGTAGGCGGGGACGCGTTCCCAGTCGCAGTCGATGCCCAGGTCGTCCACCACGGCGGCGGCGTGCTCCAGGGCGTCGGTCTGCGACCGCGCGTACAGATGTGCGGCCTGCGCGTCACGGGTGCGGGTCAGCCGGGCGTACGAAAGGCTGTGCAGGGCGGTGAGTTTGGCCGTGGTGTGGCCGGTGACGCCCTGCGCGATCCGGCCGGCTTCGACGACGACCACGCTGCGGCCGGCGCGGGCGAGCTCGCGCGCCGCGCTCAGACCGGCGATGCCCGCTCCGACGACCACCACATCGGCTCGGGTGTCCGTGTCCAGGGGTGGGTACGGAGTGCCGCCGGGAGCGGTCTCGATCCAATACGATCCCCCGGTTGCCCGCGTCTCATTCATGCGCACCGGGTGCCCGCCTGCGCTCCGTCGACACCTCGGGGAGACGTCCGCCCGGGGGAGGCCCCGCCGGGGATCCGGCCGCGCTGCGCGGCGGGGGGGGGGGGGAGGGGGGGGGCCCCCCCCCCCCCCCAAGAAATAAACCCCCCCCCAAGGCGACACTTGTCTGGGGATTTGGTCCCCTTGGAGGGGAATGGGAGGATGTGATTTTGGTTT